>NZ_JBNCKR010000007.1:0-375724 GCF_049841645.1 Micromonospora sp. DT43 | reverse complement strand
TGGGCAACCCCAGCCGAACGCCTGGACCACCTCATCGCCGCCTAACGATTGCACTCACCCCTTGACCCCAAGCCGCCGCGGAGGGCAATAACTTCATGATCGACGAGGGCCGGGATGGGGGGAGGCGCACGGTGGGGGTGGGGGCAGGGGGGTTAGGTGGACAGGAGGATTCCGGTTAGGAGGACTCCGTGGGCCAGGTTGAGGATGCCGTCGCCGCCGGGGTAGCCGACCCTCGCCAGGCCGCCGGAGGCCGTTCGGCCGAACAGGTACGGGGCCAGGGAGTACGGGACGTCGGCAGTCACCGTCTCGCCGGTCTCGATCTGCACGAAGTCCATCGGCACCCGGTCGGCGGGAAGGTACTGCTGCAGGATCGCCCCGCCCCGGTCGACGGCGGCGCGCAGGCCCTCGGCCCAGTCCGTCGGGCTCAGGTCGGGGCCGATGAGCACACCGTGCCCGGCTGAGCCGTCCGCCGGTTTCGCCACCAGCTCGGCCTGCTCGGCGAGCGCCCGGTCGAGCACCGCCACTGTCAACGGCACCGTGTACGGCACGTGCCGGCGGATCAGCGTCTGGTCGTCGGCGGGTAGGGCGTCCACGTCCTCCCAGAGCCAGGCGAAGGTGGTCTTGTTGCCCAGCAGCCAGGCCGCCGCCGACACGTACATCGGCAGCGTGCCGGCGGCCAGTGCGCCGGACACCGCGTCCAGGCCCGCGGTCGGGGTGACCCGGTTGGGCACGAAGAGCCGGAACAGCGCGTCGACAGGCGCGCCGTCGACCACGAGCCGGCGCTCGGCGTCCAGGGTGGCGGTGGACAGGGGCGCGATGACCAGGTCGATGCCGAAGTCGCGGGCCCGCACGGCGAGGGGGTCGAGGATCCGGATGAACGTCTCCGGGTCGTCCAACCCCGGGTAGTCGGCGTCGAAGTCCATCAGCAGCGCCAGCCGTGCGCCGTCGGGCAACCCCAGCTCCTCGCGGATCGCCACGAACCGCTGGTCCAGCAGGGACGGTGCGGCACGGACCGGCAGGTTGTCGAGGATGCCCTGTTCGGCGTAGAGCTGCGCGAACCGCTGGATGACGGTGTCGGCGTCGAACCCTCCCCCGAGGCTGCTGTCGATGTTGTACTCGACGAACTTCGGCACGCCCTCAGTGAAGATCACATCGGGCCGGTACGCGGCCAGCAGCGCCTCGGTCAGCGGCTCCGACTCGTTCAGCAGCCGGGTCTCCCCCGCCGGGACGCCGAGCAGCCGGCGCAGCTCACCGGCAGTGGCCACCCGCCGCCGGCAGGCGTCCAGGACGAGTTGGGCGAGCCTGTCGCAGACCTCGTTCAACTCCCGCCAGGCATCGGCGGTCAGGACCGGGGGGCGGGCCAGCCGCCACTGCTTGTTGTAGGTGGCCCGGCCGTGGAAGACGCGTTCCCAGGCGGCCGCGCCGCTGGCCACCATGGCCCGACGGGCCGGCTCCGGCAGGTCGGTCCAGGCCCCGTCGGCAGACGGCCACGAGTAGTTCGGGTCGATCATGATGAGTCCTTCATGGTCAGGTGGATGGCGGTGGCGAGCTGCTCCCGGGAGGGCTGCACGGCGCGGTCCAGGGCGGGGGCGAACGGCAGCACCGCCCCGTCCGGGCGGGTGACCCGGCGCGGCGGGGCGAGCAGCCGGACCCGCTCCACCACCGAGGCGATGATCTCGGCGGCGATGCCGCAGGACCGGTTGCCGTCGTCGAGGACCACGAGCCGCCCGGTGCGGGCCACCGACTCGGTCAACCCGTCGATGTCGAACGGGTACAGGGTGCGCGGGTCGAACACCTCCACCGAGACCTGGCCGGCCAGTTCTTCGGCGACGGCGAGCGCGTCGTGCACGAGGTGCCCGATCGCGACAACCGTGACGTCGTCGCCGAAGCGGTGGATGCGGCCCCGGCCCAGTGGCACCGGCGCCAGGTCGGCCACGTCGTCGCGTACGTCCATCGCGGCGGCCGGCGCGAACACCACCACCGGGTCGTCGTGGCGGATCGCGGTGACCAGCAGCCCGTACGCGTCAGCCGGCGTGGCCGGTACGACGGTGACCACTCCCACGTGGGCGAAGAGGCTGTACGGGTGGTCGGAGTGCTGCCCCGCCCACCCGGTGCGCGAGCCGGAGCCGGGCACCAGGTAGGTGACGGGAACACTGCACTGCCCGCCGGTCATCAGCGGGAACTTGTGCGCGTGGTTGACGATCTGCTCGAAGACCAGGAACAGCAGCGACGGGATCTGGAACTCGATCACCGGCCGCAGCCCGGCCAGCGCCGCCCCGGTGGCGAAGCTGGTGAACGCCTGCTCCGACAGGGGGGTGTCGCGGACCCGGTCGGTGCCGAACCGCTTCGCCAGGCCGGTGGTCACCAGCGACGCCCCGACCTGGACGTCCTCGCCGAGCAGGAACACCGCCTCGTCGCGCGCCAGTTCGTCGGCGAGGGCCCGGGTCAGCGCCCGGCGGTACGACAGTCGGGGCACCTCAGCCACCTCCGGTGCGGGCGGTCAGGCCGCTGGCGTACAGGTAGGTCAACGCGTCGGCCGGGTCGGGTTCCGGGCTGTCCAGGGCGAAGCGCACCGCCGCGTCGAGAGTCGCCTCGACCTCGGCGTCCACTGCGGCACGGTCGACGTCGGAGAGCCGGTCGCCCTGGATGCGCACCGGGTCCCGGGCCCGGCCCCGGCTCACCTCGTCGGGCGGGCGGTAGTCGAGGCGTACCGCGTGTTCGAAGGTGTGATGGGCGTCGAAGCGGTAGGTACGGGCCTCGACCAGCTCGGGGCCGCCGCCGACGCGCATCCGGCCGACGGCGGCGGCCGCCGCGTCGCGTACCGCCTCGGGGTCCTGGCCGTCGACCTCGACGGCCGGGATGCCGAACGCGGCGGCGCGGCCGACGATGCTGCCGGCCACCGCGCCGGCGACCGGCATGGTGGTGGCGTAGCCGTTGTTCTCGCAGACGAACAGCACCGGCACCCGCCACAGCGCGGCCAGGTTGAACGCCTCCAGCAGCATCCCCTCGTTTACCGCGCCGTCGCCGAAGAAGCTCACCCCGACGGTGTCGTGGCCCTGCCGCCGGCGGGCCCACACCGCGCCGGTGATGATCGCCCCGGAGGCGCCGACGATGGCGTTCGCGCCGAGCACGCCGATGCTGAGGTCGGCGGCGTGCATCGAGCCGCCCCGCCCCGCGTTGAGGCCGGTCAGCCGGCCGCACAGCTCGGCCAGCATCCGCGCCGGGTCGGCCCCGCGCGCCAGCACGTGCCCGTGGCCCCGGTGGGTGCCGGCGAGCACGTCGTCGACACCCAGGGCGGCGCAGACGCCGGCGGCGATCCCCTCCTGACCGAGGTACGGGTGGATGCCGCCGACGATCTGCCCGCCGTGGACCAGCTCCACCGCCCGTTGTTCGAACCGGCGGATCAGCCGGACCGTGCGGTAGAGCCGGACCGGGTCGGCGTCGGTCACGCCGGGCCCTTGATGGCCGCGAGGATGTCGTCCCAGAGCCGGGCGCGGGCGGCGAGGGCGGTGTTGACAGTGTCGGCGCACTCCTGCCACTTGGCGTCGTCGTCGCCGCACAGGTCGGCGAGCATCTGCATGGCCATCGGGGTGTGCTGTTCGCCGTCGACCTCGATGTGCCGTTCCAGGTAGTCGACGAACGTGTGCAGCCTGTTGCTGCGCTCGTTGACCGAGACGACCTGCGTGAACATGTCCGGGATCAGGTCCTCCCGGCCGAACGCGAACGCCGCCGCCTGGCAGTGCACAGGCGTGGACTCGATGATGTGCCAGGTCGTCGCGGCGAACAGCGCGGACGCGGCAGGCACCCCCGCCTCGGCCAGCGCGTCGGTCACCGGTTGGCCGGCGCGCAGCAGGTCGACGAGAGCGTTCACGGCTGTGGTGTCCGCGCCGGCCTCGGCCATGCCCCGTACGTACAGCTCGAAGTGGCTGATGTAGCCCTCGCCCAGCTCGTCGCTCTCCTCCACCATGACGATGTCGTTGATGAGGCGGCGGCTGCCGGTCGGGCCGGTCGGGATCCACGGGACTGTCACGCAGGTCAACTGCCGCTGCAACGACTTCAGCAGGGACATGAAGTCCCAGACCGCGAAGACGTGGTGCTCCATGAAGGTAACAAGCGCCTCGTGGGTGTCCAGGTTGGCGTAGAGCGGGTGCTTCACCACGGCGTCGCGTCGCTCGGTCACCGCCCGTTCCAGCCGTTCGATGCCCGGGTGCGTCCTACCCCAGTCGTAGCGTGACATGTCAGCCTCCCTGAGCGGCGCGGTGGCGCCAGATGACGGGGCAGTAGTCCGGGTCCGCGTAGTCCGGCCGCCCGTCGTGGGTGCGGCGGACCAGCACGTCGTGGTTGTACGCGGCGAGCGAGCCGTCGGAGAGCGGATACTCCCGCCAGGCGTTGTCGCCGTCCTGCAGGTGCAGCGAGATCGCCTGGCGGGGGCGACCGCTGACGTTGGGGCCACTGCCGTGGTAGGTGCGGCAGTGGTGGAAGCTCACGTGTCCCTTGGGGATCACCATCGGGATCTTGCGGATCTCGGCGCCGTTGTACGCGGCGTTCTCGGCCAGCATCTCCTCCAGCTGGCTGCGGTCGCGGTCGGCGAAGTGCCGCACCACCGTGTCGTCGGCGCCGATCTCCTTCCACAGGTGCGAGCCGTCGACCATGGTGATGGTGCCCATCTCCTCGCCGCAGTCGTGGAAGGGGATGAACGCGGTGAGCATCTTCTCCGACGACGAGGACGCCCAGTAGTGCTTGTCGAAGTGCCAGGGCACGATGTTGCTCGGCTCGCCGGAGATCGGCGGTTTGTAGATCAGCGTGGACTGGAAGACCCGGATCTCGTCGGCCTCGGCGAGCCGGGCGGCGACAGCGCCGAGCAGCGGTTTGCGCAGGATCGCGCCCAGCCCGTCGTGCTCGTGGTGGACGTAGTCGTTGTGCCGCTGCACCGGCCCTCTGGCGGGCTCCCAGTAGGCGAGCTTCGGTGGGCGTACCGGCAGCCGGCGGTCGCGTTCGCCGTCGTAGTAGCGCTGCGCGGCGGCGGCGAGGGCGTCCACCTCGTCGTCGGTGAATACCTTCTTCGACAGGTACCAGCCGTGCTCGGCGTAGTGCCGCACGTCGTCGTCGGAGGGCAGCAGCGCCTGCTCCTCGGTGGTCAGGCTCACGCCCCCACCCCCTGTGGCGCGGCCGCCGCGGCGGCCAGTTCCCGCTCCTTGGCCTCGTACAGCGCCTTGATGTTGCCGCTGCCGAAGCCGCTCGCCCCGCGCCGCTCGATCAGCTCCAGGAAGAGCGTGCGGCGCACGTGCATCGACTCGGCGAAGATCTGCAACAGCTGGCCGCCGTGGTCGGAGTCGACGAGCACCCCCAGCTCGCGCAGCCGTTCCAGCGGCGCGTCCACCCGGCCGACCCGCGCCTCCAGGGCGTCGTAGTAGCTGGCGGGTGTGCCGGCGAAGCGGACACCGCGCCGGCCCAGCGACTCCACCGCGGCGACGATGTCGTCGGTACGCAGCCCCAGGTGCTGCACTCCCCCACCGGCGTGCTGGTCGAGGAACGCGTCGATCTGCCCCGGCCTGCGGGCCCGGTCGGGTTCCAGCAAGACCACTGTGACCTGCTGGGACGGGCTCTGCACCACCTTCGAGTTCATGCCCTGCCCGTCGACCTCGATGTGCTCCTCGAAGATCTGCGCGAAGTCGAACAGCCCCTCGAAGTGCCGGACCGTCGCGTCCAGCTCACCGGGCGGCACACAGACCGCCAGGTGGTCGACCTCGGCGAGGACCGGCTTGCCCTCGTCCGCCGCGAACGGCGTCGGTGTGATCACGCCGGGCAGGAAGTCGGTGCGGCTGCCGGTGCGCTGCACCAGGCGGTGCCGCACGTCGGCGAAGCCCTCCACCTCGGCGGTCACCACCTCGGCGTCCGCGCCGGTAAGCGTGGTCGGTGGCGTCACGCCCGTCGCGCCCCGGCCCACCAGCTCGGCGTACGCCTCGGCGACGTCGCCGACCTCGACGGCGACGACCGCGATGCCGTCGCCGTGGCGCTGCACGTACCGGGCGGCCGGATGCTCGGCGCTCAGCCCGGAGGTGAGCAGCAGGCGGATGTCGCCGTGGCAGAGCAGCAGTGAGCGCTGCCCGGTCAGCCCGGTCTCCGGGCCACCCTGGCCGCAGATCTGGAAACCGACGGCGGTGCTGAAGTAGAAGGCCGCCTGCCGGGCGTCGCCTACGTAGAGTTCGATGTGGTCGATCCCACGGATGTCCATGTTCTCAGTGCCCTTCCCCATGCTTCCCCCCGTGTTGCCGTCCGGACGCCCCCCGTCCGGGATGCCGCGTCGCTCACCTCCTCGGCTCGGCGACGCGCGCGAGCAGCAGGCTCACGTTCTGGCCGCCGAACCCGAACGAGTTGGTGAGCGCGTACTCCGGATCGGCCTTGCGGGGCGCGCCACGGATGTGGTCCGCCGGGCAGGCCGGGTCCGGATCGTCGAGGTGGTACGTCGGTGGCAGCAGCCCCCGACCGAGCGCCAGCGCGGTCACCGCCGCCTCCAGCACCCCGGAGGCGCCGAGCAGGTGCCCGGTGAGCGCCTTGGTGGAGCTGACCGGCACGCCGCCGTCGCCGAAGACGTCCGCGAGGGCGGTGGTCTCGGCGATGTCGCCGAGCTTCGTGCCGGTGCCGTGCGCGTTGACGTAGCCGACCGCCGCCGCGGGCACGCCCGAGCTGCGCAGCGCGCCGCGCATGCACGCGGCCGCGCCGGCGCCGTCGGGGCGCGGGGCCGTCGGGTGGTACGCGTCGGTGGTCGCGCCGTAGCCGGCCACCTCGGCATACGCGCTGACACCGCGTGCGGCGGCGTGCTCGGCGCTCTCCAGCACCAGCAGCGCCGCCCCCTCGGCCAACACGAACCCGGAGCGGGACGTGTCGAACGGCCGACTCGCCCGGGACGGGTCGTCCCCGGCGCGGGCCAGCGCCCGCGCGTTGCCGAAGGTGTCGGCGAAGGTGGGGAACAGCGGCGCCTCGCTGGCCCCGCAGACCACCACGTCGGCCTCCCCCGCCCGGATCAACCGGACCGCGTCCGCGACCGCCTGCGCGCCGGACGCGCAGGCCGTGCCGACCGACGAGCTGTAGCCCCGGATGCCGTGCGCGATCGCGATCCGCGCCGCCGGCATGTTCGGCAGGATGCCGGTGAGCAGGTACGGACTGACCGCCGCGCGGCCCCGGGCGGCACGGGCGAGCACCTGGGTCTCCAGGGTGGCCATCCCACCGACCCCGCCGACGATCACGCCGATCCGGGACGGCTCGACGTCGCGGCCCACCTCGATGCCGGCGTCGGCGAGCGCGTCCGCGGCGGCGAGCAGCGCGAGCACCACGATCCGGTCCAGCACGCGGCTCTCCGGCCCGGACACGACGCTGCGCGGGTCGATGTCCGGCAGCAGGCCGGCGACGTCCAGCGACAGGTGCGCCGGATGACCGTCGGGCGGCCGGGTCAGCCCGGACCGGCCGCTGGTAAGCGCGTCGAAGGTCTCCTCGACGCCCCGCCCGACCGGGGTGAACAGGCCCATCCCGGTGATCAGCGCGGTCACGACGACACCCCGGATCGGCCGCTCACGACGACGCCTCGGTCAGGTAGCGCTCGCGCAGCGCCACCTTGCGGACCTTGCCGGTCACGGTGACCGGTATGTCGTCCGAGCGCACCGGCACCACCCGGCGCAGTGTGGCGCCGACGTCGGCGCCGAGCGCGACGCGAACCCGTTCGGTGCGGTCCTCGGCCTCGTCGGCGCCGGCGGCCAACTCCAGCAGCACGTCGGTGACGACGCCGCCGGCCTCCGCCACGATCACCACGGTGCAGTCGGTGACGTCCGGGCAGGTGGCGAGGATCTGCTCCTCGGACAGGGCGGTGAAGAACCGCCTGCCGTCCCCGGCGTCGACCGAGTCGACAGCCCGGTCCAGGTGGTAGTAGCGGCCGTCGGCGTCGGCGCGGACCAGGTCGCCGGTGAGGTACCAGCCGCGCTGGCGGAACCGGTGGGTGGTGACCGAGTCGTTCCAGTAGCCCCGGAACAGCGACGGCGAGTCGACGCCCAGGAAGCCCACCTCGCCGACCGGCACCGGCTCGCCCTCGGCGTCGAGCACCGCCACCCGGGCGAACTCGTACGGGCGGCCGATGCAGCGGCCGTACCTGTCGGTGTCGGCGCGGTGGGTGACGTGGAACATGGAGTGCCCCATCTCGCTGGAGCCCAGCCCGTCGATGAAGACCGAGCCGGGCACCCGGGCCACCCCGTCGCGGGTGACGGTGTCGCGCCAGCCGACCGCGACGAGCCTGCGGATGTGCGGCTCGTGCGAGCAGTCACCGGTGTTGAACCACAGCCGCACCGAGTCCAGGTCGTACCCGGACAGGTCGAAGCGGGCCAGCTCGGCCCAGGTGACCGAGAAACCGAACACCCCGTCGGGGCGCCAGCGCTGGATGGCGTCCAGCACCCGATCGCCGCCCTGCTCGGACAGCAGGAACATGTCCGCCCGGTTGCCCAGCGCCTGGTTGACCATCAGCACGGTGGCGGTGTGCGGCGCGGGCAGCGCGTTGAGGATCCGGCGGGTGCCCTGCGCCTGCGGCATGGTGAGCAGGTGCCGGGTGGCGGCGAAGAGGCTGGCGTGCGAGTGCAGCACCGCCTTGGGCACCCCCGTCGTCCCGGAGGTGTGGGTGATCACGATCGGGTCGTCGCTGTGGTGCCGGTAGTGCGCCGGCGCCTGCGCCGGGTCGCCCGTGCCGGCCTGCGCGGGCGTGCCCAGTAGCGGTACGCCCAGGTCGTGCCCGGCCAGCAGCGCGGTGTGCGCGTCGTCGGCGAGCACACCGACGCCCCGCAGCCGACGGATGTACTCGGCGGCGATCTCCGGACGGAGCTTGCCGTTCATCAGCGCCGGAATCGCCCCCAGCCGGGCCAGTGCCAGGAAGCTCAGCACCATGTCGGCGGCGGCGGTGGCCCAGACGGCGACCGGGTCGCGGGGGCGTACCCCGCGCTCGTGCAGCCAGGCGGTGCGGGCCGCGACCCGCTCGTCGAGCTGGCCCAGCGTGAGCGGCGTCTCGGCCGGGTGCCCGTCGACGGCGGTGTCGAAGGTCAGGCCGGGCCCGTCCGGGTCGGCGCCGTGCGCCAGCACCCGGGCCAGCATGTTGCCCGCGCCCAGCTCGGTGTCGGCGGCCAACGCGCCGCGCAGTCCCGGTGTCCTCATGGTCGTGCTCCTCCCCCCAGCAGCACCGCGACCGCCTCGGTGGACGTGTCGGGCGCCTGTTCGATCAGGACCAGCAACACCTCGTCGGCGTCGCCGTCGTCGCAGAGCAGGGCCGCCTCGGCGGTGCCGTCGGCGTACGGGTCGCCGGTCGGGCTGAGGCAGACCACCGGGCCGCGCAGCCCCCAGCGGGCCGCGACGTGCCCGGCGACGCTGTTGGGCACGGACTGGTAGAAGAACAGCGGGCCGACCCGCCCGCCGGCCTCGACCGTGGCCCGCACGTGCTCGGCGCTGGCCCGGTCGCCGCTGGCGCTGACCAGCACGATCGCCGTCCGCGTGCCGGCGGGCACCGGCCCCGTCCCGTACCGTCGCCGTAGACACCGCTCGGCCACTGCCACCACCACCGGAGCGAACCCCGAGTGCACGAACCCCGGGACCCCCGGCACGTCCCCGTCGCCGGCCTCGGGCCAGCAGGCTCGCGCAAGCTCCCGCACGGTGATCCGGGTCGTTGTTTCGCGTGCCTCGCCGGATCCGTCGGGGTCGACAGCGCACGATCGCGGGGAGGCGGGGTCGGTCACGGGGTGCCGACCAGGAGGGCGGTGTTGGCGCCACCGAAGGCGGCGTTGAGGGTCAGGGCGTGGGTCGCGGTCGTCCGGCGCGGACGGTCCGTGATGACGTCCAGGGGGCACGCCTCGTCCGGGGCCTGCCAGCCGGCGTTGACGGGCAGTTCGCCCCGGCGCAGCGCCAGCGCGGTGACCACCAGTTCGAGCAGCCCGGACGCCTCCAACGCGTGCCCGTGCAGCGCCTTCGTGGAGCTGATCGGCACCTGACCGGCGTACCCGTCGAGGGCCTGGCGCAGCGCCGCCGCCTCGGCGGCGTCGCTCTGCGCGGTGCCTGTGGCGTTGGCGTTGACGTAGCCGACGGCCCGCGGTGGCAGCCCGGCCCGGCGCAGCGCGGCACGCACCGCGTGCGACAACCCGGTGCCGGACGGGTCCGGCTGGCACGGGTGGAACGCGTCGCCGGCCCGCCCCCAACCGACCACTGTGGCCACCGACTCGCCGCCACGTCGGCGGGCCACCGCGTGGGACTCGAGCACCACGGCGGCCACGCCGTCGCCGAGCAGCAACCCACGCCGGCCGGCGCTGAACGGGCGTACCGCCCCGTCGTCGGCGAGGGCCCTGCCGGCGTCGAAGAGCGCGAACTGGTCCGGCTCGACCAGGTAGCCGGCGGCCACCACCGCCCGGTCCAGGTCACCCCGGGCGATCAGGGACGCGGCGTCGGCCACCGCCGTGCTCGCCGACACGCAGGCGCTTGTGTAGACGCGCGTCGGTCCGGACAGTCCGGCGCGCAGCGCGAGTTGGCCGGCGAGCGCGGCCGGGGTGGGCCCCACGCCCGGCGCCGGGCCGCCGTGCACCGCGAGCAGCAGGGCGCACCCCGCCCGGCGTACGTCGTCCAGGCCGGCCGCCGCGCAGGCCGCGTCGATCGCGGCGGCCAGCTCGTCGGTGAGGGCGCCCACGTCGGGCAGGGTGGCGGCCACGGCGACGCGGCGGGCGGTGGTGTCGAAGCGGCGTACCTGGCGAAACGCCGGCGCACCGGCCAGGACCCCGGCGAGCTGCGCGTCGGCGCCGCGACCCAGGGCGCTTACCGCGTGCACACCGGTGAGCTGGACGACGGGCGGCTCAGCCATCTGCGGGGGCGGCCAGCGACGCCCGGAAGACCACCAGGGCGTCGTCGACGGTACGGATGCCGGCCAGGTCGTCGTCGGTGAGGTCGAGCCGACGTTCGTAGCGCTGCTCGATGAGGTGCACGAGCCAGGCGAGTTCCATCGAGCCGATCCGGTCGGGGACCTCGGCGGCGGGTTTCGCGGTGAGTTCGGCGAGCATGGTCAGCAGGTCAGCTCGCCCCAGGTCGGGCTGACCGGGCATCAGGCGTTGTCGCTCGTCGCCTCGGCGACGCGGTCGGCGACCATTGTGGTGAACTCGCCGACAGTCATCAGGGCCAGCTTCTCCGACTCGTCGTCGGCGAACGTCAGGCCGTAGCGGTCCTCGACCCGGACGGACAGGTCGGCCAGGGCCAGCGATTCCAGGTCGACGCCGGAGGGGCCGAGCGTGGTGTCGTCGTCGAGCCCCTCGACGTCGTAGTTCATGTCGGCGAGCTGCTCGACGACGAAGGCACGGACCTCGGCTCTCATGGATACCCTCTCTGCGTGGGCCAACTGACGGTGTCCGATCGGGACACCGTCTACGTGTGGGTCGGTCGGGACACCGGCGGTCAGCCGGATCCGGCCAGGGGGCTGCTGCTGCGCGCGGGTGCCGCGCTGCTCGGCCGCTCGGAGGCCGAGCTGGTGCTGACGCATCGGCCCGGTGGGAGCCCCCTCCTCCGGGTGGGCGGGACGGTCGAGCAGGTCCGGGTGGACGGGCCGGTCGAGCGGGGCCGGCAAGCCGAGCCCGCCGACGAGGGTCGACGCACCGGGCCCGTGGAGTTGCCGGTCAGCGTCAGCCGCACCGACGGTGTCGTGGTGGTCGCGGCCCGTCTCGGCGGCCCGGTCGGGGTGGACGTGGAGCGGGTCCGCCCGCTGCCCGCGCTCGCGCTGGCCCGCCGCTGGTTTCCGCCCGCCGAGTCGTCCTGGCTGGCCGCCCGGCCCGAGGTCGGGCACGCGGTGGACTTCCTGGGGCTGTGGACCGCGAAGGAGGCCGTCGGCAAGGCCCTCGGCGTGGGGCTGCGCGGTGGCGGACTGCTGCGGGAGATGCCCCCGCCGGGTCTTCCGCTGCGACCGGTGCCCGGCGGCGAGCCCCTGCGGGTCGGCCACCCGGAGGTGGGTGCGGGTCTCGTCCTGGCCGTCGCCGTACGGGCGGAGGTTGAGGTCGACGTCGAGGTGGTGCAGTGGGCCGGTCACGGCGTCGCCGCCGAGCGCAGGGCGCCGGTCGAGCGGACCAGTTTGCCAGTGGTGGTGCGGGGCAACTGATCGAGCAGGCGCAGCACCCGGGGTCGCTTGTAGCCGGCCAGCCGCTCGGCGAGGAGCTTGTCCAGCATCTCCTCCGACAGCGGGCCGTCCGGCTGGACGTAGGCGGTGATGCCGTCGTCCCACACCACCACGGCGGCTGCCACGCCGGGCAGCTCGGCGACGGTGGCCTCCACCTCGGTGAGGTCGACCTTCATCCCGCCCACGGAGACCTGCGAGTCGAGCCGGCCGCGCACGGTGACCAGGCCGGAGGCGGCGTCGACGGTGCCGGCGTCGCGGGTGTGCAGCCAGCCGTCGGCCCAGCGGGTCGGGTCGCTCAGTCCGACGTACGGCGACGCCGGGCAGGACACCCACAGCTCGCCGTCGGCCTCGCGGACCTCGATGCCGGGCGCCGGGGCGATCGACGGCCGGTGGGATCCGTGCAGGTCGGTGCCGATCACCCCGACCTCGGTCATCCCGTACATGTTGCCCAGCGGCACCCCGTACCGGTCGGTGAACGCCTGCGCCACGGCGGCGGGCACCAGCTCGCCGCCGGTGGTCATCCGCCGTAGTTGCGGCAGGGGGCCGGACGGTCGCGTGGAGGCGAGCAGACCGATGTGGAACGGCACGCCCAGCACGGTGGCCGGCGTCGGGTCGGCGGCGATCGCGGCGAGCACGGCGTCGCCGCTGAGCCGCTGCGGTGGCACCAGCTCGACCCCGGCGTGCAGGCCGTAGAGCAGGCCGCCGACGAGCCCGAGCACGTGCACCATGGAGGGCAGCAGGATGATGCGCTCGCCGGGCAGCGGCACGCCGTCGATGCGGGTGTAGCGGCCCACCTCGGCGACCAGGTCGGCGGCGGTACGGCCGATCACCTTGGACGGGCCGGTGGAGCCGGAGCTGAGCTGGATCACGGCGTGCCCGCTGACCGCCGGCCGGTCGGCGTAGCGGGTGACGCTCTCGGTGACGTCGACGAAGACCTTCAGCGCGCCGCCGGCCGTCCGCAGCGGCGCGACCACCACCTGCGGGGTGAGCCGGGTCAGCGCCCGATCCACCTCGTGGTCGGTGAGCCGGTGGTCGAGCAGGATCGCCTGCCCGCCGGCGCGCCAGGTGGCCAGCAGGTTGACCACGTACGCCAGCGAGGGCGGCAGCCGCAGCGCGGCGGCGCCACCGGGTCGGAGGCCGGCGGCGGTGAGCCGGTCCTGCGCGGCGGTCACCAGCCGGTGCAGGGTGGCCCGGTCGATCGGCTCCGGCAGGCGGAGACAAACATCTGTCGGACGGCCGGAGAACAGGACGTCGTCCACCCAGCCAGGGTTTTCAGCCGTAAGGTTTCCTGTCGATTGATCCATCACCCTCGCCGTTCAACCCGCAGCACAAATTAGGGCATAATCCCCGTTTGTGAACATCTTTCGGGGTGCTGACGGAACCCTACGACAGCCGCGAGGAGCATCGCTAGATGCAAATGGCTAGATCAAATCAAGCGCCCGGACCGATTGCCACATACCGCCGCCGACCACCGGCCAGGCGGCCCGATCAGGCGGCCCGATCAGGCGGCCGGCGGCACTCAAGATCGACTCGGCTTCAGGGAAACCGGGGTGTCCGACCCGATCGGACACCGCAGTTTTCCTGAACCCGAGTCGATCGCCAGGCTAGCCGGGCTTGATGCTGGCGAGTTGGACGAGCAGCTGCACCAGCCGGTAGGCCTCCGCGACGTCGACGGCGTGGAAGGCGACCGTCCGGCCACCGCCGACGCGCGTCACACCCGGCACCAGAGTGGCGAGGTCGACCATGTACGGGCCGTACAGGTCGACCTCGACGTCCACCGACCCGGTCAGCTTCGCCGGAGGAATCGAGGCACGGCGGGCGATGGCGTCGGCGGCGGCGTGGCGCAGCCGCTCTCGCGCCTCCTGCGGGTGCAGCGCCACCGCGGCGGTCTGGCCCAGGGTCTGCTTGACGGCGACGGTGACCGCCGAGGGCACCAGCTCGCTGAATTCCGTGCAGGCGGTGTCGTCTCCGCTCAGGAGGACGACTGGCGCGTCCAGGTGTCCCGCCATGGCGACGTTGAGGCCGATCTCGCCGAGCGATCGTCCGTCCACCCGCACGTCGAGGATGGCGTCGCTCATCGTGTGCGCCAGCACGGCCGGCCCGGCACCGGCGCGAGCGTGATAGCCGACGAACAGGACGGCGTCCGTGTGCTCGTCCAGCCCCGCGAGCATGCCCAGCGGGCGGGGCTTGCCGCGCACCAGGTGAGCACGCCTGTCGAGGTCCTCCGGCAGGAGGTTCCGAAACGTGCCGTGGGCGTCGGCGACCCACACCACCGTGTTGGGCTCCGCGTCGAGGACCCCGGCGATCACCGCGTTCGCCTCGGCGGTCATCAACGCCCGGCCACGCTCGTAGTCGTACCGATCGGGATTCGTCTCGGCGGAGTGGACGATCCCCGAGATGCCCTCCATGTCCACCGAGATCAGCACCTTCATGGGTCCAGGACCCTACGCGCTCCGGGGCTTCATCGCTGCCGACGCGGGCGTGGTCAGGCTCTGGAAGCATGGGCGCAGCAGGTACCACTTTCGACGCGATGGGTGTGCCGCCATGTTGATCTACGCGATGAGCGTCTCGGTGGACGGCTACGTCGCCGACCGGAACGGCGATTTCGGGTGGGGGGCGCCCAGCGAGGAGTTGTTCGGCTTCCACCTCGCACGGGTGCGCGGGCTCGGCGGCTATCTGCTGGGCCGCCGGCTCTACGAGGACATGCTGGTGTGGGAGACAGATCCGTCGATGCGCGACACCGACCTCAAGGCCGCGTTCGCCGACGTCTGGTCCGCTCTCCCGAAGGTCGTCTTCAGCCGTACGCTCGACACGGTGCAGGGAAACGCCCGACTCGCCGAGGCGTCGGTGGCCGAGGAGGTCGCCGCGATCCTGGACGCGACCGACCGGGACGTCGAGATCGGCGGCCCCGGGCTCGCCTCGGCGGCGTTCGAACTCGGCCTCGTCGACGAGCTGCGCATGTTCCGCCATCCGGTCGTCGTCGGCGGCGGTACGCCCTACCTGCCACCCGTCACCGAGGACGTACGGCTGGACCTGATCGAGACGAGGACGTTCGACTCGCGGGTGATCTACGAGCGTTACGGCCGCGTCCGGGACGATCCGGACCGCCAGCCCTGATCAGCGCGGGCGGTCAGGCCAGCGCCGGCGTCTGCGCGTGGATGTGGAAGCGCAGCGAACGGGCGTCGGTGAAGCACTCCCGCATCGGGCGCACCAGGTCCCGGTGCTCGGGGGTGCGCTCCCAGTTCTCGAAGTCGGCAAGGCTCGCCCACTCGCTGGTGATCAGCCACTGTTCCGGGTCGGTCGACGAGCGGCAGACCTGGTCGACCAGGTGACCCGGCACGCCGTCGGCGACCAGGTGCCGCACCTCCTCGTATGCGGCGAGGAACCGCTCGGTGCGCGGCGCCGGCACCCGCACCAGGAAGACCACTCGGGCCCGCTGCTCGCTCATGGCGTCTCTCCCCTCGTCGGCGCGGCCCCCCGAAGGACCAGCGCGCTGTTGAACCCGTCGAAGCCCCGCGCGCAGACCAGCGCGAGCCGGCTGCGCGGCCGGCGGTGCTCCCGCAGGAAGTCCAGCTCGCACCCGTCGGCCACCCGGTCCGGGCCGGCGGACGCGGGCAGCGTGTCGTGCGCGAACGCGAGCAGGGCGGTGGCCACGTCCAACGCCGAGCCGCCCTGGTGCGCCCGCCCGGTCAGCGGCTTCTGCGTGGTCACCGGGGGCGGCCGGTCGGCGAACACGGCGCGCAGCGCCTCGGCCTCGCTGCGGTCGTAGCGGGGCACACCGAGAGCGTCGGGAAGCACCACGTCGATCCCCGCCGCCGCGACGCCCGCCCGGTCCAGGGCCAGTCGCATCGCGCGGGCGTACTGCGCCGGGTCGCCGGCGCTGTCGGCAGTGGTGTGCGCGGCGTCGTGGGTGGCGCCCCAGCCGCTCACCTCGCCGTAGATCCGGGCCCCCCGCGCCAGGGCGTGCGCCAGCTCCTCCACCACGAACACCGCTCCCCCCTCGGCCGGCAGGTAGCCGCTTGCCGACGCGTCGAACGGCCGGTACGCCCGCTCCGGGTCAGCGACGTCGCTGAGCAGCCCGGAGCGCAGTTGGCAGGCCAGGGCGTACGGGCTCAGTGGACACTCGGTCGCCCCGGCGATCACCACGGGCGTGCCCCGGCGCACCGCGCGGGCGGCGTGCGCGAGGCTGTCCAGCCCACCTGCCGTCTCCGCGACCAGCACCCCGCTCGGTCCCTTGAACTGGTGGTGGATGGAGAGCTGTCCGACGCTTGCCGCGTAGAACCAGGCGATCGACTGGTACGCGCCGACGGTCCGCGACGCGCCACCCCACAGCCGTTGCAGCTCCCGCTGGCCGAACAGGTTGCCCCCGGACGAGCTGGCCAGGGTCATGGCGTAGCCGTACGGGTCGGGTGCCCGCTCGGGCAGGCCGGCGTCGGTGAGCGCCAGCCGGGTGGCGGCGAAGCCGAGGTGCGTCCACCTGTCGGTCTGCACCAGTTGCCGGCTGTCGGCGTACGAGCCGGCGGTGAAGTCGGGAACCTCGCCGCCGAAGCGGGTCGGGTAGCCGGACGGGTCGAACAGGGTGATCGGCCCGGTGCGCCGGGTGCCGGCCAGCACGGTACGCCAGTGCGCGTCCACGCCCACGCCGCTGGGCGCGACCACACCGATGCCGGTGACGACCGCCCGGGCGGTGCTCACGCCGCCACCGTCGGGGACAGCCGGCGGAACACCATTGCCGACTGGAAGCCGCCGAAGCCGCTGCCCACCGACAGGGCCACGTTGACGGGCACCTCCCGCGCCTCGTTGGGCACGTAGTCCAGGTCGCACTCCGGGTCGCGGGTGCTCCAGTTCGCCGTCGGCGGCACCACGCCGAACTCGATGGCGAGGGCGCAGGCGGCCATCTCGATCGACCCGATCGCCCCGAGCGAGTGCCCCACCATCGACTTGATCGAGCTGATCGGCACCCGGTACGCGGCCTGGCCCAGCGCCCGTTTGAACGCGGCCGTCTCGTGCCTGTCGTTCTGCCGGGTGCCCGAGCCGTGGGCGCTGATGTAGGAGACCTGCTCGGGGGCGACGCGGCCCTGTCGCAGCGCGTCGGTGACGGCGAGGCCCATCTCCAGCCCGTCCGGGCGCAGCCCGGTCATGTGGTAACCGTTGCTGCGGCTGGCGTAGCCGGCGACCTCGCAGTAGACGTGGGCGCCGCGCCGTCGGGCGTGCTCGGCCTCCTCAAGCACCAGCACCGCCGCGCCCTCGGCCAGCACGAACCCGTGCCGGTCGGCGTCGAAGGGACGGGAGGCGTGCGCGGGGTCGTCGTTGTCGGGGCTGGTCGCCTTGATCGCGTCGAACGAGGCGACGGTGACAGGTGAGATGGGCGAGTCGGCCGCGCCGGCCAGCACGATGTCCGCCTCGCCGTCCACGATGAGCTGGTGGGCGTACCCGATGGCGTCGATGCCCGACGTGCAGCCGGTGGAGACCACCTGCGCCGGGCCGTGCAGCCCGTGCCGGCACGCCACGTCGGCGGCCAGGCTGCTGGGCACCAGCGCCTGGTACAGGTACGGGCCGCCGAGCGCCGCGTCGACAAGCCAGTTCCGGCCGTTGTCGCTGACCCGCACGTACTCCTGTTCCAGGGCCATCGTGCCGCCCACTGCGGTGCCGAGCACCACCCCGGTGCGGTCCCGCTCGGCGTCGCTGAGCACCAGCCCGGAGTCGGCCATCGCCTCGGTGGAGCAGGCCAGCGCGAACTGCACGTACCTGTCGGCGCGGCGCCGCTCGGCGTCGGTGAGTCCGGCGGCGACCGGGTCGAAGTCGCACTCGGCGGCGATCTGCGAGCGGAACGGCGACGGGTCGAAGAAGCTGATCCGCCGGGTGGCCGTCCGTCCCTCGGTGATGGTCTTCCAGAAGCGGTCCCGGCTGGCGCCCCCGGGAGCGACCACCCCGATGCCTGTCACCACCGTGCGCCGCCCGGTCATCGCGCCACCTCTGTTCGCGACTGCGGGGCTCGCAAACCCGGCTCACTCCTCGCGCTCATGACCCGCCCCGTTGCTCGACCAGTTCCGTGTCGACGTGTCCGAGCTCGGGCCGGGGTGCCAGAGGACCCAGGTGGAAGACCACCTCGGCCGGCTCGGATCCGGTGTTGCGCAGCCGGTGCCGCACGTTTACCGGCACGAACAGCGCCTCGCCCGCGGACACCGCCGTGGGCTGGTCGTCCAGGTCGACGGTGATCGCGCCGCGCGCCACGTACAGGAACTCCTCGCTGTACGGGTGGTAGTGCTCGGCGATCCGCTCACCCGGGGCGAGGGTGGCCACCCCGAGGAAGCCGGAGGTGCTGCCGACGGTGCGGGGCCCGAGCAGCACCCGCAACTCGCCGCCGCGCCTCCGGTCGGCCGGTACGTCCGCCGCGGCGATCGGCCGGGTGCCCAGGTCACTCATCGCCGGCCCCCGTCGACCCGCCACCGGCCACAACGCGGTCCTGCTCCTCGCGCTGCCGGGCGATCCGCTCCACCCGGTCCTTGATCACCGCGAGTTGGATGACGCTGTTGGTGTTGATCCGTTCGGTCATCGCGGCGTTGTCGACGGGCGCGGTGGGCTTCATGGCGAAGTCCTGCGTCCAGGCCATCCGGACGCCGTCGGCCTCCTCGGTGTAGCGCCAGTGGATCCGCATGTACTCGAACGGTCCGGTCTCCACCCGGTGCGCCCGCACCTGCCGGCTGACCGGGTCGGCGGTGCGTTCACTGACCCAGCTCCACGCCACCCCGTTCTCGTCGGGGTACATGGTGAGCCGGAACCGCACGGTGTGCCCGTCGCGGTGCAGGATCTCCACCACGGCGTACTCGGTGAACAGCTCGGTCCAGTTCGCCACGTCGTTGGTGACGTCCCAGACCAGCGCGAGAGGCGCGTCGATGACCACCGAGTTCTCGGTGTGTCCGGGCGGGTCGGTACGGCGCGCGACCAGGTCGGCCACCGCCGGGATGCTCAGCTGCCCGGCCTGCTCGGGGATGCTCACCTGCCACCGGTCGGCGACGACGGCGGAGAGTTCCAGCAGCGCGAGTGAGTCCATGCCCAGTTCCTCGAGCGACGCGGCGGGCGCTCGTGCCGCGGCGTCGGCGTCCAGCCCGCAGTGCGACACCAGGATGTCGGTGATCTCGGCGGTCATCGGGCGGCCATGGGTGACGGTCATCGGGTCCTCCGGTTGGTTACGTCGGGCTGCGCGGCGGGCGCGGCGCGGGGTGTGGGGGTGGCCGCCGACCGCTGCGCGGGCGCGGGCGACGGCGGCAGTGGTGGTGGCGACGACGACGCGGCGAGTAGGCGGTCGACCAGGCCGGTCGTGTAGCGGCCCTTGCGGAACGCGGCGTCGTCGAGCACCCGCCGCACGAACGGGATGGTGGTGTGCACGCCCGGCCCGGCGATGTCGAACTCCTCCAGGGCACGCTCCAGCCGGTTGAGCGCCAGTTCCCGGTCGGGCGCCCAGACGATCACCTTGGCCAGCAGCGAGTCGTACCAGGGGCCGACCAGGTAACCGGCGCTGGCATGGGTGTCCACGCGGGTGAACGGTCCACCGGGTGGCGTGAACCGCTCCAGGCGGCCGGGTGTGGGCGCGAAGTCGCGTTCGGGGTCCTCGGTGTTGACGCGGCACTCCACGGCGACGCCGTGCAGCCGGATCTCCTCCTGCCGCCACCGCAGCGGCACCCCGGCCGCGATGTGCAGTTGCTCGTGCACCAGGTCGATCCCGGTGACCATCTCGGTGACGGGGTGTTCCACCTGGATCCGACAGTTGATCTCCAGGAAGTGGAAGCGTTCCTCGGCGTCCACGAGGAACTCAAGCGTGCCCGCGCCGACGAAGCCGACCTCCAGGGCGCCCCGCAGCGCGGTCTCGGCGATGGCGTCGAGCGTGGCGGCGGACAACGCGGGAGCGGGCGCCTCCTCGACGAGTTTCTGGTGCCGGCGCTGCACCGAGCAGTCCCGGGTGCCCAGGTGCACGCCGTTGCCGTGGGAGTCGCAGAGCACCTGCACCTCGACGTGCCGAGCCTCGGTGAGGTACCGCTCGACGTACACCCTGTCGTCACCGAAGGCGGCCTGCGCGGCGGCCCGCGTCCGCGCGTACGCCCGGGCCAGCTCGGTCTGGTGGTGCACCACCGTCATCCCCCGGCCACCGCCCCCGGCGGCCGCCTTCACGATCACCGGATAGCCGACGGCGTCGGCGATCTCGGCGGCCGCGGCGGCCGTCGCCACCGGCGCGACGCTGCCCTCGGGCAGCGGCAGGCCGGCGCGGCTCATGAGGGCCCGGGCCGAGGACTTGTCGGCCAGCGCCGCCATCACCGCCGGCGGCGGGCCGATGAACGTCAGGCCGTTGTCGGCGCAGATCTCGGCGAAGTCGGCGTCCTCGGAGAGGAAGCCGTACCCGGGGTGCACGGCCTGCGCGCCCACCTGCCGGGCCGCCTCCACGATCGCGGCGGCGTTGAGGTAGCTGCGCCGGCTCGACGCCGGCCCGATCCGGACGGCCTGGTCGGCGAGGCGCACGGCCGCGGAGTCCGCGTCGGCGGCGGAGTAGACCACCGCCGTGCGGATGCCCAGTTCCTTGCAGGCCCGCAGCACCCGCAGCGCGATCTCACCACGGTTGGCGATCAGCACGGTCTCGAACATCTGTCACTCATCCCCGCCGTCAGGCCGGATCCAGCTCGACCAGTGGCTGGTCGTACTCCACTGGCTGGCCGTCGCCGACGAGGATCGCGACCACCCGCCCGGCCCGGTCGGCGGTGACCTCGTTCATCAGCTTCATCGCCTCGACGATCGCGACCGGTTGACCGGGACGGACCAGGTCACCCACCGCGACGAACGGCCGTGCGCCGGGCTCCGGCGCGCGGTAGAAGGTGCCGACGATCGGCGCCCGGACCGCGGCGCGGCCGGGGACCGGCGGCCGGATCAGCGCGGCCTGCGGGCCGGGCACGGCCGTGCCCGCCGGCGGGGTGGCATCGACCGGCGGCGACGCCGGGGGTACGGGCGACCGGGCGGCCGCCTCGTCCGGATGCCACTGGACCTCCAGCACCGTCGTCCCGCTGCACAACCGGATCCGACGCACCGGCCCGGGCAGCTCGGCGAGCAGGTGCCGCGCCTGTCGACGCAGCCCGACCAGCACCGCCTCACCGTCCGCGGCGGTCCCGCCGTCGGGCCGGGCGTTCTGGCCGTCGGTGGTGTCCACCGTGGGTGCGGCGGTCATCGGGCGACCGCCCGGACACCGGTGCGGGTGGCGCCGAACCGGCGGAACCGCTGCCGGCGCAGGCGGACCAGCATCGCGGGCGGCACGTCCAGCAGCGGCAGCAGGTTCGCCAGCAACGCGGCGCGCAACCGTCGGGCCGTCTCGGCGGGGTCGTCCTGGGCGGCCGTCGCCGGCTCGGGGACGATCTCGTCGACGACGCCGAGGCGACACAGGTCGGGTGCGGTCAGCCGGAGCGCGCGGGCGGCCTGCGGCGCGGCGGAGCGGTCCGGCCAGAGGATGGCCGCGCAGCCCTCGGGACTGATCACCGAATAGACGGCGTGTTGCAGCATCAGCACCCGGTCGGCGACGGCGAGGGCCAGCGCGCCGCCACTGCCACCCTCACCGGTGATCACCGCGAGGACGGGGGTGGGCAGCACGGTGAGGGTGAGGATGTTCTCCGCGATGGCGGCCGCCTGGCCCTGCTCCTCGGCGCTGATCCCCGGATCGGCGCCGGGGGTGTCGACGAGGGTGACCACCGGCAGGCCGAGGCGGGCGGCGAGACGCATCAGGCGCAGCGCCTTGCGGTGCCCGGCAGGGCTCGCCATGCCGAAGTTGCGGGCGACCAGGTCGGCTGTCGTGTGCCCCTTCTGGTGGCCGATGACCATGACGTGCCGGCCGGCCAGCCGCGCGACACCGCCGACGATGGCGGGGCAGTCCCCGCTGAGCCGGTCGCCGTGCAGCTCGACGAACCCGTCGAACACCGAGTCCAGATAGTCCAGCGTGGTGGGTCGGCCCGGGTGGCGGGCCGTGCGAACGGTGTCCCACGCGTCGCGTACCGCAGGTTGCGTGCCGTCGGCGGCGACCGCCACCGGCGGTCGTTCCCCGACCGGGCGGCGGCCGTCGGCGGCTGGGGTCGCGCCGGCCAGGCGCTCGTGGTGTGGCGCCGGCTCCTGCCGGGGTACGGGCGGACGCGCCGGACGGCCGGTGCCTGCCGCCGCGAGCAGCGCGGCCAGTCGACCCCGCAGCGACCGGCGCTGCACCACCATGTCCACCTGACCGTGGCGCAGCAGGAAGTCGGCGGTCTGGAACCCCTCCGGCAACGCCCGGCCGGTGACCTGGCGGATCACCCGTGGACCGGCGAAACCCATCCGGGCGCCACTCTCGGCGAGGACCAGGTCGGTGTTGGTGGCGAACGACGCCGCCACGCCTCCGTAGGTCGGATCGGTGAGCACGCTGACGGTGAGCAGACCCGCCTCGCGCAGCGCGGCGATGGCCTGGCTGACCGTTGCCATCTGCATCAGCGACAGGGCGCCCTCCTGCATCCGCGCCCCACCGGACGCGGTGACCAGGATGAGCGGCACCCGGTCGTCCAACGCCCGCTCGGCGGTACGGGTGATCAGCTCACCCACCGCGCAGCCGAGGCTGCCGCCGAGGAAGCGGAAGTCCATCACGGCCAGAGCGGCCGGGTGTCCGCCGATGGTGGCGGTGGCGCAGAGGACCGCCTCGGCCAAGCCGGTGCTGACCCGCGCGGCGCTGAGCCGGTGCGGGTACGGCAGCACGTCGACGAAGTCGATCGGATCCGCCTCGGGCAGCCGGTCGGGCAGGAGGCACAGGGATCCCGGGTCCACGAGCTGCCGCAGTCGTTCCGGGGCGCCGAGCCGGGTGTGCTCGCCGCACTCCGGGCAGACGTCCAGGTTGCGGCGCAGCCGCTTGCGGTAGAGCAGGCTCGCACAGCCGGCGCAGCGGGACCAGAGCTGCTCCGCCTGTCCGGCGGTGGCAGTCACGAG
The DNA here is from genome assembly GCF_049841645.1 of Micromonospora sp. DT43. Classification (NCBI taxonomy): domain Bacteria; kingdom Bacillati; phylum Actinomycetota; class Actinomycetes; order Micromonosporales; family Micromonosporaceae; genus Micromonospora; species Micromonospora sp. DT43. Next base: position 352,581 of record NZ_JBNCKR010000007.1, on the reverse strand, counting down.
CGCCCCCCGGCGTCCGGGGCGTCGAACCGGTAGAAGCACTGCGCCATGGCGTCGCGCGGCGAGCGCCAGGTCGGCAGGTACGGCGAGACGTACGGCCGCAGCCGGTCGCTGACCCGGACGAACTCGGGGTGACCACGGGCGGCCTCCACCGCCTCCTGCGCCGGATGCTCGGTGTCGAGGAGGTGCACGTAAAGGTCGTGCAGGCGGTACAGCGAGCGGTGCCGGACGCCGACCAGGCGCGGCAGCTCGGTCGCGTCCGACTCGGCGAAAATCTCGGCCACCCGTTCCTCGGCTGTCGGTACGACCTTCGCGACGATCAGCGATCGGTCCATGGCTGGGCCTCCCCCCAACGGCGTCCGGGCCGGCCGGTGAACCTCCGGACGCGCTGGACGACTGCGGCCACGATGCGGCAGTCGTCGTCACGGCGGCGTCACCGCGACGGACCAACCAGCGACGCAGCTTGGTGACGCTGCGTTGACGCGACCTGTGTATGAGCTATGCGTCCCATGTGTACGACCCGATCCGCCAGAATGGCGTTTGGGCAGTTCAGAACCGATCTCATGGTTGGCCGGAGGCAGTGGATGGCCGACACTGCCGTTGACTCACCGTGACCATCATTGATAATCTTCACGGTGGTCAGCCCGACGGCTCCGGCGGGCGGTGCCGCGCCTGGACAGCCCTTGTCGCATTCCATCGACGGGATCGACGGTGGCGACGCGGGCAGCCGGTCCGGGACACAGCAGACAGTCGGAACGAGCGTTCCGCAGGGGGTGCCGCCGTGACCGCTGATCCGTCCGTCCCGACCGCCGCAGGTGGCGGCGCGGCCAACCTCGCGCTGCACCTGCTCGGCGGTTTCCGGCTCCTGCACGCCACCGCGCACATCGTGGTGCCGCGCGGCCTGCAACGGGTGATCGCGCTGATCGGACTGCGCCCCGGCGCCACCCGCAGCCAGTTGGCCGGCCTGCTCTGGTCCGACGTGTCGGAGGAGCGGGCACTGTCGTCGCTGCGGACCGCGCTGTGGCGGCTGCGGCAGGATCCGTGCTGCCCGATGATCGTGGCCGGCGACACCGTCCGGCTGGACCCGGCGGTCCGGCTCGACGTGGACGACCTCGTGCAGACGGCAGCCCGCGTCCGCAACGGCGACGACCCGCGCACCACCGCCGGCGCGCTCGCCGCCGGCCGACACGACCTGCTGCCCGGCTGGTACGACGACTGGGTGCTGCTGGACCGGGAACGGCTGCGGCAACTGCGCCTGCACATGCTGGAGCAGGTGGCCGCGCAGCACCTCGCGGCGGGGCGGCACGGCGAGGCCCTCGAAGCCGCGCTGGAGGCGATGGCCGCCGAGCCGCTGCGTGAGACGCCACACCGCCTGGTGGTACGCATCCATCTCGCCGAGGGCAACGCCTTCGAGGCCGTACACGCCTTCTACGTCTACCGTGACCTGCTGCGCCGAGAGCTGCGCCTGGAACCCAGCCCGGCGATGAGCGCCCTGCTCGACGACACGCTCGCCCCGATCCGGGCGGCCACCCGCCCCGCGACCCCCGACCAGCAGAGCGCCGCGCGGCCGTCACCGGCCGGACGACGCACGTGACGGTGACGTGACACACCCTGCGGCACGGTGGGCGCAACGAGCACGTGACCACCGGCCCCCGGGCCGGGATCGGCCACCGGCGGAAGGGTTCCCATGAGTCGTCTACTGATCGTCAGCCGGATCATCCCGGGCGCGGAGGAGCGGGTCGCCCAGATCTTCGCCGAGTCCGACGCCACCGAACTGCCCGGTCTCACCGGCGTCACGCACCGGTCCCTGTACTGCCTGCACGACGTGTACGTGCACCTCATCGAGACCTCGGACGTCAACCCGGGCGCCCTCGCCGCCGCCCGCAACCACCCGCTCTTCCAGCAGGTCAACGAACGGCTCGCCGCCCACACCTCGCCGTACCTGTCGACGTGGCGCTCCCCCCGCGACGCCATCGCCGACTGCTTCTACCGTTGGGACGCGGCCGACGCGGCAGCGCCCCACCCGGCGGGCTGACATGTCCACCACCGGGCCGCACGTCCTGATCATCGGCGCCGGCACCGGCGGGCTGTGCCTCGCGCACGGGCTGCGCCGCGCCGGGATCAGCGTCGCCGTCTACGAACGCCACCACCACAGCACCGAAGGGCTGCTCGGCTACCGGGTGGGCATCGGCCCCACCGGCAGTCGGGCGCTGCGCGAGTGCCTGCCACCGAAGCTGTTCGCCACGTTCCTGGCCACCTGCGCCCGGCCGCCGAGCTACTTCAACGTCGTCACCCAACGGCTGCGCCAGACCGCGTCGTTCGAGCTGCGACCCACCGCCGACCCGGTGCACACCGAACACTCGGTGGCCCGGATGGTGCTGCGCCAGGTGCTGCTGACCGACCTGGGCGACGTGGTGCGCTTCGACAAGACCTTCGTCCGGTACGAGCAGCACGACGACGGGACTGTCACGGCGTACTTCGCCGACGGGACCAGCGCCACCGGCGACCTGCTGGTAGCGGCCGACGGCACACACTCGGCCGTACGCCGCCAGTACCTGCCGCACGCGGTCACCCGCGACGCCGGGACCATCAACATCGCCACCCGCATCCCGCTGACCGCTCAGACCCGCGACCTGGTGCCCGAGCGGGTCCGCAAGGGCATCTCGCTGATCTTCGGCGCCGGCGGCACCATGGGCGTGCTGCACGTGATGGAGTTCAAGTGGGCCGCCGACCGGACGATCAAGCCCGGCGTCACGGACGACGACGCCGCCCTGTTGCGGGCCTGGTCCGGCCTGTCGGCGGGCACCAGCGCCGACTACATCAACCTGATCATCTGGAGCACGGCCCGCCGGTTCCCGGCCGACGTGCTGCAACGTCGGGGCGAGGACCTGATACGCGTCGCCCTGGACCTCACGCCCAACTGGCATCCGCACCTGCGGGAGCTGTTGCGGATGAGCGATCCGGGCAGCGCCCTGCCGATCAAGGTGAGCACGTCAGAGCCGACACCGCCCTGGAAGAGCACCACCGTCACCCTGCTCGGCGACGCCATCCACACCATGACCCCGGGGCGTGGGGTGGGCGCGAACACCGCGCTACGCGACGCCCGCCTGCTCTGCGAGCATCTCACCCGGGCGGCCGCCGGGGACACGACGCTGGTGCAGGCGGTGGCGGACTACGAGGCCGCCATGGTGCCGTACGGCTTCGCGCGGGTCGCCGAGTCGCTGAACCGCAGCGGCACCAACGGCGACGACCGGATGTACCGGCCGGTGGTGGGCCGGTTGGCGCTGCTCGGGGCGCGCGGCTACTTCGGAGTGACCAGCCGGGTGCCTCCGCTGCGGCGCCGCTTCGTCGACGACTTCCACACCTACGAGGGCGACCAGGACTGAACGCGGCACCCACCGACCCGGGCACGGCGACAACGCGCCGGCCCGGGTCGTTCCGTGTCCGGGGATCGATCGCATCCCGCCGTGGTCGCGACGCTGTGTCACCCGTCGCGCACCGCACGCGGTGACCGTCCCGGCCACGGCGTCCACGACCGATCCTCTCTGTCGTCGGTAATGCGCGTGTGCGAAGCTGCGGCGAGTTTTTCTCGTGACTTTTTCGACGAGCTGAGAGGGAGGTTCGCCGTGGAGTGGTCTATCGGACACTCGCTGATAGTGCTACTGGCGTTGTTGTTGGGCCTGGCCGCCGGATGGTTGCTGCGCGGCCGGCAGGGCGCAGGGACCAACGGGCGGGGTCAGTCGATCGTGGACGGTGACCCCGTCGCCGGTCTGGCCGTGATCGACGCTCCGGTGCCGCCGGCCGCCTCCGACGAGGCCGCCCCGGTGGCGGCCGTGGACGCTCCCCCGGCCGCGGTCGCCGACGAGCCGACGCCTGTGGACACGGTCAGCGCACCGGCCGCCGTGACCACGCCGGACGACTCAGCCCCGAACGCCGTCGACCCGGGCGACATGGCCCTCACCGAGGCCCCGCCGTCCGTCCCGGCCACCGAGCGGACCGACGCGGTCGACGTGCCCGCGTTCGCGGCCGACCCGGAGCCGGTCGCTGTCGACGAGCAGCCGGCGACGGTGATCGCCCCGCGCCAGCCGATGGACGACACGTCCGACGCCCTGCCGTCCGAGGCGCCCCACGCCGAGGCAACCCCGGCCCAGACCACCCCGGCCGAGACCACCCTGGCCGAGGCAACCCCGGCTGAGGCAACCCCGGCTGAGGACACCCCGGCTGAGACCACGCGCGCCGACGTCACGCCGGTCGAGACCACGGACGCAGACGTCACGCCGGTCGAGACCACGGACGCGAACGTCACGCCTGCCGAGGCCCCGCAGGCCGAATCCCCGTACGCCGAGGTCACCCCGGTCGAGGCGACGCCGGTTGTTGCGGCGGCCGTGACCTCGGCGGACGTCGTGGACGCCGAGCCGGTGCGGGCCGCCCCGCCGGTCCCGGCGGCCGACACCGCGCCGACGCCTGCGGACACCGAGCCCACGGGCCCGGCGGACGACTTCCGCCGGATCCAGGGGGTCGGCCCGAAGATCGCGGCCGCGTTGCAGGCGGCAGGTGTCCGCACCTACGTCCAGCTCGGCGAGCTGGACGAGCCGGCGCTGCGCGACCTGATCCGGGCCGCCGGTCTGCGAGCGGCACCCGCGTTGGCCACCTGGCCCCAGCAGGCGCGGGTGCTGGCCGGCGCGGGCGACCAGGTGACCGCGGTGTTGCCCGGCGGCAGCCAGGGCTGAGTGCCGACAGCGAACCCCCGGGCGCCCGTCTTCCTGACGGTGGGCCCGGGGGTTCCGTCGTTCCGGCGGAGCTACCGGAGATCGGGACGCTTGATCAACTCGGCATCCAGGGAACCGGGCCGTCCGCCCCGCCCGGACACCCCGACCTCAGGGAAACCGAGTCGATCAAGCGCCTCCCCGGTCGGGGGACGACCGGAGGAATCCGGCGTGGCGCGCCCGGCAGCTGGCTAGCGTCGGTCGAGGTGGGCCGGACGGCCCGCCGAGTCACCGGCACCGCAGGAGCAATCGTGCACCTCTCCGCGCCGGAGCCCGGGCACCGCAACACCCGACCACCGGTACGCGACCCGGATTCCCCCCGCCGGGTGACGCTGCTCGAACTGTTCTTCGACCTGGTGTACGTGGTCGCCCTCGCCCTCATCTCGCGGGGCATGGTCGACAAGCTCGACTGGCACCGGGCCGCCGAGGCGCTGATCCTGCTGGCCGCCGTCTGGTGGACCTGGGCGATCACCACCCTCGTCACCGACCTGTACGACCCGGAACGTACCGAGATCAAACTGCTGCTCAGCGCCGTGATGTTCGGCGCCCTGCTGATGACCACGGCGATTCCGGAGGCGTTCGGCGCACGGGGAATCGTCTTCGCCGCCACGTACGTGGCCATCCACCTCGGGCGTGGGCTGTTCCTGATGCCCGCCGTGCGTCGCGAACCGCAGACCCAACGCAGGGCCGTCCGCATCTTCGTCTGGTTCACCGTGTCGGCGGTCCCCTGGATCATCGGCGCGTTCGTCAGCGGCGACGCCCGGCTGGCGTGCTGGGCCATCGCGCTGGCCATCGACTACGGCGGTTTCCGGCTCGCGTACCCGGTGCCCGGGTTGGGCGTGGTGCCGGAGCCGCAGCGCAACGTCCAGGCCGAGCACCTCTCCGAGCGGTACCAACAGTTCTTCATCATCGCCCTCGGCGACGCCATCCTGACCATCGGCACCATGTTCAACCTGGTCCACTCCGAGGCGCAGAACATCGCCGCGTTCGCCGTGGCGTTCGCGACAACGCTCGTGCTCTGGCGGATCTACGTCCACAAGTCCGGCCAACTGCTGCCGACGGCCATCAAGATGTCCGGAGCGCCGGGCAAGTTCCTGTTCACCGCGCCGTACACCCACCTGCTGATGATCGCCGGGGTGGTGGTCACGGCCTCCGGGTTCGACCTGGTGCTGCACGAGCACAACGGCCGTACGCCCCCGGCCTGGGTGGCAGTGATCCTCGGCGGCCCGGCGCTGTTCCTGGTCGGCCGGTCCTCGTTCGAGTACGAGGTGTTCAGCCGCGTCTCGTCGTCGCGGGCCGGCGGTCTCCTGGCGTTGCTGACGATCGCGCCGGCGGCCATGTACCTGCCGCCGATCTTCGCCTCCCTCGGTGCCCTGCTGGTGTTGGTGGGCGTCGCTTACGCCGACTATCGCCGCAGTCGCGGCAAACCGCCGGAGGCCCCCGCCCCGCCGCACTGAACCGCTGCGCCGGCAAGCAGTCGGCCGGCGTCCGGCACGTACGGCTCGACGCCGAGCACGGTCAGCAGCTGGTGCACGGTGGCGGTGGCGGCGGTGAGCACCGGCCGGCCGAGGCGGGCCTCCACCCGCGGCACCGCGTCCAGCGACGGCAGCTGCACGCAGGCGGAGAGGACCACGGCGTCCACGTCGGTCACGTCCAGCCGGTCGGCCAGCTCCACCAGCCGCTCCGTCGGGATGCGGCCCACCGCGACGTTGTCCGGCTCGCCGAGACTCACCGCCTCGGTGACCCGCACGCCGTACCCGGCGAGGTAGGCGACGACTGTCGCGGTCAACGGCGGCAGGTACGGCGCGATCAGCGCCACCCGGCGCGCGCCCAACGCGCGCAGTCCGGCCACCAGCGCGCCCGCGCTTGTCACCACGGGCATGTCGTGCCCGGCCCGCACGGCCGCCCGGCCCAACCGCCGCTCGGCCCGCTCGTGCGCGCCGACGCCCTCGCACATCACCGCCACCAGGCAGGCGTACGCGAGCACGTCGCACCGGGCGTCGGCCAGCTCGGCCGCGCAGCGGACCGAGGAGCGGTTCATCCGGGCCAGCTCGTCGGCTGTCACCTGGTGCAGCCGCACCCGGCTGGCGTGGGTGGTGAACCGGGTCGTCGGGTCGACGGTCTCCCGCCGACGCAGCATGGCCGGGATCTCGGTCTCCATCGTGGTGTTCGAGCTGGGCACCACCAGGCCGACCCGGTAGTGGCTCACACCAGCGCTCCCGCGTACCCCCGGACCTGCAACCGTCGCCCGGCGGTGTCGCCGAGGCGCACCTGGAGGCCCAGCGGCGCGGCGGCCCGGCGGACGTCGTCCAGGTGCAACGAGCCGTGCCGGTCCACGGTCAGCACCGGCGGCTCCTCCAGCTCGCCCTCCGGCGCGTGGAACGAGAGCAGGGTCACCGAGGTGGTGAGGTAGCCGGGGTAGGCGGCGCGGGCGGCCGCCTCGTCGGGGTGGGCGAGCACCACCAGGTCGTCGAGGTGGGCGAAGTCGGCGGCGAGCGCGCCGGCCTTCCAGTGCGCCGGCTCCTCGGCCGCACCTGTGTGGTGTCGGGACCGGTTCGCCGACGTGATGTAGAGGTGATCGGTGCCGGTCTCGGCGAGCGCTCGCTCGAAGAACGAGTTGGACGGGCAGGTGAGACCGGGAGCGATGACCTGCGTGGTACGCAGGCCCCTGTCGATCTGGGTGAGGTGGTCGGGCAGCCGGTCGGCCGCGGGGCCCCGGAAGCCGAACGGCCCGGCGCCGTAGAGGGCGTCCATCAGCGCCCGCACCCGGCCGATCGGCAGCCGCGGCGAGATCCGGGACCAGTCGAACATGCCCGGGATCCGCCCGACGGCGGTGGTGATGCTGCCGACCTGGTGGACCGGGCGGCCCTTGGCCAGGTTGACCCGGCGTACGGTGGCCGCGTCCGGCCGGGTGACGATGACGTAGAAGTTGGCGAACGCCGCCGCGACGACCGCGCCACCGGCGAGCGCGCGGGCCGCGACCGCGACGTCCTCGGGGCGGTCGATGTACAGGGATGGGGTGGGGACGTGCATGGGTCCTCCTCGGCGGGGCCGTGAGGCAGTTCTACGTCCGGTGGCCCGTGTGGCGGCCGGGTCGGTCGGCGATCCGATAGCCGACTGTCGGGACACGATGCGGGCGGCCGATGCGGGTGCGGTACCGACGGCGGACGGCATCGGCCGGACGGAGGATCCGGCGGGGGTGCCGGACGCTCACCGTTAGCCGCGCGACCCGATTGGGTACAACGCCTGCACCTCAGATCCACCACATACCTTCAGGAGGCAGCGATGCGCGGCACCTCGATACTCGGAGTCATCGTCGTGATCTGGCTGGTGATCGGCGCCATCGCCGGCGGTCAGCGGGGTTACTACAGCGGCGACGACACCAACTGCGCCGAGGCCGGCACGATCCTGGTCACGATCGTGGCCGGACCGCTGAACTACATCGGGGCCAACCCCAAGGTCGACTGCAAGCTGCCGGAGCCGTCCAAGTAGGACGAAGACGTTCCAGGAGGCCCGCGCCCGTCCGGGGCGCGGGCCTCCTGCTGCCCCGGGTTGGGGTGTCGCCCCCCGTCCGGCTCTGCCGCCGCCGGGCTCCTGGCATCCGGCACATCGCGTAGGGCGTCCTAGGAGGCTGGTCTGAAGCCGTGGGCGGCGTTTGCCGGCGCGGAGGACGGGAACCGACCGGCGTCAGCGAGTGGACGGAATCGGGAGCGTGCCATGCAGATCGGCTACAAGCTGGCCTCGGAGGGCTTCGGCCCGAAGGAGATCATCCGGCAGGCCGTCCGGGCAGAGCAGGCCGGTTTCGACTTCGTCGAGATGAGCGACCACTTCCACCCCTGGCTGGACGCACAGGGCCACTCGTCCTTCACCTGGAGCGTGCTCGGCGCGATCGCGGCGAGAACCACCACGCTGCGCCTGGCCACCGGCGTCACCTGCCCGACCGTGCGCTACCACCCGGCGATCATCGCGCAGGCCGCGGCGACCATGGCACTGATCTCCGACGGCCGCTTCACCCTCGGCGTCGGGGCCGGCGAACGGCTCAACGAACACGTCGTGGGGCAGGGCTTCCCCAGCGTGCGGGGCCGACACGAGCGGCTACACGAGGCGCTGGAGATCATCCGGCTGCTCTGGCAGGGCGGTTACCAGTCGTACGAGGGGCGACACCTGCACCTGGAGGACGCGAGGGTCTTCGACCTGCCGGACACCCCGCCGGTGATCGCGGTCGCCGCCAGCGGAGAGGCGTCCGCCCGACTCGCCGCCGAACTGGGCGACGGGCTGTTCGCCACCGATCCGGACGCCTCGATCGTCGAGCACTACCGGCGAGCCGGCGGATCGGGCCCGCGCTACGCCGAGGTGCCACTGGCCTGGGCCACCGACGAGCAGCAGGCGGTGCAGGCGGTGTTGCAGACCAGCCGCTGGATGGTCACCGGCTGGAAGGTGATGAGCGAACTGCCCAACCCGGTCAACTTCGACGCGGCCAGCGCCCACGTGGAGGAGAAGCACATCCGCCAGCTCTTCTCCGTCGGTCCCGACCCCGAGCCGCACGTGGCGAAGGTCCGCTCGTACGTCGACGCCGGCTTCGACCACGTCGTCCTGCAGAACGCCGGCGGCGACCCCGACGGCTTCCTCGACTTCTTCGCCGCAGACCTGGCTGCCCGGCTGCGCGCCCTCGGCTGACGGCGCACGCCCGCCCGGACGACTGTCCGGGCGGGCGGGTGCGCTCAGGATGTGCGCTCGGGACGAGCGCGCGGGTCGACGCCTCAGCGGAAGCAGTGCGCGACAGGCACCGCGCTGCCCTCGCAGTTGGTCGGCTCGTTCTCGACGACCACGCTCTCATCGTCGAGCTTGATCTGGGCGTGCTCGGCGAAGATGCCGCCGGGCTTCACCGATGCCGCGTTGTGGGTGACCTTGCTCGTGTAGAGCGCCACCGAGCCCGCGGAGGCGTAGATGCCACCGCCCTTGGACGTCGCGCCGACCGCCTCGTTGCCTGTCACGTCGCTGCCGCGCACGAGCAGGTTGGACTTCTCGGCGTAGATGCCGGCCCCGATGCCGTGCGTGGTGTTGCCGTCGACCACGCTGTCGTCGAGAGGCAGCAGGCCCTTGACTGTGGAGATGCCCCCACCGTTGACGGTGGAGGTGTTGCCGCGGATGGTCATCTTGCGCATCACCAGCACCGCGTCGGAGTTGGCGGCGCCACCACCGACCTGGGCCGTGTTGTTCAGCAGTTCGGTGTCGTACACCTTGGTCCGGGCCGAGAAGCTGGCCAGGCCGCCGCCCTGCCCGGCGCTGTTCTCGGCGAGCGTGGTGGTGTCCACGTCCGCCGCGCCCCGGTAGTTGCCGAGCCCGCCGCCGTAGCCGTTGGCGCTGTTGTGGCGGAACTCCGAGCGCTTCAGCGTCAGCACACCGCCGTTGAGCAGGCCCCCGCCCTTGCCCGCGGCGCCGGAGGCGCTGTTGCCGACGAACGTGGAGTCGGTGACCACCATGTTGCCGTCGTTGAAGATCCCACCGCCGCCGCCCTCGGGCGAGAGCGAGGTGCTCTGGGTGACGGTGACCCGCTCCACCACTGCCGTCGCGCCGTGCACGACGTGCACGCTGCCGCCCTCGATGAGCGAACGGCCGTTGTGCAGCTCGACGTCGCGCAGGGTCAACTCGCCGCCGTCGCGGACGGTGAAGAAGCGGAACGGCGCGGCCTGCGCGTCGCGGGCGATGGTCGCGCCTGCGCCGTCGATGGTGATGCCCTGGTAGATCACCGGCAGGCCGGACGTGTCGTCGGCCGGGTTGTGCGGCGGGGCGTCGGCGTCCCCGGGGGTCTCCGCGGCGTCGGCCTGCTCCCGGGCGTCGCGGATCCCACCGTCGTACTGGTCGGTCTCGTGGAACGCCTCGGTGAGGGTGTACCGGCACCGGGGCGCGAGCCGCAGGTCGCCGCCGCCCTCCGCGTTGGCAGTCACCAACGCGGCCACCAGCTTCGCCGCGTCGCAGGGCACCTCGATCACACCGTGCCTGCCGGTACCAGGGGTGTGCGGACGAGCCCTCTCGGCGTCGTCGCCGCCACGCTCCGGCGCGGACCGGTCGTCGGCCTGCCGGTCGTCGTCGCGGGCGGCCGGGGTGGTCAACCTGCCCAGGCCCGGCAGGGACAGGTCGCGGTCTGCCGCGGCCGCGGCGCCAGCCGCCCCCACCACCAGGCTTCCGGCCAGGAGCCCACCGGCTAAGAACCATCGGGACCGCCGTCTGGGTCGTGCCGGGCGGTCTCCTCGGTACGTGGACATCAGGTGCCTGCCTTCCTGGGTACGTGACGTAACCGCGCCAATCGGGGCGTGGGGTGACCGACGTGCCGCCAACCACCAAAGGTCACGATAGGACCGCAATACGGACAGGAAGGTGTGAACGTGAATAGTGCTGCCATTCATCTTTTACGACACCAGACGACGCGCGCTCACCCGCCGACGTGGATGCCCGGCCGACGCAGGGGGTCCTTCTCGGTACGACGGATGATCTCCCGCACCACCGGCGGGGTGTCCCCCCGGCCGAGGATCAGGTAGCGCAGCAGGTGCGCGATCGGGCTGCCCTCCGACCACTCGAAGTGCGCGTGCGGGCGTACCCCGGTGGCGTCGCGAAGCGCCAACAGGATCGCGGCTATCGCGTTCGGCGCGGCCGGGCTGCTGGCCCGCAGCACCCGGAAGCCGGCCACCTCGACGCCGTGCACCCGTAGCACCTGGCTGAACTCCGACGGGTCCACCACGTCGATCTCCAGGAACAGCACGTCCGCGGCCCCGGGCACCGGGTTCATGCCCCGCTGCGCCCGCTCCTTGATCGTGTACTCCTTCACCGAGCCGCTCTGCCGCTTGTTGGCGATGAGGTGCAGCTGCCCGTCGTGCGCCAGCGACTCGGCGACGAACCGGCGGGCCGGCTCGTCGAACTCGATCCGCTCGGCGCGCAGCTCGGTGGTCCGGGTGACCCGGGAGATCAGCGACACCACGATGATGGCCAGAATGAACAGCGCCGAGATGGTGATCCCGTCCGGCTGCTCGACGACGTTCTCCAACAGCGCGTACAGCAGCACCAGGGTCAGCACCGTGAAACCGATGCCGGCCACGCGCCGGCGGTGCCGCACCGCGGAGATGGTCACCGCCACCGCGCCGGAGACCATCATCGCCAGGATGCCTGTGGCGTACGCCCCGGCCTGGGCGTTGACGTCGGCCCGGAAGGCGATCGTGATGGCCACGCTGACGACGGTGTAGACGATCACCACCGGACGCACCGCGCGTGCCCACTCCGGGGCCATGCCGTACGAGGGCAGGTAGCGGGGCACGATGTTGATCAGCCCGGCCATGGCCGACGCGCCTGCGAACCAGAGGATGAACACGCTGCTCACGTCGTAGACGGTGCCGAACACCTCACCGAGATAGGTGTGCGCCAGGAAGGCCAGTGCCCGACCGTTCGCGGGGCCACCCGGGCGGAACTCGGCGGCGGGGATGAGCGCGGTGGTCACGAAGGTCGTCGAGATCAGGTACACCGACATGATCAGCGCGGCGGTGGTGAGCAGCCGGCGGGTGTTGCGGATCCGGGCCGCCAGCCGGGCCGCCCGGTCCGGCCCGTCCGCCGACACCAGCGGCATCATGCTGACGCCGGTCTCGAAGCCGGACAGCCCCAGCACCAGCAGCGGAAACGCCAGCACGGCGGTGATCAGCACATGGCCCACCCCACCGCCCGCGGTCAGCGCGGTGGTCCAGTCCGACACGATGGTGGGGTCCTCGACGATCCGGGTCACCGCGACCACCACGATCACCGCGTTCAGGACGAGGAAGACCGCCACCAGCGGAATGGCCACCACCACGGCCTCGCGGAAGCCGAGCAGGAACACGCCGCCGAGGACGAGCAGCAGCGCCACGGTGACCACCACCGGCACGGCCGGGCCGTGCAGGGCGTCCGGCAGGTACGGGTTCTCCAGCAGGTGCACGGTGGCGTCGGCCGAGGACAGGGTGATCGTGATGATCCACGAGGTGGCCACGAACCCGAGCAGCACGAGCACGAAGATCTTGCCCCGCCAGAACGGCAACAGCCGTTCCAGCATCGCCACCGAGCCCTGCCCGTGCGGGCTCTCCTGGGCCACACGGCGATACATGGGCAACATGCCGAACAGGGTCAGCGCGACGATCAGCAGGGTCGCCAGCGGGGACAGCGCACCGGCGGCCACGGCCGCGATTCCCGGCAGGTACGACAGGGTGGAGAAGTAGTCCACGCCGGTCAGACACATCACCTGCCACCAGGCGTGCCTGCGGTTCTGCCCCTCGCTCGTCTCCGGGCCCGGCGGCTGTACCTGGTGCTGGAAGAGCCACCGACGCAGCGGGCTGGCCGGCGGCGCCGACCGGGCCGGGCTGGCGACCCGCTCGGGCACCACCACACCCTGCCGGCCGCCGGAGTGCGGGTGGGCCGGGTCGCGGGCGGCCCGCAGGGCCGGGTCCGGCCCGGTCGGCGTGTGGCGTCGTCCGCTCCAGCGTCGCGGTTTCGCCCGGTGCTCGTCAGCCATCGCCCGTCCCACCCTCGCAGGTCCTGATCCGACGGTAGGTGGTAGCCGGCGGCCCGACCGGCGGAACCGGGCACGCGGATGGCGTGCTCAGGGCAGGTCCGGTCCGGCGAGCAGACGTGCCAGGGCCGGCGGGTCGGCGACGGTGACCGTGGCCGCCGGGTGCCGGGGCCAACCACCGGGCGCCAGGGCCGGCACCGGTACGCCGAAGCGCAGGCAGACCCCGCCCGCCGCGCTGCTGCCGAAGCTCACGCCGCCGTCGACAAGCGAGAGGTGGGGGCCGATCACCCGCCACCAGCGGTACGGGCCGCCGACCTCGGCACCGAGCACGTTGTCCCGGCCGGTGCGCAGCCGCCACGGGCCGTACCGGATCAGCAGGTCCTCGTCGGTGACGGCGACCCAGGCCGTCGAGGGCCGCACGCCCAGCAGCGCCAGCGCCGGACGGAACGCCGGGTCGAAGCGGAACGGGAACCGGACGCCAGCGGTGGTCATCGCGCACCGGGACGGGCGGCGGGTCGTGGCACCGGGCCACCAGGCCGCAGCGGGCCGGGCCGCGCGGGGCGGGGTCGGGCGGCGGGCCGGCGCCGGGCCAGGACGGTCATGGCGCGGGCGTACCCCGTACGGGCCGACCGACACCCCCGGATCGCACGCCGTCGACGGTCCCGCGCACCGCGGCCGGTCCGGGGCCCTCGCAGGGCGCCGTGACCCGTCCCCATCCGTGGCCGCCGCGCCGGCCGACGGTCCGTCCCGTCACCGCCGGCCGGCGCAGCGAGCCCGGCCCGCATCCGCTCCCCCGTCGCCGGCCGGCACCCCCCGGGCCGGCCGACGACGGCAGACGGTCGGCACCCCCCGGGCCGACCGGCTGACTCCCCGCCGCCGCCGGCGAACCGGTCGACCAACGGGTGGAAGGAGCTGATGGGGCGGACGCGCCCCCGCGCTCCGCCGCCCCCCACGGGGCGGAGCGCGGGGACCCCCCGTCCCGGCTACTGCAGGAACGCCCCGAGGGGCGAGAGCAGCAACCGGCCGAGCGCCGCGGCGTTGTCGTCCAACCGCGTGCGCTCACACTCGCGGGCGTCCGGATCGTGCCGGCACCGCCAGATCTTCTGCGCGTTGCGCCAGGCGACATCGCGGGTGTACTCGACCAGTTCCCCCTGGTACCAGTCGTCGATGTCGCCGTTGAGCATGTCGATGAGCAGCTGCCACCGCTCCAGGTAGCCCCGGCGCAGGCCGGGGATCTTGTCCGCGAAGATCTTGTTGATCTCGAGGTAGTCGTGATGCTGGTCGGTGCCGTCGACCGGCTCCGACTCCAGATGGTCGAACGTCGTCACCAACGCGAACGGCAGGTCGAAGTTGATGTGCGCGTTCACACCGGCCGCCGCCGACGGCAACGGCCGGGCGTCCGGCCCACGCATCCGCGAGAACAGGCACGACCACGCCTTCGGCGTGCCGGGGCTGGAGTCGCTCCACAACCGCAGGGCGTCGAAGTAGCGGGCCGCGAACTCGACGTCCAGCCGGGAGAGGAACGCCGGGTCGACGAAACGGTCGTCGTACAGGCCGTCCAGCACACTGCTGGTGATCGTCAGGTAGAGCCTGTTGAAGTCGGCGAGCGGGCAGCTCGCCTCCAGCGGCGGGAGCCGCACCAGCATGTCCTGGAGCTTGGTGAGGTGATCGACCACCGCCGGCACGTCCGCCGGATGATCGGCGAGCAGGTCGACGATGTCCCGGTGTACGGGCCCCCAGACGGGTTCGGTCATCTCTCCTCCATAGTGGTCGTGACGCCCCCGGCGCCGTCGACGGGGCTCAGCCTCTCAGCCGAGAGCCACCGCCGGGATCAGTAGAACGACGTATCCCGGCGCACACACGCGCCGGGATACGTATCGGGGAGGTCAGCCGCGGGAGTTGCGGAGCATGATCGCGCTGGCCTGGACGCGGGTGCGGACCTGGAGCTTGTCGAAGATGTGCGACACGTGGACACCGATGGTCCGCTCGCTGATGAACAGGCGCTGCCCGATCTCCCGGTTGGTCAGCCCCTCCGCGACGAGCGCGAGCACCTCCCGCTCCCGCGCGGTGAGAGCCGCCAACTCGTCGTCGACCGGCTCGGCCGACGCGCCGACGCGCGCGCCGGCGGCGTCGCGCTCCTCCAGCGACACCCGGGCCCGCCCCGCCAGCTCCCGGATCTCCGAGGTCAACGGCACCGCGCCCAACCCCTGCGCCACCGCGTACGCCTCCCGCAGCAGCTTGCCGGCGGTGGCCACCCGACTGCGCCGGGCCAGCAGCGCCTCGGCCTGCCGCAACCGGGAGTACGCCGCCGGATAGGGGTGGTTACGGCGGTCCCACTCGGCGACCGAGGTGGCCCACAGCTCCGGGTCGCTGCCGTCGAGGCGGCTCACCTCCGCGGCGCACAGGGCCAGGAAGCCCTCCACCACCGACCGCACCGGTCGGGCCGCCCCGGCGCTCTTGCGCGCCATCCGGTCGGCGACGTCCCGCAGCCGGCGTACGGCCGTCGGGTCCACGTCCACGGTGCGGCTGGAGTGCGCCTCCGCCTCGGCGCGCAGCCCGTGCCAGACCAGGGCGGACAGGATCATCACGTCGTCGGAGCGGCTCTCGGTGAGGCCGCGCTGGACCGCCAGCCGCGCCACGTCGTGCCGGCCCTCCCACATCGCCAACCCGGAACGCAAGGTGAGCAGCGGAATGACGTGGCGTGCGCCACCGCCGGCGAGCAGGGTCGCCACCGCGTCGAGGTCCCGACCGGCGGCCTCGATGTCGCCGTAGCCCACCGAGAGCCGGCAGCGGGCCAGTAGCAGCTCGACCGCGTCCGCCCCGGACGGTCGGTGCCGCAGCGCCGCGGCGACCACCTTCTCCGCCTCGGCCCACTGCCCCACCCGGAACAGCCCGTTGATGGCGATGGCCAGCAGTCGGGTGCCCCAGGTGCGGCCAAGCCCCAGCTCGGCCACCCGCTCGGCGCCCCGCCGTGCCACCACCACGCCCTCTTCGAGGATGTTCAGCGGCCCGGTCAACAGCTCAGCCAGGTGCAGGTACGCGCAGGCGACGTCCTCGGGCTGACCGGCACGCTCGGCGGCGTCGAGGGCCTGGCGCATCACGGCCAACCCGGCGTCGGGGTCTTCCAGAAAGGCGTCGCTGAAGCCCAGCGCCGAGCTGGCCAGCACGACCTCGGTGGCGGAACCCTCCACGTTCTCGGCCAGCGCCAGCGCCTCCCGGGCGCGCCGGCCCGCGTCGGCGTACCGACCCAGGTGCAGGAGCAGCTCGGCGAGCCGCGCGGCGGCGGAGGCCCGGTCCCGTGCGGAGCAGTCCGACGCCTCCAGCGCTCGCTCGTACTCCTCCTCGGCCAGCGCCGAGCGGCCGGCGGCGGCCAGGTACCGTGCGCGGCGGATGTGCAGCGCGCAGCTCGGGGCGCCGCCGCGCACCGCGACCAGCTCCTCCAGCAGCGCCAACGCGCGGACGTGCTCGCCACAGTGGTGGGCCGCCTCGGCGGCGTTACCGAGCAGCTCGACCCGGTCCACCTCCACCGAGCCGGAGTCGCCGGCCAGCTGCAACGCCGCCGACCAGTGCCGGTGCGCCTCGGCGTAACCGTGCAGTCGTTCGGCCTCCTGCGCGGCGGCCACCGCCGCGGGCAACGCCCGCGCCGGCTCGCCGGCCAGCCGCCAGTGGTGCGCCAGCCGGGCCTGGTGCAGCTCACCCGGCGCGGCGGTCAGCGCCTCGGCGTAGCGGCGGTGCAGCCCGGAGCGCTCGGCCGGCAGGAGTTCGTGCGCCAGCACCTCGGCGACGAGGCGGTGCCGCAGCCGGTAACCGTCGTCGGCGCCGACCAGCAGCCGGTGCGCGACCGCGGCGCGCGCGGCGTCGATCAGCTCGTCCTCCGGCAGCCGTAACACCTCGGCCAGCAGCCAGTGCTGCACGGGCTCGACGCCCGCCGCCACGGCGTGCACCACCGCGTGCGCGTGCTGCGGCAGCGCGTCGACCCGGTCGAGGAAGATCTCGCGCAGCGTCTCGGACAGACCGTCCCGTCCCTCGCGCAGGTCGCGGGCCAACTCCTCGATGACGAACGGGTTGCCTCCGCTGCGCTGCCATACCTGCTCGGCCGCGTCCGGCGGGAGCGCCCGGCCGACGACCGCGGCGGCGAGTTGCTCGGTGTCGGCGCGGTCCAGCGGGGACAGGTCGAGCACCCGGACCGTCCGCAGCCGGCGCAGTTCGGTGAGCACCCGACGCAGCGGGTGCGCGCCCTGCAACGACTCGGCCCGCACCGCGGCCAGCACCGAGAGCTGAAGGTCACCGAGACCGGCCAGCAGGTAGAGCAGGAGCTGCCGGGTGCTGCGGTCGACCCACTGGAGGTCGTCCAGGATCAGCACCAGCGGTCGCCCCTCGGCGATCAGGTGCAGCCCTCGGGAGACGCGTTCCAGCAGGGCGCCCGCGCCGTCCGGGCCGCCCGTCTCGTCGGCGAACATCTGCAACAGCCCGCGCACCGCCGACGAGGTACGGGCCTGCGACGCGGACAGGTCCGCGTCGAAACGCCGCAGCGCCTGCAGCAACGGGTGCAGCGGCGAGGCGTCGCCGATGTCCAGGCAACTGCCGGTCAGCACCAATGCGCCCTGGTCGCGCAATCGGGCACCGATCTCGCCGAGCAGGCGGGACTTGCCCACACCGCTCTCACCGGTAAGGAAGACGGCGGCCGTCTGCCCCTGTGCCACGTCACCGAGCAGCGCCGACCGAACCGTCTGCACCAGCTCGGCCCGGCCCACGAGCGGTGCGGTGTCCACATCGCTGGCCATGGGACGCAGCCTAATCACACGCCCCCGTACCGTTCTACGGCCATCTGCCGCTTGTGGTACTCCTCGCGTCGACATTGCGACTAATGGTGGCGAGTGGCCGACATACGTCGTTCTGCCGATCCCCCGTCAGCCCAGGAATGCCAATCTCCGAGGGTCGTCAGCCACCAGCGGGGGAAGGGCCGGTGCGCAACCCATGATCACTTTCGTCGCCGACACGCAGCGGACCAACCGCCCACACTGGCCGGTGCCCGAGGAGAGACGCACCGTCACCGTGCTCTTCGCCGACATCGTCGGCTCCACCGCGCTTGTCGACCGGCTCGACCCGGAGGACGTCCGCGCGCTGCAACGGGCGTACTTCGACACGGTCGCCGCCGTGCTGCGCCGCTGGCACGGAGTGGTCGAGAAGTACGTCGGCGACGCGGTGATGGCGCTGTTCGGCGCGCGGCACTCCGACGGCTTCGACGCGTACCGGGCGGTGCGGGCGGGGCTGGAGATCCAGGCCGCGCTGGATCGCCGGCCGATCCTCGGTGACATCACCCTGCGGGTGCGCGTCGGGGTCGCCACCGGCGAGGCGGTGGTCGACCTGGGCGGCGCGGTCAGCGGCGGCCACGGGGTGGCCAGCGGCGCGGTGATCACCACCGCGGCCCGCCTACAGGAGTACGCCGCTCCCGGCACCGTCGCGCTGTGCGCCGCCACCGCACGGGCCACCGCCGGTCTCATCACGCAGCGTCAACTGGCGCCGGTGCCGGTCGCCGGCCGGGTGCCGCCGATGCAGGTGTGGCACGCCGCCGGCCTGGCGCGACCGGGCACCGAGCGGCACGACGGTCCACTGATCGGGCGCCGCCGCGAACTGGCCAGCATCACCGACCAGGTCTCCCGGGCGTTGCACGATCGCGAACCGCGCTGGGTGTCCCTGGTCGGCCCGAGCGGCAGCGGCCGCAGCCGACTGCTGCACGAGCTGGCCCGCGGGCTGCGCACGGTGGACGGGATACCGGTGCGCTGGTGCGTGGTGGGCTGCCCGCCGTACCCCGACCAGGTGCTCGCGCCGGTCGCCGAACTGGTCCGCGGCGTCGCCGGCATCCGCCATGGTGACGGTCCGGCGACGGTCCGCGACCGCCTGACCGCCGCTCTGACACCGCTGTACCGGCCGAGCCGGGTCGCGGCGGCGGTGGCGGCACTGCAGTCGCTGCTGACCACCCCCGACGGTTCGGCCGAGGCGCTGGCCGGCGCGGCGGTCGGCCGGGACGCGCTGCTGCGCCTGGCCGCCCACCGGCCGCTCGTCGTCGCCGTGGACGACGTGGACCGCGCGGCGCCGGCCGTGAGCCGCTTCCTGCACGCGCTGTTCACCGGCGCGGCCGTGCGCGGGTTGCCGCTGGCGGTGCTCACCGTGCATCAGCCGCAGTGGGCCGACACCCGACCCGGCCCGGCCCGTCGGGTGCCGGTCCGTCCCCTGGCCACGGTGCAGTCCGGGCGGCTGCTGCGCCAACTCCTGACCCGCGCCGGGCAGACGGTGTCCCTGGTCGACAGGCTGCTGCCGCTGGTGGGCGGCCGACCGGGGCACGCCGCCGCGTACGTGGCGGCGATCATGAGAGGCGCGGACCCGACGGCGCTGCCCGACGCGGTACGCCGCCACAGCGATGCCGAGCTGGACCGGCTCGACGGCGAGCGCCGGGCGGTCCTGATGGCCGTCGGCACCCTCGGCGGCGTGCTCTCCGAAGCGGCCATCGACCGGGCGCTCGGCTGGACGCCGGGGCGGTCCGCTCCGCTGCTGCGCGCCCTCGTCGCCGCCGGGCTGCTCCGCCAGGACCACGCCCGCGGGTACGCGTTCGTCGCGCCGGCGCTGCGCCAGGTCGCCGCCGAACGGCTTCCGCGCGCGCTGCGCGCCGTGTTCGCCCGACGGGCAGCCGTGTCCCCGCCCGACGTCGTGCACCCCGGCGCCGACCGACGCACCCTGGTCCAGCGCAACGCCGGTCGGCCGACCGTCCGCGCGGCCACCGACCGTGCCGCCACCACGCTCGCCGCCACCAATCGTGCCGCCGCCGTTCCCGATGGCTCCGTAGCGGTCGGCGCCAGTGCTCTCGGTGCCGCAGGAGCCGGCGCCGCAGCGGTCGACGCCGCAGCGGTCGACGCCGCAGCGGTCGACGCCGGCGCCGGAGCCGGTGCGGTCAGCGCCGTAGCGGTCAGCGCCGCTGGTGGCTGGTCGGCGGGGCCGGCCGAGGTGGTCCGCCTCGACGCGGTCCGCGCCCGGGTCGGCGGCCCCGACGCGCGCTTCGTCGCGCCGCCCTCCGGCGCCACCGGCCCGGCCTGGCGACACCGACGCGTCCGCACGCCCACGATGGCCACCCCACCGGCCGCGCCGACGCGCGGGGTTGACGTTCCACCCGTCCCGCGCCGACTCCGAGCGGTCGCGTTGGCCGCCGTCCCGCCTACCGCTACGAGCGATCGGCCGCCCACTACGGTCGACCGGCCGCTGCCGTCGATCGTCGCGACCGGCGCGCGTGTCGTTCCCCGTCCACCGTTGAGACACCGGCCGGAGGCCCTGGCCGCCTCGGCCTGACGGCGACGGGCCCGGCGTCGACCCCGGACGCGTCGGGCAGTCTCGGTGGTCCGGGGTGCCAGCGCGCTACGGCACGGACGCCGAGGCCAGCAGCGCGGCGGTGGGCAGCGCCAGCAGGCCGTCCGCGTCGCGGTAGGCGGCGGTCAGCTCGTCGTACGCGGCACGGACGCGGGCGATCACCCCTGGCGGCTGGGTCTCCAACAACAGCCCGGGCCTGCTGATGCCGTTCGCCGGGCCGCTCCACCACGCCTCGGGGTCGGTCCGATGCACCCAGGTGATCGTCTCGCACCGCACGTCGTCGAGGCCGGCGACGGCGAGCAGGCCGGCGAGCCCGTCGACGGTACGGGGGAAGTCCCGCTCCGCGTCCACCGCCGGAACGGCGTTCGAGAATTCGACCCCGGCGGCGGCGAAGACCTCACCCCAGAGACGCTGCGCCCGTGGTGGAGGGTGCGGCCACGTCGTCACGGCGATGCGGCCGGTGGACCGCACGACCCGTCGGAGCTCGGTGATCGCGGCCGCCGGGTCGCCCACGTGGTTGATCACGAAGTTCGCCACTGCCGCGTCGAACCGCCCGGAGTCGAACGGGAGTCGGGGCAGGGCCGCGAGGCGGACCTCCTCGGCGGACGGGAGCCGGCTACCCGCCAGGGCGACCATGCCGGGCTCCGCGTCGACGGCCACCACACGGGCTCCGCGCGCGCACGCCAGCCCGGCCACGGTCCCGGAACCGGTGCCGACGTCGAGCACCCGGGTTCCGGTGTCGACGTCGGCGGCGTCCAGCAGCGCCGGGGCGGGATGGGCGCACAGCAGCGCGAAACTGCCGTCGTACGCCATCGCCCGCCCGGCCCAGCGCGACCGCTCGTGGTCGTCGAAGGTCGTGGTGGTCATCGCCGCTGCCTCCGCAAGGATCATGATGGTGACGCCACGGTATCGCCCCGTCGGGGTCCGGCGAGATCGCGAAACCGCCGGCCGGGGGGTGACTAGGATTGGCGCGGTCATGCTGTTACGGGTGCTCGGGCCGCTCGAGGTCGAGGTCGACACAGGCGGGCCGGTCGACCTCGGTGGCCCCCGCCAACGCGCCGTGCTCGCGCTGCTGCTGGCGGCCCGGGGCGAGGTCGTCTCCGTCGGCCGGATGATCGAGGAGCTGTGGCGGGGGGACGCGCCGCCCCGGGCGATCGTCTCCCTCCAGGCGTACGTCTCGCACCTGCGCCGCGTGGTCGAGCCGGCCCGCGAGCGCCGCGCGCCGGCGCGGGTCCTGGTCACGGTGCCGCCCGGGTACGCGCTCCGGGTGCCTGCCGACGCCCTGGACGCCAGTCGGTTCGAGGCGCTGCTCGCCGAGGCCCGCGCGGTGAGCCTCGCCGACCCGGAGCGCGCACGCCCGCTGCTACGCGCCGCGCTCGACCTGTGGCGCGGTCCCGCGTACGCCGAATTCGCCGCTGAGCCGTGGGCGCAGTCGGAGATGCTGCGGCTGGAGGAGCTGCGTCTCGTCGCCCGGGAGTTGCTGCTCGACGTGACAGTGCGCTGCGGCGACGCGGCCGAGGCGGTGCCGGAGGCGGAGCTGCTGACCCGGCAGGCCCCGCTGCGGGAGGAGACCTGGCGGCTGCTGGCGTTGGCGTTGTGGCGTACCGGTCGGCAGGGGGACGCGCTCGCCGCGCTGCGACGGGCGCGGGCGACCCTGGCGGACCAGCTCGGCCTGGACCCGGGCCCGGCGTTGGTCGAGGTGGAGTCCGCGATCCTGGGCCAGCGCCTCGACCTGCTCCCGCCTGTGGTCGCGGCGCGTGCCGATCGTCAGGCGTCGGAGGACGTGTTCGTCGGGCGGGAGGCCGAGCTGGCGGATCTTCGGCAGGCAGCCGCCGAGGCGGCGGTGAACGGGCCGCGCGTGGCGCTGCTCGGCGGGGAGGCCGGGGCCGGCAAGACCAGCCTGCTCGCCCGGTTCCGGGAGGAGCTGGACGCCCGCGGCTGGCTGGTCACCCTCGGTCGCTGCCCCGAGGTCGAGGGCGCCCCGCCGGCCTGGGCGTGGGTCGAGGCGCTGCGGCAGCTCGCCGCGCAGGCGCCGCCGGGCGATCTCGCGCCGGCACTCGCCCCGCTGCTCGACGAGGATGCCGGCGAGGCGGGCGGCGACGTCACCGCCGGCCGGTTCCGGCTGCACCGCGCCGTCGCCGCCTGGCTGACCGCCGCGGCGGTGGACAGACCCGTCGCCGTCGTCCTCGACGACCTGCACGCCGCGGACGCGGAGACGCTGCTGCTGTTGCACAGCGTGACCGAGATGACCGCCGGCGCCGTGCTGTTCGTCGCGGCGTTGCGGCCCGCCGACAACCCGGAACGGCTCGCCGACACCATGGCCGTCCTGGCCCGCCGGTCCCCCCACCGGATCCAGCTGGGCGGTCTGACGACGTCCGAGGTCGAACGGCTGCTCGGCGCGCTGGCCCGGACGACGGTCGACCCGCAGACGGTCACCGCGCTCACCGAACGCACCGGCGGCAACCCCTTCTACGTCCGGGAGTCGGCGCGGCTGCTCGCCGCCGAGGGCACCCTCGTCGCCACCTCCGACGTGCCCGAAGGGGTACGCGACGTGCTGCGTCGCCGGCTCTCCCGCCTGCCGTCGGCGGCGGTCTCGGTGCTGCGCCTGACCGCTGCCGTCGGGCGGGAGGCGGACGTGCGGACACTTGTCGACGCCGCCGGCACCGACGAGGGCGCCGTCCTGCACGCGCTGGAAGCCGGGCTGAGCGCCGGCCTGCTCACCGAACCGGCGCCGGGGCGGGTGCGGTTCGTGCACGGCCTGGTCTGCGACACCATCTACACCGACCTGCCGAAGCTGCGCCGCACCGGCCTGCACGCCCGGATCGCCGCCGCCACCCGTCGGCTGCGCCCCGACGACTACCCGGCCCTGGCCCACCACTACGTCCGCGCCGCGTCGACCGACACCGCACCGCTCGCCGTCGACTACGCGGTGCGCGCCGCGGAGTTGGCGGAGCGGCGGTACGCGTACGACGCCGCGATCGAGCTGCTCGGCAACGCCGTCGAGGCCGCCGCGTCGGTCCCCGGGGACCGCGCCGCGCTGCAGGTCGACCTGCTGGGCCGGCTGCTGCGCGCCCAGGCCCGGGCCGGCGCGGTGGCCGCCGCCCAGCAGACCCGCACCCGGGCCGTCGACATCGCCATCGCGTCGAACCGGGACGAGCTGCTGATCGCCGCGTTCACCGCGTGGACCGTCCCCAGCCCGTGGCTGAGACACGAGTACGGCGCGGTGGACCACACTGTCATCGAACTGCTCACCCGGCTGCTGCGCGCCGACGACCTCGACCCGGTCACCCGCTGCCGACTGCTCGACGCGCTCGCCACCGAGCTGGACGGCGAGGCGGACCCGCGCGGCGCGGCGGCCGGGCGGGAGGCCCTGACGATCTCCCGAGGGCTCGACGATCCCGAGTTGCGCGCCCTCGGGCTGGCGGCCCGGCTGCGCACCATGAGCTACGAGTCGCAGGCGCCGCAGCGCCGGGAGCTGGCGCTGGAGCTGCGTGACCTCGCCGACGAGCACGGGCTGGTGAGCTATCAGTGGGTCGCCGAGCAGGTGCTCGGCCACGCCGCCGCCGCGCTCAACGAGCCGGCTGAGTTGCGGGCAAGTGTCGCCCGGCAGGGGCGGCTGGCCCAGACGTACCAGCTGAACGAGGCCCAGGTGCTGCACCTGTGCTCACTCGCCGTGCTCGCGCACATCGCCGGCGACTTCGGGGCCGCGCGGCGGCACTACGACGAGGTCGCCGCGCAGATGCGGCGACAGGGCTCGCTGCATGCCGAGGCGTTCCACTACTTCGCCGTGGGGACGCTGCTGATCAGCCAGGGGCGCTTCGGCGAGCACGTGGAGGCGACCCGGCGGGTCCGCGGGTTGTTGGGGCCGATCGTGGACGACCTGCTGGCGCTGGCGCTGATCAGCAGCGGACGGGTGGACGAGGCGCGGGCGATGCCGATCGGCAGGCACACCTACCGCCCGGACTACTTCGAGTCGGCGCTGCTGAGCGTGCGCGCGATGGTCATCGTGGCGCTGGGTCGACGGGACCTGGCGCAGCCCGTGATCGACGCGCTGCTCCCGGTTCGTGACCAACTGGCGGGCTTCTCCACCACGGCGGCCGTGGTGCGGCCGATCGCGCTGACGCTCGGGGAGCTGTTCCGCCTGGTGGACCGCCCCGAGGAGGCGGCGCGGCACTTCCGGCTGGCGGCCAGCGTGGCGTGCCGGTGGGAGTCGCCGCACTGGCTGGCCGAGGCGACGGCGGCGCTGACCGACTGACCGACCCTCGGTTCCAAGCCGGTTCCAAGTGGCGACGCACATGATCGACGTGTTTGACCCACTAGGCCCTCGGAAAGGTCACCGTGAACCAGAACCACCAGGAAGCCATGGCCGACGTCCGCGACATGTACATGGTGCACATCCTGTTCCGTCGCGAGTTCGGCCTGCTTCCGCAGCTCGTCCGGGGTGTACGACCGGGTGACGTGAAGCGCGCGGAGGTCGTGGGCGCCCACGCCGCGCTCATGTGCCAGCAACTGCACCTGCACCACGAGGGCGAGGACATCTTCCTGTGGCCGCTGCTCGCCGAGCGCGGAGGGGCCGAGGCGGCCGCCGTCGTGCCCACCATGCAGGCACAGCACCACGCCATCGAGGAGGCGTACGAGGCAGTGGTCGCCCTGCTGCCCGACTGGCGTCGGACCGGGCGTGACGGTGCCGAGGTGGCCGAGGCGCTGGAGCGTCTGCGCGCCGCGGCGACTGAGCACATGGCCATGGAGGAGGCAGAGATCCTGCCACTGGCGCAGCGGTACGTCACCGCTGCGGAGTGGGCGAAGCTCGGCGAGCACGGGTTGCGGGACACCCCGAAGAAGCACCTGCCGCTGACCTTCGGCATGGCGATGTACGAGGGCGACCCCGAGGTGATCAAGGCGGTGCTCGCGCACGCCCCGCTGCCGGCGCGGCTGCTCATGCCGGTCCTGGCGCCCCGGTTGTACGCGACGCACGCCAAGCGTGTCCACGGCACCGCCACTCCCCCGCGCATCGGCGCCACCCGCTGAGTCGAGGAGATCTTGGACAGTTCCCGCCCGGATGACGGAAACTGTCCAAGATCTCGCCCCGACGACACCGAGAACCGTCACTCGACGTCGACCACGATCTTGCCGGTGCTGACGCCGCTCTCCACGGCGGCATGGGCGTCGGCCACGGTGGCCAGGGTGAACCGCCGGGGGTCGACGACCGGCTGCAACGCTCCCTCGTCGGCCAGGGCCGCGGTTTCGCGCAGAATTTCTCCATGGTGCTCGCGTCCCTGACCGGTAAGCATCGGCAGCAGGGCGAAGACCCCTGAGTAGCTGGCGCCACGGAATGACAGCGGCGCGAGGCTGTGGGTGCC
Source organism: Micromonospora sp. DT43 (assembly GCF_049841645.1). NCBI lineage: Bacteria > Bacillati > Actinomycetota > Actinomycetes > Micromonosporales > Micromonosporaceae > Micromonospora > Micromonospora sp. DT43. The sequence goes on along the minus strand of NZ_JBNCKR010000007.1, from coordinate 326,575 downwards.
CCAGCCCAGAACGCTGACGACGTGCCCGGTGTAGGTGCGGACCGCACCGAAGGACAGGTCGAGATTGACGCCACCGATGGTGTCGAGAACCACGTCGAAGCCCTCACCGCCGGTGTACTCGCCGACATAGTCCCCGACCACCGCGCTGGTGTGGTCGATCGGAGTCGCACCGAGGCGAGCGATGGCATCGAGGCTTCGGGGCGATCCGGTGGCGAAGACCTCAGCGCCCCGGGCGCGGGCGAACTGGATGGCGATCCGCCCGACGCCACCCGCGCCCCCGTGCACCAGTACCCGCTGGCCCGCGCTGACCCGAGCCCGGTCCACCAGCCCCTCCCAGGCGGTGATGGCGGCCAGCGGTAGAGCCGCCGCCTCGCGCAGACTCAGCGACTCCGGTTTGCGGGCGAGCAACCGGGCGTCCACGGCCGCGTACTCGGCGAGCGATCCTTGCAGGTCACCGACACCACCGGTCAGTCCGTACACCTCGTCACCGGGATCGAGGCCAGTGACCCCCGGGCCGATCTCCGCCACGACACCGGCCAGGTCCAGACCGAGTACGGCCGGCGGGTTGTGCCGGGCGTGGGCGGCCTTGCCGGCTCGGATCTTGATGTCCAGCGGGTTGACACCGCTCGCCGCGACCCGAACCAGCACCTGGCCCGGGCCCGGGGCCGGCGTCTCGACCTCCGTGAGGACGAGTGGGCCGCCGAATTCCTTGAGCACCACTGCACGCATGTCGTTACCTCGTTTCTTCTGTGCTTGAACAGCAGGCCGCGCATGGGGCGCTCACGACGCGACGACACGTCGGCCTCGTACGTCATTGACTCCAACTCCGGACAAAGGCGGTCGGCACTGCCGGGCGCCGACCGCGGGTCGGTCACCGTGGGGTTTGCGCGACGCCGGTGGCTGACGCGCGCTCGACGGCGTCGATGAGGCGGTGCCGGCGGAGGGCGTGCGCGAAGTCGGGCACAGTGTGGGCGCCGTCGGCCAGGTCGCGCGCCAGCTGCGCGTAGAGCCCCGCAACGCCCTGGGCCGGGGTCGAGAGCAGGCCCGTGGCGATGCCGTCCGAGTAGGACGCCGGCACATCGATGATGGTGGCGGTGGTGTCCGTGCCGCGGCCGCCGGCGAGGGTGAGCTGGGCGACCTGCATGTTGCCCCAGGCCGAGGTCAGGACGAGGTCTCCGTCGGTGCCGTTGATCTCCCACCGGAGGTTGTCGCCACGTGACGCGCCGCCGCGATAGAAGACCGAGGCGGCCGCGCCGGAGGCGAGCGTGCCGATCAGGGCGACCTGATCGGGGGCCGTGATCGGGATCCTGCTGCCGTCCTCGGTGATGGTCGCCTCCTTGCGCCCGACCACGAGGTTGGCCGCGACCGTGTCGAACTCGCCGAGCACGACGTGCAGCGGGTCGAGGGCGTGCAACGCGGCGGAGGTGAGCGGGGTCGCGCCGTTTGCGTTGTCGAACCAGTAGGCCTGGGCGTGAGTGGCCACCTCGGCACCCCAGACCATGCCGGAGCCGACCAGGGTGGTGCCGAGCACCTCACCGACGTACCCGTCGCGCACAAGGTCCGCCGCGTGCTGGACCTCGGGGGCGTAGCGTCCCTGGAGCCCGACGACGGTACGGACGCCGGCCTTGCGGGCCAGCTCGACGAGGCGTTCCGCTTCGGCCAGACCGTTGGCGAGCGGCCACTCGCTGTAGACGATCTTGCCTGCCTCGAGTGCCGCCGAGATCAGCTCGACGTGCTGGGCGACCGGCGCCGCGACGACCACCATGTCGACCCGCGGGTCGGCGAGAAGGCGCCGGTGGTCGTCGTATCCGGGCACCCCGTAGGCGGCCGCCGCGGCCTCCGCCGAGCTACGGCGGGACGTGCTGACCGCACGCAGTTCGAACGCCGGCGACGCCGCGATCACCGGAATGTGCGACACCGACGCCCACGCGCCGGGCCCGATGATGCCCACACCTGTCGCCTTCATCCTTTTCCTTCCAGACTAATTTGAGCGTTCGTTACAGAATTAGGTACGAAAACGGACGGAACCGCTGCCAGGGACCGGTCAGTCCAGGCAGGTCAGCGCGACCTCGGCGGAGCGCATCAGGGTGGCCCGGTCGGGGTTGATCCCGCCCATCACCCGCAGGCCCTGGAGGCTGGTCACCAGGAAGATGGCGAGGTCGTCGGCACTGCGCTCGGGCGGGATCTGACCGCGCAGCTGGCCCTCGGCGAGCACGTCGAAGAGGGCGGACTCCAGAGATCGGGTCGTCGCCCGGAGCCGCTCGGCGACCCGCAGGTCGTCGCGGGCCCGCTCGACCGTGGCGCCGACGATCAGACATGCCAGGCGTTTCCCGTCCCGCGCGATCTCATCCACCGCGGCGACGAAGATCTCGCGGATCACCTCCCGGGCGTCGTTGCCCGAGCGCAGCATGTCGATCAGTGGCACCGCGTACTGCTGCCGGTAGAGGTCGAGCGCGGCCAGGTACAACCCTTCCTTGCTGCCGAAAGCGGCATAGATCGAGCCGCTGCCCAGGCCGGTCGCCCTGCTCAGGTCACGGATCGAGGTCCCCTCGTAGCCGTTGCGCCGGAACGCCTCCATGGCAGCGGCCACCGCCGCGTCAAGGTCGAACTCCCGGGTACGAGCCATGCGCCCACCCTACGAGCCAACTGGAACGATCGCCAAAGAATCGTGCCGACGCTCACTCCGGGTCGAGGAAGGCGAGCACCCGCGACCAGGCCGCCTCGGCGGCGTCCGGGGCGTACTCGGCGAGGTCCGGGTCGGTGAACAGGTGCCCGGCGCCGGGATAGCGGAACACGGCCAGGTCGGCCCCGGCGTCGGTCATCGCCGCCTGCCACTCGTCGACCTCGTCCGGCGCGTCGTACGGGTCCGGGTCGGCGAGGTGCAGCTGCACCGGCAGGCCGGACCGGGCCGCGTCCGGTGCGCCGCCGGTGCCGTGCAGCAGAAGCAGGCCGGCGGCGTCGGGGCGCTCGGCGAGCAGTGCCCCGGCGACGCCCGCGCCCATCGAGAAACCGGCGAGCACCGTCTGCTGCGGCAGGTCGCGCAGCGCCGCGCGGGCCCGGTCGAGCACCACCTCGTGGCCGATCTTGTCGAGCAGCGCGAAGCCCTCCTCGACGGTGTCGGCGGCCGGGACGCCGTACAGATCGGGGGCGGTGACCCGGTGCCCGGCGGCGCGCAACCGGTCGGCGGCGGCGCGAACGGCGGGCCGCAGCCCGTACACGGAGTGGAACAGCACGACGTGTCGCATCGGGCCATCCTCCCGCAGTCGGGCTCGGGCCCGGCCGTGGCGCGCGGGGCGGGGATCAGACCAGCGCCGCCAGCCGGGCCACCAGGGCCGTCGGCGGTGGCATCGCGGCGATCTCATGGCTGACCTGCGCGGCGGCCGTGCGCAGGCTCTCGTCGGTGAGCAGCCGGGTCAGCGTCTGCGCGGTGATGTCGGCCGGACGCAGCGCGAGGCCGGCACCCCGGCGGGCCACCAGCTCGGCGTTGTGCCGCCGGTCCCCCGCACCCACGGTGGCCAGTTGCGGCAGGCCGGCGGCGAGGGCGCCGAGAGCGCTGCCCGCCCCGCCGTGGTGCACCAGCGCGGCGCTCGCCGGCAGCGCCTCGTCGAGCGGGATCCAGTCGACCACCCGGACGTTGCCGGGCAGCGAACGAGCCGAGCGCTCATCGGGCCGCACCAGCACGATCTCGGCGTCCACCTGGGCCGCGGCGGCCACCACGGCGGGCATCGGTCCTCGGTCGCCGGGGCCGGTCAGGGTGCTGCGGGTGACCAGGATCCGGGGGCGCTCGCCCGGCTCGCGCAGCCAGGCCGGCAGCTCACCGCCGCCCACGTAGGACGTGTAGCGCATCGGCCAGCCGTGCTGGGTGGCCACGCTGGGCGGCGCCACGGCGAGGGCGGCGGCGGGTGGTGGCAGCTCCGCGAGGCCGTGGCGGCGCAGCACGGCACCGAGCTGCGCGGTGGTCGCGCGGACCAGGTCCCGGCCGTCGAAGAGGGCGTTCTCCTGGCGTACGGCCGGCACGTCTAGCCGCGCCGCCGCCACCGCACCGGCGACCGCGAACGGCTCGTGCACCACCAGATCCGGACGCCACTCGGTAGCCAGCGCGACGACCGGGTCGGTGAGCTGATCGTTGAGCGCGCCGAAGAGCAGGCCGGCGCCCCGGGTGCCGGCGGTGCCGGCCATCTCGGCGCGCGCGATCAGCGGATGGCGGAGGAAGACCCGCTGCGCGATCCGGCCGAAGTCGAAGCCCGGCGCGACGTCGTGCACGGCCAGACCGGAGTCGGCGGCGGCCATCGCCCCACCACCGGTGGCGACCAGCACGTCGTGGCCGGCGTCGCGCAGCGCGACCGCGAGTGGCACCAGGGGAAAGACGTGCCCGACGAGCGGGGCGGAAACCACCAGCACGCGCATGGGGCGGATCCTATGTCGACGCCGCCGGGCGCGCTGACCCGTCGACCGCTCGCCACCTCGCCCCTGGGCTCAGGGCATCCGTCTGCCCGTGCCCCGGGGTTTCGGGAGGTGGTCGACGACCCACAGCCACAGCAGGTTTCTCCGCCGCGCGGCTTCCGCCTCCGCCCGCAGCGACGCGTCGACCGCGGCGAAGCCGTAGTCACGCATGCGCCGCTCATACTCGCCGATCGCCTCGACGATGTCGCTGCCACCGGTGAGCGCGTCGCACAGATGCGCGGCGTCCATGAGCGCGGTGTTCGCTCCGGAGCCACGGGCCGGGCTCATCGCGTGGATGGCGTCACCCAGCAGCGTCACCCTGCTCGGGTTCCAGGCGGGCACGCGTCGGCTGCTGCGGACCCGGACGAAGAACGTCTCCTCCACGGCCGCCGCGCCGAGCAGGGCGCGGAGGTCGGGGTGCCACGACCGGATCGCGCGGCAGGCGACGGCGTGCAGGGTCGCGGCGTCGGCCTCCCCGAGTTTCCCGTCGACCGCCGGCAGCCGGTCGCGTTGCGCGGAGACCGCCCACATCAGGTAGTCGCTGGCCGGACTCAACCGTACGTCTGGCGCGATCGCGGCGGCCGCGTCGACGGGCTGACGCCGGAACTCGACGAGCCCGGCAGCCAGACCGACGTGGCCGCCCGCGATCGCGGTGAACCCGTCGTACAGGGCCGACGGAATGAGCCGCCGTGCCGCGTCGTCCAACGGCGTCCTGCCGTAGATGATCCGCGTGCCGGTGTCGACCTGCTCTGCGTGTGGCAGCAGTACGCGGCGAACGGTCGAACTCACCCCGTCCGCACCGACCAGGACGTCGGCGCGCGTCGTGGAGCCGTCCGTGAAGCGGAGCGTCACCCCGTCCGGGTCCTGCTCGTAGCCGGCGAGTTCGTGACCCCAGTGAATTCGCCCGTCGAGCCCTCCGGCAAGGATCTCGCGCAGAGTACCCCGATCAACCGACGTGGACAGAGTCGCCGGATCGTCCGGGTCACCGGCCGGGCCGACGGGGGTCTCGTACAGGACACGCAGCCGACGGGACAGCACCGTCACCCTGCTCCCAGGGCGGCCCGCTGTCGCCAGGAACAGCCGAAACAGCCGCGGTGGCAGGCATTTTTCCAGCGCGAGAGCCGCGCGAGAATCGATGTGCAGACGGTAACCCTGCCGGCGGGTGTGCAGCGCGGCGTCCCGCTCGTAGACGTCGACGTCGACACCGGCCCGCAGCAGGCCCTGGGCGACGCACAATCCGCCCAGACCGGCACCGGCCACCGCCACTCGCAGACTGCCGCTCACCGCCCACCCCCGTCGAGGCGGCGGAGAACCCGCCCGCTCATGCCGCCGTCCGTGGAGGCTGTCGCTTGTCGACGATGCGGCGCATCTTGCCCATCGACCGTTCCACCGAGTCCGGGTCGAGCACGTCCACCGCGACGCTTACCCCGATGGTGTTCTTCACCAGCTCGGCCACGCTCGCGCCGGCCCGCTCGGCGGCGTCCACGGCGACCCCGACGCGCCGCTCCACCCGTACGGTGAGGGTGTCCAGCCGACCCTGCCGGTCGAGGACGCACTGGAAGTGCGGCGACAGCTGAGGCGTACGCAGGATCAGCTCCTCGATCTGCGTCGGGAAGATGTTCACCCCGCGCAGGATCATCATGTCGTCGGTCCGGCCGGTGATCTTCTCGATCCGGCGCATCGGCCGGGCGGTGCCGGGCAGCAGCCGGGTCAGGTCCCGGGTGCGGTAGCGCACGACGGGCATCGCCTCCTTGGTCAGCGAGGTGAGCACCAGCTCGCCCCGCTCGCCGTCGGGCAGCACCGCCCCGGTGACCGGGTCGATGATCTCGGGGTAGAAGTGGTCCTCCCAGAGGTGCAGGCCGTCCTTGGTCTCGACGCACTCGGTGGCCACGCCGGGGCCCATCACCTCGGAGAGCCCGTAGATGTCGACGGCGTGGATGTCCAGCTGCTGCTCGATCTCGCGGCGCATGTCCTCGGTCCACGGCTCGGCGCCGAAGATGCCCACCCGCAGTGACGTGGCACGCGGGTCGATGCCCTGGCGGCGCATCTCGTCGACGATGGCCAGGAGGTAGCTGGGCGTGACCATGATGACCTCGGGCTCGAAGTCGCGGATCAGCAGCACCTGTCGTTCGGTCATGCCGCCCGAGACGGGGATGACGGTGCAGCCCAGCTCCTCGGCCCCGTAGTGGGCGCCCAGCCCGCCGGTGAAGAGCCCGTAGCCGTACGCGACGTGCACCCGGTCGCCGGGACGGCCGCCGGAGGCGCGGATGGACCGGGCCATCAGCCGGGCCCAGGTCCGCAGGTCGTCGCGGGTGTAGCCGACGACTGTGGGCCGGCCGGTGGTGCCGGAGGAGGCGTGCAGTCGGGCGACCTGCTCCCGGGGTACGGCGAACATGCCGAACGGGTAGTTGTCGCGCAGCTCCGCCTTGCCGGTGAACGGGAAGCGGGCCAGGTCGGCGAGGTCCCGGCAGTCGTCGGGGTGCACCCCGACGGCGTCGAACGCCCGACGGTAGTGCGGCACCTTGTCGTACGCGTGCCGCAACGACCACCGCAGCCGTTCGCGTTGCAGGGCGCGCAGCTCGTCGATGTCGGCGCGCTCGATCGGCTCCAGCTCTTCCGGACGAGGGGTGCGGTCCTGCATCGCCTGCCTCCTTGCGCGACGGTCCCGGTGGGGGCTGCGGGTACCGTACGCCGGCCGTGGACCTGAGGCGCGAGGTGAGGGACGCCGGGTGGGGCGGGATGCCCGACCCGGCGCCGCTCCGATCATCGCCCCGCCATCATCCTGCAATTGCAAAAGATGTGCAACAAGGTCTGGACCGAACCCCTCTTAAGTAACTAGCCTGATCGCCATGAGTCCTTACACCTTGGATCCGTCCGCATGGCAGGAAAGCTGGGACCGCCAGCAGGAGGCCTACATGCCGGACCGGGAACACCGCCTCGCCACCATGCTCGACGCCGTCGACGCGGTCCTCGACGGCCGACCCCCGCGCCTGCTCGACCTGGCCGGCGGCACCGGCACCATCTCGCTGCGGACGCTGGCGCGCTTCCCCGACGCCGAGCTGACGTTGGTGGACCTCGACCCGAGGCTGCTCGCCATCGCCGGCGCCTCGCTGGCCGGGCGGGCCACCATCGTCACCGCCGACCTCGCCACTCCCGACTGGCGCTCGGCGCTCCCCCACTCCGAGTACGACGCCGTCCTCACCGCCACCGCCCTGCACTGGCTGCCGGCCGACCGGCTCGGCGTGCTCTACGCCGAGCTGCGCGACGTGCTGCGGCCGGGTGGGATCTTCGTCAACGCCGACCACATGCCCGACGACACGCTGCCGGAGCTGACCAAGCGACTGCTGGACCGGGCACGGGACCGGCGCAACGCCCGCTACGCCGCCGGATCGGTGCTCTCGTGGTCGGACTGGTGGGACCGGGCCGCCGCCGACCCTGCGCTCGCCCCGCTGGTGGCACAGCGGCACGCCATCTACCCGACCGGGCACAGCCCGGAGTGGAACCCGCCGGTCTCCTGGCACCTCGCCGCGCTCCGCGAGGCCGGGTTCGGCGAGGTCGGCACGGTGTGGCGCGGCGGACCGGACGCCGCCGTCGCGGCGGTGCGCTGACCAGCACCCGTGCTGGTAGGAAGGACTCGTGTCAGATCCATTCGAGCCGCGTACCGACCCTGACGTCGACATGCGTGTCCCCGCCGACCGGCGGGAGTTGACAGCCCGTCCCGCGGCGGTGCTGGCCACGATCGCGGCCGGCGGGGTCCTCGGGGCGCTGGGCCGGGCCGGTCTGCAGCACGCCGCCCCGCACACGCCTACCGGTTTTCCCTGGGCGACGTTCGGCATCAACGTGTCGGGCTGCCTGCTGATCGGCGTGTTGATGGCGGCGCTCGGGCACCTCGGCGGTGGACACCCGCTGGCCCGCCCGTTCCTCGGGGTGGGGGTGCTCGGCGGCTTCACCACCTTCTCCACCTACGTGGTGGACATCCAGCAGGCGCTCGTGGCGGGCGCCCCGGGCACCGCGTTGGCGTACCTGGCCGCGACGGTGCTCGGGGCGCTCGTCGCGGTCGGGCTGGGCGACGCCGTCACCACCGGGCTGCTGCGGCGTGGGACGGCGGCCCGATGAGCGTGCTGCTCATCGCGCTGGGAGCGGCCGTCGGCGCACCGCTGCGCTATCTCACCGACCGGGCCGTGCAGTCCCGGCACGACTCGGTGTTCCCCTGGGGCACGCTCACCGTCAACGTGGTCGGCTCGCTGCTGCTCGGCGTGCTCGTCGGGTTACCGAACAGCCCGGCGGCCGCCGCGCTGCTCGGCACCGGGTTCTGCGGGGCGCTGACCACCTACTCCACCTTCAGCTACGAGACGCTGCGCCTGACCCGGGGCGGTCACCGCCTCCTCGCGCTGGCAAATGTCGTGGGCAGCGTCGCCGCCGGGCTCGCGGCGGCCGCCGCCGGCTACGCCCTGGCCCGCGCCCTGGCCGGCTGACCTGCGAAAGTAGTGCCCTAAGCCGTGAGCACACCGGGGGTATATACGCGAGGTATACACCCGGTGTAGTCTCCTGGCATGAGCGTGCCACTGACCCTTCTCGGCCTCCTCGAACGGGAGCCCAGCCACGGCTACGACCTGAAGCGCGACTACGACGCCTTCTTCGGCCGGGGCAAGCCACTGCCGTTCGGGCAGGTCTACTCCACCCTCAGCCGCCTGGCCCGCGACGGGAAAGTGGTGATCAGCGACGTCGCGCCCGGCTCCGGCCCCGACCGCAAGCGCTACGTCATCACCGACGTCGGCGCCACCGAGGTCGAGCAGTGGCTCACGCAGCCGGTCGACCCGGAGCCACACCTGCAGACGGTGCTCTTCGCCAAGGTCGTGCTCGCGCTGATGCTCGACCGTCCCGCCGCCGAGTACCTCGACACCCAGCGCAGCGCGCACCTGCACCGGATGCGCGAGCTGACCGAGATCAAGCGCGCCGGCAGCCTCGTCGACGCCCTGCTGGCCGACCACGGCCTGTACCACCTGGAGGCGGACCTCCGATGGATCGAGATGACCGGCGCCCGCCTGGACGCCCTGCGCAAGGAGGTACGGCGATGACCGTCGTGATCGAGGCCCGCGACGTGGAGTTCGCCTTCGGCCAGACGCCAGCCCTGCGCGGCGCCAGCGTCGCCGTGGACGCGGGCGAGATCCTCGCCATCATGGGCCCCAGCGGGTCGGGCAAGTCCACCCTGCTGCACTGCCTGGCCGGCATCCTCGTGCCCGACTCCGGCGAGATCCTCTTCGACGGGATCCGGGTCGACGCGTTGGCCGAGACCCAGCGCAGCAGCCTGCGCCGGGACCGGTTCGGCTTCGTGTTCCAGTTCGGCCAGCTCGTGCCCGAGCTGACTGCTGTGGAGAACGTCGCCCTCCCCCTGCTGCTCAGTGGCGTCCGCCGCACCCAGGCGCTCACGAAGGCGTACGCCTGGTTCGCGCGCCTCGGCCTGGACGGCCTGGAGCAGCGGCGCTCGGGTGAGCTGTCCGGCGGGCAGGCGCAGCGCGTCGCCCTCGCCCGCGGCCTGGTCGCCGAGCCGCAGGTGCTCTTCGCCGACGAGCCGACCGGCGCGCTCGACTCGCTCACCGGCGAGCAGGTGATGGACCTGCTTGTCGACACCGCCCGCGAGCAGGGCACCACAGTCATCCTGGTGACCCACGAACCGCGGATCGCCGCGTACGCCGACCGCGAGGTCATGGTCCGCGACGGGCGCGTCAACGCGCCGGACCGGATCGCCTCATGATCCGCTTCGGGTTCCGCCTCGCCGTGGCCGGGGGCCGTGAGGCGCTCACCCGCCTGCTCGTCATCGCCGCCGCCGTCGCGATCGGCAGCGGGCTGCTGCTGACCACCCTCGCCGGGGTCAACGCGGTAAACGCCCAGCTCACCCGGTACGCCTCGATGTATCCCAACGCCTCGGCCGGCGACGTCGACCCGCTGTGGTGGTCGACCCGGTTCGACTACTTCCACGGCAGGCAGATCATTCGGATCGACGTCGCCGCGACCGGCTCGACCGCGCCCACCCCGGTCGGTGTCCCCACCACCCCTGGTCCCGGCGAGTTCTACGCCTCGCCCGCGTTGCGCGACCTGCTGGCCGCCCAACCGGCGGACCAACTGGGCGACCGCTACCCGGGGCGGGATCTCGGCACTGTGGGTCCGGCCGCGCTGACGTCCCCGGACACCCTGCTCGTCATCGCCGGCGGCACGCCCGACCAGGTCGCCAAGCTACCCGCCGCGAAGCAGGTCACAAGCATCGGCGACACCCCCGCTCTCCCCGAGACCACCGTCAACCTCATCCTGGGTGTGATCGCCGGCGGCTTGCTCTTCCCGGTGCTGATCTTCATCGGCACCGCCACCCGGCTCAGCGCCGCCCGCCGGGAGCAGCGTTTCGCCGCGATGCGGCTGGTCGGCGCGACACCCCGGCAGATCGCGATCGTCGCCGCGGTGGAGGCGACCGCCGCGGCCGTCGCCGGCACCGCCGTCGGCTTCGGCATGTTCTACGCGTTGCGTGATGCGATGGCGAGCATCCCGTTCACCGGCATGCCGTTCTTCCCCAATGACATGTCGCTGGGCGTGCTGAACGTCCTACTCGTGGCGCTCGGCGTCCCGGCCGGCGCGGCGGTGGCCGCCCAGGTCTCGCTGCGCCGCGTACGGATCTCGCCGCTGGGCGTCACCCGCCGGGTCACCCCCCGCGTCCCGAGCGCGTACCGGCTGATCCCGGCCCTGCTCGGTGTCGCGGTGCTGTTCTTCGCCATCGGCTTCAAGCCGGAAACGTCCGACGGCCAGGCCGCGATCTTCCTGCCCGCCCTCCTGCTCATCATGGCTGGCCTCGTGCTCGCCGGTCCCTGGCTGACGATGGTCGGCGCCCGGGTCCTGGCCCGGTACGCCAACCGCCCGGCCACGCTCATCGCCGCGCGCCGCCTCGCCGACAACCCGAAGGCCGGCTTCCGGGCGATCAGCGGCATCATGCTCGCGCTCTTCGTCACGAGCGTGGCCGTCGGCGTGATCACCACGATCGTCGCCAACCGGGGTCCAGCACCCGTCGGCTCGACCGAGGCGGGACAGGTGTCTCTCTACCTTCCTGACGACGCGCCGGCCGCGCCTGACACGCTCTTCACCGGGCTTCGCTCGATCACCGGCGTGCGGTCCGCGACCGCGGTGCGCGAGAACCCGGACAGGATGAACGCCAGCGAGCCTGGCCTGATCGCGTGTACCGAGATCCCCAGCGCGTACGGCCGGTGCGCTGAAGGTGCCACCGTCGCCGAGGTCGCGACGGGCCTCATCCCCTTCCGGGAGTCGGCGTCGTCCGCCCGGGTCTGGCCCGCCGCGTCGGTCCCACTCGGCGACCTTCAACGGCTCCCGGTGATGTCGATCGTCGTCGGCACGGACGGTTCGGCCACCGCCATCGAGCGCACCCGCACCGTGCTGGAGGTCGCCTTCCCGACCTTCTGGGTCGGGCCGAACGTGCCCGGCGACTTCGAGTCGGACTTCGCCGACACGCTGCGCGGCTGGGAACAACTGGCAAACGTCGTCATCATCGCCAGCCTCGCCCTCGGCGGGTGCAGCCTCGCGGTGAGCGTCATCGGCGGTCTGACCGAGCGCCGCCGCCCGTTCAGCCTGCTGCGCCTCAGCGGCGCACCGGTGCGGGTCCTGCGTCGGGTGGTGGCGCTGGAGAGCGCCGTGCCGATGCTCGCCGTCGCGGCCGTCGCCATCGGGATGGGCCTGCTCGCCGCGCACCTGTTCCTCCGGGCGCAGATGCACTACACGCTCGTCGCGCCGGAGCCGCGCTTCTACGTGATCGTCGTCGTCGGACTGGTCGCCTGCCTCGGCGTCATCGCCTCCACGATGCCGCTGCTGGAACGCATCACCGGGCCGGAGACCGCCCGCAGCGAGTAGTCGTCAGGTGCTCGGCCCGGTGGTGTGAAGGGCGACCACCGGGCCGAGCACGAAGACGGCGGGCGGGCCGACGCCCTCCCGGGCGGCGACCGCGCCGATCTCGTCCAGCCGGGCCGGCACCGACCGCTGACCGGGCAACCCGGCGTCCTGCACCGCCAGCACCGGAGTCTCCGGGGCGCGACCGTGCTCGACCAGCACGGCCGCGATCTTGGCGATGGTGTCGACGGCCATCAGCAGCACGACAGTGCCCCGGGCGCGGGCCAGCGCCGCCCAGTCGACGAGCGAGTCGGGGTGCCCGGGCGGCAGGTGCCCGGAGACCACTGTGACGTCGTGCGCCACGCCCCGGTGCGTGACAGGCACGCCGGCGAGGGCCGGCGCGGCGAGGGCGCTGCTCACCCCGGGGACCACTGTCACCGGCACGCCTGCCGCCACGCAGGCCTGCACCTCCTCGTGGCCGCGTCCGAAGACGTACGGGTCGCCGCCCTTGAGCCGGACCACCCGCCGGCCGGCCTGGGCGTGCGACACGAGGGCCTCGTTTATCGCGTCCTGGGCCATCGACGGGCCACGGGGCACCTTGGCGGCGTCGACGACCAGCACGTCGGGGCGCAGTCCGGCGAGCAGCCCCTGCGGAGCCAACCGGTCGACCACCACCACGTCGGCGGCGTCGAGCAGGGCCTTTCCGCGTACCGTGATCAGGTCTTCGGGCCCGGGCCCGCCGCCGACCACGGCGACCGAACCGTGGTCGTGGCCATGGTCGTGGTGGTCGTGCCCGTGGTGATGGTGGTGGCCGACCGGGTCGTCGGGGTGATCGTGCGGGCGTTGCGGGCGGCCCACCTTGTCGGCGAAGCCGGGCATCAGCACCCGGTACGCGCAGGTGTCGCAGTTCATCCGGATGTCCCCGCCCAGCGCCTCGGCGTGGCGTTCGAGCACCAGGTCGGCGAGGGCGTCGCAGTCGCCGATCACCTCGGCGACCCGGACGTCCAGGTCGGGGTGGGCGGCGGCGAACTCCGCCGACTGGGCGACGATCCGGTCCGGCAGCACCCCGGCGAACAGGAAGTACGGCGCGACGACGATCCGCCGCGCGCCGAGGCGACGCAACCGGTCCAGCACCTCCGGCACCGACGGAGACGCCAGCGAGATGAACCCCGGCTCGACGCCCGCGTAGCCGCGTCCCTCCCAGAGCAGTCGGGCGACCTTGGCCACCTCGGCGTTGGCGTCCGGGTCGGTCGACCCCCGCCCGATCAACGCGACCCACGTGCCGGCCCGGTCGACGCCAGCGGGAAGAGCGTCGGCCGGCGAAGGGTCGGCCAGCGCGGCGTCGATGCGCTCCGCGAGGGCCTCGTGCAGCAGCGGGTGTGGGCCGAGCGGACGACCGTAGCGGTAGGTCAGCCCGGGGTGGCGTTGCTGCTCCCGGCCCATGGCGGCGGGGATGTCGCCCTTGCCGTGCCCGGCGGCCGTGAGCACCAGCGGCAACGCCACAAGTGCCCGGTGCCCGCGCGCGACGAGTGCGCTGACGGCGTCGGTGAGCGGTGGACGGGACAGCTCGATGAAGCCGCCCTCGACGTCGCCGATGTCACCGCGACGGCGGACCCGCTCGACGAGCGCGGCGAACTGGTCGACCCCGGCCGCGCTGCGCGTGCCGTGCCCGACGATGACCAGAGCGGTCATGACTTCTCCTCGGTGTAGAGCAGGGCGTTGAGGGCGGCGGCGGCGACCGCCGAGCCACCCTTCTCGCCCACGTTTGACACCCCGGGCAGGCCGCTGGCCCGCAGCGCCGCCTTCGACTCGGCGGCCCCCACGAAGCCGACCGGCAGGCCGACCACAAGCGCCGGCGCGGCGTCCAGGGTGAGTAGTTCGACGAGCGCGGTCGGCGCGCAACCGACCACCCACACCGCGCCGGGGCCGACCCGGTCCAGCGCGATCCGCACGGCGGCCGCCGAGCGGGTGATGCCGGCCGCGCGGCCCAGCTCGGCGGCGGCCGGTTCGGCGACCGGACAGACCACCTCCAGGCCGGCCCGGGTGATGCCGGCGGCGACCATCGCCACGTCGGTGACCACCGGCGCCCCGGCGCGCAACGCCGCCAGCCCCGACTCCAGCGCCGCCTCGTCGCAGACCAGGTCGTCGACGTACGCGAGGTCGGCGCTGGCGTGCACCACCCGCTCGGTCACCGCCCGGGTCAGCGGCGGCAGGTGCGACAGGTCGACCCGCGCGCGCAGGATGCGGTACGACTCCACCTCGATCGGGTGCACCACCCTGCTCATCGGGCTCCTTCCTGAGGGTCGAGCACGCGGATCGCGTCGACCGGGCAGATCTCCAGGCACTCCAGGCAGCCGGTGCACCGGTCGGCGCGTACCGTCAATCCGCCGGGGACCGGCCGGATCGCGTGCGTGGGGCAGGTACGCAGGCAGGCTCCGCAGCCCTGGCAGGCGTCGATGGTCACGAGCGCCACCGGTACCCCCTGGGTGTGACCATCCGGCCGGCGACAAGCCGGGTGTCGCTGCTGCCGACGACCACGACGCTGTACATGTCGACGACCGCCGGGTCCAGGGTGGCGAGAGTCGCCAGGTGCACCCGTTCGCCGGGCCGGCTGGCGTTACGCACCACGCCGACCGGGGTGTCCGGGGGCCGGTGCCCGGCGAGGATGCCGAGCGCCTTGCCGAGCTGCCAGTCACGCGCCCGGCTGCGCGGGTTGTAGAACAGCGTCACGAAGTCACCCTCGGCGGCGGCGGTCACCCGCCGTTCGATGACCTCCCACGGGGTGTGCAGGTCGGACAGGCTCACGTAGGCGTGGTCGTGGCCGAGCGGCGCGCCGAGCAGCGCCCCGGCGGCGAGCGCGGCTGTCACCCCGGGCACACCGACCACGTCGATGCGCTCGTCGGCGTACTCCAGGGCGGGGCTCGCCATCGCGTACACCCCGGCGTCGCCGGACCCGACAAGCGCGACCGCCCGGCCGGCGGCGGCCTCCGCGACGGCCGCGCGGGCCCGGGCCTCCTCGGCGCCCAGCCCGCTGGACAGCACCCGGGTGCCCGGCCGCAGCACGTCACGCACCTGGTCGAGGTACTGGTCGAGGCCGACCACCACCGCCGCCCGACGCAGCTCCGCCACCGCGCGCGGGGTCCGCAGGTCGGTGGCGCCCGGCCCGAGGCCGACGACTGCCAGCCGGCCGCGCGGCGCGTGCCGGGCCACCGCCACAGTCGCCATCGCCGTCGCAGTCTTCGGAACCAGCAGCGTCGCGTCGTCGGCCCGGCCGTCCGGGCCGAGCAGCGCCGCGGCCTCCGCGACGCTCGGCGTGCCGACCGCCGCGCGGACCACCTCGCTGGGATGCGGCACGTCGACAGCCGCCAGGCGCGTCGCCGGCCAGGTCACCAGGGGTACGCCGAGCGTGTCGGCGGTGCTGCGGATGCCCACCTCGTCGGCCTTGACGTCGGCGCTGGCCAGGCAGCGCAGGCTCGCCGGGTCGAGGCCGGCCTCGGCAAGCACCCGGTGCAGCAGCTCGCTCACCTCGGCGGCCGGTACGCCCCGACTCGCGCCGACGCCGGCGACCAGCGACGGGGGCCGCAGCACGGCGGTCCGCTCGTCGAGCGACACCACTCGATCGGTGACAAGCAGCCGGTATCCGGCGGCGGCGTTGTCGGCGGCCTCCCTGCCGGCGGAGGCGCTGCCGGCGGAGGCGCTGCCGGCGGAGGCGCTGCCGGCGGAGGCGCTGCCGGCGGAGGCGCTGCCGGCGGAGACGGCGGACCCGTCGTGAGCGGCGGCGCGCACGTTCGGCGGCAGGGCGGGCAGCGGCCAGGCGGCGTCGGCGATCAGCTCGACAGGTTCGCCGTCCAGGATGGCCCGGGACACGGCGGCGACCGCGCCCTGCACGGGCCAGCCGAGGGTGTCCAGGCCCGGCAGGTCGACCGCGTCGGTGGCGGTGGTGATCACCGGTCGTGCGTCCAGCAGGGCGCCGACGGCCTCGGCGAGGTCGTTGCCACCGCCGGCGTGACCGCCGAGCAGCGCCACGGCGTGTCGGGCCGCCTCGTCGACGACCACGACGGCCGGGTCGGTGCGCTTGTCACCGAGCAGCGGCGCGACGATACGCACCACCGCGCCAGCGGCCAGGAACGCCACAACGGCGTCGTACCGTGCCCAGGCGTTCCGCAGCGCGTCGGCGACGCTGTCCCCCTCGACCAGCCGGGCGTGCGGCCAGGCGGCGGTAAGGGTGTCGGCGTGCCGGCGGCCGGCGGCGGTGGCCGCCACCAGGCCGATCCGGGTGTGCGGGTTCTGGTCGGTCACTGGCGCTCCCCGGTGAGGACGACCACCGGGTTGGTGGCCGCGAGGCGGATCGACCCGCCGGGCAGGTCGGCGAGGCGGGCGGCGGAGAGCTGGCTGCCCTCGACTGCGTAGCCGGCGGCGCGCAGCAGGCCCACGGCCGGCGCGACACGGTCCAGCGCGGCCAGGGTGAGCACCACCCGCTCGGGTCGGCGGGCCACCACGGCGGGAAGGACGTCGACGCCGCCACCGCCGACGAAGACCGCGTCCGGTTCGGGCAGCCCGGCCAGCGCCGCCGGGGCCCGCCCGACGACGACCCGGACGGTGACGTCGTGCGTCCCGGCGTTGGCCCGGATCGTCGCGGCACTGGCCGCGTCCTGCTCGACGGCGAGCACTGCCGCGCCGAGCAGCGCGCACTCGATGCCGACCGAGCCACTGCCCGCGCCGACGTCCCAGACCAGCCGGCCCAGGCGGGGCCTCAGCCTCGCGACGACGAGGGCACGCACCTCCGACTTGGTGATCATGGAGTCGCGGTGGGAGTACCGGCCCTCCGGCAGCGCCCAGCCGCCCGCCGGCGCGGCGGCCGGCTGGTTGTCGGAGCGCATCCCGCCGGACGCGACCCGACCGGGCGCGGCATAACCGGGCGCGGGACCGGCATCGGTGTCGGTGTCGGCGAGGCTGAGCAGGACGTGCGGGTCGGACCAGGTTTCGGTGGCGGCCTGCTCGGGGGTCACCGCACGGATGCGTTCGGCGTCGGTGCCCAGATGCTCGGCGACCAGCAGGCGGCGGGACCAGCCGACCAGCCCGGCGCCCAGCTCGGCGGCGCCGACGCCCGGCGCGGTGAGCACCGCGACCAGCGGCAGCGCCCGGCACGCGTTCAGGGCCGGGCGCGGGTCGCGGCCGTGCGCGGTGACCACGGCCGCGCCGTCCCAGGGCAGCCCGGCACGGGCGAACGCGGCGGCCACGCTGGACACCGCGGGCACCACCCGCAGGGGCAGCCCGGCGGCACGCAGCCGCCGGACGATGCCGAACAGGCCCGGATCGCCGCTGGCCAGCACGACGGCCGGCACCCCGGCGTCGACGGCGGCGCTCAGCCGTCCGACGGCCGGGGCGAGCGGCCCGAGGACGACGGTGTCCGCACCGGGCGGCACGGCAACGGCGGCCAGGTGCCGGGCGGCCCCGACGACAAGCCCGGCCCCGGCCAGCGCGGGTGCGAGAGCGGGATGCGGCGGGGCGCCCGCGGCGTCCAGCCCGACCACTGTCACGAGCGGGTCCGGGGTTGTCCGGCTCATCGGGGCCACCGGCCCGACGAGGCGACCACGTGCGCTCCGGCGAAGTCGACCATCGCCACGTCCACTGTGACAGTCGGCCCGGCGAAGCGCCGCAGCACCTGGCCGACCCGCTGGCAGAGCAGGTCCCCGGCCGGGCCGAGCAGCCCGGCGGCCTCCCACAGCTCGTACGCGTGCCGACCGGTGTTCGCCTCGGTCACGGCGGCGACGAGCGATGGGTCGCCACCGGCGTCGGCCGTCACCGCGCCGAGCAGGGACAGGTCCACCTTGGATCGGGTGTAGTGGGTCATCAGGATCCCGGCGGCGAGTTTGGCGAGCTTGCCGGCCATGCCGACGAAGACCACCCCGGTCATCGCGTCGCCCACGGCGGCGGTCACGGCGGCGCCGGTGAAGTCCCCGACCTCGACGAAGCAGACCTCGGGCAGGTCGGGCAGCAGCGCGCGGGCAGCCCGCTCGGTACGCCCGCCGGTGCACAACACCACGGTCCGCTCGCCCTGGGCGGCCATCACGTGCACGGCCTGCACGACGCTGGCCCGCCAGGAGGCGGTGGAGAAGGGCCGGACGATCCCCGTGGTCCCGAGGATCGAGATGCCGCCGAGGATGCCGAGCCGCCGGTTGGTGGTCTTGCGGGCCATGATCTCGCCCCGGGGCACACTGATGACCACGCGGACACCGACCTCGGTGAGGTCGACGACCTCGGCCACCGCCTCCCCGATCATGCGGCGTGGTGTGTCGTTGATGGCCGGACCACCGACCGCGAGCCCGAGGCCCGGTTTGGTGACGGTGCCGACGCCGGGACCGCCGGCCAGCCGCAGACCGGGGACGTCGGTCCAGTCCACTGTGGCGGTCAGCTCGGCGCCATGGGTGACGTCCGGGTCGTCACCGGCGTCCTTGACGACCACCGCCTCGGCGCGCACCGGTGGCGTGCCTGTCACCTCGCAGCGTTCCACTCCGAAGCGCACCCGCCGACCGGCGGGCAGGCCTATCTCCACGTCCGGCTGGATCTCGCCGGTGACCAGGGCGGTGACCGCCGCCTTCGCCGCCGCCGTCGCGCACGCCCCGGTGGTCCAGCCGGTTCGCAGCGCTGTGGGCCGGACCTTCGCCGTACGCGGCAGGTCCGGCTCGCGCAGCGGCGGCTCGGCGTACGTCACTGTGTGCCTGTTCCTCCGGCGCGGCCGCCGGTCTGGCGGCGCAGCTCGGCGCGGGCGGCCGGCTCGGCGCGACGGAAGGTGTGGAAGTGCCCGGGGTGGTACAGGTGCGAGCGGGTGCCCTCCGCGGCGAGGGCCGGCCCGACCAGGAACAGGGTGTGCTTCCACAGTCTGTGCTGCTTGACGGTGGCCTCCAGGGTGCCGACCGTGCAGCGCACCACCAGTTCGTCGGGCCAGGTCGCCTGGTACGCCACCACGGCCGGGGTGTCCTCCGGGTAGCCGCCGGCCAGCAGCTCGGCCTGCACCTGCCCGGAGCGGGCGGCGGAGAGGAACAGCGCCATGGTGGTGCCGTGTCGGGCGAAGTCGCGGACCCGCTCGCCGGGCGGCATCGGAGTCTTGCCGCCTTCGAGGCGGGTGAGGATCACCGACTGGGCAACCTCGGGAACTGTCAGCTCCCGCCCGACGAGGGCCGCGACGGCGGTGAACGACGACACGCCGGGCACGATCTCCACGGCCAGGTCGAGCGTCCGGCACAGGTCCAGTTGCTCCTGCACGGCGCCCCAGAGCGCCGGGTCGCCGGAGTGGATGCGGGCCACGGTGAGCCCCCGCGCGGCGGCGCGCTCGTACAGCGGCAGCACGCCCTCGATGGGCAGCTGGGACGAGTCGACGATCTCCGCGTCGGGGCGGGCGTGGTCGAGGACGTCGGCGTGCACCAGGCTGGCCGCCCAGATCACGATGTCCGCCGCGGCGATGACCCGGGCGGCCCGCAGGGTCAGCAGGTCCGCCGCACCCGGGCCGGCCCCGACGAACCACACCTTGCCGTTGCGTGTCACAGCTTTCCTCCTCGATGCTCGCGGCGGGCCGGAACCAGCAACGTCGACAGGTACGGCAGGTCGTGGTCGGTGTTGTCGACCGGTCCGATCCGTTCACCGGGCAGCCCGAGGCTGCGTCCGAGCACCGCGTCGGCGAGGCGGCCCTGCCGGCGCAGTTCGGCGAGCAGCTCCGGGTGCCGCCGCCAGCCCTTGTAGGCGACGACGGTGCCCGGCCCGGCGAGGGCGTCGGCGAACAGCGCCAGACCGGCGGTGGCCGGCAGCAGGGTCAGCGGTTCGCGTCCCTCGCAGAGCGGGGTGCCGCTGCGGGCGGCCAGCTCCTGCATGGCGGTCACGCCGGGCACGGTCGCCACCCGCACGGCGGGGCGTAGCGCGCGGACGCTCTGCGCCAGGTAGCCGAAGGTGGAGTAGACGTTGGGGTCGCCGATTGTGGCGAACGCCAGGGACCGGGCGCCCACGTCGATCGCGTCGACCACCGTCCGGGCGGCGTCGTCCCAGGCCGCCGCCCGGCGGGCGGTCACCCCGCCCCTGTCGTCGAGGGCGAACGGCAGGCGGCGCAGCCGGTCCGCCGGCACGTACTCCCGGACTGTCGCCTCGGCCCGCCCGGCCTCCGCGCCCGGCGAGTTCGCACCGGCCGTCGCGGTCGGCTCGGCCCGGTCCGCCATCACGGGTACGAAGATGACGTCGGCCTCGCGCAGGATCCGCACGGCCTTGACGGTGAGCAGTTCCGGGTCGCCCGGCCCGACACCGACGCCGGTAAGCGTGGCGTCGGCGGTCGGCCTCGCGTCGGCGGTCATCGGCACGCCTCGACCAGTCGGCGGGCGGCGGCGGGGTGGCCCGCCCAGTGGGTGTGCAGGTAGGAGGCGTGCACGCGGCCGGTGACGAAGCCGTGGTCCGTGCCGTTCCAGCGCCAGGCCGGCCGCTCGCCGTGCCCGGGGTCGGTGGTGGTGCGGTGGAACTCGTGGCCGCGTACCGGCTCGCCGGCGCCTGCCACCGGGCTGTCGGTGACGGCCAGGGCCTCGCGGTAGCCGAGGGTGAGCCGGCCCGTCATCCGGGCGGTCAGGTCCAGCCGACCGCACATCGGTACGCCGTCCAGGGTCCGCCCGAGGTAGAGCAGCCCGGCGCACTCGGCGACCACCGGCCCGTCGAAGTCGGCCAACTCGCTCCGGAGCGTGCCGTTGCCGGCCAGCGCCTCCGCGTACGCCTCGGGGAAGCCGCCGCCGATCACGACCGCGCGCGTGCCGGCGGGCAGCGTCGGGTCGCGCAGCGGGTCCACTGTGACGACGTCCGCGCCGGCGGCGGTGAGCAGTTCGGCGGTCTCCGCGTACGAGAAGGTGAACGCCGGACCACCGGCGAGCGCGACAACTGGGCGTTCTTCGCCGGCCGGCCCGCCGACGGCGACGACCGGGTCCCACGCCGGGGTGGTCAGCGGCGGGGCCGTGCGGGCCAGGTCGAGCACGGCGTCGAGGTCCACGGTGGCCTCGACGAGTTCGGCGAGGGCGGTGACGATGGCGACGGATTCGGGTGCCCGCTCGGCTACCGGCACCAGCCCGAGGTGCCGGGCCGGCGCGGCGACCTCGGCGGCGCGGGTGACCGCCCCGAGCACCGGTACGCCCACCTCGGCGAGGGCGTCGCGCAGCAGCGACTCGTGCCGGGGCGAGCCGACCCGATTGAGGATCACCCCACCGATGCGTACCGCGGGGTCGAAGGCGGCCATGCCCAGCGTCAGCGCGGCGGCCGAGCGGCCCTGCGCGGTGGTGTCCAGCACCAGCACCACCGGCGCGTCGATCAGCCGGGCGACGTGCGCGGTGGACGCGAAGTCGCGGCGACCCACCGCGCCGTCGTGCAGGCCCATCACCCCTTCCACGACGGCGATGTCGGCGGGCGTCGGGACGCTCGCGCCGTGGCGCAGCAGGGCGGCGATCCGCTCGGGCCCGACCAGGAACGGGTCGAGGTTGCGGCCGGGCCGTCCGGCGGCGAGGGCGTGGTAGCCGGGGTCGATGTAGTCCGGGCCGACCTTGTGCGGGCTGACCGTCAGACCGCGGCGGCGCAGCGCGGCGAGCAGCCCGGTGGCGACAGTCGTCTTGCCGTGGCCGCTGGCCGGCGCGGCGACCACCACCCGGGGCAGCGCCCAGGGAGCGCTCACCACTCGATGCCCTTCTGGCCCTTCTGGCCGGCGTCCATCGGGTGCTTGACCTTGGTCAGCTCGGCCACCAGGTCGGCGGCGGCGACGAGACGCGGGTCGGCGTCCCGGCCGGTGATGACGACGTGCTGGAAGCCGGGCCGGTCGGCAAGGGTGGCGACGACCTCGTCGACGTCCACCCAGCCCCACTTCATCGGGTAGGTGAACTCGTCCAGCACGTACAGCCCGTACCGCTCGGCGGCCAGGTCGCGTTGGATCTGCCGCCAGCCCTCCAGGGCGTCGGCGGCGTGGTCGGCCTCGCCGCCGCGCTGGATCCAGGACCAGCCCTCGCCCATCTTGTGCCAGGCCACCGGCGCGCCCTGGCCGGTACGCTCGTGGACCTCGCCGAGCGCCCGGAAGGCGTTCTCCTCGCCGACCCGCCACTTGGCGCTCTTGACGAACTGGAACACCCCGATCGGCAGGCCGGCGGTCCAGGCCCGCAGCGCCAGCCCGAAGGCCGCCGTCGACTTCCCCTTCATCTGTCCGGTGTGGACGATCAGCAGTGGTCGGTGCCGCCGCTGCCGGGTCGTCAACCCGTCGGCGGGCACGTGAGTCGGCTGTCCCTGCGGCATCAGGCGGCGCTCCTGTCGGGCGAGGTGGCGCGGCCGTTCGAGGCCTGGGCCACGTCGTTCAGTTCGTGGCGGGGGGCTTGCAGTTGAGTTGCCAGGCGGGCGGCCAGGTGCAGGCGGACGGGGCCTGATTCGCAGTCGACGACCACGCACGGGGCGCCCGTGGCGGCCAGGACCTTCGCGGCTGCCGCCGCCCGGTCCAGTGGGCGGGTGCCGGCGGTTGCCCGGCCGTCGGTGACGACGAGGACCAGGGGACGCCGCTTCGGGTCGCGCAGGCGCTCCACCCGCAGCAGGTCCGCGGCGGCGAGCAGGCCCTCGGCCAGCGGCGTACGGCCACCGGTCGGCAGCTCGGCCAGCCGGGTCGAGGCGGCCAGCACCGATGAGGTCGCCGGCAGCAGCGTCCGCGCGCCGGCTCCCCGGAAGGCGATCACCGCGACCTTGTCCCGCCGCTGGTAGGCGTCGGTGAGCAGGGCGAGGACCGCGTCCTTGACGGCTGTCATCCGCTGTCGGGCGCCCATCGAGCCGCTGGCGTCCACCACGAACAGCACGAGGTTGCCCTCGCGTCCCTCGCGGACGGCCTCCCGCACGTCGTCCGGGCGCAGTCGCAGGGAGCCGTCCAGCCGTCCCCGCAACGCCTGGTGCGGCGCGGCGGCGCGGATCGTGGCCGGCAGGTGCAACGCGGCGACCCGCCCGGCCGGCACCCGGGCGCCTGTGGTGCGCCCCCGACCGGTGCGGGCCCGCGAACGCCGGCCGGGCACGCCGTCACCGACGCCGGGCGCGGTGAGCAGCCGGGCCCGCAACCCACCCCCGGGTACGGCCGCCGGTTGGGACTCCCCGCCGCGGGTCGGGTCGTCGTCACCGGTCGCCGATTCCCGGCCCCCGCGCGGTCGCGAGTTCTGACCGTCGTCGCCCCGGTCGCCCGCCTGGCGCCGCGACCAGCCATCGTCGTCGGCCCGGCGCTGCGGCCACCCGTCGTCGTCGCCCCGGTCGCCCGGCTGGCGCTGCGGCCACCCGTCGGCACCGTCAGGGCCGTCGGTGCGACCGTCGGGGCCACTGCCGTCGCGCGCCGCCGAGTGTCCGGCCGACCCGGGTGCACCCTGCTCGGCCCCGTCGCCGCTGCCGTCGCCCTGGGGGCCGCCGCCACCGTTCGGGCCGCCGCCACTCGGGCCGCCACCACTCGGGCCTCCACCACTCGGGCCTCCACCGTTCGGGCCGCCACCGCCGGCCGGGCCACCGCCCTGCGGGCCCCCGTCGTCCGGGCCACGGTCCCGGGGGCCGTCGTCGTCCGGGTCGTCGGGGTGCGCGTCCTGGGCGCGCTGCAACGCCTCGTCGAGGCGCTTGGAGTCCAGGCCCGGAGTGTCGAACGGGTCGCGGCGTCGGCGGTGCGGCAGGGCGAGGCGCGCGGCGACCCGGACGTCGTCGATGGTGACCCGGTCCCGCCCGTGCCAGGCGGCATGGGCGAGGGCGGTCCGGGCGGTGACGATGTCGGCGCGCATGCCGTCCACGTCGAACGCCGCGCACACCTCGGCGATCTGGCGCAGGGCGGCGTCCGGCAGGCGTACCCCGGGAAGCCGGTCGCGGGCGGCGGCCACCTGGGCGGCGATCTCCGCGTCGGCGTCGGCCCAGCGGGCGGCGAAGCCGACCGGGTCCGCGTCGGCGGCGAGCCGGCGGCGGACCACCTCGACCCGCACCTCCGGGTCCCGGCTGGCGCCCACCTCCACGGTGAGCCCGAACCGGTCGAGCAACTGCGGGCGCAGCTCCCCCTCCTCCGGGTTCATCGTGCCGACCAGCAGGAACCGGGCCGCGTGGCTGACCGAGACGCCCTCGCGCTCGACGTGGCTGCGGCCCATCGCCGCCGCGTCGAGCAGCAGGTCGACGAGGTGGTCGTGCAGCAGGTTGACCTCGTCGACGTAGAGCACCCCCCGGTGGGCGGCGGCGAGCAGGCCCGGCTCGAAGGCGCGTACACCCTCGCCGAGGGCCTTCTCCAGGTCGAGCGAGCCGACGACCCGGTCCTCGGCGGCGCCGACCGGCAGCTCCACGAGTCGGGCCGGGCGGGTCTCGGCGGCGGCGTCGACCGGATGAGGGCCGTCCGGGCAGCCCGGGTCCGGCTCGGCCGGATCACAGCCGAAGCGGCAGCCGGCAACCCGGCGGACCGGGGGCAGCAGCGCGGCGAGCGCCCGCACGGCGGTGGACTTGGCGGTGCCCTTCTCGCCCCGGACCAGCACTCCGCCGATCGCCGGGGACACCGCGTTGAGCAGCAGCGCCAACCGCATGTCGGCCATGCCGAGCACCGCACTGAACGGGTAAGTGCTCATGCCCGGTCCTCCAGGTCACCCTCGCTGGCCAGGTACGTGTCGCGCAGCCGGTCCAGGGTGGCCGGCTCGGGTTTGGCCCACAGCCCCCGATCGGCGGCCTCCAACAGCCGCTCGGTGATGCCGCGCAACGCCCACGGGTTGGACTGCTCCAGGAACTCCCGGGTCGTGTCGTCGAACAGGTACGCGGCGGCCAGGTGCTCGTACATCCAGTCGTCGACCACGCCTGCGGTGGCGTCGTAGCCGAACAGGTAGTCCACCGTCGCCGCCAACTCGAACGCGCCCTTGTAGCCGTGCCGGCGCATCGCGGCGATCCACTTCGGGTTGACCACCCGGGCCCGGAACACCCGCCGGGTCTCCTCACCCAGCGTGCGGGTGCGCACGTCGTGCGGCATGGCCGAGTCACCCACGTACGCCTGCGGTGACGTGCCGGTGAGGTGGCGGACCATCGCCACCATCCCGCCGTGGTACTGGAAGTAGTCGTCGGAGTCGACGATGTCGTGCTCGCGGGTGTCCTGGTTCTTCACCGCCACGGCGATGCGGGCGAAGGAGCGTTCCATGTCGGCACGCGCCTCCCGCCCGTCCAGGCCCCGGCCGTACGCGTAGCCGCCCCACACCGCGTACACCTCGGCCAGGTCGGCGTCGCTGCGCCAGGTCCGGGCGTCGATAAGCGGCAGCAGGCCCGCGCCGTACGCCCCGGGCTTGGAGCCGAAGATCCGCGCGGTGGCCCGCCGCTCGTCGCCGTGCTCGGCGACGTCGGCGGCGACGTGCGCCCGCAGGTAGTTCTCCTCGTCCGGCTCGTCCAGCGCGGCGACCCGCCGCACGGCGTCGTCGAGCAGCGCCACGACGTGCGGGAACGCGTCACGGAAGAAGCCGGAGATGCGCACTGTCACGTCGACGCGCGGGCGGCCCAACTCGGCGGTCGGCACCACCTCGACGCCGGTGACCCGCCGGGACCGTTCGTCCCACACCGGGCGGCAGCCGAGCAGCGCGAGCACCTCGGCGATGTCGTCGCCCTGGGTCCGCATGGCGCTGGTGCCCCACACGGTCAACCCCACCGAGCGGGGGTACGCCCCGGTGTCGGCGAGGTGCCGGGCCAGCAGCGAGTCCGCGAGGGCCACCCCGACGTCCCACGCGTTGCGGCTCGGGATGGCCTTCGGGTCGACGGAGTAGAAGTTGCGGCCGGTGGGCAGCACGTTTACCAGGCCCCGGGTGGGTGAGCCGGACGGGCCGGGCGGCACGAACCGGCCGTCGAGCGCGCCGAGGGTGTTGGTCAGCTCGTCGGTGGTGCGCGCCAGCCGAGGCACCAGCTCGGTGGCCGCGAAGCGCAGCACGGCAGCGGCGTCCGGGATCGGCTGCCCGGTCACCTCGCCGACCACCGCGTCGACGACGCCGGCGTCCCAGTCCAGGGTCTCCATTCCGGTGACCAGCCGTCGCGCGAGGGCCTCGATCAGGTCGACAGCGTCGGCGGCGGTGCCGGCCGGCCCGTCCACGGCGTCGGTCAGCGCGACCGGCAGGGCGATCCGCTGCCCGGGCGACGCGAGCAGCTCCTGCTCGTCGAGGGAGTACGCGGCGGCGAGGGCCTGCCGCAGGCCGGGCAGGGCGTGCTTGCCGCCCCAGATCTGCGGGGCACGCAGCACGGCGAGCACCAGGTTGACCCGGGGCTCACCGGTCGGCGCGTCGGCGAGGATGTGCAGCCCGTCGCGGATCTGCACGTCCTTGACCTCGCACAGGTACCCGTCGAGGTGCAGCACGAAGTCGTCGAAGTCGTCGGCGTCGGGCATCGCCTCGGCGTGCAGGTCGTGGTGCAGCTCGGCGGCGCGGACGAGGTCCCAGATCTGCGCCCGCACGGTGGGCACCTTGGCCGGGTCGAGGGCCTGCACGGTGGCGTACTCGTCGAGCAGTTGCTCCAGTTTGGCCAGGTCGCCGTACGTCTCGGCACGGGCCATCGGCGGCACCAGGTGATCGATGACCACGGCGTGGGCGCGGCGCTTGGCCTGGGTGCCCTCGCCCGGGTCGTTGACGATGAACGGGTAGACCAGCGGCAGGTCGGCGAGGACCGCGTCGGGCGCGCAGTCGGCGGCCAGGCCGAGCCCCTTGCCCGGCAGCCACTCCAGGGTGCCGTGCTTGCCCAGGTGCACCACGGCGTCGGCGCCGAAGCCACCGTCCGCGACCGGCGCGGCAAGCCAGCGGTACGCGGCCAGGTAGTGGTGACTCGGCGGCAGGTCCGGGTCGTGGTAGATGGCGATCGGGTTCTCCCCGAAGCCGCGGGGCGGCTGGATCAGCAGCGCCACGTTGCCGAAGCGCAGCCCGGCGAGCACGATGTCGCCGCCCTCGGTGTACAGCTCGCCGGGCGGCTCACCCCAGTGTTCGCGCATCCGCTCGCGCAGCTCGGCCGGGACCTGGTCGAACCAGCGCCGGTACGTCCGCCCCGGTATCCGGGCCTCGGCGGCGGCCAACTGCTCCGGGGTGAGCCACTCCACGTCGTGACCACCGGCGGCGATCAGCGCGTGGATCAGCGCGTCGCCGTCCTCGGGTGGCGGCGCGTCACCCAGGTCGTAACCCGCCTCGGCGAGCGCGGCGAACAGCCGGACCGCGGAGACCGGGGTGTCCAGCCCGACGGCGTTGCCGACCCGGGAGTGCTTGGTGGGGTACGAGCTGAGGACGACGGCGATCCGCTTGTCGGCGTTGGGCACGTACCGCAGTCGGGCGTGGCGCACCGCGATCCCGGCGACCCGGGCGGCCCGCTCGGCGTCGGCGGCGTACACCGAGAGGCCGTCGGCGTCGATCCGCTTGAACGAGAACGGCACGGTGACGATCCGGCCGTCGAACTCGGGGATGGCCACCTGCATGGCCGCGTCCAACGGGGACAGCCCGGCGTCGCTGCCAGCCCACTGTTCGCGGGTGCTGGTCAGGCAGAGCGCCTGGATGACTGGCACGTCCAGGGCGGCGAGCGCGCCGACGTCCCAGGCGTCCTCGTCGCCGCCTCCGGAGGCGTCGGCGGCGACCGCGCCGCCGGCCGCGAGCACGGTGACCAGCAGCGCGTCACAGCGGGCGAACAGCCCGAGCGGTCCGGCGCCGGTGGTCAGGCCGCGCAGCGAGCCGCAGAAGATCGGCAGCGGGTTGCCCCCGGCCTCCCGCACGGCGTCGGCCAGCACATCGACGAACGCGGTGTTGCCGGCGAGGGCGTGCGCCCGGTAGAAGACGATCCCCACGGTGGGCCGGTCCGGGTCGGCCGGGTGCTCGCCGTGCACCCCGTACGCCGGGGTGGGCGCGGGCGGGGCGAATCCCTCGCCGGTGAGCAGCACCGTGTCGCCGAGGAACCGGGCCAGGTGCCCGAGGTTGTCCGGCCCACCCTCCACCAGGTACGCCAGCGCCTGGGTTACCACCCCGGACGGCACCGTGGAGATGGCCATCAGCTCCGCATCGGGCACCGCCTCGCCGCCGAGCACGACAGTCGGCACGCCGGTGGCGAACACCGCGTCGAGGCCGTCCGGCCACGCCTGCCGACCCCCGAGCAGGCGTACGACGGCGAGGTCGACCCCGTCGAGCAGGGCCGGCACCTCGTCGGCAGCCACCCGGGCCGGGTTGGCGAGCCGGTAGTCGGCGTCACTGGCACGGGCGGCCAGCAGGTCGGTGTCGGCGGTGGAGAGCAGCAGAACGCGCACGGCAGGCTCCGGACGGTAACGTCGGCACGCTCGCGGGAGCGGCCTGGCGACGGATGGGCGCAGGGTTCAGCGGAGGCCGCGAGCCGGCCCGCTCACCGGCGTACGGCCGGGGACGACGGGCGGCGCGGTCCGGAACTCAGCAGTGAACGGAGTCGATGCCGATCGCGGCGACGACACGGCCGCGGTGCGGGGGACGGCACGCGCCGTCGATGATGGAGACGCCAAGCGTCATCGGGTCCTCCTCGGGTGTCCACGCCCTGGGGTACGTCCCGACGGCCGAAGTATCCTGGCTTCCGGATCGACGCTCTCCCCCGGCCTTCCAACCGCAGACACACGGCCGTGACTCGCGAGGGGGGATCGCTCCCCGGTGACAGTGGCGGGACCGCGTCGGATTCACACCGACTTCCTTCACTGCCGTCAGGCCGCGAATGCTGCCACACCCATCCGTCACCGGTCAACGCAGGTCCCGGCCTCGCCGGTCGCGCTCACCTGCTCCGGAGCAGCAGCGCGACGAGTCTCACGCCACGAGTCTCACGCCGCCTCACGCCGTCTCACGCCGTCTCACGCCATGAGCGCACGTCTGCGGCAGGCGCACGCGTCGCCACTCGCCGACCCTGCGGATGCCGACGTCGCGTGGCCGCCGGTGGCAGGGCCGCCGGTGGCAGGGCGCTCCCGCCAGCGGCGGAGGGTGAGGGTCCGTAGGCCCTTTGGAGCTGATGTCGTGGGCGATATCGCTCTGACTCCCGCTCCCTGACCCCGTTCGGTGCCGCGAGCCCCGATCGCCCTGCCTCCCGCTTCCCAGCTCCCGCCGACCGCCGCGAACCCACCCGCTTCCTGACCCGGCCACCGAGCCAGCCCCGTCCACCGAGCCAGCCCCGTCCACCGAGCCAGCCCCGTCCACCGCACCCGACCCGTCCACCGCACCCGACCCGTCCACCGCACCCGGGCTTTCCTGAGGCGCGCCAGTCGGTCGGTTTCGCTTCCACGGCGATGTCGTCAACCGCATCAGCTCCAAAGGCATCGACCACCACCCGCGAGGGGCCGAGCGGCGCTCGCCTCCGCGCAGAACAACCGACTCTGGGCGGCACCCCGATCAGCGGGCGTGACGGCTGATCGGGGCCAGCGGGCGTCGCCGCTCCAACGGCCAGCGGGCGTCGCCGCTCCAACGGCCAGCGGGCGTCGCCGCTCCAACGGCCAGCGGGCGTCGCCGCTCTGGCGATCAGCGGGCGTGGCGCTCCGGGTGGGCGCGGTTCCACACCCGCATCCGTTCCGGGTAGCCGGTGCGGGCCGCCTCGTACAGCGGCACCGCGTGCTTGCGGGCGATGGTGCCAGCCGCTCGGGGTGTGCCGGTGCGGCGGCGGATCCATTCGCCGTCGTGGGCGATCGCCACCACCGTGGTGTCGGTCGCGGTGGTCTCCGGTTCCAGGTAGAACTCCACTCCCCGCCGGCTGGCGACGAACGCCTCCAGCGCGGCGAGGTCGTCCCGGGTGGCCTCGCGGTCCAGCTTCGTCGGGGTCGCCTCGGCGCCCCGTGACCGCCTGTTGAACCAGCTCATGCCCAGCCCCTCTCCTCGGACGCCTCTCCAGTTCAGCACCGATTCCTGGCAATGGGCTGCACGCCGGGTGGGAGAAATCTGACTCGCCGGGCCGCAGGGACACCGGGCCGCAGGGAAACGCGGCGCACTCGGGAGTCGTCAGCGGGTCGGAAGGGGTGACACACCTCCCGCCATATCCAACATATACCGCATGGGGGGCCTTGCGGCAAGGCCCCAGATGTACCGCAGAATTGCCCGTCCAAGGCCAGGACCTGCGGAAACGGGAGCCAGTACATGCACAACTCGTCGGCGGCGGACGCCGTGTTCGACCTTCCCGACAATCTCGCCGCCAAGGCCGATCCGGCGCTGATCGCCCGTGACGAGCAGCACTTCGCCGCCATCGCGGCGAGCCTGGAGCAGTCGATCGCGGACCTGTCCGACCGTCTCGACGCCGAGCGCCGGGCACCCGCCGGCAAGGGCCGCCAGGCGGTCGCCCGCGACGAGGAGGTCCGTCGGCTGACCGGTCGCCTGCGGGCCCTGCGTCGCTTCGGCCTGGACCTGTGCCTCGGACGCATCGTCGGCGCCGACGACCCGGAGCCCGTCTACATCGGGCGCTTCGGCCTCACCGACGGGGGCGGTCGTCGGCTGCTGCTCGACTGGCGGTCCCCGGCCGCCGAGCCGTTCTTCGGGGCTACCCACGCCAACCCGATGGGCCTGGCCAGCCGCCGCCGGTACCGCTGGACCCTCGGCCGGATCCGCGACTACTGGGACGAGGTGTTCACCCCGGACGGGTTCGAGGGGTACGCGGCGCTCGACGACCAGTCCGCGTTCATCGCCAGCCTCGGCGGCAACCGGTCGGCCCGGATGCGCGACGTGCTCGGCACCATCCAGGCCGACCAGGACGCCATCATCCGGGCCGGATCTCGGGGCGCCCTCGTCGTCGACGGCGGGCCGGGCACCGGCAAGACCGTCGTGGCCCTGCACCGCACCGCGTACCTGCTCTACTCCGACCCGCGCCTTGGCCAGCGCCGCGGCGGGGTGCTGTTCGTCGGGCCGCACCAGCCCTACCTGGCGTACGTCGCCGACGTCCTGCCCAGCCTCGGTGAGGAGGACGTGCAGACCTGCACGCTGCGCGACCTCGTCCCCGAGGGTGCCGCGGCGACAGTCGAGACCGACCCGGAGGTGGTCCGCCTGAAGTCCTCCGCCGATTTGGTGCGGGCGATCGAGGCGGCCGTGCGGTTCTACGAGGAGCCGCCGACCACGGCGATGACGGTCACGGCCGGCGACACCGAACTGCGGCTGAGCGCGGACGACTGGGCTCAGGCGTTCGAGGCGCCCGGACCCGGCACCCCGCACAACGAGGCGCGGGACGAGATCTGGGCGGAGCTGGTGGCGATCCTGCTCGGGAAGTACGACGGCGACGAGTCGGACGACCTGGTACGCCTGTCGCTGCTGCGCAACCGCGACCTGCGTACGGCGTTCCACCGCGCCTGGCCGCTGCTCGACGCGACAGACATCGTCGCGGACCTGTGGTCGGTGCCCGCGTACCTGCGCTGGTGCGCCCCCTGGCTCGGCCCCGACGACATCCGTCGGCTGCGGCGCGCGGACGCCCGCGCCTGGACGGTGTCCGACCTGCCGCTGCTCGACGCGGCACGGCAACGGCTCGGCGACCCGGAGGCGTCCCGGCGTGCCCGCCGCCACGGGGTTACCATCGCCGCCGAACGCGCGCGCATGGCCACTGTGGTCGACGAGCTGATCGAGGCGCACGCCTACGACGACGGTGAGGGCGTGCTGTCGAGCCTGCGTCAACTGGATCTGCAGGACGCGCTCGTCGACGAGGCAGTTCTGCCCCGGGCCGACCCGGATCTGCTGGCCGGCCCGTTCGCGCACATCGTCGTGGACGAGGCGCAGGAGCTGACCGACGCGCAGTGGCAGATGCTGCTGTCGCGTTGCCCGTCACGCAGCTTCACCATCGTCGGGGACCGCGCCCAGGCCCGGCACGGGTTCACCGAGTCGTGGCAGGAACGACTGAGGCGCATCGGGCTCGACCGGGTCACCATGACCTCGCTGAGCATCAACTACCGGACGCCGCAGGAGGTCATGGCGCAGGCCGAGCCGGTCATCCGAGCCGTCCTCCCGGACGCGAACGTGCCGACCTCGATCCGCGCCAACGGCATCCCGGTGGCCCACGGATCGGTCCGTGACCTGGACGCGATCGTCGACGGCTGGCTCGCGGAGCACGCCGACGGGATCGCCTGCGTCATCGGTGAGTCCACGTACCGACCGACGACGGATCGCGTCCGGTCGCTGACCCCGGAACTGTCCAAGGGGCTGGAGTTCGACCTGGTCGTGCTCGTCAACCCGGAGACGTTCGGCGAGGGCATCCAGGGGGCTGTCGACAGGTACGTCGCGATGACCCGTGCGACCCAGCGACTCGTCGTCCTCACCGGCTCCTGACGTCGTAGGCTGCCGGACGTGTCGAATGACGTGCGGGAGGCGGCGGCGTACGACAACGCGCACTGGTGCGCCGCCGTGTGCGCCAGCCAGGGGCTGACCGGCCGGATCGACGCCGACGCGTGGTCGGTGCCCCGCCGCTCCCCACAGTGGTATCCCGACGCCGTCACCCTGCGTCCCGGCGTCGACCCCGCGGCACTGCTGGCGCGGATCGACGCCGGGGCGGGCGCGTCGGTGAAGGACAGCTTCGCCGACCTCGACCTCTCGGCGTACGGGTTCCGGGTGCTCTTCGAGGCGCAGTGGATCCACCGCCCGCCCACCGATCCGCTCACCGACCCGCCGCTCACTCCGGTCACCGGCGCGGAAGGTCTGGCGGCCTGGGCGAGCGCGCACGGCGGCGGAGAGCTGTTCCGTCCGGCGCTGCTGGCCGACCCACGCGTCCGCGTGCTGGCCCGCCACGACGAGCGGGGCGCGGTCGTCGGCGGGGCGGTGGTCAGCGGCGACGACCCGTCCGGCGTCTCCAACCTGTTCGCCAACACCGGCGACCCCGCCGCGATCTGGCGTGGGGCCGTCGCCACCCGGCCCGGCGTCACACTGGTCGGCTACGAGACCGCCCCGGACCTACCACCCGCCCGACAAGCCGGGTTCCTCCCCGTGGGCCCCCTCCGGGTCTGGCTCCGGTGATCATGAAGTTAGCGGCGCGACACGCCGACATCGACGACAATAACTTCATGATCACCGGGGACTGGGCTCAGGCCAGGTGGGTCAGGTCTTCGGGGGTTAGGCGCAGGGCGGCGGCCGCAATGTTCTCCTCCAGGTGGGCCTTGTCGCCCGTGCCGGGGATCGCGAGGACGTGCGGGCCCTGGTGCAGCGTCCAGGCCAGGCGTACCTGCTGGGGGCTGACGCCGTGGGCCCGGGCGACCGCCTCGACGGCCACGCCCTGCGCGGCGCTCGCGCCCCTCTCCCGATTCGTGCCGGCCAGCGCGAAGAAAGGCACGTAGGCGATGCCCCGCTCGCCGCAGGCGCGGACGAAGGCGTCCTGCTCCCGGTACGCGTCCACGCCGTAGTTGTTCTGCACGCAGACCACGGGCGCGATGCCCGCCACCTCGTCCAGGTGCTCGGGCCGGGCGCCGGACAGCCCGAGGTGCCGGATCAGGCCGGCGGCGCGCAGCTCGGCGAGGGCACCGAACCGCTCGGCCAGCGGCACCGGGCCGGGTCCCCGGCCCAGGCGCAGGTTCACCACGTCCAACTGGTCGCGGCCGAGGCGGCGCAGGTTCTCCTCGACCTGGGCGCGGAGCTGGTCCGCGGTAACCGCCTCGGTGAATCCGGTCACCGGGTCGTAGCCGAAGCCGACCTTGGTGGCGATGACCAGGTCCTCGGGGTACGGCGCGAGCGCCGCCCGGATCAGCTCGGTGGCGTAGCGGACGGGGCCGGTGCCCACCCGCAGGGTGCCACCGGGTGACACGTAGAAGGCGGCCGTGTCGATGTGGTTGACGCCCAGCTCCACGGCGCGGCGCAGCACGGCTATCGCCCGGTCCCGGTCGGGGTTGGCGGTGATCCGCATCGAGCCGAAGCCCATCCGATGCACGGTGCGGTCGCCCAGGGTCCAGCTGCCCGCCGCGGCGGCGGTGATCTCGTCGGTTGGCATCGGGCGACCGTAGCCAGCGCGGGTACGCGGCGCACTCGGCCGCGTACCCGATACCGCCGAACCCCGATCCGGGTTAGTTTTACTGTGCCGCCGGAGCCGACTCGCCGGTCCGCGGCGGCCGCAGCGCCGGCACCAGCGCCAGCGTCGGCAGGAGCAGCAGTGGCACCACCAGCAACGCGCGCAGGGTGCCGACGTGGTCACCGAGCAGGCCCAGCAGCGGCGGGCCGCCCAGGAAGGCCGTGTAGCCGATCACCGCTACCACGCTTACCCGCACCGCCGCGTGCGCCTCCTCGTCGGCCGCCGCGCTCATGCCGACCGGGAAGCCCAGCGACGCGCCGAGGCCCCACAGCGCGACGCCGACGATGGCCACCGGCCCCGAGCCGGCAAGCACGGCCAGCGTGGCGCCGGCAGCGGCGAGCAGGAGGGTGCCGCTGAGCACCGGCACCCGACCCCAGCGGTCCAGCGCGACGGTGCCCGCGGTCCGCCCGAGGGTCATACCGACGACGAACACGCCGAAGACCGCCGCTCCGGCCGCCTCGCTCAGGTCCCGACCGTCGACGAAAGCGACAGCCAGCCAGTCGTTGGCGCTTCCCTCGGCGAACGCCGCCACCAGCACGAAAAGCCCGATGAGCAGGGTGCGCGGTTCACGCCAGGCGGCGAGCTGGGCGCGACGGCGGCCGGCCGGGCTGGTGTCCGCCGTCTGGTCGGCCGCGTCGACGGCCGGTTGGGGCAGGAACATCCGGGAGGCGAGCACGGTGCCGACGAGCACCACCACCGCCACGGCGGCGAGGTGCGCGCCGACCGGCACGTCCAGGCGGGCGGCCCCGGCGCCGAGGCCCGCGCCGGCCACCGAGCCGAGACTCCAGGCCGCGTGGAAACGGGGCATGACGGTACGCCCCAACCGCCGCTCCACAGTCGCGCCCTCGACGTTCATGGCCACGTCGCACGCGCCGGAGCCGTAGCCGAAGGCCACCAGCCCCAGCCCGACGACGACTGTCGACCCGGCGACCGTCGCGCCCAGACCGGCCACGACCAGGCCGACCGCGACCAGCACGGTGGCGATCGTCACGCTGCGGGCCGAGCCGAGGCGCTGGGCGAGCAGCCCGGAGGTCGGCATGGCGAGCAGCGCGCCCACGCTCATCGCCAGCAGCAGCAGCCCGAGGCGTCCGGCGGAGAGGTCCAGCGCCTCGCGGACGGCCGGCACCCGGGAGAACCAGCTGCCGACGGCCAGGCCGTTCAGGGTGAAGGTGACGGCGACGCCGTTGCGGGCGAGCCGGACGATGCGTGCCGGCACTGTGGTGTCCGGGGCCACGGCCGGGCTGGTGGGGGCGCTCACAGGGGGTGGTCCTCTTCCTCGGGGTGATCTCCTGGCACGATCGCACACCTGAGAGCGCTACCACCACAAGCGGGCCACCACCCCTTACCGGCGGCACGCAGGTCGGGGATGATTCCGAACAGGCGTACGCCCGCTCCGGGTGGGCGCCGGGGGGAGGGTCACGATGACGGCAGCGGCACACCGGCCGGCCACTCTGGATGACGTCGCCCGGGCCGCCGGGGTGTCCCGGTCCACGGCCTCGCGGGTGATCGCCGGGACGGGGTTCGCCTCCCCCGCCGCCCGGGAGCGGGTGGTGACAGCCGCCGACCAGCTCGGTTACGTGCCCAACCCGGCCGCCCGGGCACTGGTTCGCGGCGGCGGCGTACGGCTGGTGGTGGCCGCCGCGGCGACCAGCGCGGCGGTGCTGGACGACCCGTACGTCCACCGGGTGGTCGGCTCGGCGGCCCGGGTGTGCGCGCCGGCCGGCGTCGGAGTGGCCCTGCACTGGCTGCCGCTGGGCGACCCACGCGGCCTGGAGCAGCTCGCCGCCGACAGCAGCGTGTGCGGCATCGTGCTCGTCAACACCACCGAGGCCCTGCTGGAGGCCGTACCCCGGTCGCTGCACGGCCGGGTCGCCTCCATCGGCATCGGCTCGGCCGAGGTGCCGTCCTTCGACGTCGACAACACCGCCGGCGCGGGCGCGGTGCTGCGCCACCTGTACGCGACGGGCCGCCGCCGCATCGCCATGGTGACCGGCCCGGCATGGCTGCCGTGCTCGCGGCGCCCCGTGCAGGCGTACCGCCACCTGATGCGCCAGGCCGGCCTGCCCGAGCGGGTCGTGGACGGCGACTTCACGGCGGCGCGTGGCCGGGTGGCGGCCGGCGAGGCGCTGCGCCGGTGGCCGGATGTGGACGCAATCTACGCGATCAGCGACGAGACCGCGTTCGGGGTCATCGCGGCGCTGCGCGACGGCGGTGTGCGGGTGCCCGGTGACGTCGCGGTGGCCGGTTTCGACGACATCCCGCTGGCCGGCATGACCGCTCCGGCGCTTACCACCGCGAGCCACCCGGTGGGCCGGATCGCCACCGCGGCGGCCACCGCCGTGCTGGCCGGCCGCCCGGCCGCGCCGGTGACGCTCTTCCCGTCCTCCCTGGTGACCCGCGACAGCGCCTGAACGCCGGCCGCCGGTTAACCGGCTGCCGGTCGGGTAACCGCCTCGCACCTGCCGTCGACCGCGAGGAGTGGTGACCCGTGTCCACCTCCGCGCCGGATCCCCGGCACGGCCTGTTGACCACACGTCCGCACCCGCCGGTGCTGTCGGGTCCCACCGGTCTGGTGCCGCTGCCCGGCGGTGACGGTGGCCGGCCGGCGATGACGTACGTGCCGGAGCCGGCGGCCGACGGGGCCGCGTACCGGCTGGTGGTGCTGCTGCACGGGGCGGGCGGCTCCGCGCGGCAGGGCCTGGACCTACTGCTGCCGGTGGCGGACGCGCACCACCTGCTGCTTGTCGCCCCGCAGTCGTCGGCGGCGAGTTGGGACCTGATCGCCGGCGGCTTCGGCGTGGACGTGCAGCACATCGACGCGCTGCTGGCCAGCGCCTTCGACGGCTACCCCGTCCGCGACGTGACGCTGGGCGGGTTCTCCGACGGCGCGTCGTACGCCCTCTCGCTGGGCCTGGCCAACGGCGGCCTGGTGGACGCGGTGCTGGCCTTCTCCCCCGGCTTCGCCGCGCCGCCGGTCACCCGCGGTCGGCCGCGGATCTTCGTCTCGCACGGCGTGGACGACCGCGTCCTGCCGATCGACGTGTGCAGCCGCCGCTTCGTGCCGCACCTGCGCGGCCTGGGCTACGACGTCACGTACGAGGAGTTCCCCGGCGGCCACGACGTCCCCGCCCCGATCCGCGCGAGCGCCACCGAGTGGCTCACCGGCGGAGGCGCCCGCTGATCGGCCAAGGCACCGGGAGGGTCAGACGGCGGGGAGGCCGAGGGCCTCGTCCACGCGGGCCAGGACGGCCGCGTCGTCGTCGGGGTGCACGCCCCGCAGCAGGTCGATGGCCGTCGCCCGGACCTGACCGATGATCATGGCGAGTGGGAGGGTCTGGGCCGACCCGAAGAGCCGCCCGGCCGTACGGACGGCGGCCAGCGCCGCCGCGTCGGCCCGGACAGCGTGCCGGTCGGCAGCCTCCTCCTGCCCGTCCAGGTCGGCGGCCAGCGCCGCGCCGGCCTCCCGGACGGCCTCGACCAGGCAGCGCAGCGCCTCGCCCAGCTCGGGCGGCGTCGGGGTCCGCAGTCGACTGAGCGTCACCCCGGCGCGGGCCAGCACCCGGACGTTGCGGACCACGTAGTCGGTCTGCCGGATCGACTCGTCCACCGACCGCAGCCGGCCGATGTGCCGGCGGCGACGCACGTTGAGCCGCAGCGCCTCACCGGCGGCGAGCACGCCGTCGCGCAGCCCGCCGACGCGGGCGTCCATGCCCCGGGCCTGGGTCAGCGCGGCCAGCGCCGCCGCCTCGTCGCGTCCGTCCAGCGCGTCGGCGATCCCACCCAGCAGATCGGCCAGCTCGTCGAAGGTCCGGCGCACCTCGGCGACGAGCGGGGCGAGCGGGTGCCGGGCGTCGACGAGAAGGCTGGCGGCGAGCGCGACAGTGCCGCCGACAAGCGCGTCGACGAAGCGGAACGGGACGAGCGAGCCGTCCGGCGGCGCGACCACCACCAGGTACAGCGCGGAGACCGCGGCCTGCACCAGGGTCACGCCGGTCGCGCCGAAGGCGACCGCGAGCAGGACGGTGAGCAGGATGACAGTGCCGACCGTCCACGTGCTGCCCGGGCCGAGTGCCTGCACGACCAGGTCCGCCACGAGCACCCCGGCGGCCACCCCGAGCACGACCTCGACGGCTCGGCGGATGCGCTGACCGCGCGCCTGACCGAGGACGATCAGCGCGGCGGCCGGCGCGAAGAAGGGCTGCGGGTGCCCGAGCAGGCGGGTGGCGAGCAGCCAGGCCACTGTCGCCGCGACTGTCGCCTCCAGCACCGGCCGCCAGCCCTGCCGCAGCCGGTGACCGGCGACCCGCAGGCCCCCGAACCACGCCATCGCCCCCACCTCCCGCCGCCTCTACTCGATGCCGGGCCGTCCACGATCGCGGCGGTCCGGTACGCCCCTCGCGATCGTCTACCATCGCGCGATGGACCCGCTCACCGGGCTGCTCGACGGTCCCCGCGCCCGGGGCGCCTTCCTGCTGCGCTCGGTGTTCGACCCGCCGTACGCGCTGCGGATCGAGGACCGGGCGCCCCTGACAGTGGTGGCGCTCGTGCGCGGCTCGGCGTGGCTGGTGCCGGACGACGCCCCGGCCGCGACGCTGCGCCCCGGCGACGTGGCGGTGCTGCGCGGTCCGGACGGCTACCTGGTGGCGGACGATCCGGGCACTCCAGCGCAGGTGGTGATCCATCCCGGTCAGCGCTGCACCACCCTGCGCGGGGAGCCGCTTACCGAGTCGATGGCGCTGGGCGTACGCACCTGGGGCACCGGCCCGCACGGGTCGACGGTGCTGCTGACCGGGACGTACCAGTTGCCCGGCGCGGTGAGCCGGCGGCTGCTCGGCGCGCTGCCGCCGCTGCTGGTGGTCCCCGCCGACGAGGGGCGCGGCCCGCTGGTGCCACTGCTCGCGCAGGAGGTGACCCGGGACGCGCCCGGCCAGGCGGCGGTGCTGGACCGGCTGCTGGACCTTCTGCTCATCGACGCGCTGCGCACCTGGTTCGGCCGGCCGGACGCCGCGCCGGGCTGGTACCGGGCGGCCGGCGACCCGGTGGTCGGCCCGGCCCTGCGGCTGCTGGAGGACGACCCGGCCCGGGGATGGACGGTCGCGGCGCTCGCCGCCGAGGTGGGTGTCTCCCGGGCGGTGCTGGCCCGCCGGTTCACCGAGCTGGTCGGCGAGCCGCCGATGGCGTACCTGACCGGATGGCGGCTGGCGCTCGCCGCCGACCTTCTGCGCGAACCGGACGCCACGCTGGGCGCGGTGGCCCGCCGGGTCGGCTACGCCAGCCCGTACGCGCTGAGCACCGCGTTTCGTCGGGTCCGGGGAATCAGTCCGCGCGAGCACCGGATCGGAGTGGGGCGCGGCGGACGCAAAGCTCCAGTTTAGTCAATTGCGCGATTGTCGGCCCCCGGTAAAGGCGACAGTAAACCGGTACAATCGGCGACTGCGATGTGACCGATCACTGACTGCCGTTGGTGAAAGCGATCACACACACTGACCCCATGAACAGGAGAGTTAACCGCGGCAGGGCACTCCGCGTCGCGGCGTGTCTCCTTCTTCTCGCCGTTCTGAGCGGCTGCATGCAGCTCAACATGGGGCTCACCGTCAACGCCGACGACACGGTCGACGGGCAGTTGCTGCTGACCGCCGAGAAGTCCGTGCTCACCGCCCGGAACAAGAACATCTCGCTGGCGTTCGCGGAGCTGCGGCAGAACATTCCCGCGCTGCCTCCCGGCGAGGAGACCGGCTACGAGGACGGCAAATTCTTCGGCAGCCAGATCAATTACCGTAGGGCGCCGCTGGCGGGTTTCGACAGCGAGAGCGTCAAACTGGTCCGAGACGGCGATTTCTACCGCTTCACATTGCCCCTCGATCCGAAGAAATACGGTGGAAAAGTAGCCCAACAGAATCCGCAGCAGCAGCAGGCGTTCCTCACGCTGATGTCGTTCGAGATCTCGGTGACATTTCCCGGCCGGGTGATCGACACCAATGGCACCGTCAACGGTCGGTCGGTGACGTGGAAGGTGGACGCCAACCAGCCCAAGCCGGCCGAGCTGCGCGCCGTCGCCGAGGCGCCGCCCCGACCGTCGGCGTCGCCGGTCGCCGCCACCGAGGACGGCGGGTTCCCCTGGCTCCTCGTCGTCGGCGGTGTCGTCCTCCTGCTGGTTCTGGCCGCGGTGGGCGTACTCCTGCTGCTCCGCCGTCGCCCGACGGCGCCGGCCGCAGCCGGGCCGACCACATCCGGGCCGACCGCGCCGGGCCCGCCCGCCGGCGCTCCCGGGCCCGGCTGATCCATCCGGTGGCCGGCCCCGCCGGCCACGTCCGGCCCCGGCCGCCCCGCGACGACGGCGACCGGCCCGCACCACCACCACATCCCGGTCGCACCATCGCAGAAAAGGGGGATCGCCGTGAACGATCTCTTCACCTGGGCCGCCCTGGGGACCATCGCCGGCGCGAGCGCCGCCACCCTGCTGGCCACAAACGTCATCGGCGGGCTCATCGGCCCGAGCGGCGACAAGCTCCGCAAGTGGATAGCCATCGCCATCGCGCTGCTGCTGTCCTACCTGACCGCGGCGTTCGCCGACGAGGCCGGCGGCGAGAAGTGGGTCATCGCGTTCTTCAACGCGCTGGTGATCTTCTCCGCGGCGCTCGGCGTCAGCCAGTTCCCGCCCGGCAACCGGCAGGCGACGCCCACCCAGCTCGCGAGCGGTCGCGAGCCCCGACTCTTCCGCTCGTGGGTCTGAGGAGTGACGTCATGATCTTCGGAATTCTCAGCGCGGCGATCCAGGTGGCTCTCGGCGCCGTCCTCGGCCTCCTGGCCGGCGGCCCGGTCGGCCTGCTCATCGGCGCCGTCGTGGGCCTGCTGGTCGGCGCGGTGTTCGGCTGGGCGGTCACCTCCGCCGGGGTGTACGCGGCGGACGCCCGCGGCATCTTCCTCTTCGTCGTCGACCACACGTGGAGCCTGCTCAACACGTTCGTCGGGGCCATCTACCTGGCCGTGCACCTGATCTTCGGGCACTCGCTGGACCGGCCCACCTCGTCGGCCAGCGGCCGGGTCAGCGTGGTCGAGGGCGTCTCACCCCGCTACGCCACCACCATCGGCACGGTCTGCGCCGGCTCCAGCCCGGGCATCCAACGCCACGAGGACGTCCAC
Source organism: Micromonospora sp. DT43 (assembly GCF_049841645.1). Taxonomy (NCBI): domain Bacteria; kingdom Bacillati; phylum Actinomycetota; class Actinomycetes; order Micromonosporales; family Micromonosporaceae; genus Micromonospora; species Micromonospora sp. DT43. Next base: position 285,121 of record NZ_JBNCKR010000007.1, on the reverse strand, counting down.
ATCTTCCAGGGACGCCTGCTCGGTCCGCTCTACATCCCGCTGGTGCTGGCGAACTACGTGCTGTTCACCATCGCGCCGATCTGGCTGCTCTACCACGACCACACCAACGCGCCGATCAACCGGTTCACCCGCTACTTCGAGATCGGCGTCTACCCGCACGTGTGGAACGAGGCAATCGCGTACCGGATCCAGGGGACGCCGCCGCGATGACCACCGACGGGCGCGGACCGATCGAGACGGCCACCGCCGAGTTGGCCGCATGGCTGACCAGCGCGGCGGGGACAACCGTCCCGATCGGACCGCCCCGCGCGTACGGCGACGCCGACGGGTTGACCCTGTGGCCGTTGGAGCTGCGCCCGGCCCAGCAGACGCGCTCCAGCGGCGCGGTTCGTGAGCCGTACCGGTTCACGGTCCGCCACCTGCTCTGCGTGGCCGGGCCAGCCGGGCCGGCACTCCTGGACCGGGTGCTCACCGCCGCGACCGGCGACGGCAGCTATCCGGTGGTGCTGGAGGCCGGCGACGCGTCGCTGTGGAGCGCGTTCGGCGCCGCACCCCGCCCGTCGCTGCTGATCGACGTGCCGGCGCAGGTGGACCACCCGACACCGGCCGCGCCGCCGGTCCTGCAACCGCTGCGGCTGCGGCAACTCTCGATGCGCACCCTCGCCGGGCGGGTGGTCGGCCCCGAGGACCAGCCGCTCGCCGCGATGCGCGTCGAGCTGCCCGGCACGGCGTCCGCGACCCGCACCGGCCCCGACGGCCGGTTCCTTCTCGTCGGGGTCCCGCACGACCCCGAACATCCCGGCCCGGTACGGCTGCGACTGCGCGGGCGGGGGCTCGTGCTCACCGCCGACGTCGACGCGGGCGAGGACGACATCGTCATCGTCTGCGCGCCACCGACCAACTGACGCCCACCCGCACAGGAGGACCGATGCCCAGCTACTTCTCCCCCGGCATCTACGTCGAGGAGGTCCCCAGCGGCGCCCGACCGATCGGACCGGCGAGCACAAGCATCGCCGCGTTCGTCGGCGTCGCCCCGAACCGCGGCGCCCACCTGGGCAAGGCGGTGCCTGTCAACAACTGGACCGAGTTCCTGCGGCTCTTCGCCGAGGGGGACGAGATCGAGAGCACCCCGCTGGCCCGGGCCGTGTTCGGTTTCCTGGACAACGGGGGCGCCCGCTGCTGGGTGGTGAACGTCGGCGAGGGCGGCGCCATCACCGGCGCCGGCCAGCGACGCGGTGGCCTGCAACTGCTGGAGGCCATCGACGAGATCTCCATCCTCGCCGCTCCGGGCTTCCACGACGTGGTGTCCCACGAGGCGCTGCTCAGCATGGCCGAGCGCACCCGCACCATGGTGGCGATCTGCGACCCGGCGCCGGACATCGACGACATCTCCGCGCTGACCCGGGTCGCCACCCCGTCGTCAGGCAAGCCGCCCAAGCCGAGCGACGGCCCCGGCGGCGGTGCCGGCACCGGCAGCGCTGGGTCCGCCAGTGCCGCTGGCCCGGGTGGCTCGGGTGGGCCCGAGGGGCCCGCCTACCGGCCCCGCCAGTCCGAGTACGGCGCGCTCTACTACCCGTGGCTCCAGGTGCGCGACCCGATCAGCGGGGAACTGGAACTCACCCCGCCCAGCGGGCACCTCGCCGGCATCTGGGCGCGCACCGACGCCCTGCGCGGCGTGCACAAGGCGCCGGCCAACGAGCCCGTCCGCGGCGCGGTCAACCTGGGGTACCTGGTCACCCGATCGGAGCACGACGTGCTCAACCCCAAGGGCGTCAACGTGATCCGCTACTTCGCCGGCGAGGGCATCCGCGTCTGGGGCGCCCGTACGCTCGCCGCCGAGGCCAGCGAGTGGCGCTACCTCAACGTACGACGCCTCAGCATCTCCATCGAGCAGGCCATCGCCAACGGCACCCGCTGGATGGTCTTCGAGCCGAACGACTTCACCCTCTGGCGCTCGATCCGGCGCGACATCGGGGCGTTCCTCACCCGGGTGTGGCGCGACGGGGCGCTGCTCGGGCGCACCCCCGAGGAGGCGTTCTTCGTCAAGTGCGACGAGGAGACCAACCCGGTGGACGTCCGCGACGCCGGCATAGTGATCGCCCACATCGGCATCGCCGTCGTCAAGCCCGCCGAGTTCGTGGTGTTCAAGCTCAGCCAGTGGGCCGGCGGCACCGAGACCGAGACGATCGGAGGCTGACACATGCCCACCACAGCCACCCCGCAGCCGGGCGCCCCGGTCGACCCGTACCGGGCGTACAACTTCCGGCTCCTCATCAACGGCGTCACCAACGGTCACTTCACCGAGATGAGCGGCCTGGAGGTGAACATCCCCGGGCAGCCGTACCGCGAGCACGGCCCCGGACCGACGCGGATGGTCCCCGGTCAGGCCGAGTACGAGCCGGTGACACTGCACTTCGGCCTCACCGCGTCGCGTGAGCTGTGGGACTGGGTGAACGCCACCGCCCAGGGCACGCTCAACCGCCGCAACGTGTCGGTCGTGCTGCTGGACTCCGCCGGAACCGCCGAGGTGCTGCGCTGGAACCTGATCGACGCCTGGCCCACCCGGTGGCGCGGGGCGCATCTCAACACGGTCAGCCACGAGATCGCCATCGCGTCGCTGACGCTGCGCTACGAGGGCCTGGAGTTGGAGACCGGCGGTGCCGCCGCGCCGAAGCCCGCGTAGGTGGCTGGCCGGTCGGCTCCGCTCGACGGCCGACGCGGTGCAGCGCCTCGCCGGCCGCGTCGAGACCACAGGTACGCCCGCGGAGACGCCGCGTCGTCTCGGGGAACCGCCTGCGCACTGGCTGAACCTGGTCGCCGCCCACGCCCCCGGCCTGCTGCGCGAACTGGACCTCGACCCGTCCCGTCCGACCGCCGACCGGGCAGGCGGCCCCGACGACCACCCGGGTGGATCCGAGGCCGACGGCGTGGCGTCGACCGACCCTCGGCCGTCCACGATGGAGGGCCGGCTCGGCTCTGTCGGGGAGTGGTCCCGGTCCCCCGGCGACCGGGCCGGACTGCGTGCGCCCGGGACGGCCACGCAATCCGATGGTCGCGACGGTCGCAGCGGTCGCAGCGGTCGAGGCGGTCGCAGCGGTGAAGGCGATCGCAGCGGTGAGGGCGGTCGTGGTGACGAGGGCGGTCGCAGCGGTCGAGGCGGTCGCGGTGGTGAGGGCGGTCGCGGTGGTGAGGGCGGTCGCGGTCGTCGAGGCGGTCGCGGCCCATGGGCGGCCGGCCTCGACACGACAGGCGGCCTCGGCACGACGGACGGGCTCGACACTGCGAACGGGCTCGGCACGGCCGAGGACCGCAGCAGAGCAGGCAACCTGAGCGCGGCGGACTGGTTCGCCACAGCAGACGGCTTCCCGACGGTCGACGGGTCGAACGCCGCCAGCAGGGCGGACGCCGCCCGTCCGGACGGGCAGCGGGACGGGCAGCGGGACGGGCGGCCATCGGGTGAGTTCGGAAGGTCGGGCCGGGCGTCCGGTGCGACCGGCCGACCGGGCCGTTCGGGGATCGGCGGCACCCTCCCGAGCGACGCCAACCTGAGCGGCGTCGACCCGAGCGGCGCCAACCCGAGCGGCGTCGACGACGCCATTCGGGGTTCGGGCGTGCGTGGCTCGAAGGCGGCGTCCTCGGACCGGAGCCGACTCCTGCCGGGTCGGCTGTTGGGCGCTTGGCGCCGTCGCTCACCGTCTCGGCGGGACGCGGCAGCGCAGTCGGCGGTGTCGGCAGGGTCCGCCCCCGCGACACCGACACGGCGGGACGACGTCACGCCCGTACGTGCGATCCAGACCCAGCCGGGCGAGATCTTGGTAGATTCCGGCCCCTCCCGGGGCACTTTCCTACCAAGATCTCCTACTGGCACCGACGACGGCCGTGCGGTGGGGCGTGGGTTGTGGCCCGACCTGCCGGGCGAGCCGGCGCGGCCGGCGGGCGAGCGGGGTACGCGGCACGCCGGACACCACCGCGACGAGCACCACCAGCCCGGCCACCATGACCCGCGCGCGACGAGTGCCGGGCACCTGTCGGTCGGCACGGCGGTCCGGGCGTCGACGGCCGAGGCGGCTGCCGTCGACAGGTGGCCGGCGCTGCCCGATGACGGGCCGCTGTGGACGGTGCCCGGGGCGGGACTCGACGCGGGCCACGTGGACCGCCTGGATCGGGAACAGGCGGGCGGCTGATGGAACGCGTCGCCTTCCTCATCGACTCCTCCGGGGAGCGGGTGGACTGCCTGCTCAACCCGGAGACCGTGCAGGTGACCCGGCTCGCCGGCGTCCGTCATCGCGGGGCGGGTGGCGGGCAGCTCACCGGGGCGGGGCTGGCCGACGATCCGCTGGTCTTCACCGGCGGCGGTCGTACGGAGCTGGTGCTGGACCTGCTGTTCGACGTCGACTTCGTCCAGGCGCAGGTCCGCCCCGCCGACGTACGGGTGCTCACGCGGCCGCTGTGGATGCTTGCCGAGAACTCCACAGCCGAGCACGGGTGGCTGCGCCCGCCGCTGGTGCGGCTGGTCTGGGGCAAGACGTGGAACGTGCCAGGTGTGATCGTCGCGGTGGCCGAGCGGTTCGATGCGTTCACCGGGACGGGCTCGCCGCGGCGCTCCTGGCTGCGGTTGAAGCTGGTCCGCGCCGCCGAGACGGCCGACCAGGCGCAGGCGGGATTCGCCGAGGAGCTGGCCGCGGTGAGCACACCGGCCGCCGCCCCGGGCAGCGCCGTGGTCGCCGCCGGTGACGGTGCCGCCGAGCCGGGTCGCTCCGGGGTGCGTTTCGACCTGCTGGCCAACGACGCGCTCGGGTCGCCGCTGCGGTGGCGGTTGCTGGCCGAGCACAACCGGATCACCGATCCCCTCGCGGTGCCGGCCGGTACGACCCTCGCGGTCCCCCCGCCCCCCTCGGGCGGTGGCGGGCCGGAGTCGACGCTGGCCGGGATGGCGCGGGCGGTGGCCGGCGCGGTGGGTGCCGGCGCGTCGTTCGTGGGCGCCTCGATCGCCACCGCGAGCTGGGCCACACCGACAGGTACGACAGCCGCCAGCACCAACCCGGGCGGCACGCCACTCGGCACCGGCTCGGGGAGTACGCCATGACGAGCGTCGCGCCCCGCGCGCTTACCGTCCTGCTGGACGGTGTGGAACTGAATGCCACGGCCCGACAGCGGATCCGCTCGTTGCGGGTGGCCGCACGACTCGGCCAGCCCACCCAGGCCGAGCTGGTGCTCGCCACCGCAGCCGGGGCTGGCGCTCTCGACCCGGAGGTGCGGCCGGGCACGACCCTCGACGTCCGGCTCGCCGAGCACTCCGACGCGCTGTTCACCGGGGAGGTCACCGCGGTGGAGGTCGAGTACGCCGCCGACGGCGCGGCAGTGCTGCGCCTGCGGGCGTACGACGCGCTGCACCGGCTGCGCAAGCGGCAGGATCTGCGGGTCTTCACCTCGGTGACGGCGGCGGAGCTGGCAGGTGAGCTGTGCGGCGAGGTGGGGTTGACAGTGACGGCGGAGAGCGACGGGCCACGGCTGGACCGGCTGCTCCAGCACCGGCACAGCGACCTGGAGCTGCTGCGGGAGGTCACCGGTCGGGCCGGGCTGCACCTGGCCGTCGACGGCGACGACGTCCGGCTGATCACCCTCGCCGGCTACGGGGAGCCCGTCGCGCTGAGGTTGGGTGCGGGTGTGCACACCCTGCGGCTGTCCACGAACGCGGACCGGGCCAGCGGCGCCAGCGCCGCGCTGGGGTGGCATCCGCAGCGGGCCGAGGCGATCAGTCAGCAGGTCGACGAGGCGCGCTGCGGCCGGCCGGCCGGTGACCGGCCGGACCCGGCCGACGTGGGCGCCGACGGGGTACGCACCGCAGTCGACCAGCCGGGGCGCAGCGACGACGAGTTGGCGGCCCTCGCTCAGGCGCGACTCGACCTCCGCGCCGCCGCGCTGGCCACCGCCGAGGGGGTCGCCGAGGGCGATCCGGCGCTGCGGCCGGGCCGGCGGATCGACCTGACGGGTGTGCCCGACCCGCTCGCCGGGTCGTACGTGCTGACCGAGGTGGTGCACACGGTGGACGGCGACGGGCACCTGACCCGGTTCTCCACCGTGCCGCCGGCCGCGCCCCCGAGCACGGCGGGCGGCGCCACTGTCACCCTCGGCACCGTTACCGACGTGGCCGACCCCGACGGGCTGGGCCGGGTACGCCTGACCCTGCCGGCGTACGGGGACCTGGACGCGGGCTGGCTCGGTGTGCTCTGCCCCGGTGCGGGACGGGGCAAGGGCCTGGTGGCGCTCCCCGATCCGGACGACACCGTGCTGGTGGTGCTGCCCGGCGGCGAGCCGGCCTCGGGCATCGTGCTGGGCTCGCTGTTCGGGGCCGTCGAGCCGTACGACGCCGGTGTCGACGACGGGAAGGCCCGGCGCTGGTCGCTGCGGACCGCCGGCGGGCAGTCGATTGTCGTGGACGACGTCCAGCGCAGCCTGCGACTGGGCACCGAGGGCGGCAGCTATCTGGAACTCACCCCCGACCTGGCGACCCTGCACGCGGCGTCCGACCTGGTGATCTCGGCGCCCGGCCGGGCCATGGTGATCCGCGCCCGCAGCGTGGACTTCCTGCACGCCGAGGCGACCGAGGACCCGACCACCGCGGCGCAGCAGGCCCGTTCGCTTGCCCGCGCCCACCACGAAGGAGGCGGCTGATGCGCTGGATCCACCGCGACTCGGTGATCACCTGCGACCACGACGGCCGGGTCGAGAACCAGCCGTCGCAGCGGTGGGTGACAGTCACCGCCGTGCCCGTGCTGGTGGACGACGACCCGGAGGGACGAAAGATCGTCGCCTGCCCGAACTACGGCCCCACCATCAAGCCGTGCGGAAAGACGCTCACCGTCCGGGTCGGCTACAGCGACTGGCTGCGCGTCGACGGGCACCGGGTGGTGCTCTCCCACCTGGAGGGCTTCACCGACGGCACACCACCGGGCGCGGTCCACCACATCGTCCGCGACCCCGAGCAGCAGTTTCTGGGGGCGGACCGATGAGGGCGTTCCGTTTCGTCGGCGCGGGCTTCGACGCCGGGCGTGGCGGCGGGCTGGCGCTCACCGCGGCCGGGGGCCTGGCCATGACCGAGGGCGACGAGAGCGTACGCCAGGCGCTGTTTCTGTTGTTGTCCACGACGCCCGGCGAGCGGTTGATGCGACCCGGGTACGGCTCCCGGCTGCACCGGCTGATCTTCGCGCCCAACGACGACACGACTGCCGGGCTGGCCATCCACTACGTCCGGCAGGCCATCGCCCGGTGGGAGCCGCGTGTCGAGGTCATCGACACCGACGCCGGGCCGGACCCGGACGACGCGTGGCGGTTGGTGATCCGCCTCGACTACCGGGTGCGGGCCAGCCTGACGCCCGGGCAGTTGGTGTTCTCCGTGGACCTGCTCCCCGCCGACGACTCGGGAGGACAGTCATGACGCTGCCCGTTCCGCACCTGGACGACCGTGGGTTCCTCGACCTCGTCACCGAGGCCCGCGAGCGGATCCAGCAGTCCTGCCCCGCCTGGACCGACCTGTCGGCGCACGACCCGGGCATGGCGCTGGTGGAGGCGTTCGCGCACCTGACCGAGGTGATGATCTACCGGCTGAACCAGTTGCCGGAGAAGGCGTACGTCTCGTTTCTGAACCTGCTCGGGGTGGCGCGCCACGCGCCCACGGCGGCCTGGGCGGACGTCGTGTTCACCCGCGCCGGCACCGACCGGGGCGCGGTGCGGATCCCGGCCGGCCTGCGGGTCGCGGCGGCACGCGGCGCCGATCCCCGACCGGTCGTGTTCGTCACCACCGAACCGGCGGTGCTGGCCGCCGGGGAGGCGTCGGTCACGGTCCGGATGCACCACTGCGAGCCCGTCGCGGCGGAGCTGCTGGGTGTCGGCACCGGCCAGCCGGGCCAGGTGCTGCGGGCGGCCCACGCCCCCCTCACCCACACCGGCGAGCCGCTGGACCTGCTGCTCGGAGTGGAGGTGCCGGCCGGCTCGGTGGAGCTGGGGGCGGCGGCCCGCGAGCACGACGGCCGCACGTTCGAGATCTGGCAGCCGGTGGACAGCTTCGCCGGGCTCGGCCCGCAGGCCAAGGCGTACCTCGTCGACCGCTGCTCGGGCACCGTCACCTTCGCCCCGGCCCTCGACCTGCGACCACCCCTCGGTCCCGGCGAGCCCGCCGGACCGGGCACTGTGGTGACGGTGGCGGCGGTGCCGCCGGCCGGGCGGCAGGTCCGCCTCTGGTACCGGGCCGGCGGCGGCCCTACCGGCAACGTGGCCGCCGGCACGCTGACCAGCCTGCGCGACCCACTGCCCGGGGTACGTGTCGACAACCCCGCGCCCGCTGCCGGCGGCCGGGAGATGGAGGCGCTGGAATCGGTGCTGCTGCGCGGCCCGTACGAGTTCTTCGCCCAACAGCGCGCGGTCACCGCCCGCGACTTCGAGGTGCTGGCCACCAGCTCCGGCGCGGTGGCCAGGGCGCGGGCGTTCACCCGCTCGGCCGTGTACAGCTTCGCCCGGCCCGGTGAGGTCGAGGTGGTGCTGGTGCCGTACGTGCCGCCGACGGCCCGCCCGGGTGGCCGGCTGCCGGTGGCGGTGCTACGCGAGCACGAGATGCCCGAGGCACGCCACCGCGTCGAGGGGGACCTGGAACAGCGCCGGATGGTAGGCATCCGCTCCCGGGCCACCTGGGCCCGGTTCAAGGCGGTGTCGGTGCGGGCCCGGGTGGTGGTGCGCCGCGAGGAGGACGTCGACGCGGTCCGGCGACGCATCCACGACCGGCTGCACCAGACGCTCAGCCCGCTGCCCACCGCGCTCAACCCGACCGGGTGGCCCTTCGGTGAGCCGCTGCGGGCGTCAAACGTGTACCGCTTGTTGGAGCACGCCGAGCCGGGCGTGCGCTACGTCGAGTCGGTGCGCTTCGTGGTCGACGAGGCGCCCGACGCCCAGGTCCGTGCTCTCGCCGTCGACCAGTACCAGGCCCGCACCTGGTACGCCGGGCGCGGCCCGGTGCTGTTCCGTTCCAGCAACGCGGGCGCCGGCTGGGAGCCGGCCGGCCGGTTCGACGACGAGACGGTGCTGCGGGTGGCGCCCGCTCCCGCGCCGGTGCGACCGGGCATCGTCCCGCGACCGGGCTCGGTGGCGGTGGTGACGCTGCGCGAGTCCGGCGGTTCCCGGGTGCACCTGAGCACCGACCTGGGCGAGACGTGGTCGCTGCTGACCGACCTGGACTCGCGCATCTCCGACGTGGCGTGGCTGGACCGTGACGGGGCGGGCGCTCTGCTGGTGGCGACCGACACCGGGCTGTACGAGGTGTCGCTGCTGCCCGGGGCGGTGCCGTTGCAGATCCTCGTCGACCCGTCCGACGCCGACCGGGGCTTCTACGCCGTACGCGCGTTCGTCTCCGAGCGGGGCGCGCCAGGTGTGGCAGTCGCGGCGCAGGCCGGCTTCGGGGTGTACCTGTCGACGGCCGGCGGCCGGCCGGGCAGTTTCGGGCACGTCGGCCTCTCCAACGTGGACAACCGCGTCCTCGCCGTGCAGTACGACGGCCCGGCCACCCTGCTCTGGAGCGGCGCTGGCGAACCGGACCCGAAGAAGCCCGGCCAGGGCTGCCACCGCACCCGGCTGTTCGAGTCCGACGTGCAGTGGCAGACCGTGCAGGCCGGCTGGGTCGGCGGCACCTGCCGGGACCTGGCGTTCGCCGGCGGGCAGGCCCTCGCGGCCACGCAGAGCGGCGGGGTGCTGCGGCTGGACACCCTCGCGGCCCAGCCGCAGTGGCAGTCGGTGTCGGTCAACTGCGGGCTGCCGCTGCGGGACCGGACCCGGTTCGTGCCTGTGGACGCCGTCGCCGTGAGCGGCCCGGCGACCGTCGGTCCGACGGCCGCGGACCGCCTGGTCCTGGCCTGCGGTGAGCGCGGTGTGTACCGCAGTCCCGACGCGGTCAACTGGACCGCCAGCGCCAACCAGGCCACCGCCGACGTGGTGACCGTCCCGGACACGTGGCTGCTCTGCTCCGGCGAGCACGACATCGAGGTGGTGCGCCAGGATGCGACGCTCGGCGATTGAGCGGCTGCTGCCCGCCGCCTACCAGCGGGCGTGCGTGCCGGGCAGCGTGCTCTGGGCGCTGCTGGAGGTCATGGAGGGGCTGCACGCTCCGGACGAGGCGATCCTCGCCGAGGTGGACGCCCTGTTCGACCCGTACCGGGCGCCCGACCACCTGGTCGTGCGGCTGACCCGCTGGGTGGCGATGGACCACGTGGTGGCCTCGCCCCGACCGGACGCCCCGCTGCCGCTGCCGGTGGGACGGCTGCGGGACCTGGTGGCCAACGCCGCGCTGCTGGCCCGGTGGCGCGGCACCCCGTACGGGCTGCGCCGAGCCCTGGAGCTGGCCACCGGGTTGCCGGGCTTCGTCATCGACGAACCCGACGAGCGGCCCTTCCACATCGTGGTGCGGGTGCCGGCGGCCGCCGCCGGTCAGCTCGCCGTGATCACCCGAATCGTCGAGGCGGAGAAGCCCGCGTCGACCACCGCCGAGATCGTCGTCGCCGCTTCGCCTCCAGCCACCACGCCGGGCGCGGCACCGACCGCAGAGGAGCCGTCATGACCACCGAATGGACAGTCGTCGCCGCCGCTTCACAGTTCACCCTGGACGCCGCCAACCACGGCGAGCTGACCTTCACCGTCTCCAATCCTCAGCTGGCGCCGGACACCGTGGTCTTCGACGTGGCCCCCGGCGAGGGCAGCCAGCGGGCCTGGTTCACTGTCACCGAGCCGCAGCGGGTGGTCCCCGGGCAGGGCTCGGTGTCCTTCCTGGTCCGTCTCGCCGTCCCGGCGGGCACCGCGCCGCGCCGCTACGACATGACCGGGTTCGCGTACTCGGCGAACACCGCGCCGGAGGAGAGTTCCCGCTCCAGCGGCCGGGTGACGTACGAGGTCAGGGCGGTGGCCGCGCCGAAGCGGACGCCCTGGCCGTGGATCGCCGCCGCGGTGGCCCTGGTGCTCGTGGTCGGCGGCGTGGTCGGCTACCTACTGACCCGACCCGACGGCACACCGTCACCCGGGGCGCCACGGGTGGTGACACTGGAGGCGGAGAGCCTCGTCGACGGCGCCAAGGTGGAGTCTCCGGCGAAGACCGCCGCGGCGGTCGGGGCGCAACCGAACTGCTGCGCGGTGACCTGGTCGGGCGACAAGCAGCTGTTCTTCACGGGCCTGGCGCCCGGCGACCGGGTGAGTCTCACAGTCGACCTGCCCGCCGACGCCGTCTGGCGCTTCTCCACCACGCGCACCACGTCGTTCGACTACGCCAACACGATCTGGCAGGTCGACGGCGCGCAGCTCGGCGGCACCTTCTTCGGCTTCACCCCGAAGGTCGTCGTGCAGGACTTCACCGACGTGGGCACCGTCCGGCTCGGGTCGGGCCGGCACACCCTCACGCTTGTCGCCGTGGGTAAGACGCAGGGCGTCGACAGGTACTTCGCCGGCGTGGACCGGATCCGCTTCACCGAGGTGACCGGGGCGGTCGCGCAGCGATGAGCGGTCGGCAGAAGGTGGTGCTGGTGACAGTGGCGGCGCTGCTGGTGGCGTTCTTCGTCCTCGCCGTCGGCGTCTCCGGCGGCGACCGGGGCCGAGCGGACGACCCACCGGGGGTCGTCGAGCGGCTGGGCCGGATCGCCGGTGGGAGCACGAGCGTCGACCCGGCGACCGTACGGGCCGACTGCGACCGTACCGGCGACGTGCTCAGCTTCGTCGGCGGCTGCGCGGTGCGGGTCGCCGACCCGGGCGAGCTGCGGACGCTTGTGCTGCGCAGTGGTCGCCCGTTCGTGGTGCGCGCTCCGGCGCCCCGCGACGCCGACCTCACCGTGCGCTCCGAGGTCGAGCCGGACGACGGCGGCGAGGCGGTCGCCCGGATCGCCGTCGACAGTGCGGTCACCGTGCTGCTGAGCTGCCCGGGAGGTGTCGGATGCGCTGTCACAGTCGCCGCCGACTGACTCCGCCACCGGCCGGCACCGGCGGCGCGCCCGTTCCCCGACACGACCGCGAGGAGACCCGACATGGGTGACCTGCGTAAGCCCTTCCTGCTGCTCGCGCTCGTCGCGGTCACGCTTGTGGTCCTCATCGAGGTCGGCTCGTCGCTGCTCACCGGGGGCGGGGACGCCACGGGCGCCCTCCTGGCCAACGCGGCCGACCTCGGCGTGGAGGTGGACGGCGGCGGGATCAGCGAGCCGTCCGGGCGGGGTACGAGCTACCTGGCGCTCATCGACGTGGTGGCGCTCTGGACCACGGGCCTGTTCTGCCTGAGCCTGGTCGTGTCCGAGCGGGTGCAGGGCCGGATCCAGGGCGTGGCGACGCTGATCTTCTCGATCCTGCTGATCCTGGGCTCGCTCGTGCTGTTGATCATCGCCTTCGTGGAGCTGACCATCATGGTGTCGCTCTTTCTGGCCGTGCCGTTCGGCACCCTGGCGTACCTGGCGTTGTGGGGCTTCTTCCCGGTGGGCGAGGCGAGCCTGCTGCTCGGGCTGGCGCTGCTGCTGAAGCTGGTCTGGGTGGTGCTGCTGCTCCTCGCCCAGCCGCGCTTCGCGCAGAACAAGGGCCTCGTGCTGCTGGCGCTCACCACGCTGCTCTGCACTGTCGTGCTGGAGTTCCTGCACCGGCTCGTCCCGGTCATCGTGGTGAGCATCCTCGACGACGTGGGCGCGCTTGTCTTCGCCATCGTGGCCATCATCTGGGGCCTGGTCCTGCTGATCGGCTCCATCCCCGCAATAGTCAAGTCCGTCCGGGTGACCGCCGCCCTACCCCGCTGACGAGGGCCGCGCACCGGTCTCGGTCCACGCGGCCGTCGGCCACCCACACCCGGTACCGGCCCTGCCGCGTCGCACCGGCCGGCACCACCGCCGGCACGTCGAACGCGAACGCCACACACACCCCCGGGTACATCGCGGTCCGCACGAACCACCTGTCGCCGGGCCCCAGACCATCAAAGACCAGGGTGTACGCCCCACCGCCCGGCCCGACGCCGGTAAGCGCGAGCCAGGGCGCCGCACTGCCGTTGACCGCCCCCTCCCCGGCGGCGTCGGCAGTGAACACCGTCGGCTCGCCGTCGGCGAGCGCCCGCCAGAAGAACCCGCCGTAACCGGCCCCGCCGGGGCGGCCGTTGGTGGCCGGGCTGCCCAGGCGCACCTCCCGGTCGGGTGGGGCGGTGAGCGCGGAGTCCACGTCGAGTCGCCAGACGTCCGGCGCGACCGCCGAGGCGGCGAGCCGCCGCTGTTCCGTGAGCAGCACCGAGCCGTGTCGGTCCCGCCACCGCAACCGGTGCGCCAACCGGTCGGCGGCCCGCTCGGTCCAGCCGGTGTGCGCGATGACGCCATGGTCGTCGCGCCACGTGTAGCCGACGTCGCGCACGTAGGTGCGCCCGCCCCAGAGGTTGGCGCCGTTGACGTCCTGCACCGCGAGGGACGCGCCGAGGTGCCAGACGTGGTCGGCGGGCAGCGCGTCGGTGACCACAGTGCCGCCCAGGGTGCGTACCGGGTGCAGGTACGGCCGGGGACCGTGCCGCGGGTCCAGCGCCGGGTCCACGACGTACCGGGCCACCTCCGTGCCGTCGACAAGAAGCGCCGGCTCCTGGGTGTGCGCGGCGACCTGCGCGGGATCGGGAAGCGCCGCCGCGTCCCGGCCGGTGGCTGCCGGGCCCCGGTCGACGCTCACGGCAGCTCCGGCCGCGCGGAGACCGGACGGCGACCGGCGACGGCCGAACCCGGCCGGCCGACGGCGACAGTGTCCGGCCCGCCGGCGTTGACGCCTGTGGGAGTCGGCAGGCGACCGGCGACGGCGTGCAGGGCGGCCACCGTGTAGCCGGCGAGGATCGGCACGGCGACCGGGGTGACCAGGACGGCGAGCAGCCCGGCAAGCGTGGCTACCCCGCTGAGGGCGGCCCAGCGGACCGGAGCGTCGAGGCAGGCGCGGGCGGCGGATCGGGCCGCGACCCGCCACCGCCCGCCCCCGTAGCCGCCCACCTCGACGACGACCAGCCCGGCGTACCCGGCCAGACCGGCCGCGACAAGCGCGGTCACCGCGAGGGCCGGGAGGCCGCCCGGCACCCGCCCGGCGGCCAGCGCCGCCAGGTCGGCGGCGAGCAGCACCGCCATGGCGAGCGCCAGCAGGCTGACCGGCACACCGGGCAGCACCGCGCGGCCGAACCGGCGCGCGGTGGCCCGCGCCGACGGCCAGGTGCCGGTACGCGTCCAGTCGTGCACGGCCGCGCTGGCCACGCCGGCCGCCGCGGCGGCGGTGAGCACCGGCGCCGCGGCGAGGGTCAGCAGTATGCCCAGCAGCGCGAGGTCGGCGGCGTCGCGGGCGACGTCACGCCAGTCCCGCCGCCCGCCGGTGTCGAGGGGTTCAGCCCCTGATGCCGGTTCAGCCCTTGATGCCACTGGTGTTGATCCCCTCGACGAGCATCCGCTGGAACGCGACGAAGAACAGGAAGACGGGCAGCAGCGACAGCACCGACATGGCGAACATCGGCCCGACGGCGCTCTGGCTGGTCGAGTCGATGAAGAGGGTCAGCGCGACAGGCACGGTGTAGTCCTCCAGTTGGGACAGGAAGACCAACTGGCGGAAGAAGTCGTTCCAGGTCCAGATGAACGAGAAGATCGCGGTGGTGACAAGCGCGGGGCGGCTCAGCGGCAGGATGATGTGCCGGAAGATGCCGTACGGGCCGGCGCCGTCGATCCGGGCCGCCTCGTCCAACTCGCGCGGGACGCCCCGCATGAACTGCACCATGAGGAAGACGAAGAACGCCTCGGTGGCCAGGAACTGCGGGATGATCAGCGGCAGGTACGGCCAGTCGCCGCCGACCAGCCCGAGTGTGCGGAACAGGATGTACTGCGGCACGATCAGCACGTGCTGGGGCAGCAGCAGCGTGCCGATCATCACGGCGAACCACACGCCGCGCAGCCGGAACCGCAGGCGGGCGAAGGCGTACGCGGCCAGCAGGCAGGACAGTCCGTTGCCGATGACAGTGAGCAGGCTGACCAGGGCGCTGTTGACGAAGAACCGGCCGAAGCTGACGTCGAAGTTGGACCAGCCCGCGGTGTAGTTGCCGGGTGTGAACCGCTCGGGCAGCAGCCCGATGTTGTTGACGATCTCCTCCTGCGACTTCATCGAGGTGCCGACCATCCAGATCAGCGGGTAGAGCACCACGGCGACGACCACCACCAGGATGACCAGCCGCAGCAGGGGCCGCCCGGTCGGACGTCGCCGGGCGGCAGGCGTCGGGGTCGCCGTCACCATCACCTGTCCTCCCCGTCGGAGTAGTGCACCCAGAAACGCCCGGTGCTGAAGAGGATCGCGGTGATGACCGCGATGGCGAGCAGGAACACCCAGGCCATCGCCGACGCATAGCCCATCTGGAGTTCGGTGAAGCCGGCGATGTAGAGGTTCAGCGTGTACATCAGGGTGGAGTCGACCGGGCCGCCGGTGCCGTTGCTGAGCACGAACGCCGCGGTGAAGCCCTGGAAGCCGTTGATCGTCTCCAGCACCAGGTTGAAGAAGATGACCGGGGAGAGCATCGGCAGGGTGACGTTGCGGAACTGCCGGAACCTGCCGGCGCCGTCGACCGACGCTGCCTCGTACAGCTCGGTGGGCACCTGCTTGAGCCCGGCCAGGAAGATCACCATCGGTGCGCCGAACTGCCAGATGGCCAGCACCATGAGCGTCTCCAGGGCCCAGTCCGGGTCGTTGACCCAGGGCTTGCCCTCGATGCCGACGAGGCTCAGCAGCGAGTTGAACGCGCCGTCGCGGTTGAACATGCTGACCCAGACGATGGCCAGCGCCACGCTGCCACCGAGCAGCGACGGCAGGTAGAACAGCCCGCGGAACAGCCCCACCCCGCGCCAGGCGCGGTTGAGCAGCAGCGCCACGCCGAGCGCGGCGGCCAGCTTCAGCGGTACGGCGACCAGCGCGAAGGTCAGTGTGACCCGCACGGCGTGCCAGTACGACGGGTCGGCGGTGAACATCCGCTCGTAGTTGGCCAGCCCCACCCACTCCACATCGGAGAACGGGGTGAGGATGTCGTAGTTGGTGAAGCTCAGATAGAGCGACAGCAGCATGGGGACCGCCGTGACACCCATCAGGCCGATGAGCCACGGCGACAGAAAGACGTACCCCGCCAGACCTTCGCTGTGCCGGATGGTGCCGGGCCCACGCCTCGCGGGGTGGGCCCGGCCGGATCCGGGGCCGCGTCGGGTCGGGTCGGGCGCCGTGGTCAACGCCACGAACGGCTCCTCTCCTCGCCTGGTGCGGCGGTCAGGCGATGGCGGACTTGCACGCCTCGACGAACTGGGCGGCGGCCTGCGCGGGGGTGGCCCGGCCGTACTGGGCGTTCTCGGCGGCCTTGATCAGCTCGGACTTGACCTTGCTGTGCCCCTTGATCGGCACCTGCGGCGACGGGCCGAACTTCTGGGTCAGCTCCGCCTCGACGGCGATGGACTGCTTCATGGCCGGGTCGGTGGTGCCGTCGCTGACCAGGCGACGCAGGTCCAGATTGGACGGCAGGCCACGGTCGGTGCCGAGCAGCTTGACCGCCTCCGGGTCGTTGTTCAAGAAGTTGATCACGTCGACCGCGACGTCCTTGTTCTTGCTGCCCTTGAACACCGACCAGTACATCGAGGCCCGGGCCCACTGCGCGCTCGGATCGCCTGGGTAGGCGATCACGCCCAGCTCGTCCTTGGTGTTCTTCTTCAGGTCCGGCATCTGGTTGGCCCAGACCCAGGAGGTGGCCGCCTTGCGGGTGACCACCAGCTGCTTGGTGACGTCGCTGGAGTTGCCCTCGTGGATGACGTCGGCGGTCGGGGTGGCCCTGCGGTCCCGGGCGCCCTTCCACAGGTCGAACCACTTGGTCACGTCCTCGGCGGTGAAGCCGAGTTCCTTGCCCTTGTAGAGGTCCTTGCCCTGCTGGCGCAGCCACACCCAGAGCGCCTTGTAGTCGGCGCTCGGGTCCTGCGTGCCGGGCATCCTGGTCGCGGCGGTGACCTGCTCGGCCCAGGCGATGTGCTGCTCCCACGTCATCCCGTTGGTGGGCTCGGGCAGGTTGTTCTTGATCAGCAGCGTCTTGTTGTAGACCAGGCCCTGGGTGTTCTCCCCGGCCGCCAGGCCGGCGAGCTTGCCGTCGACCACGCCGTACTGCCAGAGGCTCTCGGGGAACTTCGAGGTGTCCAGCTTGGCGGACTTCTGGTAGGGGGTCAGGTCGAGCGTGGTGCTGCGGGCCGCGTACTCCGCCAGGTAGTTGTCGTCGATCTGGAACAGGTCCGGCGGGTTGCCGCCGGCGGTGAGCGTGGCCAGCTTGTCGAAGTAGCCCTGGTTGGCCTGCCAGGTCGTCTCGAAGGTCACGTTCGGATGCTTGGCGGTGTAGAGGGCCAGGGCGTCCTCGGTCAGTTTGGCCCTGGCGTCGCCGCCCCACCAGAAGATGGAGAGCTTGACCGGCGCGCTCGGGTCGGCGGCGCCGTCGTCGTCTCCGCAGGCCGCGGCGCCGAGCATCAGCGGCGCGGCGACTGTCACGGCGAGCAGGCCGCGCAGGAGTCGCCGCCGGGGCAGGACGGTACCGTGCCGAAGCCCGGCGGGCATGTCAGTGGTGGGGGGCGTTGCGGGGTGCATGTGCGCTCACTCCTCGGCATTAGGAGGCGACGGCGTCACCGGTGGCCGCGGTCGGGACGCCCGGGCCCGCAGGGCAGGCCGGGCCACGCGATGCGGTCAGGGGACGTGCCGGTCGGGCGTGTGGGCCCGGGCCGGTCGAGTCGCGGATGACCAGGTCGGTCTGCAGCATTACCTGTGCGGTGGTACGACGGACGCCGAGCGCCGTGCCGGCACCGGGGCTCCGCGCGCCGCGCGGTGACTCGATGTCCTGTTGCAGCAGCATGTCGACGGCCGTCCGGCCAGCGGCCCCGGTGGGTGTGGCCACCGTCGTCAGTTTGGGGCGGGTGAGCCGGCTCAGGGCGATGTCGTCGACCCCGACGACACTCACCTCCTGCGGCACCCGGACCCCGAGCGCGTCCAGCCCCGCGATGAGGCCGATCGCCATCAGGTCGTTGTAGGCGAGCACTGCCGAGACGCCACTGCGCCGCACCTGCTCGGCCACGGCGAAGCCGCCGGTCTCGGTGGGCGCGTTGGGGCCGAGCACTGTCAGCTCCGCGCCGCCGCCGCGGGCGGCCGTGGTGGCGGCGCGGCGCATCTCCCGGTTGGTCCACGAGCTGCGCGGGCCGCCGAGCAACGCGATGCCGCGGTGACCGAGACCGATCAGGTGCTCGATCGCCGCCCGGGCGCCCTGCCCGACGTCCATCAGGACGCAGGGCAGGCCTGTCACCTGGCGGTTCACCACCACCAGGGGCACCTCCCGGCTGAGTTGCTCGATCAGGCTGTTACTCATCCGCGGACTGCACAGCAGCACCCCGTCGACCTGCTTGGCGAGCGCGTGGACCAGCTCCTCCTCGGCTGTCGGGTCCTCATTGGTGTCGGCCACGAAGACGTGGTAGTCGCGGTGGCGGGCCTGACTCTCCGCCGCCTTGATCAGCGGCGGGAAGAACGGGTTCGCGATGTCGGCGATGATCAGCCCGATGTTGTGCGTCCGCCCGGTGATCAGGGCCCGTGCCGCACGGTTCGGTCGGTAGCCCAGGTCCTCCGCGCAGGCCAGCACCCGGAGCCGCGTCTCCGGGTTGACCAGGTGCGGGGCCGAGAAGGTGCGGGACACGGTGGAGATGTGCACCCCGGAGGCGCGGGCGACGTCCCGGATGGTGACTGGCACGGCGGGCCCTTCGTCCGATGTGGCGACGGTCACGTGGGTGCCGCCAATTAATGCAAACGGTTGCTCCAGTGTCAACGGTCAATGGTTGCGCCTCTGTTGCGCTGGCGCTCCCCCTGGTGACCTCCCATGCCGCAAACGCTGACATTTCTCGCCGATTGCGCCATCGTCGTTGACGTCGTCGCATTGATCGTGATTACTTCACTGCAAACCTTTGCAGGGATCACCTGGGGGCTATGGCATGTCACCGAGATCCGACGGGCGAGTCCGCTACGCCCTCGTGGGCACCGGCGCGCGGGCGGAGATGTTCGTCCGGGCCCTGGTGCTCGACCACGCCGACACCAGCGAGCTGGTCGCCTTCGCCGACGTCAACCAGGCCCGGATGGACGCGCACAACCGTTGGCTCGCCGAGCTGGGCCACCGCCCGGTGGCCACCTACCCGGCCGGTGAGTTCGGGGCCATGCTCGACTCCGAGCGCGTCGACGTCGTGCTTGTCACAAGCGTGGACGTCACCCACGACGAGTACGTGGTGGCCGCGCTGCGCGCCGGCCGGGACGTGGTCACCGAGAAGCCGATGACAGTGGACGCCGCGCGCTGCCGGCGCATCCTGGACGCGGTGACCGAGACCGGCGGCCGGGTGACTGTCGCCTTCAACTACCGCTACAACCCGCTGCACGAGCAGGTCCGCCGCCTGCTCGCCGACGGCGCGGTCGGCGAGATCGGCTCGGTGCACTTCGAGTGGCTGCTCGACGTGCGGCACGGCGCCGACTACTTCCGCCGCTGGCACCGCGACAAGGCCACCTCCGGCGGACTCATGGTGCACAAGGCCAGCCACCACTTCGACCTGGTCAACTGGTGGCTGGGAGCCACCCCGGTCGAGGTGTACGCCGCCGGCCGCCTGTTCTTCTACGGCGAGGCCGGACGCCGGCACGGCTACGCCCGCGACTACGAGCGGGCGTACGGCTCCCCCGCCGCCGTCGACGACCCGTTCGCGCTGCGCCTCGACGCGCACCCGAGGCTGCGTGAGCTCTACCTCGACGCCGAGGCCGAGGACGGCTACCAGCGCGACCGCAACGTGTTCGCACCCGGCGTCAGCATCGAGGACGACATGGCGGTGCTCGCCCGCTACTCCACCGGCGCGACGATGACCTACCACCTCACCGCGTACGCCCCCTGGGAGGGTTACCGGGTGATGGTCAACGGCAGTCGGGGGCGCTTGGAGCTGGAGGTGACCGAGAACGACTTCGTCGACCGGGGCACCGCCGGCGCGGTCAAGGGCGCGGCGTTGCACGGCGTCGAGGCGGCGGCCGAGGGCGGCGGCGCGACGCTCACAGTGCGCCCGTTCTGGGAATCGCCCCGGCAGATCCCGGTCGACTGTCGTACCCGGCACGGCCACGGCGGCGCGGACGCCCGGATGACCCGGGTGCTCCTCGGCGGCGAGCCCGATCCGTTGGACCGTGCCGCGACGGCCGACGACGGCGCGCTGGCCCTGCTCACCGGTCTGGCCGCCAACCGGTCCTTCGAGACCGGGCAACCCGTCCGGGTCGCCGACCTGCTCATCCCCCGCTGACCCACGAGACGAGGAGCCCCCACCCCGTGTCGACGTCCGACCACACCGACCTGCTCCTGCCCTCCGAGCCGGGCCAACGCGCGCTCGCCCGGGAGCTGTACGCCCTCGCGGCGCGGCAGCCGATCATCTCGCCGCACGGGCACGTCGACCCGGCCCTGCTCGCCGAGGACCGGCCCTTCCCCGACCCGGCGCAACTGCTCATCGTGCCCGACCACTACCTGACCCGGATGCTGCTCAGTCAGGGCGTACCCCCGTCGGACCTGGGCGTGCCGACCCGCGACGGTAGCCCGGTGGAGACCGACGGGCGGGTGATCTGGCGGCGGTTCGCCGCGCACTGGCACCTGTTCCGGGGGACCCCGTCGCGGCTGTGGCTGGAGCAGACCTTTCGCACCGTGTTCGGGGTGCACACCCCGCTCGGCCCGACCACCGCCGACGCCCTCTACGACGAGATCGCGGCCCGCCTCGCCGAGCCGGACTTCCGGCCCCGGGCGCTGTTCGAACGGTTCAACATCGAGGTCCTCGCGACCACCGAGTCGCCGCTTGACGACCTCGCGCAGCACGCCAAGCTCGCCGCCGACGGGTGGGGCGGGCCGGGCGGCCGGGTGGTCACCACGTTCCGCCCGGACGACGTGGTGGACATGGAGCACGAGAGCTGGGCGTCCAACGTGGCGCGGCTCGGCGAGCTGGCCGGCGAGGACACCGGCACGTACACCGGTTATCTGGCCGCCCTGCGCGCCCGGCGGGCCGCGTTCATCGCCGCCGGGGCGACCTCGTCGGACCACGGCCACCCCACGGCCCGCACCCTGGACCTGACCCCGGCCGAGGCCGCCCGGCTGTACGACAGGGGCCTGCGCGGCGAGGCCGACGCGGCCGACGCGGAGGCGTTCCGAGCGCACATGCTGATGGAGTTCGCCCGGATGTCGCTCGACGACGGCCTGGTCCTGCAGCTGCACGCCGGCGCGGTGCGCAACCACAACCGCTGGCTGTACGCCCGGCACGGCCGCGACGTGGGCGGCGACGTCCCGCAGGCCACCGAGTTCGTGCACGCGCTCGCCCCGCTGTTGGAGCGCCACGGCAACGATCCCCGCCTGCGGGTGGTGCTCTACACCCTCGACGAGGACACCTTCACCCGTGAGCTGGCGCCCCTCGCGGGTGGCTACGCGGCGCTGCTGCTCGGCGCGCCCTGGTGGTTCCTGGACTCCCCCGAGGTGCTGCGCCGGTTCCGGGAGACGGTCACCGAGAGCGCCGGCTTCTACAACACCACCGGGTTCGTCGACGACACCCGGGCGTTCTGCTCCATCCCGGTACGCCACGACGTCGCCCGGCGGGTCGATGCCGGCTTCCTGGCCCGGCTGGTCGCCGAGCACCGGCTGCCGCTGGACGAGGCGGCCGAGACCATCGTGGACCTGGCGTACCGGCTGCCGAAGCGGGTCTTCAACGTCGGTGGGGACGACAGGTGAGCCCCGCGGTCGCGAACGAGAGGCAGGCTCAGTGAGTGTCACCATCACCTCCGTCGAGGTGCACGACGTGCGGTTCCCGACCGCCGCGCGGGGCGACGGCTCCGACGCGGTCAACCGCGGCGACTACTCGGCGACGTACGTCGAGCTGGGCACCGACGCCGGGCCGACCGGCGCGGGGTTCACCTTCACCAACGGCCGGGGCAACGAGATCACCTGCGCGGCGGTGCGGGCGCTGGCCCACCACGTCGAGGGGCGGACGATCGCCGAGATCGCGGCCGAGCCGGTGGCGTTCTGGCGCTCGCTCAGCGCCGACGTGCAGTTGCGCTGGCTGGGCCCGGAGAAGGGCGTCATCCACATGGCGACCGGCGCGCTCGTCAACGCCGTGTGGGACCTGCGGGCCAGGATCGCCGGCAAACCGATGTGGCGGTTCCTCGCCGAGCTGCCCACCGACGAGCTCGTCGCCAGCGTCGACTTCCACCACATCACCGACGCCCTCACGCCGGACGACGCGGCAGCGATCCTGGACAAGGGACGCGACGGCCGCACCGACCGGTTGGCGACGCTCGACCGCGACGGCTTCCCCTCGTACACCACCTCGGTCGGCTGGCTCGGCTACCCCGACGACAAGGTGCGGGCGCTGACCCGCCGGGCGTACGACGACGGGTGGCGGGCGATGAAGATGAAGGTCGGCGGCCCGCTCGCCGACGACGTGCGCCGGGCCCGCATCATCCGCTCCGAGATCGGCCCGGACGCGCTGCTGATGATGGACGCCAACCAGGTGTGGGACGTCGACGAGGCGATCACCGCGATGACAGCCCTCGCGGAGGTGGACCCCTACTGGATCGAGGAACCGACCCACGCCGACGACATCCTCGGCCACGCGCGGATCGCCCGCGCCGTCGACGAGTTGACAGGCGGTCGGTGCCGGGTGGCCACCGGCGAGGTAGCCGCCAACCGGGTGATCTTCAAGCAGTTGCTCCAGGCCGAGGCGATAGGCGTGATGCAGATCGACGCATGCCGGGTCGGCGGCGTCAACGAGGTCCTGGCCGAGCTGCTGCTGGCGGCGAAGTTCGGGGTGCCGGTCTGCCCGCACGCCGGCGGCGTGGGCCTCTGCGAGTACGTCCAGCACCTGGCGATCTTCGACTACCTGCGGGTGGGCACCAGCCTGGACGGGCGGATGATCGAGTACGTCGACCACCTGCACGAACACTTCGTCGACCCGGTCCGCACCCGCGGCGGCCGATACCTGCTGCCCGACCGACCCGGCTACAGCGCCACGATGAAACCGGCGTCGATCGCCGAGTTCCGCTTCCCGGACGGCCCGGCATGGCGGTGACCGTCGGCGCCTCCCGCCTCGGCCTGGGCGTGCTGCGCCACCTGCCCGTCGAGTCCCGTCCACTCGTCCGTCCGGGCACGGTGCCGGTCGGCGTCGTACACCTGGGGTTGGGCGCCTTCCACCGCGCGCACCAGGCCGTCTACACCGAGGCGGCGGTCGGCGCGGCCGGCGGCGACTGGGGCATCGTGGCAGTCGCCCCGCGCAGCACCGCACTGGTCGAGGCGCTCGCCGCGCAGGACAACCTTTTCAGCGTCAGCACCCTCTCCGCCGCCGGCAGCACCACCCGGGTGGTGGGGTCGCTGAGCGGCGTCCGGCACGCTCCCAGCGACCCGGACGCCGTTGTCGCGTTGCTCGCCGACCCGGCGGTACGCGTGGTGACGCTGACCGTCACCGAGAAGGCGTACCAACTCGACCCGGTGACCGGCCGACTGTCCCCGGACGCCGCGCTCGCCGCGGACCTCGCCGGCGGTCGGGCGCCGACGACAGTGCCGGGGCTGCTGCTGCGCGGGCTGGCCGCCCGCGCCGCCGCCGACGCCGGACCGCTGGCGCTGGTGAGCTGCGACAACCTGCCGGCCAACGGCCGGCGGCTGCGCGGCCTGGTCGACCAGGCGGTCGAGCGGGCCGCCGGGGTGCCCGCCGGGCTCGTCGACTGGGTGGTCGCCAACGTGACCTGCCCCGGCACCATGGTCGACCGGATCGTGCCGGCCAGCACCCCGGAGACCATCGACACGGCCCGTCGGGCGCTCGGCGTGACCGACCTGGCCGCGGTCGCCGCGGAGCCCTACGCGCAGTGGGTGATCGAGGACGACTTCCCCGGCGGGCGGCCGGGCTGGGAGCACGCCGGGGCGGTGCTCACCGACGACGCCGGGCCGTGGGAGCGGTTGAAGCTGCGCAGCCTCAACGGCGTGCACTCGGCCGTGGCGTACCTCGGCGCGTTGGCCGGCCGGGAGACCATCGCCGACGCCCTGGAGATACCGCACCTGACCGACGTGCTGCGCCGGCTGATCGCCGAGGACGTCGCGGCCAGCTTCACGCCGCCCGACGGGGTGCGCGTGGTCGACTACGGCGAGCAGGTTCTCGCCCGGTTCGCCAACCCGGCGATCCGGCACCGCACCCTCCAGGTCGCGGTGGACGGCTCGCAGAAGTTGCCGCAGCGCATCCTGCACACCATCGCCGACCTGCGTGCGGCCGGCCGGTCCGCGCGCTGGGGCGCGCTTGTCGTGGCGTCCTGGTTGCGCTTCGCGCTGGGGTACGCGGACGACGGCACGCCGCTGCCGTTGCAGGACCCCCTCGCCGGGCCGATCCGGGCCGCCCTGGACGCAGGCGCGCAGAGCCCGGCCGGCGCGGTGGACGCCGTCTTCGCGCTGCGCGAGGTCATCCCGGCCGAGGTCGCCGACGACGACGAGGTACGCGCCGATGTCACCGCCTGGCTCACCGCGCTCGGACGACACGGCGTCGAGGCGACCCTGGCCGGTGCCCGGTGAGCGGTGCCGCGCCGGCCGGCGTTCCGTCGGCGCTGTCCGGCGCTCCGGTGAGCCGGGCGACGCCTGCCGACGTCTCGTGAACGGGTCGAGGCCGCCGACGGTGGCGGTGATCGGGGCGAACGGGCACGGCCGCTCGCATCGGCGGGTGATCGCGACGCTGCACGCCGAGCGCCGGCTGCGGCTGGTCGCACTTGTCGACGTCCAACCGGTGCGCGACGAACCGGAGGCGCCGATCCCGCCGGGGGTCGAGGTGTTCACCGACCATCGGGCGATGCTCGCCGCCACCCGACCGGAGGTGGTGGTGGTCTGCACCCCGCCGCACACACATCTGCCGATCGCCCGCGACGCCCTCGCGGCCAGCGCGGACCTGCTGCTGGAGAAGCCGCCGGTGCTGTCGCTGGCCGAGCACGGGGAGCTGACCGACGCGCTGGCGACGACCGGCCGGGTGGCCCAGATCGGTTTCCAGGCGCTCGGTTCGCCCGCACTGACCGCGCTTACCGACGCGCTTGCCGCCGGTCGGCTCGGGGCGGTGACCCGCATCGCGACGGTCGCGGCCTGGCAGCGGCCGGACGCCTACTACGCCCGCTCGCCGTGGGCCGGTCGCCGGGTCCTGAACGGCCGTCCCGTGTTGGACGGTGCGCTTGTCAACCCGCTCGCGCACGCCGTGATGCAGTGCCTGGCCGTCGCCGAGGCGCTGGGCGGAGCCCCACCGTGGCCGGCCGCCATCGAGGTGGAGCGCTACCGGGTGCGGCCGATCGAGGTGGAGGACACAGCGGTGCTGCGGGTCCGGTTCCGGGCCGGCCCACCGGTGCTGGCGGCGGTCACCCTCGTCGCCGAGGAGTTCGTGGCGGGCGAGGTGGTGGTGACCGGCACGACGGGACAGGCGGTGCTGGAGTATCCGACGGACCGGTTGCGCCTGCCCGGCGACGTGGCGACCCGACGGATCCCCGGTCGACGGGGCCTGCTGGAGAACCTGCTCGCCCATCGGGCCGACCCGGGCGGGGTGCCGCTGATCGCCCCGCTTGCCCGTACCGCGCCGTTCACCGCCCTGCTGGACGCGCTGCGGGCCGCACCGGAGCCACGGCTGCTCGACGGCGACCTGGTCGACGTGGTGGACGACGGCGGACAGCGTGCCCGACACCTGCGCGGCGTTGTCGACGTGCTGCGCCGCTCCGCCGAGCAGGGAGCCCTGCCGAGCGAGTGGGGCGTGGCCTGGGCTACGCCGCCCTACCGGGCCGAACTGACCGCCTAGGGTGCGTCCTACCGGACACGCCCTAGTAGCTGGAGACCGGGATGGCGAAGTGGAATGCGCTCGGATTCGGAACGTGCGGCCCACCGCCGGCGAAACATACCCCTCGTTGTGGTGCGTAGCCGTTGAAGAACAGCTGATAGCAGTTAATGCAGAACTCCCAGTTCGCCTGGGTGCCAGGTGGCTCGCCGATGTCGTGCGGCAGTACGTAGTTGAAGGGGATGTTGGATCCCGTCCGGTGGGGAATGTTCTCGACGTTGGTGCCGATGCAGCGGCCCTGATTGGGCCAGGATCCACTGAAGAACAGCCCAAAACAGTTCCGGCACCACCGCCAGTCAGGCTGGTCGTTGGGCGTCCAGCCGCCTCCGAACGGGATTTTGAAGATCCAGCCGACCTGACGGTGCGTCGTTCCGGTTGCCGGACAACGTCCGCTGGGAGCAAAGCCCCAGTAGAACATCACGAAGCAGTCGCCGCAGAAGCGGTACGGGGCGTGCGTGGTGTTCGTCCAGGCGGACGCAGGGGCACCGGTGCCCACGGTGACGAGGACAGTGGCTGCCACACCCAGACCAGCGGTCTTGGTGAGAAGCGCTCGGCGGGTCCAGCGCGGGACGGGATCGGACCTATTCATGATTCGAGTACTCCCTCGTTGACCGGAGAACCTGGCAACGGATCGGTGCGGCAGCGAGCCTGACCGCGCGGCGGATCTCGTTGCGGCAGGGGATCGTGGAATCAGGATGGGGTGCGGTGCCCCCGTGCGATAGGGTTCCGCGCCACCGAAGGTGACGCGAATCGTTGATCCGACAGCGCATGGCCGAAATGCGGTTAGCGGCCGAACGGGTGCGACGAGCAGGAAGATCATGTGATGGAAAGTAGGTCGGGAACTGTCTTGGGGCCTACTTTTCATCACATGATCGAGGCGGGACGATCGCCCGATTCCCGCGCGGGGACCGCGACATCGACCGCAGCCCCAGATAGAGGAACGGCAGCAGCAGGAACAGGTCGGCCAGGTGCGCGATGGACGCCTCCCGGGTGATGCGGCTCAGCGGGAACACGACCGCGCCCAGGCTGACCATGATGCCGACCGGAAGTGGCGCCGCGCGCACCTTGGCCAGCACGAGGCCCAGGACGAACAGGCTGAGGGGAAACAGCGGTCCGCACGTCCAGTACACCGCGTACGCGGCGAACGGGTGCTCGCCGAGTCGTTCGACCGCATCGGCGTGGGAGACGGCGAACAGTCCCTCGTGAATACTCTGTACGCCGTACGCCACCCCGCCGATCGCGCCGAACACCGTTACCGGCAACCCGACCGCGACGTACTTCGGAGTGGTGGGCCGCAGCCGTTCGAACAACCCGATCAGCCCGATGAGCCAGCACGCGTTCGACAGCACGATGATCGTGCCGGCGGTGACGCCTTGAGTGTCGTTCTGCCAGAAGAAGCCGGCGAGCAGATTCAACGCCGGACCCAGGATGAGAAACATGATTCGAACGCTACGAGCGGCGTCCCCGTGCCGGATCCGCCATCGGTGGGCGTCGGCCTAACGCCGTCGCGGTAGGCCGACAAGCCCGCTGCGGTACGCGAACACGACCAGCTGTGCCCGATCGCGGGCCCCGAGCTTCGTCATCGCCCGGTTGGTGTGGGTCTTCGCCGTGGCCGGGCTCATTCCCAGCCGGCCCGCGACCTCCACCGTCGACAGACCGGCGGCGACGAGAGCGACCACCTCCCGCTCCCGCGAGGTCAGGCTGTCCAGGCCCGGTACCTCTGGACCACTGGCGAAGGCGGCGATGAGCCGTCTGGTCACGGCGGGCGCCAGCAGCGCGTCACCGGCGGCGACCACGCGTACCGCCCGGCGCAGTTCGTCCGGCTCCAGATCCTTGAGCAGGAACCCGCTCGCGCCGGCCTGCAGCGCCGCGAAGACGTACTCGTCCAACTCGAATGTGGTCAGCACGACAACGCGTACGTTGGGCAGCCTGGCATCGGCGAGGATCCGCCGGGCGGCCGTCAAACCGTCCGTGCCCGGCATCCGGATGTCCATCAACACGACATCCGGCCGGTGCGCCCGGGTGAGAGCGATCGCCTCCTCCCCGTCGGTTGCCTCCGCGACAACCTCGATGTCCGGCGCCCGCTCCAGAAGGACCCGGAAGCCCGCGCGGACGAGGGTCTGGTCGTCGGCCAGCAGGACTCGAACCGTCATACCGGCAGCCACCCCCGCACCTCGAAGCCTCCGCCGTCCGCCGGCCCCGCTCGAAGCCACCCGCCCAGCCCGCCGGCGCGCTCGGCCATGCCCCGCAGCCCGTTGCCGGCTACCGGGACGCCGCCCCGTCCGTTGTCGCGCACCGTCACGCACAGGCCGTCGGGACGGTATCCGACACGCACCTCGATCTGGGCCGCACCGGCGTGCCGCAGCGCGTTCGTCACTGCCTCCTGGACGATGCGGTACGCGGTGGTCTCCACGGCCCGCGGCAACGCGCGCGGCTCGCCATCGCAGGTCACGACCGCGCCCGTCGATTCGGCGAGCGCGGGCAGCCGATCGAGCGTGGGCGTCGGCGGCTCCGGCCCGGCCGCCGGGGTGCCGTCGCGCAGCACGCCCACCGCCGCGCGTAACTCCACCATCGCCTCGCGGCTGGCCCGGCGTACCTCGCGCAGCGCGGTTCGGGCCTGGTCGGGATCCTCGTCCAGCACGTCGGCAGCGACGCCCGCCTGCACCGACACCACGGCCAAGGTGTGCGCCGTGACGTCGTGGAGCTCCCGCGCGATGCGGATACGCTCCTCGACGACCCGCTGCTCGGCGGCCCGGCTCTGGTCGGCCGCCAGCAACGCCAGCTGGGTCCGGCGCCCGCGCACCACCTCGCCGAGCAGCACCGCCGCCACGAACACGACAGTCGAACTGTCCAGCGACGCGTCGAACGGCCTCGCGCCGGCCACCGCCATCCGCCCCTGGGCATCCAGGAGCACGAAGAGGGCCGCGACGACGAGACCCACGCACTGCCGCGACGCCGCACCGACGGAGTACAGCGCGACCCACGCGGGCACCGCCGGAGCGCCGCCCGGGTAGTGGTGGATGTGGTAGGCCAGGTAGAGCCCGCCCACGAGGATCAACACAGCGACCGGCCACCGCCGTCGAACGGGCAGCACGACCACCATCACGGCGGCGGCAGCGTACGCCCACAGGTCCGGCACCCGGTCACCCAGCGCCACCGGCGTCGTCGCGAGCCGGTACGCCGTCAGCACGCCCACGGCCGCCACAATCATCGTCTCCACGACCCACCGCCGCATACCGCCTGACTGTACGGACCGCCGGACCCGTCGACATACCACGAACGTCGTATCCGCCTCGGCGGCCCGTCGTGGATGCGCCTCCACTGCAACATTCCTGCAAACAATAAATATTGACCGGCGTAAAAGTGTGAACCTACCGTTCCTGGTGGATGCCGAAACACCACAAGCGAACGGAAAACAATCAATGCGTACACCCCTCGTGGGCGCGATGGCGCTTGCCCTCCTGCTGGTCGGCGCACCGGTGCCCGCTTCCCGCTCCGACCCGGCCTCCGCCGGTCGACTGTCCTGGTCGGCCCGTCAGCTCGGTCGGCAGGCGCTGCCCGAGCGGGACGGCTGGGCGGCCGAGGGCACCGGCACCACAGGCGGTTCGGCGGCGGCGCCCGAGCGGACGCGTGTGGTGCACGACCGCGCCGGGCTGGTCGCCGCGCTCGGTGGTGACAATGCCAGCAACGCCACCGACGCCACCGCGAAACTGATCTACGTCGACGGCGTCATCGACGGCTTCGAGGGGCCGGACGGCACCGCGCTGAGCTGCGCGGACCTGGCCGACCCGGCGTACCGGCTGGACGCCTACCTGGCCGCGTACGACCCGGCGGTCTGGGGTCGGGTGCCGCCCGCGGGGCCGCTGGAGGAGGCCCGGGTGCGTTCGGTGGCCAACCAGACCCGCCAGACGCAGGTGAACGTCGGCCCCAACACCACTATCGTCGGGCTGCGCGGCGCCCGGCTGACCGGCCTCACGCTCATGATCGACCGGGCGTCGAACGTCATCGTGCGCAACCTGACCTTCGCGGACGCCCGGGACTGCTTTCCGGCGTGGTCCCCCACCGACGGCGACGCCGGCAACTGGAACAGCCAGTACGACCAGATCTCGGTACGCCGCAGCGAGCACGTCTGGGTCGACCACAACACGTTCACCGACGGCGACAACCCGGACAGCGCGCAACCGACCTACTTCGGACGGCCGTACCAGGTGCACGACGGGTCGTTGGACGTCACGCACACCGCGAGCGGTGTCACCGCCTCCTGGAACCGCTTCACGGGACGGGACAAGCTGATGCTCATCGGTTCGTCGAACACCGTCGGCCCGGACGTGGGCCGGCTGAAGGTCACCCTGCACCACAATTCCTTCGACGGCGTCCTGCAGCGGCTGCCCCGGGTGCGTTTCGGCCAGGTCGACGTGCACAACAACCTCTACCGGCTCGGCGGCGACGGCTTCCAGTACGCCCTCGGCGTCGGTGTGCAGTCGGCGATCTACGCGCAGAACAACTTCTTCGCCCTCGACGCCGGCCTCGATCCGGCCGATCTGCTCTACGACTGGGGCGGCACGGCGCTCACCGAGCGGGGCTCGTGGGTGCGTCAGGGCGGCGGCCCGGCCCGGCCGGTGGACCTGCTGGCGGCGTACAACGCGATCCACGATCCCGACCTGGGCGCCGACGCCGGTTGGGTGCCCACCCTGCGTCGCGACCCGGTCCTGCCCGCGCCACTGGTTCCGCTCCTGGTGGGCCCGCTCGCCGGCGCCGATCGGCTGCCGCTCTGACCGCCCGGCAGCGGTGATCGACTCCCTTTCCGTGCTGTCGCGGGTCCGAGCGCTCCGGACCCCCCGACATCGGGCGGCGGAGTCGATCACCGCGCAAACGCGTGGTCGGGTCGGCGACCGAGCGGGCCATCGACGGGGGGAAGATCGGCTATAAGTGACGCATGGACTTCCCGCCGCACCTGGGCAGCATGCCGATGCACGCGATCACCGAGATCCACGGCGAACCAGGCCTGCTGGAGCGCTTCCGGCTGGAGGTCGAGCGCTTCGACGACGCCGAACGCGTCCGCCTGACCGCCGCGCTCGACCTGGCCGCCGAGCTGCACCGCGACGACCGGCGGGTCCGCGAGCCGTACCTCAACCACCTCCTGCGGGTGGCCATCCGGCTGATGCACCACTACCAGGTCGGTGACGTCGACGTGATCGTCGCCGGCCTGCTGCACGACGCGGTGGAGGACCACCCGGCCGAGCTGGCCGACGGCGGCACCGACGCCGCGCTGGCCACGCTCGCCGCGCGGTTCGGGCCCCGGGTGGCAACCCTGGTCGCCGCCGTCACCAACCCCGCCTACGACCCGCAGCGCGACCGCAACGTCCAGTACCGGGAGCACCTGGCGGTCAGCCTGGACCGGGAACCCTGGGCGCGGGTGATCAAGGTGTCGGACTTCACCGACAACGGCGTCGGGGTGATCCACACGATCGGGCCGAAGGTCGTGTCGTCGGCCCGGAAGTACCGGCCGCTGGTGCCGCTCTTCCGGGATCTGATCGGTCGTCCGGACACCCCGCTGTCGCCGGAGGTGAAGGCCCACATCTTCGGCCAGCTCGACCTGGCCGAGGAGCGGTTCAGCGCCATCCTCGACCGGCCGGCGCACTCGCGCTGACCGGCGGGGTTCGGCGCGGCGTTCACGCGCGGGAGAGCACCGCGACGCGGGCCGCGTGGACGCTCGGCCGCACCAGCTCGTCGGCGACGGCGCGGGCGTACTTGTCGTACGTCAGCGAGGTGGTCGCCTGCGCGCGGGTGAGGGGTTCGGCGACCAGCCGCTGCGCGGAGGCATGTCACTGGTGCGAGCGACATACCTCAGAGTCATGCTCATACCTCTGAGCCGTAGCGCGCACCGAAAACTACCTCCGGGGGCCGCCCTCGTCTCGCAGGACGAGGCGCAGCGGGTGCGGGGCGCTGGTGGCGAGGTCGTCGAGCACGGCGAGCAGGAGGGCGTACTGCTCGTTCGGCTCGTCGGCGAGCAACTGGCCCGCGTCGGTGATCAGCAGGGTGAGCGGGCCGGCGTCGAGCCGGTCCGCGAGCACGTCGGAGAGGGCGTCCCAGGTGTCCCCCAGGTACGTCGGCAGGGCCAGCGCGGTGGCGAGCGCGGCAAACAGGTCACCCCTGGTCCGGGTCACGGCTCCGACCAGCACCACCGCGTCGGACACGTCGTGGGTGTCGTCGCGGCGGACGGTAAGCCAGTCGGGTGTCCGACCCGCGTTCTCATCGGTCATCATGTGCCTCCTGATCGGACGCGACGACATCGGACCGGGCAACATCCGACCGGGGCGACGACGCGGGCCGGCCGACCGCGGCCGGCCGGCCCGGGTCGGTCAGAGCCGGTAGAAGTCGGTGTAGTGGTTGGGTGAGAACCAGGTCGCGCCGGTGCTGCGGTTCACCACGATCCGGTACGCGTCGCGGGCTGCGCCCTGGGTACGCGGATACACGTCGTACTCGTAGTAGGTGGCGTTGGTGGGCAGTTGACCCTCGTAGTTGTAGAACCGGCCGCCGGCGAAGTTGGACAGCCCACCGCTCCACGAGTACCAGCCACGGCTGGTCGGGAAGCCCTTTGCGGACCAGCCGGAGCGGGCGGTACGCGCATCCGCGCAGCGGCTGACGGTGCAGGAGCCGTAGACGGCCGCCGACGCGGAGTCGGTCAGGCGAGGGGCCACCACGGACGGGCCGACAAGCGCGGCGGCGACCATGGTGAGGAGCAGGGCGAGGGTGGTGGTACGCCGGCGGATCGCGCCGAGCGTGGCCAGCGGGGACACGAGGGTGGACACAGGCTGCCTCCAGACCATCCGATCCATCGATCCACGTCGTTGGCGGATCGGAGTCAGTCTCGCCGTTGCCGGCCGTCGGCGACAGCCCACACCACCCCAACTGCTCCACAATGCTCGGTGAACCCCGGGCGATCGGCCCCTCCCCGAGCGGTGGCAGCGGTGGCAGCGGGGGCAGCCCGACGCCGGCCCAACCTGGGGCCATCGGCGCGGCTACGGGCATATCGGTCATCGGTTGTTAGCGTGGCATGCGGATCGGTGACCGTGAAGGGGTGCCATGACGGACGCTCCCGAGGAGAGGCCGAGGCCCGCGGATCTGTGGCGTCGGCGGGGCGTCCATGGGCTGACCATCGCCCGGGACGTGAGTGTCCGGGGTTGGCGATGGTGGGCACGGACGTGGGATCGGCTGGTGGCCGCGCTCCAGGACGAGGCACCCGTCGGGGCCGGGGCCGACCCGTCCCCACCGGGGCCGCTCATCGACCAGCGCGACGCGCCCCGGCTGATCGCGGTCCCCGCCAGGGGGTACGTGTACGCGTTCTACGTCCGCGCCACGTTTGCCTGGTCGTCACCGGCGAGCCTGCGCGCCGAGGTGTTGAGCTGGTACGTGCAGTACTTCCAGCCGAACGCGATCCAACGGCTGACCCGGCTCGCCGCCGACGCCGCCCGGGACCTGCCGCCGCACCGGGCAGGTGACCTGGAGGTGGCGTTGCAGCGGGCGCTCGCCGACGAGCCGGAGTGGCGCTACCAGCGCGGCGACGTCCTCATCACCTGCCGACCCGACGCCACCGTCCGGCTCGACGAACGGATCATGCCGGCCCTCCGGCCGCACGTCGACCGGATGGTGGAACTGGAGTACCAGTTCGACGAGCAGTTGCGCAGGGCGACGTACGCCGAGGAGCTGAGCCGACGGTGGACGGCGATCCTGGGCGACCACCTCGACGCGGACGCCGACCGGGAGGTGGCTGACGCCCGTCAGCACCTGCTCGACGCCCAGAGGGAGGCCGCGAGGTGGATCGGCGAACTCCTTCACCTCCGCGCTACCAAATCTTGATCACGTCAACGAGGAAAGCTGGCTAGCATCCTTCCGTCCTTCCGCTCGGGAAGGCACGGGGAGGAACGTACGCCATGGAGCTCGAACGCAACTGGAAGCCGTACGCCAAGGGTCCGGCACTGCTCGCGCTGGCGGTGGTCCTGGCGCTCTCGCCGGAGATCCTGTCGGCGATGGGCCGGGAGTTCACCTTCGGCAACTGGGTCGGCTACGTGATGGCGCTGCTCGCCCTGATCGCCGGCCTGGGCGCGGTGCGGGAGAGCCGCCAGGCATTCGCTGTCCGCATCGGTGCGCAGGGCATCAGTTGGACCAGGGGCGAGGCGACTGTGGACTTCGCCTGGTCGGACGTGAGCCGGGTCGCGGTCGAGAAGAAGCCCAACGCCGGCAAGCTGGAGAAGCCGAGCATCCTGACCGTCTGGGTCGCCGACCAGACCGAGCGGGCGCTGTCGCCCGACGTCGAGCTGACGGGTCTGCGGGGCTACCACGTCGCCGACCTGAAGAGCACCAAGCAGTCGCGCGACCAGGTCGAGGCGGCCCTGCGCCAGTACGGCGGAGACCGCTACCCCGCACCGGCCAACTGACCCGTCGCCCCCTCGGAGCAGCCCACAATGTCGACGATGCCCACGCCCGGGGCCGTGCCGCCCCCGGCCCTCCGCCCACCCGCCGACGGGGAGTGCCAGTTCTGCGGCAGCCATCCCGCGGCCCACGTGTCCTTCCAGTCGATGACCAGCATCGTGATCCTGTACGTCGTCTCCGCACAACGCGGCTGGATGTGCCGTAACTGCGGCCTCTCGCTGTACCGCCACCACGCGAACAAGACCATGCTCGCCGCGTGGTGGGGAGTCGGCATCATCGGCATTCCGATCTTCCTCGGCGTCGACCGCTTCCGGCTGCGTCGCATTTTGCGGCTCGCCCCACCGCAGCCCACGCCGGGCGTCGCGGCATCGCTGCCGGCACCCCTGGATCCCGGCAGGCCGCTGATCCAACGCCCGGGCGCCATCCTGAGCATCGTCCTGGTGACCGTGCTCGTCCTGGTGATCGGCTGCGGAGCCCTGGCCTTCGGCGCCTCCGAGTAGCACCACCTCCCGCTCCGCCGGCCCAACCCAGCCCGGCCCGGCCCGGCCCGGCTACGCTCCTCATGATCAAGTGATGGTAAATAGGTCCGGAGGGTCTCTGAGACCTACTTCTCATCACATGATCATGGGGGGTTACGGCGAGCGGCGAGGATGGCGAGGGTTTCCTGGCGGACCTCGGCGGGGTTCGCCACAAGGCGGCGGTGGGTGAAGCGGACGACGAGGATTCCGATGGTGGCCAGCAGGGCGTCGCGGCGGAGGTCGATCTCGCGCTCGGCCTGGCCGGCGTGCGTGCCGGCGCCGTCGAGTTCGACGTTGACGCGCTCGGCCTCGGCGAACATGTCGAGGTAGATGGTTCGGGCACCGACCCGTATCCGGGCCTGGCGGGTGAACGCCGGCATACCGGGGCTACTGAAGACGTGGTCGTGGCCCCAGATCTCCAGCGGGCTGCGGCAGCCGGCGGCGAGCCGATCCAGCAGACTGCGCAGCGCGGCGCGATCGGTCGTCCGCGGCACCTCGGCGAGGGCGGCGACGAGTCGCCCCGGCGTGGTGAGCCGGTCGTTTACCGCGCGGATCAGCGGGTTGGGTCGCTCGACCGGCGGCAGTAGCGACCAACAGTCCACCAGGGTCCGATCGAGCCGCGTCACCGGCAATCCACCCCGCACCACCACCTCCGGCGGCTCGACCGCGAAGCCGACGCGATGGCGTACCACGAGATGCGGCCGGCCACGCAGGCCCGATCCCCTGGGCAGGTCGACGGACAGCGGCTCGCCGGGTGGCTGCTGGCGGAGACCCCACACGTCGAGCGCGCTCAGTCCGCTGAGAGCGCCACGCCCGTCGGTGTACGCCAGCACGGCACGGCGGGCCACCTCCGGATCGACCCGGGCCAGAGGTGGCAGGTCGGACGTGGTGTCCCGGATCAGCGCGGCGTCACCATAGACCCGGGGCAGCAGCCGCACGAGCCGCCCCGCCCGCCAGGCTGTCTGGATCGTCCACACTGGCGTGACCCGTAGTGCGTCCCGCCGAACGACCAGGCCACCACCGCGCACGACGAGTTCGTGCAGCTTCGGGTCCACGCGCCCCACCCTGTCGCGACCTGCCGCCGATCGCCGCCCGAGCCCGAGCTGCTGTGGACAGCGTGGGCGATTGTGGACCGTGACCCGCACCCGGTTTCTGTGTGATAGGGCCCGTCGGGCCCCGGAAAAGCATGAATGAAGAAAGACACGCGGCGGACAGGATGAGATCGTGGCTGCGCGGCGACTGTCACGCCGCCCCGCACGGGCAGTCCCGCCGCAAAAGGCGTCGTCCGGTCGGGCCGCGGTTCACGGCTGGAGGGCGGATCACCATGGCGCACATCGATCTCGGGATCGACGAGAAGGAGTTTCCCGGCATCAGCGGCCCGATGCGGTACCGCCCGGAGACGGCGAAGCCGCTCAACGAGTTGGCCGAGGTGCTGCTGCGGGCCCCGCACTCGCTCCCGGCCGGCGAGCGCGAGCTGATCGCCGCGTACGTCTCCGGGCGCAACGAGTGCACCTTCTGTTGCGCGTCGCACTCGGCGTTCGCCGCCGCGCAGCTCCACGAGGGCATGACCCTCGTCGACCAGGTACGCGCGGACCTCGACAGCGCACCGATCTCGGCCAAGCTGCGGGCGCTGCTGCGGATCGCCGGCGCGGTGCAGATCAGTGGCCGCAACGTCACCACCGAACTGGTCGCCGCCGCCCGCGCCGAGGGCGCCACCGATCTGGAGATCCACGACACGGTCCTGATCGCCGCCGCGTTCTGCATGTTCAACAGGTACGTCGACGGGCTGGGCACCTTCGCGCCCGAGGGCCAGGAGGCGTACGTCGGGATGGCGCACCGGATCGTCGAATTCGGTTACGGGTCGGCGGCCAACGCGCCGGCGGTCTGAGCACAACCACGGGTGACCCCACCCCGATCCCCCTGCGATTGTCGACTGGCACGCCTGATGAAGCCCGTCGGCCGTGCGGTTGGAGGGATCGATGGACCGTCCCCGCTTCCTGCTCGACGCCGCCCAGCGGCTTCGAGCCGACATGGTCGACCGGCTGAGCACGCTCGTCTCCCGCGAGTCGGCGCCGGGTTCGCTGCCCCAACTCGAATCCTGCGCCGACCTGCTCGCCGACTGGGGGCGCGACGTGCTCGGCCGGCCCGCCCACCGGGTCGTGATCGACGGTCTGCCGCACCTGCTGTGGCCTGCCGTACACCAGCGTGTGCTGCTGCTCGGCCACTTCGACACCGTCTTCCCGGTGGGCACGATCCGGTCCCGGCCCTTCACCGTGCGCGGAGACGTGGCGACCGGGCCCGGCGTGTGCGACATGAAGGCCGGCATCGTGCAGATGGTCACGGCCCTGAGCCTGGTCGAGGACACCTCGACGGTAGGCGTGCTGCTCACCTGCGACGAGGAGAGCGGGTCCGGCACCTCACGGGACCTGATCGAACGGGAGGCGCGGCGCTCGGGGGCGGTCCTGGTCTGCGAGGCGGCCACCCCGGACGGGCACCTGAAGGTGGCCCGCAAGGGTGGCTCGGTCTACCGCGTCACCGTCTCGGGTCGGGCGGCCCACGCCGGCGTCGAGCCGCAGCGTGGGGTCAACGCCACTGTCGAGGTCGCCCACCAGGTACTCACGCTGGGCGGGCTCGGTGCGGCCGACAGCGGCGGCACCTCGGTCACGCCGACAGTGCTCTCCGCCGGCACCACCACGAACACGGTGCCCGAGCGCGCCAGCCTGGCCGTCGACGTCCGGGCCTGGACGAGGGACGAGCTCGAACGCGTCGACCACGCCATCCGCGGACTCGTCCCGTTCCTGCCCGAGGCGACGCTCGCCGTGCACGGCGGCATCAACCGCTACCCGATGTCCGCGGAGCTCGCGCGGCCACTGCTGGAGGTGGCCCAGTCGATCGCCCGCCGACTGGGCATCCCGCGCCTGACCGGCGCGTACGCCGCCGGCGCGTCGGACGGCAACTTCACCGCCGCGCTCGGCGTACCGACGCTTGACGGCCTGGGCGCGGTCGGCGGTGGAGCGCACGCCGCCGACGAGTACGTCTGCCTCGACCGGATGCCCGAACGGACGGCGCTGTTGGCCGGGCTCGTGGACGCGCTGTCCACGATGGAGCGTTTCGACGAGCGACCCGTCGACGACATACCGTAACGTGCTCAGTGCCGGCGTACGACCGGCAGCGAGGACGGGACATGACGACGGGACAGCTCTCGGGACCGCCCCTGCTCGGCGTGGAGGAGGAGTTCCTCGTCGTCGACGCCGACCGGGGCGAGGTCGTACCGCAGGCGGCGACTGTCGTCGACGGCGCGCGCCCGACGCTCGGCCCCCGGGTGGGCGGCGAGATCACCACCTTGCAGATCGAGACACGCACCGACCCGTTCCAGAGCCTCGACGACCTCGCCGCCCAGCTCGTCGAGGGCCGGGCCGCCATTCAGGCCGCCGCCCGCTCGGCGGGTCTCCGGGTGATCGCCAGCGGCTCACCGGTGCTGGGCCAGGCGGTGCCGCCGCCGCTGACCCAGGGGCCGCGGCAGGATCGGGGCACCGCGACCTTTCGTGGCCTGCACGACGAGCTGGCGATCTGCGCGGTCCACGTCCACGTGGAGCAGCCCGACCGGGACCGGGCCGTGCTGATCGGCAACCACCTGCGCGCACACCTGCCGGTGCTCATCGCCCTCACCGCCAACTCGCCCTACTGGGCGGAGCGCGACACCGGCTACGCGAGTTGGCGCAGCGTCACGTGGGGGCGCTGGCCGGTGGCCGGCCCACCGCCGTACCTGACGTCCGCCCGGCAGTACGACGACCACGTGGACATGCTTCTCGACGCGGGCGCGCTCGTCGACCACGGCACGATCTTCTGGGATCTACGCCTGTCCACACACCACCCCACACTTGAAGTGCGGGTGTCCGACGTGCCCGTCACCGCCGTCGAGTCCGCGGCGCTCGCCGCCCTGGTGCGGGCGCTGGTGGTCGTCGCCGGGGAGGCCGTCGACCGGGGCGACGAGGGTCCGAGGCTGGTCCCCGAGCTGCTGCGGCTCGCCTACTGGCGGGCCGCCCGCGACGGCATGGGCGGCCACGGCGTCGACGTCGCCACGGGCCGGCTGCTGCCCGCGGCGGCCCTCGCCGAACGGCTCGTCGCGTACGCCCGGCCGGCGCTGGACGCGGCGGGCGACCGCGATCGGGTGCAGCGCTGGCTGACGTGGCTCGCCGCGGACGGCGACGGCGCGACCCGCCAGCGGGCCGCCCACGCGGTGCGCGGACGACTGGCCGACGTCGTCGACGAGATCGCCAGCCGGACCGCGCCCGAAGAGGGCACACCTGCGTAACGACAAGCCGCCCGGCCTCCGACATGCTGGGGAAACCGGATGTCGGAGGCAGGGGAGGCCACAGGTGAACGACACCGACCTGACACCCAGGGTCCCCGTTCAGCACCACCGCAGGCCGCCGGCCGACATGGTGCGTGAGGCCGAGGCGTTCGCGCAGCGGATGGCGCAGCGCCGATCGGTGCGCGACTTCGCCGCTGACCCCCTGCCCGACGGGGTGGTCGAGGCCGCCATCCGGGCCGCGTCGACCGCGCCCAGCGGCGCCAACGTGCAGCCGTGGCGGTTCGTCGTCCTGACCGACCCGGCCCGCAAACGTCGGCTGCGCGAGGCCGCCGAAGCCGAGGAACGCGCGTTCTACGACCGTCGGGCCTCGGCCGAGTGGCTGGGTGCGATCGCCGGGCTCGGCACCGACTGGCGCAAGCCGTTCCTGGAGACCGCACCGGCCGTCATCGTCGTGTTCGAGGTGCACCAGGGGCCGCACAGCCCGAAGCCGTACTACGTCAAGGAGTCCGTCGGCATCGCGGTCGGCCTGCTGATCACCGCGCTGCACCACGCCGGCCTGGTCACGCTTACCCACACGCCCAGCCCGATGCGGTTCCTCAACGAGGTGTGCGAGCGGCCACCGGAGGAACGCCCGTACGTCGTGATGCCCGTCGGTTATCCCACGGCGGACGCCCACGTCCCCGACCTGCCCCGCAAACCCCTGGACGAGATCATGGTCCGCTGGTGAGATCCTTGGTCAGGAACTCGACCAACGGCTCCACGTGTCGGTCCGGACGTCGCCACTCGGCGAGCAGATCCTCCAGCAGATGCTGCTCCGCGACGAGTTCCGTACCGCGGTAACGCCTGATCACCGGGTGGATGAAAGCGCTCTCCCGGGCGCGGTCGGGCGTCGGGTGCCTGTCGATGGCGAAGACGTCGCCGTAGTCGTCGCGGCCCCACCGCAGCGCCAGCGTGTACCACTGCGTGGCGGCCGCGAAGCGCTCGACGGCGTAGTCCTCCGGCAGGTCCTCGTAGTGGTGGATGTCGCCGGTGGCGTCGTCGCGGACGAAGGCGTCACACAGGTACTCGAACTGCGTCCACAGCGCCGAGGACCAGTTGACCCGGTCGAGCATCAGCTTGGTCAGCGACACGGCGTCGGCAGGCGTCGTCGCGTACGACAGCGGCACGCCGTCGTAGCGCTCCCGCAGGATCCGGGTGAACGTCCGCAGGTTGTAGCGGAAGCCGTCAATGAACGGCGACGACGCGTGCTTGGCGTCGCGGGCCTGGGCGATGGTGCCGGCGAAGTACAGGTCGTCGACGTTGCTCGACTGCCAGTCGGGGCGCAGACCGGGCATGCGACCGTCGCGCACCATGTCGGGGCGGGACGTCTCGTCGAACAGCGCCGTGTCCATCCGGAAGCCCGTGCACCGCAGCACCGTGTGGTAGTCCAGCTCGGCGGTCTCCCCCTCGGCGTGGGTGTACGTGATCGACACCCGGAACCGCCCGTCGACGGGCCGGATCTCGTCGATCGTGCAGTCCAGCACCGAGTGCAGGGTCTTGAACTGGTAGCTGTCGAGGATCGCGCCGTACTGGCCACGTACGTCACCGGGGTGTTTGGTGTTCCACGCCAGCCGCAGGGGCTGCCGGCTGGCGAGGTGCACCATCGACGCCCGACCGAGGATGGCCGACGCGGTCTCGAAGGCGGAGTTGCCCTTGCCGATGATCAGGACCCGCTGACCGTCGTACGCCGTGGGGTCGACGACCATGTCCTCGTACCCGATGGCATGTTCGATGCCCTTGATGGCCGGCACGAAGGGCCGGCCCCAACCGGTCGCGACGACCAGGCAGCGCGCACGCACGTCCCCCCGGTCGGTGCTGACGGTGAAGCCGTCGCCGGTCCGCGTGATCCGCTCGACTGTCGTGCCGAAGCGGATGTTGAGCTGATGGACCCGCTGGAACTCGGCGAGGTAGCGCACCAGGTCGTCGGCGGCCGGCAGGTACTCGTCGCTGAAGCGTGGAAACAGCAGGTCCGGAGAGTCGTTGAGCAGCGAGTTCCAGTCCCAGCGCAGGCGGATCTCCGGATCGGCGCTGTCGGTGTGCACCTTGTTCAGCGAGATGAGCCGCCGGTGGCGTGGAAACCGCCGGAAGAAACCGCCGGGCTCGTCGCCGCTCTCCAGTGTCAGGTAGTCGGCACCGTGTTGCTGCAGGTAGTAGCTCAGTTGGAGGCCGGCGGGCCCCGCCCCGACGATGACGTACCGGTGTTCGCTGCTGACCATCCTGCGGCCCTTCGACGGAGGAACGAATCCATCGACCATGGGATGCGAAGCGAGAAGTGTCAATGCCTAGTCACCGTCGGTCATTCCGACATGAATGGTTGGCGGCGAGGCCGACGAGGTGGACGTCGCGCTCTACCGCCCGGACTGGCGTCAGCTGAGCGCGCCGACTCGAACCGCGTTGGTCAGATCCGAGGATGCGCGTCCTCGATGCGCTCCGCTCGTACGTACGCGAGGAAGTCCGTCTGTTCGGTGCGAGCCAGCGCCTCGAACGCGGCGTAAGCCCGCGCCCTCGCGTGCGAGGTCTCCGTAGCAAGGAGGCCGATGATCGCCGCCCAGGCGAGGGAGACGAGGTGAAATGCGCGATCTTCGCGCAGCGCCGGAAGCCGGCTCAGTCGATCGAGCCGGATAGCTGCATCGTCGTCGGAGTGCGCGCGGTCGACCAGCTCGAACACCGCCTTGCCCCGGTACGGACCTCCGCTCGCGGCCAGTTTCGCCAACTCCTCGTTGGTCATCTGCCGCACCGGCGGGACCGGGAGGCTGGGCGGGGGTGGCGCGGTCATGGTTCAACTCCGAAAATTCTCGAACACTCTTCGCGGATCGCCTGGTTCAGGCGCTCGACGGACTCGTGGTCACCGATCGATGTGGCGTAGTCAATCTCTCGCTGGTACGCCCGAACCTCATTCTCGTACCGCACGACCGGGTCTTCGAAC
The DNA here is from genome assembly GCF_049841645.1 of Micromonospora sp. DT43. Taxonomy (NCBI): domain Bacteria; kingdom Bacillati; phylum Actinomycetota; class Actinomycetes; order Micromonosporales; family Micromonosporaceae; genus Micromonospora; species Micromonospora sp. DT43. Next base: position 242,968 of record NZ_JBNCKR010000007.1, on the reverse strand, counting down.
CAGCCTCTCATGCCCGCCCAGCCGGCAGCCTGGTCGTCGCGCAGGTGCTGCATCTCATGCAGCAGCGCGCCGTACGACGCCTCGGGATCGAGAACGAGTTGGCCAGGGCTGCCGGGCCCTGGGGCCGGACCGTAGGCAAGGGCATCCGAGCGGAAGGTGATGTCGACGCCCAGGTTCCGCGCCTCCTGGATCGCCGCCTCCCACTCCTCGGGGTGGGTCTGTCGGGCCGGACCCCACTTGCGAAGCGGATCGGCGTCGGCGTGGAACAGATGGGTGCCGCGATCGAGCGCACTCGCCGGCGACGCTCCCCCGGGCGTGGCGCCACGGACGAGAGCCTTCAGATCCACCATGAGCTGTTCGAGGCGGCGCAGGATGGGTGCCAGCCGACGCAGGCTCTCGATGAGTCCGTGCAGCAGGCGCGTGATTCGGGCTGCCCACTTGCCTGCGAGAGCGGTCACCTGCGTGATGACCCACGGGGTCGCCACGCCCAGTGTCAGGCCGGCTTCGGCCAGCCACTCCCAGAGGCGCACCGCCAGCACCGACACGAACTCCGCGATGAGGTCACGGACCAGACTGCGGACCACAGCGACGAGCAGCCCGGCGCCGGTGGTGACCTCCGCCATGGCATCCGCGGCCTTGGCGAGGGCAATCATCGCGGCAACGTGCCGATCGCTGTTCCGGCGGTACGCGTCGGCGGCAGCACCGCTCCAGCCTGATACCTGGCTGTCGACCAGTCCGTCGAAGGTGGTGCCCGCCTCGGCCGTGGCCACGGCGACGTTGCGCCAGGTCTGAACGTACGCGGAGATCTGGTCGGGGTCACCAGCCAACTCGTCCAGCGCGTCGGACAACGGCTTGACGTGCTCGATCAGCCAGCCCACTCCCCACGCGGCCAGTTGTCCGAGCGGATCCGTGACGAAGGCCAGGGCATCCATCGACGTCGCGACGCCGCCGATCGCGACATCGATCCAGCCCCCGGAGGTGTACCCCGCCATCAGGGCGTCGATGTCCTCCGCGATGAAGACACCACTGAACGCGGTCGTGCTGTCCTGGCGGGCAGCGATCAATGGAGATGGCTGGCTCACCTTGTGACACCATCGAACCGGTTGGCCGCGTGTTCGTCACCCCGCTCGTACCGGTCGGAGACCGTACGCAGCCCGTCGGCCGCCTCCTGCAACGCCCGCACCGTCTCGCCGAAGCCGTCGATGGTGGCCTCTTGAATGGGGTGGAGCAGGCCCGGGATCAGCTGACACATCCGACCGTACGCATCACGGCCCAGCGCGATCGAGGACGCCGCACGCCGGCATGCGTCGGCCGCGTCGGCGGTGTCGTCGACAGCGTTGGCGTGGGCTCGCAGCGCTTGGGAGTCCACCTCGAAACCGTCTGCAGCCATGATCGTGCCCGTCCTTCCGCGCGCTGCGACTACCGGAGCGACTCCCCCAGCTTTCTGAGCCCTTCCCGGGAGTGGACATCGTCGATCTCGCCAGGCTGATCCTCCAGCTTGCGCTTGGCGGCGCCAATCTCACGATCCCACTCCAGGACGTGCCACCTCACCGCCTCGGCGAGGAAGCGCTGCGGGCGCCCCGGACCCATGGTCTGGTGTCCGACGTAAATGCGCTCGAAGCACCAGAGCAAGGTGAAATATGCCTGCAACGCCTCGCGCTTCGCCGTCCCGTCAATCGGTTCACTGCTGCGCACCAGCGTGCCGAGCAGGTGCCGCGCTTGGGCTACCTCGCCGGTGCTCACGTCATGATGCAAGGATCGGGCGAGTTCAAAATCCTGATAGCGCCGCTGCTCTCGCTGCACGATGAGGGACACTCCGAGCGCGACGAGCGAGATCGCCACCGAGGTGACCGCTGCCAGTTCCGTGACCACGCTTCCCCCGTGTCGTCCTTGGATGGTCGGCGCGTGCTACAGCCATCGTCCAGCGCAGGTGGCGCGCGCCATCACCGAACCACGCTTCGGCGATGGTCGTCGAATTCATGACGCTGGTCAATCTGGATGGCATGGGAACAGGTCCGCCGGGGCTGTAGGCCAGGGCCAGCGATAGCAGCTCCGACACCTGCCGCCGCCAGACCGAAGCAGCCGGGCGAGACGTTGGTCGGCTCGTCGCTCTGGACGAACGAGTGCGTTGAATCGCGCCTCGGAAGAGTCGTCAGGCCACTACCTACGGCTCGCGCATCCAGGTCTTCGGGTCGGTCACGAAGACGCCCTTGCCCTGCTGCCGCCGAATAACCCGCAGCGCCTCCAGCCGGGCGTAGGCCATCTGCACGGTTCCGTGACTGACGTCGTAGCGAACTTACCTAGCATGTCTAGATATGTTGGTCGCGAGCTGCTCCTCGCGTGGCAACGAGTTCGGCTCATCCCCTGGTCGGGGCGGGTGCGTGTGCCCGTCCCGGCCCCACCGGACTGCTCTGCTGTCGTACCGCCGAATCGGGCTACGGCGGCGGAGCGGGCGGGTCGCCGGCGGCCCCCGCGCGGACGGCCCGCCCTTCCCGACCCACCACAAGGACCTTCCGCGCTCCCGCCTGCCCTCAGAAAGGACCGTCGTGGCTCAGGTGTACGGCTACCCGGCCCGGTTGACGCCGCACGAGGTGCGGACCCACGAGTTCGCCGCGCATCAGCGCGGCGTCGACCCCGATGAGGTACGCGAGTTCCAGGCCCGGGTGGCCGACGAGCTGACGATGCTCAACGAGACGGTACGGCTGCTCAGCCGGGAGAACGACCGGATCAGGCGAGCGCTGCGCGACTGGCAGATCATGCACGCGCAGGAGTGCCGGCCACCGCAGGACAACTCCGGGCACCGGTGACCAGGCGTCCCTCCCCCAGCGACCTGCTCGTCATCGACGGTCACGCCTCAGTGCAGTTCGCCGGGGACCGCGCGATGACCTTCCGCGTCGCCTCCGTGTCGGACCAGCCGACGTACCAGGGCTGGGTCTGGTTGACCGGCTACGTCCTCAACCGCCGAGGCGACGCGACGGCCAAACGAGAAATCTTCGTCCAACTCGCCGGCCTCCGTCCCAGCCCCGTGCCCGCCGCGCCCGCCCGAGGAGGGCAGGGCGGCCGAGGCGCTCGCTGACCTGAACCACCCAGGTGCTTCTCGACCCACTCACGGATGCCTCAACATCGGGTGTCACCGGGCGGTTGCGGGGCCCTTTCGCTGCCACCACGCCGTAAACAGAGTGATTACCTGCGCCTTGACCTCCTCCGTGACGAGCCCTCGGGCGTCACCCATGAGCGGCACGACGGCGTGCTGGTAGACGTCCTGGTGCCGTTCGACTGACGGACAGGCGAACACGGCCAACATCCGCAGGACACGCACGGTGTCCGCGCCCAGGAGGGGAAAGTGAGCTTCGAACAGTCGCGCCAGGGCCGACCACACCTTGTCGACGACGATGCCGGCGACGGCGTCCTTGACCTGCTGTGGGATGCGGGATGTGAGGTGATTCGACAACGCATCCTTCACGGTCCGCTTGGCCGCGTCGGTGAGGATGCCGATGGTCTTGTCAACCCTCTGGATCAATTGGATAAGCGCGACCAGCAGGTTGCACCAGCCGTGACTTGCCAGCCCTTTCTTGACCTCCCGGGCGGTCTGCTTGTTCTGGACGAGGTCGTCGATACCTTCCGAGATCTCATACCACGGATCAGCCATGATCGAATCGGCCAGGATGTTCATCCGGCCGTTGTCGCATGCCGCCGCCCGGTCGCCGACGTCGAAGTGACGCGGCAGCGGCGCGTCACTCTTGGGGCGCGGGTCCGCTACCCACAGGTGATTGGCAAGGTCCAGACGGGCGAGATCGATGGACTTCTGCCGATTCTTGGCGTTGAATTTCAGTGCCCTACTGCGATCCTTGTCGATGTCCCTCTTGAGCGCGGTTCGCCGGTCGTCACGCACGGCCGGGGGCGCGACGGCGAGCTTCGCCCACCCCTCCCAGCCATGCAGGGAGCCGCCGCAGCGAGAGCACGTGCAGCCCGGGTTCTGGGCGTTGGCGCAGTTCGCAGGGTGCGTGTTCACAGCCATCCGCAGTCCGCCGATCGGCTCGCCGTCGCTTGGAGTGAAGCACCAACTACCCTAAGCACCTGGCCGAGCGCTGCCAATCAGATCCTGTCGCTGAAAATCCGGCATTCCGCCACTTCAGCGAGATTGCTCGGCTGGCAGACGGGTGCGCGGGCCGCCTGCACCTATTGATGGTGTCAGATTTCTGATGGCCGTGGCCGAAACGATCTGCAGTCCCGATGCCGACAAGCACCTGGGCGATACCGTCCCACGGCTTACCGACGGCGAAGATGTCCCGCACGGGCAGCTCTTCGATCGGCTGCCACACGCCCGCTGGCCTTGGGACAGCCTGGTCGGTACGTTCTCCTTGGATCTAACCGCCGAAGCTCAGCGCCTGCCGCAGATCAACGTCCAAGCTCTCGTTGTACTGCGGATCGGGCTCCGCCCCGGCAGCGCTGAGGACGGTGCTGAAAAAGCATCTGGCGCCAACGGCGAGGATCACGCGGAAAATGTCCGCGTCATCGAGACCGTGGCCGCGCAGGCTCGCGACGTCGGCTTCGGTGACGGAGTTCGCATCGGCCGCGATCTTTCCGGCGAAGTTGACTACGGCGACCTCCTGCGCGGAGAGACCGGCCTTGCCGTGGTCCGACGCGATGGCGGCGACGGTGGGCGCGTCGAAGAACTTGTCGCGTAGGACCTTTCCATGTGCCAGGCCGCAGTAGGACGATTTCAGGGCCCGGGCCGCGGCGAGGGTCGCCAACTCATAGCGGCGTAGCTCCATCCCGGCCTTTACCGCACCGTTGAGCTGCTGCCATGCCTGATACACCGCCGGGTTGTGGGCGAACAACCTCGTGTAGTTGGGCAGGTAGCCCATCGCCTTCGTGTCGACATCGAACATCCGCTCGGTGTCCGCTGACTGTTCTGCCTGCTGCAGGAAACTCATCCGACTCCTCCCATGCTTGACCCGGGACGGTACGCCGTTGGGACTGCGGGCACAGTCGGGTAATCGGCCACGCACGGGGTGCCGCCACTCGACCGCCCGCCAATCGGTTCGACCACAGCGACCAGTCAGCTTGATCGGGGGCGACCTCCGGCCAGGTGAGTAAGTGTGGGGAGATCCGCTTCCACGATTCGTCAGCCGTCATCGCCGGTTGTCCCGCCGGTGGGCGTCGCGCTGGGCCGGCTGAGGAGTGCCTGCCGCAGTGCGGCGGACTGCTCCACCGACCCACCTCGGACGCCGAGGCTGTGCCGTGCCGCCCGGTAGTAGATGTCGCGGGCCTCGTTCACCCGGCTCACCATCTCGACGATGTCCGGTTGCACGTCGACGATCCCCCGGGCGACTCGTTCGACCTGCCAGATCGTGTCGCGCCAGTTCGCACCGGCCACCACCGTCGGCTCGTCGCCGAGCAGCAGCAGGTTCTCCCAGACGAGGGTGCGCCGCGCGTCCGACTCGGCCAACCGGGCCAGGCCCTCGTCCCGGTCGATCGGGTGGCTGTACGACCCCGGGCGCAGGTCCGCCGTCATCCGCAGCGCCACCGCGTGGCTCTCCTTGAGGGCGTGCGCAAACTCGACGTACGCGTCGAGGCGTCGCTCATCCCAGCGGACGCTCTGGTTGCGCCGCCACCGCGCGCGGTCGGCCAGTGAGGTGGCGAGGATCGTCCCCAGGGTGCCCACCAGCACGCCGAGGAGCGCCGGCAGTTGCGTCAGAAGCGTGCTCACGCCGCCGAGGCTGCCAGCATCGGGCACGCTCGACCACCCCGCAGCACGTCATTCCTCCGCCCGCGCGCTCGGCCCCAGAAGATGCCGACCGAGTCGCTCAGTTCGACTGTCAGGCCGCCATACGACTCGCCAGGATGGCGAGCGTTTCCCGACGTACGTCGTCGGCCTCGTGAACAAGGCGGCGGTGGGCGAAGCGGACCACCAGGACCCCGACGGTCGCCAGCAGCGCATCCCGGCGCAGGTCGATCTCCCGCTGACGTGGGTCGCCGTGCGTGGTGGCCCCGTCGAGTTCGATGTTGACCCGTTCCGGCTCGGCGAACAGGTCGAGGTACACGGTGCGCGGCCCGAGGCGCATCGGCACCTGCCGGCGGAATGCCGGCATGCCCGGGCCGGTGAAGACATGCTCGTGCCCCCAGATTTCCAACGGGCTGCGACAGCCGCCGGCGAGCCTCGCCAGCAGTGTTCGGAACTCTGCCCGGCCAATCAACTTCGGCGCGGTGCCCAGTGCCTCGGTCAGTCGTTCAGGCGTGGTCAGCCAGTCGTTGACCGCCCGGATCACGGGCGCCCGTCGCTCGGCGGATGGCAACATCGGCCACGAGTCGACGATGGACTGCTCGAGCCGGGTGACGTGCAGCCCTCTCCGCACGACCACGTGCGGCGCTTCGATCAGGAAACAGCTGCGCCGATGCACGACCACTCCCGGTCGCGTACGTGGGCCGACGTTCATCGGTGCGCTGAGATGCACCGGCTCGCCAGCATTCTGCGGACGCAGGCCCCACAAGGCGAGCGCGCTGAGGTGGCTGAGTGCGGCGGTTCCACGCGCCCAGGCGAGAGCCGCGCGGTGGGCAACCGCGGGGTCGAGCTGCCTCAGGTCCGGCGCGCCCCGCTGGCTGTCCAGCAAGCGCGCAGCCACGTACACCTGAGGCAGCACCCGCACCAGATCGCCACTGCCGCAGGCCCGCTCCAGCACCCATTCCGGCACCACCTGCGTGGCCGCCGCGCGGGTCACGAACCCTCCCGACAGCTCAACCAGTTTCCGCAGCACCTCGTTCACACCCCGAACCGTGCAGCTCCGTCCCCGCGTCCGCAACGATCCACCTCGACCTCTGTGGACGGCGATCCCGGTGTGGAAAACCCCCGCACTCGCCCACCTTGTGCTAGCCCACGCCGATCGTTGGCAGCTCAGCAGCTCCGTGCCCGGCGTGTCGAGTCGCCCAGGCGGCAATGATCATGGAGCGGCGCGCGGCGCGCGGGGCGCGGCGCGCGGGGCGCGGCGCGCGGGGCGCGGCGCGCGGGGCGCGGGGCGCGGGGCGCGGGGCGCGGCGCGCGGGTCAGGCGGCCAGGGTGGCGTAGCGGCCGTTGCGGTCGAGCAGGCTGGCGTGGTCGCCGGACTCGACGATGCGGCCGTGGTCGAGCACCGCGATCTGGTCGGCGTCGCGGACTGTGGACAGGCGGTGGGCGATGGTGATCGTGGTACGCCCCTGCGCGAGCACGTCGAATGCCCTCTGCACGGCGCGTTCGGTCTCCGTGTCCAGCGCGCTGGTGGCCTCGTCGAGGACCAGGATGCGCGGGTCGCGCAGCAGCGTACGGGCGATGGCGAGCCGTTGCTTCTCGCCTCCGGAGAACCGGTGCCCCCGGGATCCGACCATCGTGTCGTAGCCGTCGGGGAGGCCGGCGATGAGGTCGTGGATCTGGGCGGCGCGGGCGGCTGCCTCGATCTCGGCGTCGGTGGCGTCCGGCCGGGCGTAGCGCAGGTTCTCCCGGACGGTGGTGTGCAGCAGGTACGTCTCCTGGCTGACCACGCCGACGATCGCGGCCAGGTCGGCCAGGCGCAGGTCGCGCAGGTCGACGCCGTCGATGGTGATCTTTCCGGCGGTCGGGTCGTGCAGGCGGCTGACCAGGCCGGCGAGGGTGCTCTTGCCGGAGCCGGTCTCGCCGACGAGGGCGAGGCTGCTGCCGGCGGGCACGTCGAGGGTGATGCCGGCGAGGGCTGCCGTGTCGCTGCCGGGGTAGCCGAAGGTGACGTCGGACAGGCGCAGGTGTCCGCGAACCCGGGCGGGGTCGAGGCGAACCGGATCGGCGGGGTCGGCCACGTCGATGGGCAGGTCGAGGTACTCGAAGATGCGGGCGAACAGGGCCAGCGAGGCGGTCAGTGACACGCCCACGTTGAGCAGGCCCATCAGGGGCCGGAACAGGCCGCCCTGCAGGGCGGTGAAGGCGACAAGGGTGCCGATGCTCAGCGTGCCTGCGGTGCCGGGGAGGCCGGCGGCGAGGTAGATGACTGCCGGTACGGCGGCGAAGATGATGCTCATCGAGGCCATCCGCCAGCGGCCGGCCAGCTCGCTGCGCAGCTCCAGGTCGACGAGGCGGGCCGAGGAGGCGGTGAACCGCTCGATCAGGGCGGGGCCGGTGCCGAGGGTCTTGGCGAGCTGCACGCCGCTGATCGACAGCCCCTCCTCGACTGTGACGTTGAGGTCGGCGAGCTCGCGTTGGCGCTGGTCGGTGATCTCGCGGCGCATCCGGGCGACCCGGCGGGTCAGCCAGATGGCCGGTGGCAGCACCACGACCGAGACCAGGGAGAGCTGCCAGGAGAGCGCGACCATGGCGACGGCGGTGGCGACGACTGTGGTGAGGTTGGCCGCGACGGCGGTGGCGGTGGAGGTGACCACCGACTGCATGCCGCCGATGTCGTTGGTGATGCGGGACTGCACCTCGCCGGTGCGGGTGCGGGTGAAGAAGCCGAGCGACTGCCGTTGGAGATGGCTGAACACGTCGGTGCGCAGCCGGTGCATGACCCGCTGCCCGACCTGGGTGCTGATCCAGGTCTGGACGACGCCGAGCGCGGCGGTCACGGCGGCCACGGCCACCATGCCGAGGACCAGCCAGACCAGCAGGGTCACGTCGCCCTGCGGGAGGGCCCGGTCGATGACGGTACGCAGCAGGAACGGGCTGGCCATCGCCACGATCGAGGAGAGCACGATGATCGCGGTGACGATGACAAGCGCGGGTCGGTGCGGGGTGAACAGACTGCCGATGCGGCGCAGGGACACCTGGCGGGCCTGCGTCTTCTCTTCGGGGCTGACGGTGCGGTGGCCGCGGTCGCGGCGCATGGGGGTGGGTTCCAAGGGGCACTGCCTTTCGGTCGGGATATGTTGAGGTTACCTCAACATGAGGGAACAACGGCATCGGCTGCTACCGTATTCCGGTGACCGAGGACACCACCGACAACGGCGACGAGAGCCTGGCCGAGACGTTCTGGGCTGTCGCGTCCCGTCTGCGCCGACAGACCCGGGAATCACTGGCGCCGTGGGACGTCACCCCCAGCCAGTCCCGGGCGCTCGGGGTGCTCGGCCGCCACGGGGAGGTACGCCCCGGCACGCTCGCCGAGCACCTGCACATCGCGCCCCGCTCGGCCACCGAGGTAATCGACGACCTGCAGACCCGAGGGCTCGTGGAGCGCCGACCCGACCCGGCCGACAGGCGGGCGACCCTTGTCGCGCTCACCGCCGAGGGCACCCGGATCAGCGCCGCCATCCGGGCCGCCCGCCGCGCCGAGGCGGACCGCTTCTTCGGCCACCTCGACGACAGCGACCGCGCCGAGCTGGCCCGCATCCTGCGCACCCTGCGCGCCTGAGACCAGCGGGTTTGCCCCCGCCGCGCACGGGTAGCCAGCGGCCCCGTTCGTTCGCCGGGCCCCGCCACCACCAGCCGGGGAGAGGTGACAGGAGGACGCTCGTGCCGCTGCTGTCCCACCCGTCCCACCGTCCCGGCTGATGTGCGGGATCAGCGGGGAGGCGCGCTTCGACGGCCAGCGGCCCGACGCGGCTGCCGTCACCCGGATGAGCGAGGCGATGCGCTCACGCGGCCCGGACGACGAGGGCCTGTGCGCCGACGACTGGGTGATCCTCGGGCACCGCAGGCTGACCATCATCGACCTGTCCGATGCCGGCGGCCAGCCGATGGTGCGCGACGACCTGGGCCTGGCCCTGGTGTTCAACGGGTGTATCTACAACTATCCGGAGCTGCGCGAGGAGCTGCAGAACGCCGGGTACGCGTTCCGATCCACAAGCGACACCGAGGTGATCCTGGTGGCGTACGCCCACTGGGGTGAACGGTTCGTCGACCACCTGGTCGGCATGTTCGCGATCGGGCTTGTCGACCGGACCCGGCGGCGGCTCGTCCTGGCCCGCGACCGGCTCGGCATCAAACCGCTCTATCTCGCCGAGACCCCCGGGCGGCTCCGGTTCGCCTCCACGCTACCCGCGCTGCTGCGCGCCGGCGACGTGGACACCGGCATCGATCCGGTGGCGCTGCACCACTACCTGTCCTGGCACTCCATCGTGCCGGCGCCCAGGACCGTGCTGCGCGGCGTCCGCAAGCTGCCCCCCGCCACGGTACGGGTGATCGAGGCCGACGGACGCAGCCGGGAGCGGGTGTACTGGCGGCCCGACTACGTGCGGGAGCCGTCCGACACCGGCATGGACGCCGCGGACTGGCGGGCCGCGGTCGGCGACGCGCTGCGCACGGCCGTACGCCGACGGCTGGTCGCCGACGTCCCGGTCGGGGTGCTGCTCTCCGGCGGTCTGGACTCCAGCCTCATCGTGGCGCTGCTCGCCGAGGCAGGTCAGGAGCACCTGCGCACGTTCAGCATCGGCTTCGACAGCCGGGGCGACGAGTCCGGCGACGAGTTCCACTACTCCGACCTGGTGGCCCGCGCGTACGGCACCGACCACCACCGGATCCGGCTCGCCGACGACGACCTGGCGCCCGCCGTACGACGGGCGGTGCTGGCCATGACCGAGCCGATGGGCAGCCATGACGTGGTCGCCTTCCACCTGCTGTCGGAGCAGGTGGCGCGGCACGTGAAGGTGGCGCAGTCCGGGCAGGGCGCCGACGAGGTGTTCGCCGGCTACGGCTACCACCAGCCGCTGACCGAGGCGCCCCGCCACGGCGCCGCCGAGACGTTCGCCGCCGCGTTCTTCGACCGTGACCACGACGAGCTGCGCGCCATCGTCGGCCCGGCGTACACGCTGGAGCACGACGCCAGCCGGGACCTGCTCACCGAGCACCTCGCCGCGCCCGGCGCGCAGACCGCGCTGGACGCCGTGCTGCGCCTGGACACCCACCTCATGCTCCCCGACGACCCGGTCAAGCGGGTGGACAGCATGAGCATGGCGTGGGGGCTGGAGGTGCGCACGCCCTTCCTCGACCAGGACCTGGTCACCCTCGCCGCGCACTGCCCACCTGAGCACAAGGTGGCGCAGGGCGGCAAGGGTGTGCTAAAGGAGGTCGCCCGGGAGGTGCTGCCGGCCGAGGTGATCGACCGGCCGAAGGGCTACTTCCCGGTGCCGGCGCTGCGCAACGTGGACGGGCCGGTGCGCGAGCTGGTCGCCGAGGCGTTGCAGGCACCGGTCGCGCGCGAGCGGGGCCTGTTCCGCCCCGAGTACGTCGCCCATCTGCTCGCCGAGCCGGACCGGGCCGAGGCCGCGGCCGGCAGCAACAAGCTGTGGCAGCTCGGCCTGCTGGAACTGTGGTTGCAGACCCACGACATCCGGTGAACCGCAGCGCCGTGCCCGCGAGACACGGGTCGCCCGTCAGGCGGCGGCGGTCTGGACGGCGAGGTCGTCGAGGACCGCGAGCAGGTCGCCGGTGCCCTCCAGCACCCGTCGTTGTCGGGTCGCGCCGGTGCCGTCACGGCGCAGCCGGGCCAGTTGGGCCAGCACGTAACCGAGATCCCCGTGGCGCAGCAACGCCGGGGCTATCGTCGCCATCAGCTCGTCGACCAGGTCCCACGCCGGTCGGGTACCGCCGGCCCGCAGGTCGATCAGCTCGCCGTCCAGGCCGTCGTGGGCCGCCCGCCAGTGCGCCGCGGCGACGAGGCAGTCGCGCACGGACGGGGCGGGCACCCCGGCGCGTACGTCGTCGGCAAGTGTCGCGACCAGGCTGCGGACCAGGGCGGCGACCAGCACGGCGTCGTCCACGGTCGGGCAGACGTCACCGACACGAACCTCGACCGTCGGGTACGCCGACGACGGCCGGGCGTACCAGTAGACCATCGCCGCGTCCAGCATGATGCCGGCGGCGATCAGCTCGTCGACCGTGCGGTCGTAGTCGGCGACGGAGTCGAAGTACGGCGTGGGGCCGATGCTGGGCCAGCGTTCCAACTGCATCGACCGCCAGCTGGCGTGGCCGGTGTCGTGCCCGTCGTGCAGCGGCGAGTTGGTGGTGATCGCCTGCACCACCGGCAGCCACACCCGCAGCTGGTTGCAGACCTGCACGGCCAGCTCCCGGTCCGGCAACCCGACGTGCACGTGACAACCGCAGACCGCCGGGTCGTGTGCCACCGGCCCGTACCGGCGTGACATGGCGTGATAGCGCGGCCGGTCGGGCACCGTCCGGCGCGGCTCGGTCACCGGGGTGGCGCCGACCGCCACGAGCCGGGCCCCGGCCGCGGCGGCGGCCTCGACGGCTGATCGACGCAGCGCGACCAGGTGGGTGCGCAGCTCGGTGAGATCGGCGCAGACCGGGGTGACCATCTCCACCATGCTGTGCCGGAACTCCTGACGGCTCTGGTCGCGGGCCGGACCGCGCAGCGCGGCCAGCACCTCGTCGGCCACCGGCAGGTTCCGCCCGCTGTTCGGGTCGAGGAGCAGGAACTCCTCCTCGACGCCGAGGGTGAGCGTGCCGAGGTCGGGCGCGGTCTCGACGGTCGTCGGACGGTACGCCATGGCCCCTCCCATCCCCTGCTTCGGCCGGCCGCTCGGGTTTCCCGGCCTACCCCTGTGACAAACGCGCGCTCAGGGCCGTCGCGCGTGCGGTGAGGAACGCCCGTTCGGCCGCGTTGTCCGTCAGTGCGACGGCCGTCCGGTACGCCTCGACGGCCCCCACCCCGAGGCGGCAATACCCCTAGCATTGCCCGCATGATCGAGGAATTCGCGGATCGGCTCCTGTACGAGATGGCCCGCCTCGACCCCTGCACAGCTGTCGTCGAGGCTGGCGAGCAGGATGTCGACGGGCTTACCGACTACAGCCCGGAGGGCCACCAGGCCCGCGCCGACCTCGCGGCCCGTGCCCTGCGCGAGCTCGATCTCCTGGGTGACGCACTGCCGACCGTGACCCCGCTGCACGCCCACCTCGCCGAACGGCTGCACACGCGTCTCGCCTTCCACGACGCCGGGGAGGACCTGCGCGAACTGCACGCGGCGGCCACCGGTCCGCTCCAGCTCGTCCGCCAGGCCGTCGAGGCCGCGATTCCCGGCCTCGACGCGGAGGGCGCGGTCTTCGAGGAGGGCTGGGCTCGTGTCGGCGTGCGCCTGGCCGCGATCCCGGCGGCCCTGGACGGGTACGCCCGCAGCCTCTTACTCGCCGCAGAGCGCGGCAATCTGCCGACGCGGCGTCAGGTGGAGCTCGTCACGCAGCGGTGCGACAACTGGGTCGACGAGGATGTCGCCCTGGTGGATCGCTACGGCGAGGGGCGTCAGCGGGCGTCGTTGCGGGCCGCAGCGACGGGCGCGCGAGAGGCGTACCAGAAATTTGCCGAGATGCTGACCGCGGACCTGGCACCGCGGGTTGTCGAGGAGGAAGCCTTCGGTCAGCAGCGGTACACACTGTGGGTGCGCACCTTCCTCGCGGCTCAACCTGATGTGCGTGAGCTGTACGACTGGGGCTGGGACGAGTTCCGAGCGACAGAGGCAGAGCTGATCGCGGAGGCGAAAGCCCTGGGCGGGAGCGTGCCACAGGTACTTGCCTGGCTCGCCGGCCCCGACGCACCCGGAACGCTGCACAGCAGGGAGGCGTTCGGCGCGTGGCTGCAGGAGCTGTTGGAGGCCACCACCGAGCGGCTGGACGGCGTGTACTTCGACATCCCCGCCCCACTGCGGCGCATCGAATCGCGGTTGACCACATCGTCCGGGATTGCCTACATCGGGCCGTCGCGGGACCTGACGCGGCCGGGCCGGGTCTGGTGGTCCCTGCCGGAGGACGCGGCGTCCTTCCCCACCTGGTACGCCTACAGCACCGCCTACCACGAGGGCGTTCCCGGCCACCACCTCCATCTCGGCTCCGAGGCCTGCCGGGGAGGCCTCGGGCAGCGGCTGAACCTGCTCGGCGGCCTCTCCGGCAGCCAGGAGGGCTGGGCACTGTACGCCGAGCGGTTCATGGACGAGCTCGGGTTCTATGAACAGCCGGGTGCTCGACTGGGCCATCTGTACATGCAGCTCCTGCGGGCGGCCCGGGTTGTGCTCGACATCGGCCTGCACCTGCGACTGCCGGTGCCCTCCGGTGACGGAGCGGTGTGGACGCCGGATGCCGCGCTGGAGCTGCTGCGGGACCGTTGTCACCAGGGCCCCTACGCGACCGCCGAGCTCGGGCGTTACCTGGGCCGGCCGGGGCAGGCGCTGGCCTACAAGGTGGGTGAGCGCGTGTGGCTGGCAGGCCGCTCGTCGTTCCCCGGCGACCGACGCGCGTTCCATCGTCAGGCGCTGGAGCTGGGTTCGCTGGGCTTGGATCAGATGACAGCCGCCCTGACCGCGCTTCCCGGCCTACCCCGCTGACGGACGCGCGCCCAGGGCCGTCGGGCAGCGGGGCCTGTCGTACGCCAGGTAACGGCACGGTGGCCAGCGCGTACGGGCTGCGGTGTCGCGCCGTCCGGGGCCGGGTGCGATGGTGTAGAAAGGCGGAGTGAGCGCAGCGGTGACGCAGGTGCCGGTCTTCGACCGAAGGACGGTCCACGGTGGCTGACCACGACCAGCCGCCCATCCCCCGCACTGTCGGCACCGCTCTGGTGCAGCTCGGCGACGTACCCCTGGCGGACCTGCTGGCCGGCGCCGGTGACGGCGTGCTGGCCCACGTGTTGGGCACGCTGGCAGCCGAGGGTGAGCCGGGGCGGCCCGGCGACGTGTCGGCGTTCGAGTCGAGCTTCTGACCGTGCCGGCCGACGCCCCGCCGTCGGCCACCCGACACCGCCCTGTCGTGGCCGCGCCCCGCATCCGCCAGGTGGTGCTGAAGGTCCACTCGCGATGCAACCTGGCCTGCGACTACTGCTACGTCTACCAACACGCCGACCAGGACTGGCGAACCCGGCCACGGGTCATGGCCCCCGGTACCGTGCGCCGGGTCGCCGACCGGCTCGCCGCGCACGTGGCCCGGCACGGCACCGACCGGGTCCGGGTCGTGCTGCACGGTGGTGAGCCGCTGCTCGCCGGCCTCACCGTGCTCGACCGGGCGGTCCGCACGCTGCGCGCCGCGATGCCCTCCGGCGTCATGCTCGACGTGGCGATGCAGACCAACGGGCTGCTGCTCGACGAGGCGGCGCTCGACCTGTGCCACACGCACGGCATCGACGTCGGGGTGAGCGTGGACGGCGACCGCGCCGCCAACGACCGCCACCGCCGCCACGCCGACGGGCGGGGCAGCTTCGACGAGGTGGCCGCCGCGCTGCGCCTGCTGGCCCGGCCCGAACACCGGGCCCGCTACGCCGGTCTGCTGTGCACTGTCGACCTGGCCAACGACCCGATCGCCGTCTACGAGGGCCTGCGGGAGTTCGACCCGCCCGGCCTGGATCTGCTGCTGCCGCACGGCAACTGGTCCGCTCCCCCACCGGGGCGCCACCCCGACGACCCCGCCACCCCGTACGCGGACTGGCTGATCGCCGTCTTCGACCGCTGGTACGCCGAGAAGCCCCGGCGCACCGGCATCCGGCTGTTCGAGTCGGTGATCGCGCTGCTGCTGGGCGGGCGCAGCAGCACCCAGGCGCTGGGCGCCGCCGAGCCGGACGTCATGACGATCGAGACCGACGGCACCATCGAGGGCACCGACACGCTCAAGACGACCACCGCGTCGGCGATGCGGACCGGCTTCGACGTCTTCCGGCACAGCATCGACGACGCGCTGCGGCACCCGTCACTGGCCGGGCGTCCCACCGGGATCGCGGCGCTCGCGCCGGCCTGCCGTGCCTGCCCGGTCGTCGACGTCTGCGGCGGCGGCCTGTACGCGCACCGCTTCCGCGACGGCGCCGGCTTCGTCCACCCGTCGGTCTACTGCGTCGACCTGCTGCGCCTGATCGGGCACGTACGGACGGTGGTGACCGCCGACCTGGACGCGCTGCGCCGTCGCGTCGCCGCGGCGAGCGTGCCGACGCCGGCGGCGCGGCCGTGACGGCCCCGCTGTCGGCGGCACAGCTCGCCGGGCTGGCCAGCGGCCAGGGGGACGCCGCCACGATCGCCGTGCTGCGCGGTGGCCAGCTCGGTCGCCGTCGACTGCTCACCGTCGCCGCGGCCCGCGCCTGCCACGACGAGCCACTTGTCGGGCGGAGTCTCGAGCTGCTCACCCGGGCCGAGCACGCCGACCCGGCGACGGTGGCCGCGGTACTGGCCCATCCCCCCGTCACCGGATGGGCCCGCGCCGCGCTCGATGGTTCCGCCGGCCCCGCCTACCTCGCCGCGCTCGCGGCGACGGCGGCGAGCCGCGCCGGTCTGACGTTCACGCTGACGCTGCCGCGCCCGGCCGACGGGGTGCTACCGCTGCCCACCGTCGGCACGGCGACGGGCCTGCCCGCCGACGGCTCGGTGCGGATGCGCGGCGAGGGGGGCACGCTGCGGATCGACGCCGCCCACGATGACGGAGTACGGATCGAGGCGGGCGGTGGCCGGCTGCTCGACGCGGGCGTCGGCGGGATGAGCTGGCTGCCGGTGCGCCGGATGAGGCCGTTCGACGCGGTCGAGGTGCTCATCGACGACCAGGACCCGTGGCGCGGCTGCTACCACCGGCCGTCCGCGCCCCGACTGGACGACGTGTCGGCCGCCCGGCTGCACCGGCTCACCGCCGAGGCCTGGCAGTGGCTGCGGGCCCACCTTCCGGCGCACGCCGACGCGCTGGCCGGGCTGCTGCGGACACTCGTGCCGCTGCGTCCGCCGCCCTCCGGGAACCCGGTGAGCGCCACCAGCACTGACGCGCTGGGCGCCATCGCGCTCTCCGTGCCGGCCGACGCGCAGACCCTCGCGCTGTTGCTGGTGCACGAGCTGCAACACACCAAACTCGGTGCCCTGCTGGACCTGGTGCCGCTGTACCGGGCGGGCGGGCCGTCCCGCTACCGCGCGCCGTGGCGGCTCGACCCCCGCCCGGTCGGGGCCCTGCTCCAGGGCGCCTACGCACATCTGGGAGTGGCAGAGGTGTGGCGCTGCCGACGGCACGAGGGGGTCGCGGCCGCCTTCGAGTACGCGTACTGGCGGGAGCAGACCACCCGCGCGGTCCGGCAGCTCGCCGACGCGAGCGAGCTGACCGACGCTGGCCGGTCCTTCGTGGCCGGCATGGCGGGCAGCCTGCGCGGCTGGCGCGACCCCGTCGGCGGCCCGGTCGAGGCGGCGGTGCGAGACGTGGCCGATGGCGGCGCGGTGCGCTGGGGCCTGGCCAACCTGGTGCCCGACCCGGCCCAGGTGGACCGCCTGGCGCGTGCCTGGCGACAGGGCGTGCCACCGACGCCCGACGGATCGGCGCCGACCGTCGCGGCGGCCGCTCCCCGCCCGGCCCTCACTGTCGGCACCGGCCCCGAGGCCGCCGTCCGCCATCGGCTCCTGGGCTCGGGCGGGCTGCCCGGGTCGAGCCCGAGCGACCAGGCGTACGCGGCGGGCAACCGGGAGGACGCGTTGGCCGGGTACCGGCGACGTGTCGCGGCCGACTGCGGGGACGTCGACGCATGGGTGGGATTGGCTCTGAGCGCCCACCACACCGGGCAGCCGGCCGCGGCCGAGGCGCTGACCCGCCGACCCGAGCTGGTCCGGGCGCTGAGCCAGACGCTGCCCGACGCCGACCCGCTCGCGCTCGCGGCCTGGCTGGCACAACCCACCCCACCGGTCGGCCGCGGACAGTAACGCCGACCCGACCGGGTTTCACGGCCAAGGGTCGGTTGCCTCCTTCCACCGGCCCAACACCCGCGGCCACGCGGGGCCGCTATGGGTTTCGTCAAGCAATCGGGTCGGCGTCGGGGCTGTGGTGAGGGCAGGATGGCGTAGTGCCGGATCTGCTGTGGGATGGCGTCAGGTGGTGCTTCGATCCCGGGCTGATGGGGTCGCTGCCGGACGTCTACGTGCTTGGCGCCTCACCGGAGGACTGGCAGTCGGTCCTCGATCTCGTCGTCGCTCGACGTTGGACGTTCCAGTACTGCGAGGGCGCGGCGGTGCTGCCGCTGCCCACTGCGGCGGCCGTGTTGTCCCGCCCGGCCGACGCCGAGTGCCCGGAACTGCGGGTCTGGCCGTCGGCGGATGTCCAGGCGATCTTCCGGTTCTATGCGGCGAACGAGATCGACTTCGATGTCGATCTGCGAGAGCTCCAGGGGCAGGAGCGGCTCAATGTGTTCTGCGGTTTCCTGACGGCGATCGGAAGGTGCCTGGGCAAAGCCGTGCTGATGGATTCCGAGGGCGGCGACGGGAGCCATCCGGTACTCGGCTTCGATGTTGAGGCGGACCGTGTCGTTGTGATGGCGGAGCCGCCGGTCAGGTGACGTTCGCGGTTCGTAGAAGGTTCCGTCGCGGAGCATGGCGAACAGGACGTCGGCCCGGCCTCGTGCGAGGCGGAGCAGGGCCGGTGTGCTGCTTGCCCTGGGTGTGAACCTCGGGATCTGGGCATCCGCCGCAGGAGGCAGTCGCGGGATGGGTCAGAGCAGCGCCGGTTCGATGTAGGCGTTGGAGCGTTCCCGCTGGCGGGCCTGCATCACCCGAGGGTTGTCCCCGCCGAAGAGCTGCACCAACTGACCGAACGCCTCGTCGTAGAGGGCCCGACCGGCGTCCGCCTCGCTCTCGGTCGCCTGCCGGCTCAACGCCAGGTTTACCGACGCGGAGAGCGTGTCCGGGTGCTCGGCGCCCAGCGCCCGGGTCAGCTCCACGTACGCGGTGGTGTCCAGCAGCAACGCGTTGTCCCGGTCGCCGAGGGCGAACAGGTCGTTGGCCAGGTTGAGGGTGGCCAGCAGGGTGTGCGGGTGTCGCTCGCCGAGGCTGGCCAGCAACTGGTCGCGGACGCGCTGGGACAGCTCCCGGGCCTGGGTGTGGTCGCCCTGCTTGCGCAGCAGCACACCGAGGTTGTTCAGGCAGGCGAGGGTGATGGCGTGCGACTCGCCGAGCACCTCGTTGTAGGCGTCGCGCAGGCGACGTGCCACCCGCAGGGCGGTCTGGTTGTCGCCCACCGCCGACCAGGTGGTGGCCAGGGCCATCTCGGCGGAGAGCGTGTCGGCGTGCTCGCTGCCGAGGGTGCGCTGGTAACGGACCACGGTCCGTTCGATCAGCCGGTGCGCGTCGGCGAAGCGCCCGAGCTGACGCAGGGTGAGCGCCAACTCCTTCGCCGTCCGCAGGGTCTCCGGATGATCCGCGCCGATCACCTTCTGCTGGATGGTGTAGGTGCGTTGCAGGACGCTGTGCGAGCGCCACAGCTCGCCGGTGTCGCGCAGGCCCCGCCCGTAGTTGCTGGCCGAGGCGAGAGTGGACGGGTCCTCCTCCCCGAAGCGGTCCCGCCGCCGCTCCTGGATGTGCTGGTCGAGGGCGGCGGCGCCACGGAAGTCACCGACCAGGCGCAGCGAGACGGCGAGGTTGTTCTCGGCGGTCAGCGTACGGCCGCTGTCGTCGCCGAAGCTGCGCACGCTCAGCTCCAGGGTGCGCCGGTCCTGCGCCTCGGCCTCGTGGTAGAGGCCCTGGGCGCGCAGGTCCGCGCCGAGGCTGCGCGCCGTCATCAGGGTGTAGAGGTGCTCCTCGCCGAAGATGCGCCGCTGCCGGTCGTAGACGTCCCGGTCGATCTCGAACGCCCGGTCGAAGTGGCTCTGCGCGCGGAGCACGTTCGCCAGGTGGAAGCGCATCCGCAGCTGGGTGGGGTCGTCCGCGTCGGTGTCGCGCCACCCGGCCAGGGACTCTTCGGCCAGGGCGCGGCTGGTGTCGTAGTCGCCCCGACGGTAGAGGTAGCGCACGATGTCCACGACCAGTTGCCGCGCCTCGTCCAGGGTGGACAGGTGCAGACCGCTGGGACGGACGTGCGGCCACAGCTCCGCGTACCGGGGCCAGTTGATTGGCTTGTCGGGGTCGCGGGGGCTGGCGGCGGCGAGCAGCAGTTGGGCCTCCCGGCGGGCCTCCTCGGGGTCGGCCAGTTGGTCCTGGATGACGAGCTGGACCAGCCGGTGGATCCGCACGGAGTTGTTCTCCGCGTCGACCTGGGCCAGGCCGTAGCGGCCCAGCTCGGCGGTGACGAGGCCCTGCAGGATCGGGTCGGTGAGCGTCGGGTCGATCGGGGCCATGAAACTGGCGAAGCGGTCACCGGTGAGCATGGCGACTGGGATCGGCTCCGGTGCGTAGAACGAGCACAGCTCCAGTAGGCGGGCCGCCGCCGGCTTCTCCTCGCGCAACTGGCCGAGGGTGAACAGCCAGGTGGCGGCGAGCGCCTTGGAGTAGCCGGCGGACTGCCGGCCGTCGAGGATGCGCAGCAGGCCGGGAGTGTCCAGCGAGCTGAGGTACTTCTCCACCTGCATGGCGCTGGCCCGCAGGTACGCCGCGCCCTGCTCGACCGCGAGCGGCAGGTCGCCGAGTTTCTCGGCCACCTGGGCGGCCTCGTCCTCGGTGAGCCCGCGGACCCGGTCACGCAGCAGTTGGACGCTCTCGGCGCGGTCGAAGACTGTCAGCTCGGTCGCGGTGGCGTACTCGCTCCAGCTCTGGTCTCGGGTCGTGAGCAGGACGTGGCCGGGACCCTGCGGCAGCAGCGCCCGGGTGGCGTGGGTGGGCTTGTCGGCGTTGTCCAGGATGATCAGCCAGCGTCGGTCGGAGCCGGCGCGGCGCAGCGTGTCGAGCACCCGGCGGGCCGCCTCGGCGCCGCCGCCCGTGCCCAGACCCATCGCCTGGCCGAGGTCGCCGAGGCCGCCGCGGATGCGGTCCTCGCTGTCCGCCGGGATCCACCAGACCAGGTCGTAGTCGCGGGCGAAGCGCAGCGCGTACTCGGCGGCGAGCTGGGTCTTGCCGACACCGCCGAGGCCGTGTATGACCTGGGTGGCCGAGTCCGGCGAGGTGGTGAGCCGGTCACGCAACGCCTCGAGCTGTGCGGCGCGGCCGACGAACGGGGTGCCGTGTTGGCGGACGTTGGAAATCGCCGGAAACGGGCCGGGGAAGCGGCCGACCGCACGGCCGCCGACGGTGACAGTGGGCGCTCCGGCCGCCTCCAGCAGCCGGGTCCGCGCGGTGGACGGGTCGACGTCCGTGAGGTCCACCGGGCTGTGATCGCTGTACGGGACGGTGAGCCGCGACTCGTCGACCCGCAGCGGCACGAGCACTCCCCCACCGCCGAGCTGGTCGCGGCCGGTGGCGGTCTTCCACACCTCACCGGCGAGGGAGGTGCCCGCGTAGTGCCGGGTGAGCACGGCCAGCACCCGGCTGGCGCCGCTGGCGGCCCTGTCGAACTCGGCCCGCCCGCCGGAGTGCAGCGGCACGTCCAGCGCACGGCGATCCACCCGCAGCCCGGCGTCCTCCAACTGGTCGGTGATCCACTCGGCCCAGAGCCGGTCGGCCGAGGCGTAGCTGAGCAGCACTGCCTGCTCGGCGGTGAGCCGGCTGCGTTCGAACTCGGTGAGCGAGCGGCGTCGGTCCGGCTCGCGCATCGGGTGCAGCTGGGTGATCCGCCCGTTGGTGATCACCGAGGCGAGCTGCTCGTACGCGGCCAGCAGGGTGCCGACCTGCTCGGGCCGGTCGCCGAACGCGGCGAGGATCTCCTCGTAGGCGTAGAACGTGCGGTACGGCACCTCGATGGTGTTCCAGTAGCGGGCGGCCGCCGCGTCGGAGAGGTGATCGAGGAACGGGGCGAACTCGGCGCGGACCAGGTCGCGGCCGGTCTCCAGCTTGCGCAGTTCGGCGTCCTCCACGCGCATCGGCACGGGCAGCAGCAGCGGCGGGTCGTCCGGGCGCTGGCTGCGGATCGAGCGGGCCACCGCCGCCGCACCGCGAATGCTCTGGGTGGACATGGTGAAGCAGTTGACGACCAGGTCGGGCAGTTGCACGGTGCAGATGCCGGCGACGTCGCTGAGGCCGGTGCGGCTGTCGATCAGCACCACGTCGTACTCGGCGCGCATCTGTGCCCGAACCGCGTCGATGAACGACGCGCCGCCCTGCCGCTCGTAGAAGTTGGCCCAGTCGAAGGTGCTCACCAGCCGGGAGTACGCCGAGTCCTGCTGACCGGCGGCCACGAAGTCGATCACGCCGCCGTGGCTGAAGTCCCAGTTCAGCGAGACCGCCCGTCGTTGGATCTTGGCATGGCCGGTGAGGAGTTCCTGGGAGTCCTCGTCGCGGTTGCGCTGCATCGTGGCGATCGAGTAATCCCAGATCATCTCGATGACGCCGGGGGTGGCGCGCAGTTCCTTGTCGCGCAGGAACGGGTGGAGGTAGCGGTGCAGACCCGGAGACTCCAGGTCCCAGTCGACGACAAGCACCTGCAGACCCTGGCTGGCCAGGATCCAGGCCACGTTGGCAAGCGCCATCGTGCGGCCGGTGCCGCCCTTGTACGAGTAGAAGGTCACGATCTGGCCGCGTGCCGTCTCGTTCACCGCCATGGCGTGCCTCTCCTAGGGACCTTCGAGGATCGGGCGTTGAGGCGAGCCGTCGGTGGGCGGCTCCTGGTAGACCGTGCCCGTGCGGTAGATCCGGCCCTGCTCGACCACCAGCACGTCCTCCAGTTCCTCCTGGAAGCGTGCGGACGTCGCGATCTGGGTGCGCCACACGTCGCGGGTGTTGTGCAGGACGTGGTGCGGGAGCACCCGGGCCAGGGTGTCCCACATCTTGCGGTTGCCGCCGGCAGCCGCGTCGTCGGCGGCCGTCCACGGCACCAGCACCGGCGCCCGCGGCGAGTCCACGTCACCGTCGTGGCGGATCAGACTGACCTGGTAGCGCGGCAGGTCGGCGGACCAGACGTCGACCACCAGCACGACGATCTGGTTGTGCGCCCGCGCCCACTCCCGCACGGCGGCCAACTCCTCGGCGTCCTCCACCGTCCAGCCGTAGCTCTTGGTGGTGGCGATGGCCCCGGCCCAGCTGCCGATGGGAACCTCCAGCTCGGGCCGGTACGGACGCCAGTCCCGCGAGACCGCGCCGTAGCGGTCCTCGGCGCCGGGCCGGCTGTCGGCCAGCTCGGCGGAGCTGCCGGCGACCAGCACGATGTGCACGTGCCGGGCGCTTGTCGCCCGCTGCACCGCCGTCGAGGCGGTCTGGCCGTGGTGGGCCTGTGGCCGCGCCGGCAGGTCGAAGGCGCTTGTCACCTTGGACAGCACGGGACGCTGCGCCGGCCGGTGCAGGGTGTGGTCGCGGGCGGTCTGCACGATGTGCTTGGCGAGCGCGTCGACGAAGTCCTTGTACTCGTCCTCGTGCCGACGGCGCTGCTTGAGGGTGAGCAGGCCGTCCTGGGCGTAGGCGGTGCCGGTCGGGAAGTTGCGGTACTGGAAGCCGGCGACAGCCTTCGGCAGCCGGTCGCACGGGATCCACTGCACCGGCACGATCGCGGGTGGACGGATGTGGAACTGCCGCTCGTGCTCGTCGATCCGGTCGGCGAAGACCCGGAACTCCCGACCGCAGTAGTCGCTGACCACGTACCGGGGGGAGGTGAGCGCGATCAGGCAGGCACTGCTGGACAGCGCGTCGGACAGCGCGTCCGTCCAGGTGCTGCCGAGCAGGATCTGCCCGTCGATGAACCCCGCCTCGTCCCAGTGGACGGCGGCCAGCCCGGCCACCGCTTCACTGAGATCGCCGAAGAACGCCTGTATCTGACCGTTGCGGTTGTCCTCCTGGGCGTAGCTCAGGAAAAAGAGTGGCACGCCCGCCTCCGCTCACGGGTTCCACGACCGGTAGGCACAGTATAAGACCGTCGATGCCAGCCCAGCCGGACCGCGATCATCAGGGTGAGCGCGCGAAGAGTCATATGCCCGACGCTTTCGGGTAGACGGGGCCGTGTCCGACGGCATTCGGGTGGTCGTGGTCGGCGCCGGCTTCTCTGGTCTCGCCGCAGCGGCGGCGCTGCACCGGGCCGGTGCGCGCGTGCGGGTGCTGGAGGCCCGCGACCGCGTCGGCGGGCGGGCGCTGACCCGGTGGCTGCCCGACGGGACGCAGCTCGACCTGGGCGCCCAGTGGATCGGCCCGACCCAGGACCGGATGTACGCGCTGGTCGCCGAGCACGGGCTGGTCACCTTCGCCTCGGCGGCGTTCGGCGCGTCCACACTGCTGTGGGGCGGCGCGCGGCGGCCCGACCCGCCGGCGCCTGTCGCGCGGGTGCTCGGCGTGCTCGACGGATACGCCGCCGTGGTGGACCCGGCCGCGCCGTGGAAGGCGCCGGAGGCCGGGCGGTGGGACGCGACGACCCTCGGCGGTTGGCTACGCGCCACGGCTGGGGACGCCGACACGGCCGACTACCTGGGGCGACTGCTCGCCGGTGGGCTGCTGGCCACCGGCGCGGACGAGGTGTCCCTGCTGCACCTGCTGTTCTACCTGCGCAGCGCGGGCGGCAGCGGGGCGCTGCTGGGCATGGCCGGCGGCGCGCAGCAGGACCGGATCGTGGGCGGTCCGCCGGCGCTTGCCGAGCGGATGGCTGCCGGGTTGCCACCAGGGACGCTGTGGCTGGGCGCCGCGGCGCACACGATCCGGCAGGACGTGGACGGGGTGACGGTGTACACCGACGCCGGGCGCGTCGACGGCGACGCCGTGGTGGTCGCGCTGCCGCCGGCGCTGGCCGGCCGGATCCGGTACGACCCGCCACTGCCGCCGCTGCGCGACGGCCTGACGCAGCGGATGCCGATGGGGTCGGCGTGGAAGGTGCACGCCGTCTACTCCGAGCCGTTCTGGCGAGCGGACGGGCGCTCCGGCGTGTCCACCAGCAGTTCCGGCCCGCTCACCGAGACCGTGGACAACTCCACGCCAACCTCGCCGCGCGGAGTGCTCACCGGGTTCAGCTACGCCGGCGACGCCGCCGCGCTGCGGGAGATGTCCCCGGCGCGACGGCGCGAGTACGTGTTGGACGCCTTCGCCACGGTGGTCGGGCCGCGGGCGGTGGATCCGATCGCGCTCGTCGAGTACGACTGGTCGGCCGACGAGTGGACGCGGGGTTGCTTCTGCGGCGTGCTCACCCCGGGGGCCTGGCGCGTGTACGGGCCACGGCTGCGGACGCCGGTCGGGCGGGTGCACTGGGCGGGCACCGAGACGGCGACCCGCTGGGCCGGCTACCTGGAGGGCGCGGTGCGTGCCGGGGAGCGCGCGGCGGCCGAGGTGCTGGCGTCCTGAGGACGTGACCGTGGCCGGCCCGGTCTTCGGCGGGACCGGGCCGGCCTCGGCCCTGGGTGCGACCCGCACCGGCCCGGTCCGATGAGTCGACCGGGCCGGCGCGGGCGCCCCGGTCAGGGGTAGGTGGTCAGGTACACCTGCTGGTTGGCCGCGTTCGCGGTGCCCCCGGCGTTGTTGATCACCCGGTTGATGGTGCCGACGCCACCGAGCGAGACGGTGACCATGTTCGTGAAGCGCACGTTCGAGTTGACCGGCACCTCGAAGGACCGTTCCTCGACCACCGCGGGGTTGACGTTGAAGTAGCTGTAACTGCCCAGCCCGTACGCCTGGTGACTGGTCACCGAGTCGGCCACCTTGTACGCGGCGTAGCCCCGGGTCGACCCGTTCATCCAGGCGGCCTGGTTCGGCACGTCGTAGGGCAGCTCGTTCTGGTAGAAGTACGTCCGGCCGCCGTTGCCGTTCCAGAGGGTCTGGTACTTCTGGTAGTGCTCGACGAAGAGGCCGTACATGGTGACGTTGTCACCGTTGACGGTGAGCCCGGTGTCGGCGGTGTTCAGCGTCCACCCGGTCGGTACGCCCGACGCGGCGTGGTCGGCCCGCCACAGCCACATGTGGTCACCGATCACGTTGTCGCTGTTGACGGTGAGCGTGTTGGTGGCCTTGCCGACGTGCGGTCCGCCGATGCGGAAGAACACGTCGTGCAGCGAGGTCGGGTTCGTGGCGTGGCTGGCGGACGAGCCGGACGGCCCGACCTCCATGAGCACCGGCGAGTTGGTCGTGCCGGCCTCGAACATCAGGCCGGCGACCTTGACGCCGTCCACATCGGCCACCCGCATGCCCACGCTGCCGTTGTCGGCCTGGATGGTGGCCAGGCCGAGGCCGAGGACGACGGTGTCGGCCCGGTTGATCTGGATCGGCTCGGTGACGTGGTGCACGCCCGGCGTGAAGAGCAGGTGCCTCCCCTGCGCGACGGCCGCGTTGATGGTCGCCGCGCTGGTGCCGGGCTGGACGACGTAGAACTGCGACAGCGAGATCGACGAGCCGGCCGGCGACTTGTTGTACCAGCTCGTGCCGGTCGAGTTGGTGCGCAGGGCGGGCACGAAGACCCGGTACTCACCGGTGCCGTCGACGTACAGGAACGGCTTCTCCCGCACCTGCGGGGTCTGCGCGATGACTGTGTGCGACGGGTTGGGGAAGCTCGGCGCGGGTGCGCCGACGACGCCCTGGAACACCATGTTCCACACCGAGCCGGTCCAGCCGTTGCCGAACTCGCTGTTGCGGGAGTACCACTGCTGCTGCGAGCCGGAGACGACCAGGCCGTCGACGCGGGTGTCGGCCAGCAGGCCACCGCTGGACCAGCCGTCGCCGCCGTTCCAGAGCTGGATCTGGTTCTGCGCGCCGCGCAGGTGCATCCGCCGGTACGGCGCGGCCTGCGACACCGCCCAGCGCTCCACGGTCTGCCCGGCCGGCAGGGTCACCGAGAGGTTCTCCGCGGCCCGCCAGAAGTTCTGCGTGGCGTTGCCGCCCATCCAGAACGCCTCGGCGCGGACGTGACCGTTGAGGTTGACGTCGTCGGGGCTCAGCCCGAGGCCGGCGACCTGGGTGAAGAAGCCGAGGTTGACGTCGGCGGTGTAGGTGCCCGGCTTGAACAGCACGGCGTAGCGCTGCGGGCCGAACTGGTTGGTCTCCTGCTGGGTGAAGAGGGTGTTCAGTCGACTCTGGATCGTCGACGTGGGCGTGCTGGGGTCGAAGACGTACGTGTTGGGCCCGAGGTTGGGGTTGTACGGGTCGGTGGTGCCGACCGGGGGTTCGGTGGTGCCGCCGCCTGTCGTGTTCACCGCCAGTTCCCAGAGCGAGTAGCCGTAGGCGGTGCCTCGGGCGGTGCCGTACACCCGCAGGTAGCGACCGCTGCCGGTGACGGTGAGGGACTGCGTGCCGCCGGTGGCCGTGGTGGTGGAGTAGATCGTGGTCCAGGTGGCCCCGTCGGCCGAGGTCTGGAGCTGGAAGGCCCGGGCGTACGCGGCCTCCCAGGTGAGCACCACGCGGCAGATGGTGCGGGTGCTGCCGAGGTCGACGCGCAGCCACTGCGGGTCGCTGGCGGCGCTGGCCCAGCGGGTGCCGGTGTTGCCGTCGACGGCGGCGGACGCCGGGGTGCCGGCGTTCTCGGTGGACGAGGCGGTCACCGGGCTGCCCTGCGCGACGTTGCTGCTGCCGCAGGTGGACGTGCCGCCGCCGGTCTCGCCGTAGACCTGGAACTCCCAGAGCGAGTAGCCGTAGGCGGTGCCCCGGGCGGTGCCGTACATCCGCACGTACCTGCCGGAGCCGGTGACGGTGAGGTTCTGGGTGCCGCCCGTGCCGGTGGTGGTCGAGGAGATCGTCGTCCAGGTGGCTCCGTCGTCGGAGGTCTGGATCTGGAAGGCGCGACCGTAGGCGCCCTCCCAGAGCAGGTTGACCTGGCTGATGGTGGCCCGCGCGCCCAGGTCGACCTGGAGCCACTGGGGGTCGCTGAAGGCGCTGGCCCACCGGGTGCCGGTGTTGCCGTCGACGGCGGCCGACGCGGGGGTGCCGGCGTTCTCGGTGGACGAGGCGGTTGCCGGGCGACCCTGCGAGAGCAGCGTGGGGGCGGCCTGTGCCGGGGCGGTGGCGACGGCCGGGGTCAGGGCCGCGACAAGTGTCACGGCGAGCCCGGCGAGGAGGTGCCGGACGATCCGCCGGGGACGCGGACGTACGGATGTAGCACGAGATGTCATGACATCGCCTGTCGATAGGGCGTTACGGACGCCACGCGGGTGGGGGATCGGATTTCGCCCGTGGTGCCATGGGTGGTGCCGCCGATGCGGCGCCGCGGGTCGGAGAGCGCTCTCGTAGGAGTGTTGCGGCGAGATTGCGGCGGCGTCAAGACATCGATCTATAACTTCGTTATTTATCCCGAGGTTCGGGTTTTGTGTAATTTGCCGTCGCGGACGCCGTCGTCCCGCTCAGCGGCGGACACCGCCCTCGGTGAGGAAGCGGGCGATCGGGAGGGTCGCCGCGCCCAGGGCCACCGCGTCCACGCCGAGGCGGCACAGCTCGATCGACGCCTGCTCGTACGGCTGGCGCAACGCCTGCCGACCGGCGGCCTCGCGGACGGCCGGCAGCAGGTCGCCCAGCACCATCGCCGCCCACCCGCCGAGGACCACCCGCTCCGGGTTGAACAGGTTGATCAGGTTGGCCACACCGGCACCGAGGTAGCCCGCGGTGTCGTCGAGCACCCGGCGGGCGGTGGCCGACGAGTCGGCGGCCGTGACTAGCGCGGAGAGCTGCGACTCCTCGTCCACGCCCGGCACCTGACGACCCCGACGCGCCTCGCGGTAGCGGTCGATGATCGCCTCCGCCCCCACGTACGCCTCCAGGCAGCCGCGCGCGCCGCAGCGGCAGGCCCGGCCGCCGTACACCAGGGTGGTGTGCCCCCACTCCCCCGCGCTGCTGGACGCGCCCCGGTAGGTGGCGCCGTTGGTGACCACCGCCGCGCCCACGCCGGAGCCGACAAGCGCGAAGACGGCGTGCCGGGCGCCGCGCCCGGCGCCGAACCACATCTCGGCCTGGCCGAGGGTCTTCGCGCCGTTGTCGATGTGCAGCGGCAGGTCGGTGCCCGCGCCGATGAGGCGTTCCAGCGGCACCCGGTCCCAGCCGAGGGCCTGGGCGTGCACGATGGCCTCGACGCCCTGCTCGACCACGCCTGAGACGCCGATACCGACGCCGAGCACGTCGGCGGTGGCCACCCGCGCCTGGCCGGTGACCGCCTCGATGCCGGCCAGCACGTGCCCGGCGACCACACCGGGCTCGGTGCGCGCCGGGTCGAGCGGGTAGTCGATGCTGGCGAGCAGGCTCATCGCGAAGTCGAACAGCTCGACCCGGACCCGGGTCTCGCCGACGTCCACGCCGATCACGAAGGCGTACCGGGGGGCGACCCGCAACAGCATGCTCGGGCGGCCACCGTCGGACTCGGCGGCGCCGGCCTCGGCCACGATGCCCTCGTCGATCAGGTCGGCCACCACGTTGCTCACCGCCGGCTGGCTCAGCCCGGTGCTGCGCACCAGGTCCTGCCGGGTGAGCGGCGCGTCGAGGAAGAGCTTCGTCAACAGGGCGGATCTGTTGCGCAGCCGGACGCTCCGGTTGGTGGCTCGTGCCAGCTCCACTCGTCCCCTCGTTCCCGTCGGCCGTTGGTGGCGACTGTAACCGCACCGTGCTTGACGACCCACCGGCCAGCAACTTTAATGACGACATTCATTAAGCCGTGATGTAACTCCCGGGAAACGCCGACGGACCCCCGACGGCGCATCCGGAGAAACCCCGTCCGCAGCCGGCCACCGTCGCCACCCCTATCGACGACGACGGTCGGCGGACCCCCACCACGCACCGGAAGGGCTGACCGTGTCGAGACGACACCTCGGGATATTCACCGCCGCCGTACTGGCCGCCGCATCGCTCACCGCCTGCGGCGGCTCCGGCGACGACTCCGCCGCATCGCCCAAGACCCTCACCTACTGGGCCAGCAACCAGGGCGCCAGCCTGGAGGCCGACAAGACCACCCTCCAGCCGGAGCTGGACAAGTTCGAGAAGCAGACCGGCATCAAGGTCAACCTCGAGGTGGTCCCCTGGTCGGACCTGCTCAACCGGCTGCTCGCCGCCGCCGCGTCGGGCAAGGGCCCGGACGTGGTGAACATCGGCAACACCTGGTCGGCGTCGCTGCAGGCCACCGGCGCGCTCGTCGAGTTCGACGACGCCACCCTGCAGGCCGTCGGCGGCAAGGACCGCATCGTGCCCTCCGCGCTCGCCGCCGCCGGGGCCCCCGGCAAGCCGCCGGCCGCCGTGCCGCTCTACAGCATGGCGTACAGCCTGTACTACAACAAGAAGGCGTTCGCCGACGCCGGCATCACCGCGCCGCCGACCACCTGGGAGCAGCTCGCCGAGGACGGCAAGAAGCTCACCAAGGGCGGCAAGTGGGGCCTGGCGATCGAGGGCGCCAACCCGTCGGAGAACGCGCACCACGCGTTCACCTTCAGCCAGCAGTACGGCGGGGAGTGGTTCGACTCGGCCGGCAAGCCGACCTTCGACACCCCGCAGAACGTCTCGGCCATCAAGCGCTACATCGACTTCATGGCCGCCGACAAGATCACCAACCCGAGCAACGCGGAGTACGCGCAGAACCAGTCGGTGTCCGACTTCGCCAACGGCAAGGCCGCCATGCTGCTGTGGCAGTCCGCCGGGTCGAACCTGAAGACGCAGAACATGCCCGCCGACGCGTACGGGGTGGCCCCGGTGCCGTTCCTGGCCAGCCCGCCGGCCGGCGGCAAGAAGGTCAACAGCATGGTCGCCGGCATCAACATGGCGGTCTTCAAGCACACCAAGAACAAGGACGGCGCGCTGAGCTTCGTCAAGTTCATGACCAGCGACGAGGAGCAGACGATCCTCAACAAGACGTACGGCTCGCTGCCTGCGGTGAAGACCGCGGGCGCCGACCCGGCGTTCACCGCCCCGGAGCAAAAGAGCATCCAGGAGACGCTCGTCACCACCGCCGCCCCGCTGCCGCAGGTGCCCGACGAGAGCACCTTCGAGACCCTGGTCGGCACCGCCATGAAGGAGTTGTTCGCCGACGCGGCGAGCGGCAAGCCGGTCACCGAGCAGTCGGTGAAGGCGAAGCTGACCGACGCGCAGCAGAAGATGCGCTGACCCACGCAGCGCCGGTGGCCGTGGTCGGGCGACGAGCCCGGCCACGGCCACCGCCTCCGAGAGGACCCCGATGGCAACCAGCACCACCGCGCCGAACGCCGACCGGCGCGCACCCCGGGCCGGGTCACCCGCCCGGGAGGCCGCCCGCCGGCCGCGCGGCCCCCGCCGCTCGCTCCTGCCGTACCTGCTGCTCGCCCCGGCCATCGTGCTGGAACTCGCCATCCACGTGATCCCGATGGTGGTCGGGGTCTGGATGAGCCTGCTGGAGCTGACCCAGTTCCACATCCGGGACTGGTCCACCGCGCCCTTTGTCGGGCTGGAGAACTACCGCGCCACGCTCGACCTGAACAGCGCCGCCGGCAAGGAGCTGCTGCACTCGTTCTGGGTGACGCTTGTCTACAGCGTGCTCTCGGTCGGGTTCGCCTGGCTGCTCGGCATCGCGGCGGCCGTCGTGCTGCAGAAGCCGTTTCGCGGACGGGCCATCCTGCGGGCGCTGTTCCTCACCCCGTACGCCCTGCCGGTCTACACCGCCGTGATCACGTGGAGCTTCCTGCTGCAACGCGACACCGGCCTGGTCAACCACGTGCTCGTCGACCAGCTCGGGCTGCTGAACGAGCGGCCGTTCTGGCTGATCGGCGACAACAGCTTCTGGTCGCTGCTCGTGGTGTCGGTCTGGCGCAACTGGCCGTTCGCGTTCCTGTGCCTCATGGCCGGCCTGCAGAACGTGCCCGGCGAGCTGTACGAGGCCGCCGCGATCGACGGCGCCGGGTTCTGGCGCCGACTGCGCTCGGTCACCCTGCCCATGCTGCGGCCGGTGAACCTGGTGCTGCTGCTGGTGCTGTTCCTGTGGACCTTCAACGACTTCAACACCCCGTACGTGCTCTTCGGCGGCTCCGCGCCCGAACAGGCCGACCTCATCTCCATCCACATCTACCGCAGCTCCTTCAAGACCTGGGACTTCGGGTCGGGCTCGGCGATGTCGGTGGCGCTGCTGCTGTTCCTGCTTGTCGTCTCTGCCGCGTACCTGCTGATCACCAACCGCCGGAGGGACGACCATGCGTGAGACCGCAGGTGAGCGCTGGGGCCGGCGCATCGTGCTGACCCTGCTCACCCTCTTCGTCGTCATTCCGCTCTACGTGATGGTCACCTCGGCGGTGAAACCGTTGCGCGACGTGCAGAACGGGTTCACGTGGTGGCCCAGCCGGCCCACCCTGCAACCGTTCGTCGACATGTGGAGCACCGTGCCGCTGGCCCGCTACCTGGTCAACAGCCTGGTGGTGTCGAGCGTCGCAGCGGTCTGCTCGGTGGCCGTGGCGATCTTCGCGGCGTTCGCGGTCAGCCGGTACCGGTTCCGCGGCCGGGGAGTCTTCTCGGTGACGGTGCTGTCCACCCAGATGTTCCCCGGCATCCTGTTCCTGCTGCCGCTGTTCCTCATCTACGTCAACCTGGGCAACGCCACGGGCATCGAGCTGTACGCCAGCCGCACCGGCCTGATCATCACGTACCTGACCTTCTCGCTGCCGTTCTCGATCTGGATGCTCGTCGGCTACTTCGACTCGATTCCCCGCGGGCTGGACGAGGCGGCGCAGGTAGACGGGGCGGGGCCGTTGCGCATCCTGTTCCGGGTCATCCTGCCGGCCGCCGTGCCCGGCGTGGTCGCGGTGACCGTGTACGCGTTCATGACGGCCTGGGGTGAGGTGCTGTTCGCCTCCGTGATGACCGACGAGGGCAGCCGCACCCTGGCCGTCGGCCTGCAGGGCTACTCGACCCAGTTCAACGTCTACTGGAACCAGATCATGGCGGCCTCGCTTGTGGTCAGCATCCCGGTCGTGGCCGGGTTCCTGGCCCTGCAGCGCTACTTCGTCGCCGGCCTCACCGCCGGTGCCGTCAAGTGACTCACCCACACCCAGAGGAGATCCGACCCGTGCCCGACCTGTCCAAGCTGCCACCCGACTTCCTCTGGGGCGTCGCCACGGCGGCGTACCAGATCGAGGGGGCCGTCGACGTCGACGGCCGGTCGCCGTCCATCTGGGACACCTTCTCGGCGACCCCCGGCACTGTCGACAACGGCGACACCGGCGCGGTGGCCTGCGACCACTACCACAGGTGGCCGGAGGACCTGGCGCTGCTGCGCCGGCTCGGCGTGGACGCGTACCGGTTCTCGGTGGCCTGGCCCCGGGTGATGCCCGACGGCGTCGGCCGGGTCAACCCCGCCGGGCTGGACTTCTACGACCGGCTCGTCGACACGCTGCTCGCCGACGGGGTCCGGCCGTTCGTCACGCTCTACCACTGGGATCTGCCGCAGGTTCTCCAGGATCGGGGTGGCTGGCCGGAGCGCGCCACCGCCGAGGCGTTCGCCGAGTACGCGGCGGTGGTCGCCGCCCGCCTCGGCGACCGGGTGGCCGACTGGAACACTGTCAACGAGCCGCTCTGCGTGTGCTGGATCGGGCACCTGGACGGGAACATGGCCCCCGGCGAGCGGGACCTGACCCGCGCCGTGCACGCCTCGCACCACGCGCTGCTCGGGCACGGCCTGGCCACCCAGGCGATCCGGGCCAACGCCGCCCGAGAGGCGTCCATCGGTCTGGTGCTCAACCTCAGCCCGATCGAGCCGGCGACCGACCGACCCGAGGACGTCGCGGCGGCTCGGCGGGCCGACGGGCACGTCAACCGCTGGTGGCTGGACCCGATCCACGGGCGCGGCTACCCCGCGGACATGATCGCCACGTACGGCGTCGAGCCGCCGGTACGCGGTGACGACCTGGCGGTGATCGCCACGCCCACCGATTTCCTCGGCGTGAACTACTACTTCCGCCAACTGGTCGTCGACGACCCGACCGGCCCGGCGCCGTACGCGAAGCAGGTGCCGGTGCCCGGCTCGGTGGAGACGGCGATGGGCTGGGAGGTGTACCCGGCGGGCCTGGAGCGGCTGCTTGTCGACGTGCACGAGGAGTACCGGCCGGGCCGGATCATCGTCACCGAGAGCGGCTCGGCGTGGCCGGACGAGGTCACCGCCGAGGGCACCGTCGAGGACAAGGAGCGCACCGACCACCTGGAGCAGCACCTGGCGGCGTGCGCGTCGGCGGTGGCCCGGGGCGTGCCGCTGGACGGCTACTTCGTGTGGTCGCTGCTGGACAACTTCGAGTGGGCGTACGGCTACGACAAGCGCTTCGGGCTCGTGCACGTCGACTACGCCACCCAGCAGCGGACCGTGAAGGCCAGCGGCCTGCGCTACGCGGAGCTGATCCGCGCCCACCAACGCCTCGCCCGAACCACCGACGCGACAGCGCCGGTGGCCTGAGACGGGGGCCGGCGGGGATCCCCGGGCGCCGCATCCGGCGGCGCCCGGGGCACGTCCGGCAGGCTCTATGCGTAATTCGCCCGCTTATGTGCCACTGCCGCTAGTCTGGGCCGGTGCCGAGCGGACCGGAGAACGAGACGATTACCGACAAGCGTCACTCGTCCCGGGTGGCGTTCGAGGTCAACGGTGACCGGCGGGAACTGACGCTTGACAACCGCACCACCCTGCTCGACGCGCTGCGGGAGCACCTGGGCCTGACCGGGGCGAAGAAGGGCTGCGACCACGGCCAGTGCGGCTCCTGCACCGTGCTGCTGGACGGCCGCCGGGTGAAGAGCTGCCTCGTCCTCACGGTCACGGTGGACGGCCGGTCGGTGCTGACCGTGGAGGGGCTCGCCGGGCCGGACGAGCTGTCCCCGCTGCAGGCCGCGTTCATCGCCCACGACGCGTTCCAGTGTGGGTACTGCACCCCCGGGCAGCTCTGCTCCGCCCGGGGCATGCTCGACGAGGTCGCCCGCGGCTGGCCCAGCGCCGTCACCGACGACCTCGACTCGCCGCCCGGGCTGACCGACGCCGAGATCCGGGAACGGATGGCAGGCAACCTGTGCCGCTGCGCCGCGTACCCACACATCGTCGCGGCCATTCGCGAGACGGCGGCCACGCAGTGAGGCCGTTCCGCTACCACCGGCCGGCCGACGTGGCCGACGCCGTCGCCGTGCTGGCCGGCGAGCCGCACGCGGCGTACCTGGGTGGCGGGACCAACCTGGTGGACCTGATGAAGCTCGGGGTGCAGCGACCCGAGCTGCTGGTGGACGTCACCCGGCTGCCCCTCGACGCGGTCCAGGAGCTGCCCGACGGCGGGCTGCGGATCGGCGCGACGGTGCGCAACAGCGACCTCGCCGCCCACCCGGCGGTCCGCCGCGACTACCCCGTGCTGGCCCGCGCCCTGCTCGCCGCCGCGTCCGGCCAGCTGCGCAACCTGGCCACCACCGGCGGCAACCTGCTGCAACGCACCCGCTGCGTCTACTTCCAGGACACCGGCAAGGCGTGCAACAAGCGCGACCCGGGCAGCGGCTGCGCCGCCCTGCACGGGCAGAACCGCGACCTGGCCGTGCTGGACTGGTCCGAGCAGTGCGTCGCCACCCACCCGTCGGACCTGGCGGTCGCCCTCGCCGCGCTGGACGCCGTGGTGGAGGTGCACGACGCCGACGGCGCCCGCGACGTCCCGCTCACCGCGCTGTACCGCTCCCCCGGCACGCATCCGGAGCGGGAGACCACCCTGGCGCGTGGCGCGCTGATCACCGCCGTACGGCTTCCGGCGCTGCCGGCCGCGCGCCGCTCGGCGTACCTCAAGGTGCGCGACCGGGCCTCGTTCGCCTTCGCGGCCGGCTCGGTGGCCGCGGTCCTCGACCTCGACGGCGACGTCATCCGCGACGTCCGCCTGGCGTACGGCGCGGTGGCGCACCGGCCGTGGCGGGCGTACCGGGCGGAGGAGGAGTTGCGGGGTCGCCAGTTCAGCCCGGAGCTGGCGGCGCGGGCCGCCGACGCGGAACTGGCCGAGGCGCGACCGTTGCGGCACAACGGCTTCAAGCTGCCGCTGACCCGGGCCATCACGGTGCGGGTGCTCACCGAACTGGCGACGTCGTGAGCGCCGGGGCGGTCGGCCGGGCGTACCCCCGGCTGGAGGGTCGGGAGAAGGTCACCGGCACGGCCCGGTACGCGGTGGAGTACCCGACCGACGACGTCACCTACGGCTGGGTGGTGCCGGCGGCGGTGGTCCGGGGCCGGATCACACGTGTCGACGCGGACGAGGCGCTCGCGTCACCAGGCGTGCTGGCGGTGCTGCACCACGGCAACGCGCCCCGGATCGCGCCCGGCGCGCAGCCGGAGCTGTGGCTGTTGCAGGAACCCGCGGTGCACTACCGGGGGCAGTACGTCGCCGTGGTGGTGGCCACCAGCCTGGAGGCGGCCCGGGAGGGGGCCCGACTGCTCCGGATCGACTACGACACCGGGCCGCACAGCACGGTGCTCACCGACGACCACCCCGGCCTGTACAAGCCGGAGCACGTCAACCCCAGCTACCCGACGGACACCGTCGAGGGCGACTTCGACGCCGGGTACGCGGCGGCGCCGGTGCGGGTGGACGCCACGTACCGGACGCCGGCGTACCACAACAACCCGATGGAGCCGCACGCGACGACGGCACTGTGGCGCGACGGGCGACTGCTGGTGCACGACTCCACCCAGGGCGCCGCGCCGGTGCAGGCGACGCTTGCCGAGCTGTTCGAGCTGCCCCGCGAATCGGTACGGGTCATCGCCGAGCACGTGGGCGGCGGCTTCGGCAGCAAGGGGTACGCGAAGGCGTCAGTCGTGCTCGCCGCGCTCGCCGCCCGGCACGTGGACCGCCCGGTCAAACTGGCGTTGACGCGCCAGCAACTGTTCGGGCCGATCGGCTACCGCACCCCCAGCATCCAACGGGTCCGTCTCGCCGCCGACGCCGACGGGCGACTCACCGCGGTCTGCCATGACGCGATCAGCCAGACGTCGACCGTCCGGGAGTTCGCCGAGCAGATAGCCGTCTACACCCGCAGCATGTACGCGGCGCCGCACCGACGCACGACCCACCGACTGGTACGCCTCGACGTGCCCACGCCGTTCTGGATGCGCGCGCCCGGCGAGTGCCCCGGCGCGTACGCCCTGGAGTCGGCGATGGACGAGCTGGCGATCGCGGCCGGCGTCGACCCGGTGGACCTGCGGATCCGCAACGACGCGGCGGTCGACCCCGACCAGGGGCGACCGTTCACCAGCCGCAACCTGGTGGCCTGCCTGCGCGAGGGGGCGCAGCGCTTCGGCTGGACCGGCAGGGATCCGACCCCCCGGGCCCGGCGCGACGGGCGCTGGCTGATCGGCACCGGGGTGGCGGGGTCGAGCTACCCGGCCCGGGCGAGGCCGTCGTCGGCGTCGGTGACCGCCCGGCCCGACGGCAGTTTCCTGGCCCGGATCGACGCCACCGACATCGGCACCGGCGCGCGGACCGCGCTCTGGCAGGTGGCCGCCGACGCGCTCGGGGTGCCGCCCGAACGGGTCGAGATCCGCATCGGCGACACCGACCTCCCGGTGGCCCCGCTGGCCGGTGGCTCGATGGGCACCGCCTCGTGGAGCTGGGCCGTGATCCGGGCCTGCGAGGCGCTGCGGGGCAAGCTCCGCGACGGTGTGCCGCCGGGTACCGAGGTCAGCGCCGAGGCGGACACCACCGACGAGGTGGGCGGGCAGCCCGAGCTACCCCGGTACGCGTACGGGGCGCAGTTCGTCGAGGTGCGGGTGGACGCGGACACCGGCGAGGTGCGGGTGAACCGGATGCTCGGCGTGTTCGCCGCCGGCCGGGTGGTGAATCCGACGACGGCGCGCAGCCAGCTCATCGGCGGCATGACGATGGGGCTGTCGATGGCGCTGCACGAGGAGGGTCTGCTCGACGAGCGCTACGGCGACTGGGTGAACCACGACCTGGCCACGTACCACATCACCGGCTGCGCGGACGTCGAGTCCATCGAGGCGTACTGGCTGGACGAGTCCGACGACGAGCTGAACCCGGCCGGGGTGAAGGGCATCGGCGAGATCGGCATCGTGGGCGCCGCGGCGGCGGTCGCCAACGCGGTGCACCACGCCACAGGCGTCCGCGTGCGGGACTTGCCGATCCGCCTCGACAAGCTGGTCGGAGTTTCAGGCTTGGCTTAAATAAGTTGCCGGTGATATAACTGTCGCCGTGCACGCCTTCGACGTGCTGGGCGATCCGGTCCGGCGCCGCATCCTGGAGCTGCTCGCCGACGGCGAGCAGACCGCGGGCGCCGTCAGCGCGGTCATCCGCGACGAGTTCGGCATCTCCCAGCCCGCCGTGTCACAGCACCTCAAGGTGTTGCGGGACAACGGCTTCGCCACCGTGCGGCCGGAGGGCGCCCGACGGCTGTACGCGGTGGACCCGCGCCCGTTGCGCGAGGTCGACGGCTGGCTGGAGCACTTCCGCCGGTTCTGGGCGCCACCCCTGGCGGCACTCGCCACCGAGCTGGCCCGGGGCCGACGCGAGCGTCGCCTACGTGGGCCCGCCGACCCACCCGACGAGAGGAACACCTGATGTTCGACGCGACCGAGCAGATCAACGCCGTTCAGCGGCAGGTCGGCAGCCGCACCCTGGAGGCCGGCGAGGCCCGGGTGACCACGATCAGCCAGACCTACCAGTCGACGGCCGAGGATCTGTGGGACGCCTGCACCAACGCCGAGCGCATCCCGCGCTGGTTCCTGCCGATCAGCGGCGACCTGCGGTTGGGCGGGACGTACCAGCTCCAGGGCAATGCCGGCGGCACCATCGAGAGCTGCGAGCCCCCGCACCGCTTCACCGCCACCTGGGAGATGGGCGGCGAGGTGAGCTGGATCGAGGTGCGGGTCACGCCGGTCGGCGACGAGCGGGCCCGCCTCGACCTGGACCACATCGCGCACGTCGACCAGGACCGGTGGGCGCAGTTCGGGCCGGGCGCCGTCGGCGTCGGCTGGGACCTGGGCCTGCTCGGTCTGGCCACGTACCTCTCCGGCGACGGCAGCGGTGTCCGACCGGAGGACAGCGCCGAGTGGGTCGCCTCCGCCGAGGGCCGACGCGCCATGGAGCTGAGCAGCCAGCTCTGGTGCGAGGCGAGCATCGCCGCCGGCACCGACGCCGACGAGGCCAAGGCCGCCGCCGAGCGCACCACCGCCTTCTACACGGGCGTCCCGCAAGCCTGAGCAGCTCCGACGACGGCGGCCGGCCCGCCGCCGTCGTCCGGCGCACCCAGCCCCTCCGGCGCACCCGGCTCCGGTTCGAACCTGACGTGAATCCGACTCACCGGTGGATCAGCCCTCCGTCCTAGATCCGGTAGGGTCACGCAAAGCGTTGCTGTGCTGTCGCAACGTAATTGCCCACTGGATCACCTGGGGGTGCTGTGATGAGCCGACGGTGGGCGATCCTCATCGGAGCCAACGCTTGCGGGTACGACGTCAACCTGCCCAGCCTGCGCTATGCCGAGGACGATGCGCGGGCGGTGCGGGCGGTGCTGTTGGACGAGCGGATCGGCACGTTCGACGACGGCGACGTCGACCTGTTCATCGGCGAGGGCGCCAACTGGCGAGGGATCAAGGCCCGGCTGCGCGAGCGGGTGCTGGAGTCGCGCCCCTCCGACGTGTTGCTGGTCTACTTCGCCGGCCACGCCCTCGTGCCGGAATGGGGCACGCAGTCCGACGCGTACCTGGTGACAGCTGACCTGGAGGCCGACGGGCTGCGCCGCGAGCCGGACAACGGACTGCGGATGGCGTTCCTCAAGCGGGACGTCTTCGAGGCGTTCGCCGGCACCTCGTTCCTGATCCTCGACTGCTGCCACGCGGGCGTCTACCTGGACTCCGAGCTGCGGCACACCGAGGCGATGCAGACGTACCGCACCCAGGTCGACCGGCACAGCGCCCTGCTGGCCTGCCCGAGTGGCGCCGCGGCCCGGGAGAGCGAGGAGCACCGGCAGGGTGTGCTCACCCATCAGCTGCTTCGGGCGTTGCGCGGCGAGGCCGCCGACCCCAGCGGGAGAGTCTCCTTCGCCCAGATGGCCACCTTCGTCGCCGAGCAGGGCATCCACCCCGCACCCGGGCAGCTGGTCCACATGTGGGGCCCGACCACGGTGCTCACCCAGCCGCCGGTGTCCCGGCACGAACGGCAGTCGTTGACGGCCCCGGTCAACTCCGGCACGATCCGGCCCTGCAAGAACCCGCTCGACGACCTGTCCAGCTCGATCACCCAGCTGCTCGGGCGCGTGTTCCGCTCGCAGTCTCGTCCACCGCGTTCCGCCCAACAGGCAGGGCACGCCGAACGGGTCGAGGTGATCCGGTACGCCCTGGAAGCGGACTCGGTCGCGGTCGTGGAATCCAGCCCCACGGGCATCGGCCAGGTCACCTCCACGGCCCGGTTCAACAAGGAGGAGCTGCGACCGCTGCTCGAGCTGAGCGCCGCGGACACGACCCTGGTCCGCACCTCCTCCCCCGGGCATGTGGTGGCCGACGACGCCGGCCGACGAATCCTCTGCGTACCCCTGTCGCAGGAGAACAGCCGGAACCTCACCCTCGCGGTGGTCGATCCCGCACTCGCCGCACTGGACATGGGCGAGCCGTTGGCGACGATGCTGCGGGCCATCTGGAACTCCGATGTCCGCGACGACCCGGTGCACGCCGAGATGCAGGTGCTCACCGCCCTGCGCTCGGCCTACGGCCGACTGCCGGTGGATCTGTACTCGCACGCGTTCAGCCTGTACCAGAAGCTGATCGAGTCGCTGACCATGGTGTTCCAGCCGGTGATGTCATTGGACCGGCGGGCCGCCGGCGTGGGCATCCACAGCTACGAGGCACTGGCGAGGCGGCTGGAGACCGACGTGCGCGCGCCTGTCGCGGCCCTTCAGATGGCGTACGCCTGGGGTGACCGCTTCGTCATCGAACGCGACGCGCTGCTGCTGGCCAAGGCGATCGACTCGTACGCCGAGGCGGACGTCGCATCCGTCTTCGACGTCACCAAACCGATCTCGGTGAACGTCGCGGTCCGCTCGCTGCTCAGCGACGCCTACATCGCCCAGGTCCGCACAGCGATCATGGAAGCCAATCTGGATCCGCGCACGGTCACGCTGGAGATCTCCGAGCAGGACCCGATCCGGCCCGCTCCCGGCGAGGTGTGGCCCCAGGAGCCGCTGACGTACTTCCATCGTCGACTGACCAGCCTGGCCCGTGACCTGGAGATCAGCTTCGCGGTGGACGACTTCGGGGTCGGTTACTCGTCACTCGCCCGGATGGCGGAGCTTCCGTTGACCCAGATCAAAGTGGACCGGGCCGTCCTTCACCACCCGCTGGCCGTCGAGGAACTGGACCTGGTGACCCGGGTCGCCCGCTACGCCAGCGACCTCGGACACGCGCCGAACCCCCGCGCCGTCATCGTGGAGGGCTTCGACGAGCAGGCGCCGGTGACCCTCAAGCAGATCTACGACCTGCGGATCCGGCACGTGCAGGGCTTCATCTGCGGCGAGACCGCGTCGACGTCGCTGCGTCCGCTCGGGCAGAGCGTCCGGGACCGGATCGCCGCGCTGGTGAGGGGTGAGGATGACTAGCGTTCGACTGTTGCTGCCGCCCGAAGTTGTCGCCGAGCTGCGCCTGCCACACGAGGGCGTTCGGGACGCGGGTGCCGTGACCCTGGCCATCGAAGGAATCAGCGTCCTGGCGAATCTGGCCACACTGGCCACCCTGCAACCGCAGGCCGAGGCGCTGGTCTCCGCCATCCGAGGTTGGCGGCTGCGCGATCCCCGCCCGACGGTGACGTTGACCGCGCGCGGCCCGGGCCTGGACCTCACCATCGAGCTGCCGCGCAACGTGAGCCGGGCGCAGCTGCTCGACCAACTGCGCCCGTTGCTCGACCGGGACGACTGAGCCTTCGGCTGCGCGCCGATCCGAGCAGCCCGGGTAACGTGCTGCGCCATGACAGGTACGCCGTACTCGCACTGCTCCTACTGCGGCGCCACCTACCCGGCGGCGACCGGATGGCCGCGGGTCTGCGCGGTCTGCGGCGAGACCGTCTGGCGCAACCCGCTGCCCGTCGCGGTGGCGGTGCTTCCGGTCCGCACCGCCGACGGGTTGGGTGTGGTGGTCGTCCGCCGGGACATCGAACCGGCCCGCGGGCGGCTCGCGCTGCCCGGCGGATTCATCGAGTACGGCGAGGAGTGGTCCGACGCGCTGGTGCGTGAGCTGCGGGAGGAGACCGGGCTGGTCGCGGCGGCCGAGGATGCCCGGCTCCTCGCCGTGCGCGGCGCCCCGACGGGCGGCACCATGATGGTGTTCGGGGTGCTGCCCGAGCGGGCTGTCGAGGACCTGCCGCCGTCGGCTCCCACCGAGGAGGCGACCGAGTGGTTGGTGCTCACCAACCCGGTCGAGCTGGCGTTCTCCACCCACACCCGCGTCCTGGCCGATGTCCTCAACGGCGCCCACCCCGTCTGACGAAAGCCCGAACCCAACCGCCGTCGCAGGGCCCCGGTTCAGTGGCTTGCGGCGTCGGAGGCGCCGGCCCGGTAGCCGCTGGCCTGCAGCTCGAACAGCTCGCGGTAGAGGCCGCCGGCCGCCATCAACTCGTCGTGGTTGCCCTCCTGAACGAGGCGACCCCGGTCCATGACGAAGATCCGGTCGGCGTGCCGGACGTTGGCCAGCCGGTGGGTGATCAGGACTACCGCCCGGTCGGGTCGACGGCGCAGGTGCTGGAACAGGGCGTGTTCGGCGCGGGCGTCCAGGGCGGCCGACGGCTCGTCGCAGATCAGCAGTGCGGCGTCGCGGTAGAGACCCCGGGCGGCGACGAGCCGCTGCCACTGCCCGCCGGACAGCTCGTGACCGTTCTTGAACTCCCGGTCGAGCAGGGTGTCGTAGCCGTGCGGCAGACCGACGATCATGTCGTGGGCGGCGGCCGCCGCGGCGGCCTCCTGCACGTCGGGGCCGGGATGCTCGGGCGTACGGTCGTGCCGGCCCACGCGGATGTTCTGCCCGGCCGTGAACGGGAACTTCCAGTACTCCTGCGTCATCACGGCCACCTGCGCGGCGAGCGTGCGCGGATCCAGCTCGGCGGCGTCGACGTCGTCCCAGCGGATCGTCCCACCGGTCGGCCGGTAGAGCCCGGCGACCAGCTTGGCCAGGGTGGTCTTGCCGGAGCCGTTCTCGCCGACCAGCGCGATCACCTCCCCGCGCCGGATCGTCAGGCTGACCCGGTCCACAGCCGGCACGTCGGTGTCGGGGTAGCGCAGGCTCACCTCGTGGAGGTCGATCGTCTCGACGCCGTCGACAGTCCGCTCACCGCCGACGGGTACCCGGCCCCGCGCCCGGGTCAGGAAGTCCCGGTAGTCCTGGTAGTAGAGGGCGTCCTCGTACAGCGAGTTGGTGGCGACGACGGCGACGCCCAGGCTGGTCCGCGCGGACTGCAGGGCGAGCAGGGCGGTGGCCGCGGCGGCGAGGGCGACCATGCCGGCCAGGAGCAGCCCGCCGAGCACGGCGTACACCCCGAAGGTGGCCAGGCCCGCCGCGGTGGCGCCGGCCACGCGGGTGCCGGTCTGCGAGCGAACCAGCCGCAGCTGGGCGCGGGTCTCGACGGCCATCACGGCGCGATACTCGGCGAGCAGGAAGTCGCGCATCTGGTAGGCGCGCACCTCGGCGGCGGTGTGCCGGTTGGCCATCAGATGGGCGAGCATCCACATCCGCCGCAGGCGGGTGATGCGCGCCAGCATCGCCAGGTACTCCCGGCGGGCCATCCGCACCGCCGTGATCGCCTGGGGCACGGCCGCGAGCAGCAGACAGGGCAGCAACAGCGGCTGGATGACTGTCACCGCCACGGCGGTGGCGAGCATCCCGACCACACCGGTCACCAGGTTGACGGTGTGGTCGACGATCCACGCCGCCTCGCCCATCCCCCGGTCGCGGACCCGGTCCATCTCCTCGGCGAACCCGGCGTCGTCGAACGCGGCCAGGTCCACGGCGGTGGTGGCCTCGAACAGCCGCAGCTCCACCTGGTAGTTGATCTGCGGGGTGAGCCGCGCCTGGGCCCAACCGGCCGCGATCGTCAGACCGCCGCGCGCCGAGACCGCCGCCGCGGCCACGACAAGCGCCGGCAGGGCCGAGCGGACCCGGTCCGGGGTGGGCCCGGCGGCGAAGAGTTCCCGCAGCACGGTGGTCGTGGCGAGCAGGCCGAAGGTGGTCATCACCCCGGCGGCGACGTTCAGGCCGATGGAGGCGACGGTGTCCACGCGGTTGGTGGTCCAGGCCAGCGCCACCGCCTCACGGACGAGTCGGGGCAGTCGTCGGGCCACGGCCCAGAAGCTGGTGTGCGCGAACGTGGTCGCATGGTGCATCCACGCGGCGTCCTCCAACTCCGGCAGCAGGGAGGCGTCGTCGGGCGGGTCGAGCGGCTTGTCGTCGTCGTGGGGCGCGGTGCGCGGGCGGGCCATCGAGTCCACGGACGCTCCTCGGGGGGCGGGAAGCACGAACGCCGCCCGAGACTACTGCGTGCGACTGCCCGATGTCTCTAGGTAGTCGGCGCGTCGTACGGGTGTTTCACAAACTCGGCGCGACGTCCTCGGTGATCGGCAGCAGCACCCGGAACGTGGTGTTCCCGGGCTCCGTCTCCACCCGGATGTCGCCGTGGTGCTTGTTGACCACGATCCGGTACGAGATGTCCAGCCCCAGCCCCGTGCCCGCGCCGACCGGCTTCGTGGTGAAGAACGGCTCGAAGATGCGCGGGCGCACCTCGGGCGGGATACCGGGACCGGTGTCGGTGATATCCACCGCCAGCAGGTCTCCGACCTGGCCGGTGCGGACGGTCAGCACGCCCTTCTCCCCCATCGCGCCGAGCGCGTTGTCGATCAGGTTCGTCCACACCTGGTTCAGCTCGGCCGCGTAGGCCGGGATCGGCGGGAGCGACCTGTCGTACTCGCGGACGAGCTTGACCTCGGCGGGGATCTTGCCCTTGAACATGACAAGGGTGGCGTCGAGCAGGTCGTGCACGTCCACCACCAGGTGCGGCGCGCGGTCCAGCTGGGAGTACTGCTTGGCGGCACCCACCAGCCCGGAGATCCGGGTCACCGCGTCGCCGATCTCGCGCATCAACAGCTCGGTGTCGACGGTGTAGGAGAGCCACCGCACGGCGGCCTCCAGGTCCGCCGGACCGACGGCCGCCTTCACCTGCCCGAGCCAGGCCGTGTCCAGACCCCCGGCGACCAGGATGGGCGCCAGGTCCCAGGCGCCGCCGACCCCGTGCTCCTCCAGCCAGTCGGTGAGGGTGTCCTCGGCGTCGGCGGTGGCCATCGGGGTCAGCTTCGGCGCGGTGGCCACCCGCGCCACCGCCTCCTCCTGCAACGAGACAAGGCCGTGCAGCGCCCGACCGTCGAGCCGGCCGTCGGCGATCATGGCAAGCTTGTGGCGCATGCCCGC
Source organism: Micromonospora sp. DT43 (assembly GCF_049841645.1). Lineage (NCBI taxonomy): Bacteria > Bacillati > Actinomycetota > Actinomycetes > Micromonosporales > Micromonosporaceae > Micromonospora > Micromonospora sp. DT43. The sequence continues at coordinate 197,970 of NZ_JBNCKR010000007.1, read as the reverse complement.
GACCCGGTCACGCAGCACCGACGTGGCCCGCACCGCCGCCGCTGCCGGGTTGTTGAGCTCGTGGGTAAGTCCCGCCGACAGCGAACCGAGCGCCAACAGCCGCTCCCGTTCGCCGACGATCGTCTGGCTGTTCCGCAGGCCGAGGAACAGCCCCTCCAACAGGTGCATGGGCATCGGGAACCAGGACCGCAGGGCGTACGCGAAGTCCTCCGCCGGCAGCACGAAGAAGTCCGAGTCGACAAGCGCCCGCATGCTGTTGCGGTAGATCTGGTCGACCTGGTCCCCCAGGTACGCCTGGACAGCCCCGCCGTACACCCCGCGCTGGTCGGTCCGACTGACCTCGATGTCGTCGCCGCGCACCTGCCGGCTCAGCGCCACCGCGCCGCGCAGCAACACGAAGAAGCAGGTGCCGGGCTCACCCTCGGCGTACACCAGGGTGCCGCCGGCACGTTGCTCGACGCGCCCGCGCTCCGCCAGCCAGGCACGCTGGGAGTCGTCGAGGGACTCGAACAGGAACAGGTCACGCAGCTGCGCGGGCGTCAACCGCTCCGACGGGGTGGTCATTGGGCCTCCAGGTAGCGGTGCACGAGCGAGACGGCCATCGCGCCCTCGCCGACGGCAGAGGCAACCCGCTTGACCGACTCGGCGCGGACGTCCCCGGCGGCGAAGACCCCCGGCACGCTCGTCTCCAGGTGGTACGGGTCGCGCGACAGCGACCAACCGGCCGGACGCCGGCCGCCGGTCAACAGGTCCGGGCCGGTGACGATGAAGCCGCGTCCGTCGCGGACGAGCACCCCGTCCAGCCAGTCCGTGCGGGGCTCGGCGCCGATGAAGATGAACAGCCAGGACGTGTCGACCGAGCGGGCCTGCCCGGTACGGGTGTCGCAGAGGGTGAGCTGTTGCAGGTGGTCCTGCCCGGTGCCGCCGACCACCGCCGTGTGCGGGTGCACGGTGATCCGGTCGATGCGTTCCAGCTGGTCGATCAGGTAACGCGACATCGACGCCGTGAGGTCCGCGCCGCGGATCAGCAGGTGGACGCGGGCGGCGTACCGGGAGAAGTGCACGGCGGCCTGGCCGGCCGAGTTGGCCCCGCCCACGATGTAGACGTCCTGGTCGACACAACTGGGCGCCTCGGTGGCGGCGGCGCCGTAGAACACGCCCCGGCCGGTGAAGTCGGCAAGCCCCGGCGCGTCGAGCACCCGGTAGGAGACCCCGGTGGCCAGCACCACCGTGTGCGCGGCGATCTCGCTGCCGTCGCCGAAGCGCAGCAGCCGGGCCCCGCCGGCCTCGCTCAGGCCGACCACCTCCCGGGCGCTGAGCAGCTCGGCGCCGAACTTCACCGCCTGCCGTCGGGCCCGGTCGGTCAGCTGGGCGCCGGAGACGCCGTCGGGAAAGCCCAGGTAGTTTTCGATCCGGCTGCTCTGCCCGGCCTGCCCGCCTGTCGCCCGCCGCTCGACGAGGACGGTGCGCAGCCCCTCCGACGCGCCGTACACGGCCGAGCCCAGGCCCGCCGGACCGCCGCCGATCACCACGAGGTCGTAGAAGTCGGACGCCGGCACCACTGTCAACCCGGCCAGCGCCGCCAGCTCCGTCTCGTTGGGGGCGACCAGGGCCTTGCCCTCGGCGGTCACCACCAGGGGTACGTCCGCCTCCGTGGCCCCGGCGGCGTCGAGCAGGCGGGCGCCCTCCGGGTCGTCGGACAACAACCAGCGGTACGGCACGAGGTTGCGGGCCAGGAAGTCACGGACCTTGAACGACGGCGCCGACCAGCGGTGCCCCACGACCCGGATCTCGGTGCTCGTCGCGTCCGGGGTGACCGACCACGCCTCCAGCAGGCCGTCGACCACCGGATACAGCTTCTCCTCCGGTGGGTGCCAGGGCTTGAGCAGGTAGTGGTCCAGGTCGACCACGTTTATCGCCTCGATCGCCGCGTCGGTGTCGGCGTACGCGGTGAGCAGCACCCGGCGGGCGGCCGGGAAGATGTCCATGGCTGCCTCGAGGAACTCGACGCCTGTCATCTCCGGCATCCGGTGGTCGGCCAGCAGCAGCGCCACCTGCTCGCCGCGCAGCTTGACCTCCCGCAGCGCGTCCAGGGCCTCCGGCCCCGAGGCGGCGCGCAGCACCCGGTAGCGGTCGCCGTAGCGGCGCCGGATGTCCCGGGCCACCGCCCGGGACACCGCGGGATCGTCGTCGACGGTCAGGATCACCGGGTTTGCCATGGCGCCAATAGAACCACCCTCCGGGGCCCGGTCGCACCACCACGTGGGCGGCGACGCATGGTTGACAGCGCCCGAGACGGGTAAGCCGCACCGCCGCGCGGGCGGCCAGCACCGCCGACCGGCCGGCGGTCGCACACCTCGGGGGGCCCATGGCGGACGCGTCGCCGACCGAACCCACGACGTCGGGTCGGGTCGTGGAGCTGCGGGTGCACGGCGTCTCCGGGGCGAGCGCCGACCAGGTGCTCAACCGGCCACACGTGCACCAGGTCGCCGGGGACCGCAGCGGAGGGTTCTTCCGCCCGCGTCCGGGCTACCCGGACTCGACGGGCACGGACGGGATCACGCTGGAGGCGTACCGCTGGAGCGATCTGCCGTCCGGAACGGCCGTGCGGACGCTCTCGCTGGTGTTCCTGTTGCCGTTCATGCTCTGCAACGTGGCGCTCTGGATGCGCCCGTCGAGCCTCTCGGGGAAGCACGTCATCGTCGCGCTGTGCCGGGTCCTCGCGCTCACCCTCACGATGCTCTACGTGCTCTCCATCGTCGGGATGGCTGTGGACCTCATCGCCTGGCGCTGCATGGGCGCCCCGACCTGCACGGCCGGACGGAGCTGGCTCTCCTGGCTCGGCGGTCGCCCGCCCGGGATACGGCTGGGCGTGTCGGCCCTGGTGCCGGTCGCCGCGATCGGGATCGTGTGGTGGCTCGGCGCGCGGCCGAGTCACTCGTTCGACGCCTTTCGCACCGGGGCGACTCAGGAGACCTCCGTCCAGCACCTGAGCGCGGTCGGCCAGTGGGACGGCAGCCCGGTGGTGGGGCGGCTGCGCTCGGTGCACGTCGCGGCCGCGTTCGCCACGCTGGACGGCAGTCTGCTGGCCGCCTGGGACAGCCAGAACGAGTCGGTGGTGCGGGCCGCGCTGGCGGTCGCGACCGGGGCCGTGCTGCTCACCTGCGTGGTCCTGCTGACGAAGGTGCGGGACATGGATCGGCCCAGCCCGGTACCCCGGCTGGAGGCGGTCACGCGTGGGCTCCGCACGGTCGCCTGCGGCCTGACGATCCTGGTGATCGCGTACACCCTTACCAGCCACGAGCCGTGGCCGCGAAGCAGGATGCTGCCCGGGTACAGCGCCACGGTGGCCTGGCTCTTCGTCAGCCAGACCGTGCTGCTGGTGATCCTCGCGGCGGTGGTGATCTGGGGGCGCGGCCGCGGGCGAAGCGCCGACGGGCAGCGGCTCCCGCGGCTGCGCGCCATGGGCGCTCCGGTCTTCGTCACGATCGGCGCCGGGCTCGCGGTGGCGTTCTCCGCCGAGTTGGTCTACCGGATGGCCGACGTGCTGGACCGCGACGGTGGGCGCAATGCGCAGGAGGCGTTCGGCCCGCCGCTGGCGTACAAGTGGGCGATCTTCGGGTTTTTCCTGGCGGTGCTGGCCGCGCTGCTGGTGGGCGCGCTTGTCACAGTTGCCACCCGCCGCAGCCGGTGGCGGGCCGCGCGGGCGATCGTGGCCGCCGACTTCCCGCACGCGCCGCCGGAGGCGGCGGGGCGGCTGCGCCGGGTCGAGCAGGCGGTCGCCCGGGCCCGGTTCACCGAACGGCTGGAACCCCTCACCGTGGTCTACGCCGCATCCGCCGCGCTCGGACTGGCAACCAGCCTGCTCGGCCTGCTCCAGCTCTATCCCGGGGACGTGTTCCAGCGGTACGTCGGCGTGCCCGAGAGCCTCGTCAACTTTCTCATCGGAGCGGGCAGCTACGCGATCGCCGCGATCCTGGTCGGGCTCGTGATCGGCGGCATCTTCGCGTACCGGACGGCCGGGTTCCGCCGGTACGTGGGTGTCCTGTGGGATCTGGGCACGTTCTGGCCCCGGGGGGCCCATCCCTTCGCCCCGCCCTGCTACGCCGAACGGGCCGTGCCGGAGCTGACCAAGCGGATCACCTACCTCGTGGACCAGGGCGCGGGGGTGCTGCTGGCGGGGCACAGCCACGGCTCGGTGCTGCTCGCGGCGACGCTGCTGCAACTGCCGGCCCGGGTCACCGACCGGGTGGCCCTGCTCACCTACGGGTCGCCGCTGAGCCGGCTCTACTCGCGGCTGTTCCCCGCCTACGTCGACGAGTCGTCGCTGCGCGAGATCGGTGAGCGGGTCGGCTGGCGCTGGGTGAACCTGTGGCGCGACACCGACCCGATCGGTGGGTGGATGTTCGCCGGGCGCCGGCCCGGGGACACCTGGACGCCGACCGGGCCGGAGGCGGCGGTGGACCGCCGGTTGACCGACCCGCAGGGCGTGCTGCCGCCGCCCAGCGACAGCGTGCCGCCGCCGATCCTGGGCCACTGGCCGTGCGAGGGGCAGGACGAGTTCACGCAGGCGGTGCGGGACCTCACCGCTCGGCTGCTGGCCGAGCGCCGGACGACCGACTGAGGCGGCGGCCGGATATCGTCGTCGGGTGAGCCCGTCCAAACCCCCCGAGCGTCGACTGATCGCCTCGAACAAGAAGGCCCGGCACGAGTACACCGTGCTGCGCACGTACGAGGCGGGGATCGTGCTTGTCGGCACCGAGGTGAAGTCGTTGCGCGAGGGGCGGGCGTCGCTGGTGGACGCGTTCGCGCACGAACGCGACGGCGAGATCGTGCTGTACGGACTGCACATCGCCGAGTACAGCTACGGCACGTGGACCAACCACGCGCCGCGCCGCAACCGCAAGCTGCTGCTGCACCGCTCGGAGATCGGCCGGATCCTGGAGAAGGTGCGCGAGGGCGGCGTGACGCTGGTGCCCCTGTCGATGTACTTCGACAACGGCTGGGCCAAGGTCGAGCTGGCCCTGGCCAAGGGCAAGCGCGCGTACGACAAGCGGCAGACCCTCGCCGAGCGCGACGCCAACCGCGAGATTGCCCGGGAGCTGGGCCGTCACCTCAAGGGCCACCCCCGTCGCCCCTGACCGCATCTGCGGCCACGTGACCGTCAGCACGTCGCAGAAGCTAGACGTTGCACTCTTCCCCGCTCGCAGATGCGAGGGCTAGGGTGGCCCGGTGACGATGTTCCGCATCGGCGAGGCCGCCGACCTGCTCGGCGTCAGCGCCGACACGATCCGCCGCTGGGTGGATGCCGGGCGGCTGCCCGCCGGGCGCGACGAGCACGGCCACCGCGTCATCGACGGCGTCGACCTCGCCGCGTTCGCCCGCGCGCAGGCCGCCGACCCGGACGCAGGCGCGGAGTTCTCCTCCGCCCGCAACCGACTGCGCGGCATCGTCGTCGACGTCCGCAAGGACACGGTGATGGCCCAGGTCGACATCCAGGCCGGGCCGTTCCGGGTGGTGTCGCTGATGAGCCGCGAGGCGGTGGACGATCTCGACCTGCGGGTCGGGTCGATGGCCGTCGCCGTGATCAAGTCGACGACTGTGGTGGTGGAGCGGGCCGCGCCCGCCACGCCCACCCGGGCAAGGACCGGCGGATGAGCGGCCGGAGCAGGCTCGCGACGCTGACCGCCGGGGTCGCGACCGCCCTGCTGGCGCTGACCGGCTGCGGCGGGGGCGACACCCCGACGACAGGCGCCGACGGCCGGGTCACCGGCACGGTGACCGTGTTCGCCGCCGCCTCACTCACCGAGTCGTTCACCCGGATCGCCAGGGACTTCGAGGCCACCAACCCGGGCGTCACCGTCACCCTCAACCTCGCCGGCAGTTCCGCCCTGGCCAATCAGATCAACCAGGGCGCCCCGGCGGACGTCTTCGCCTCGGCGGCACCGAAGAACATGGCCACGGTGACCGAGGCGGGCAACGCCGAGGGCACGCCGAGCGTCTTCGCCCGCAACCAACTGGTGATCGCCGTGCCGCGCGGCAATCCGGCGGGCGTGAGAGGGCTGCCCGACCTGGCCCGCCCCGGGGTGCAGGTGGCGCTCTGCGCCGAGCAGGTGCCCTGCGGAGCGGCGGCGCGTACCGCCCTGACCGCGGCCGGCGTCGCGTTGACCCCGGTCACCCTTGAACAGGACGTCCGGGGCGCGCTCGCCAAGGTCAAGCTCGGCGAGGTCGACGCGGCCCTCGTCTACCGCACCGACGCCCGGGCGGCGAGCGCCGACGTGGCCGGTGTCGAGTTTCCCGAGTCGGCGCGGGCGATCAACGACTATCCGATCGTCGCGTTGCGGGACGCGCCGAATCCAGCCGGCGCACGGGCCTTCGTCGCGTACGTCCACTCGGCGCCGGCACAGGCGGTCCTCGCCGGGGCCGGCTTCCAGTCGCCGTGAGCGGTGCTCTTCCCGCCTCCGCGCCGCGCCGACGGGGGCGGGTGCCGGCGGCGCTGCTGATTCCGGCCGGGCTGGGCCTGCTCTTCCTCGTCCTGCCGCTGGCCGGGCTGGTGGTCCGGGCGCCGTGGACGACGTTGCCGCAACGGCTCACCGCGCCGGGGGCGCTGACCGCGCTGCGGCTGTCGGTGCAGACCGCGACCCTGGCAACCCTGTTCTGCCTGCTGCTCGGGGTGCCGCTGGCCTGGCTGCTGGCCCGGGTCGAGTTTCCCGGCCGTCGGCTGGTCCGCGCCCTGGTCACCGTGCCGCTGGTGCTGCCGCCGGTGGTCGGCGGGGTGGCGCTGCTGCTGGTCTTCGGCCGGCGCGGGCTGCTCGGCGGCTGGCTCGACGCCACGTTCGGCGTCACCCTGCCGTTCACGACCGCGGGCGTGGTGCTGGCCGAGGCGTTCGTCGCCATGCCGTTCCTCGTCATCGCCGTGGAGGGTGCCCTGCGTGCCGCCGACCACCGCTACGAGGAGGCCGCCGCGACGCTCGGCGCCGGCCGCTGGACCACCTTCACCCACGTCACGTTGCCCCTGGTGGCACCGGGTCTGGCCGCCGGCGCGGTGCTGTGCTGGGCGCGGGCGCTTGGCGAGTTCGGCGCCACCATCACCTTCGCCGGCAACTATCCCGGGCGTACGCAGACGATGCCGCTGGCCGTCTACCTGGCGTTGGAGACCGACCTGGAGTCCGCGATCGTGCTCAGCCTGGTGCTGCTGATCGTCTCGGTGGGCATCCTGGCCGCGCTGCGGGACCGCTGGATGGCCGGCCCGTGACCGCACCGCTGCTCGACGCCCGGCTCGTCGTCGACCGGGGCGCCTTCCGGTTGGACGTGCCGCTGCGGGTCGCGTCCGGCGAGGTCGTCGCGCTGCTCGGGCCGAACGGTGCCGGCAAGACCACCGCGTTGCGCGGGCTGGCCGGGCTGCATCCGCTCACCGCCGGGCACGTCACCCTCGACGGCGTCGACCTGGATCGGCCGGCGGGCCGGGGCTGGGTGCCCACCGAGCGCCGGCCGATCGGCGTGGTCTTCCAGGACTACCTGCTCTTTCCGCACCTCGACGCGCTGGACAATGTTGCCTTCGGGCCGCGTCGCCACGGCGTCGACAGGCGGGCGGCGCGGGCCACGGCACGCGCCTGGTTGGACCGGGTGGGCCTGGCCGGCCAGGCCCACCGCAGGCCCCGGCAGCTCTCCGGCGGGCAGGCGCAGCGCGTGGCGCTGGCTCGCGCGCTTGCCGTCGGGCCGTCGCTGCTGCTGCTCGACGAGCCGCTCGCCGCCCTGGACGCCCGCACCCGCCTGGACACCCGCGCGGAGCTGCACCGCCACCTGGCCGCCCACCCGGGTGCCACGGTGCTTGTCACCCACGATCCGCTGGACGCCCTGGCGCTGGCCGACCGTCTGGTCATCGTCGAGGGTGGGCGGGTGGTGCAGGAGGGCGACGGGCCGAGCGTCACCGCCCGCCCGCGCACCGACTACGTGGCCCGCCTGGTCGGGTTGAACCTCTATCGGGGCCGGGCAGCGGGCCACGGGGTACGCGTCGCGCCGGAGCTGACCCTCACCGTTGCCGACCGGCTCGACGGGGACGCCTTCGTCGCGTTCCGCCCGGCGGCGGTGGCCCTGCATCCGGCCCGGCCGGACGGGAGCCCTCGCAACACCTGGGCGGGCACAGTGGCCGGCGTGCAGCGACACGGCGACAACGTGCGCGTGCAGGTGGACGGGCCGATCGGCGTGGCCGCCGACGTCACGCCGGCCGCCGCGGCGCACCTGCGCCTGATCCCCGGCCAGCGGGTCTGGGTGGCGGTCAAGGCGACCGAGACCCACGCCTATCCGGCCGCGCCCTGACACCTCCACCGCGCGGTGCCGGCGGCGGCCCTCGACCAGCGGTGGCCAGTCGCTGAGCGGCGGTCAGCCGGTGAGCGGCGGTCAGCCGGTGAGCGGCGGTCAGTCGCTGAGCAGGTCGGCGTGCGCGGCGCGCAGCCGGGACAGGGCCGGATCGCTGCCCGGAACGACGCGGCGGTCCAACTCGGCCCACACCTCGGCCAGCGCCGCGCGGACAGCCCCCAGCTCGGCGGCGTGCCGCTGGCCGCTGCGCCGGTGCTGCTCGTCGAGGCGGCGGGCCCAACCGGCGGTGACCGTGGCGAGCCGGTCGGCGTCGGCGCGGGCCTGCGCGCCACTGCGGGCTGCGGCGGCGGGGACGATCGCGGCGACCGGGCGCGGGTCGCCGTCGCGGGTGACGACTGTGACGGCGTCGGTCAGCTCGGCCAGCGCGACGAGCTGGCTGAACCGGGTGCGCGCCTCACGCAGCGGCACGGAGCGCGGCGGGTCGGTATGCGGGGTGAGCGCGGGGGCGGCCATGAATGCATGGTGCCGCCGGGGTACGACAACTATTCGCCGTCGTCTGTGGACGGTGCGTGCGCCTCCCGCCACTCGTCCGCCAGCACCGACCAGATTTCCAGGTCGATGCGCCCGCGCGGGCTCGGGTAGACCTGGCGCAGCGTGCCGTCGTGGCGCAGGCCGAGCCCGCGGGCCAGGGCGATGCTGCGGGTGTTGGCCGCGTTGGTCCGCCACTCCACGCGCTGGATGCCGCGCTCGCGGACCGCCCAGTCGACGATCCGGCGGATCGCGGGGGCGATCATCCCCCGGCCCTGCGCCGCCGGTTCCAGCCAACAGCCGACTTCGCAGACACCGAGGGTGACGTCGAACGAGACGAACATGACCCCGCCGACAAGGCTGCCGCGCCACCACAGCCCCCAGATGCCGCCGGAGTCGGTAGCCCAGCGGTCGGCGTAGCGCTGCAACACCGCGCGGGCCGACGGCAGGTCGGTGGCGACGAAGGACGGCGACACCCAGGGGCGGATGTGCTCGCGGGCGCGGTCCAGGTGGGCGAGGAACTCCTCGGCCCGCCAGGGGTCCAGCGGGCGCAGCTCGACGTCCTCGGTCAGCGGCAGGGCGAACACCGGGCCTCCCGACGGTTGGGTCCACGACGACGGGTAGCAGGCTCGCACAGGTCCGCCGGCTCGCCCCGGCCGGGTCTCAGGTCGGCAGGTGCGTCCGCAGGGCGGCGAACTGGGCCACGGTCAGGTACGAGGGGTTCGCCGCCTGCGGCTGACGGAACACCTCCAGGGCGGCGAGCCGGTCGTCGGCGCGCAACGCCGGCCGGGGCACCCGGTCCCGTTCGGGAAGGATGGGCAGCTCCAGGGGCACCGACCAGGGCTGTCCCGGTGGCCCCGGCTCGGCCACACCGGTGACGCGCCCGATGCCCCACACCCCGTACGGCAGGCGAGCGCGGCTGCCGCTGGCCCAGAAGACGACCTGCTGCCCGGCGCGCATCAACCGGGCCCGGTAGCCGGGACGTACGCACCAGCTCGTCACCAGCGGCTCGCGGGCGAACCGGGCGGTGAGGTCGACAGTGTCCGCATTGCCCTTGATCAGCCAGGCGCCGAGATCGTCGAGGCGCACCCGTGGCTCGGTCATCGCCTCATCCTGCCCCGCCCGACAGGCACCCAATCAGATGATCATGTGAGTCCAGTAGGTGAGCCAGAGCACGAACAGCGCTCCCTGCACCACGGCGAGCGTCGCCGTCAGCCACACGTCGACACCGGCGTGACGGGCCCAGCGGGCCAGCACCAGCGCCACCGGGAACACGGCGAGCAGGTAACGCAGCAGGCTCTTGTAGACCGCCGGGCCCATCGACAGCGGAACCGCCACCATGAGCACGCCGTAGACCAGATACGGCAGTTCCCGGCGACGGAACCCGGCGACCAGCACGGCCAGCACGATGAGCGCGAAGAGGACTCGTACGGCGTCGCGCGGCTCTCCGGCCAGACCGTCGAGCACCACCGGCACGGGGTTCTGCACCCTGATCCCCCAGCCGACCTCCTGGGCATGCTGGTAGGCGAACCAGTCTCCGCCCCGCCACCGGCAGAACGCCATGAACGTGAACCATCCGGCGGGCAGCAGCAGCAACGGCCAGCCGATCCGCAGGTACCCGAGCAGGGCTCGTGGGCCGAGCCGCCAGTCGTGCTGGCGCAGCAGCACCAGGGCCAGCGGCAGCGCGACGAGCAGCCCGACCGACCGGCTCATCGCCAGGAAGTAGCCGAGCACGCCGACCAGCAGCCAGCGCCGCCGTTCGGCGTAGTAGAACGCGGCCAGCGCGAGGCAGACGAACAGCGACTCGGTGAGCGCGGCCTGGAACAGGAACGCCGTCGGCAGCAGCACCAGGTAACGGGTGAACCGCCGGGCCGCGTCCGCGTCGCCGAGCAGCAGTTCGGCCAGCCGGTAGGCGTACGCGAGGGCCCCCAGGAACGCGACGTTGCTGATCACCAGCAGGGCCAGCGCGTTGTCGCCGCCGAGCAGCGCGCCGACCGGCCGGGCGAGGAAGGGGTAGAGCAGGGGGAACCCGAAGTCCCCCCACGGCTGCCCGGTCAGTGGCAGCTCACTCAGCCGCAGGTAGAGCAGCCCGTCCCAGGCGAACCAGAAGGAGATCCACCGGTGGCCGGAGATCTCCCGCTGCTGCGCCCACATCATCGCCTCGTCCGCCGGCGGCGCGCCCGGGATGCCGTCCCAGGCGTGCAGGACCAGCAGGCCGAGCAGGGTCAGCAGCAGCTTCGCGCCGAGAAAGAGCCCGATGAGGTACGGCCAGGGCGCCGGCACGCGGCGAGCCAGCCGCGTGGCCGCTTCGGCCGCCCCGGCCAGCCGGGCCGCCACCGTCACTCTGACGGGCCGAGCAGCCGTCACCCCGGCGCGCCGGGCAGCCGTCACCCCGGCGGGCCGGGCAGCCGTCACCCCGGCGGGCCGGGCAGCCGTCACCCCGGCGGGCCGGGCAGCCGTCATCGCCGCGTGCCGCCGGCCGTTTCGCCACCGGTGCATCCGCCCCGCTCCCCCGGTTCGCCGACCCACCCGCCGCATCGGGGTGCCGCTCCCTCTCGTTGTACGCCCCGGTGGGCCCGCCGGAGCGAAACGACACGGCCAACAGGCGATATCCCCGACATGACGGGTATGCGCCGCCCCTCAACCGGGAGAAGGTACGGCGGCATGAGCGAGCAGCACGGCACGGTGGTCATCGGCGCGGGGCCGGCGGGCCTCACGGCGGCGTACGAGCTGCTCCGGCACGGCCTGCCGGTCCGGGTCTTCGAGGCCGACGAGGTGGTCGGCGGGATCAGCCGGACCGTCGAGCGCGACGGGTGGCGCTTCGACATCGGCGGGCACCGGTTCTTCACGAAGGTGCCCCGGGTGGAGGCGTTCTGGCACGAGATCCTGCCGGACGAGGACTTTCTGACCCGCCCCCGGATGAGCCGGATCTTCTACCGCGGCGCGCTGTTCAACTACCCGCTGAACGCGGCGAACGCCCTGCGCAACCTGGGACTGCCCGAGGCGGTGCGCTGCCTGGGCTCGTACGCCCGGGCCCGACTGCGCCCGCCGAAGGACCAGTCGCACTTCGAGGGGTGGGTGTCGGCCCGGTTCGGCTGGCGGCTGTACTCGATCTTCTTCAAGACGTACACCGAGAAGGTCTGGGGCATGCCCGCGGACCGGTTGCAGGCCGACTGGGCGGCGCAGCGGATCAAGAACCTGTCGCTGGCCACGGCCATCCGCAACGCGGTGCTGCCCCGACGCCGTCGCACCGACGTGACAAGCCTGATCGAGGAGTTCCAGTACCCCAAGTACGGGCCGGGGATGATGTGGGAACGCTGCGCCGAGCAGGTGCGCCAACGCGGCGGGGCGGTGTCCACAGGCACCTGGGTGACCGCTGTGCACCGCGACCCGAGACGACGACGGGCGATAAGCGTGACGCTCAACGGCGCGGGCGGGCAGCGCACCGAGCCGGCCGACGACGTGATCTCCTCGATGCCGATCTCGGAGCTTGTCGCCGCGCTGCGCCCGCCGGCGCCCCCGGAGGTGCTGGCCTGCGCCGCCGACCTGCGCTACCGCGACTTCCTGACCGTCGCCCTGGTGGTGCCGGCCGAGTTCTCGTTCCCGGACAACTGGATCTACGTGCACGACCCGGCGGTGCGGGTGGGCCGGATCCAGAACTTCGGCTCCTGGTCGCCGTACCTCGTCAAGGACGGCCGCACCTGCCTGGGCCTGGAGTACTTCGTGTTCGAGGACGACGAGATGTGGCGTACCCCGGATGCCGGCCTCGTGGCCCTGGCCACCGGGGAGCTGGAGCGGTTGGGGTTGGTCCGGCCCGGCGTGGTAAAGGCCGGCCACGTGGTGCGGATGCCCAAGGCATACCCGGTGTACGACGAGCGCTACCAGCACAACGTGGCGGTGATCCGGGCCTGGCTGGCCGAGGCCGTGCCAAACGTGCACCCGGTGGGGCGCAACGGCATGCACCGCTACAACAACCAGGACCACTCGATGCTGACCGCGATGCTGACTGTCGAGAACATCGCCACCGGCAGTACGCACGACGTGTGGTCGGTGAACGTCGAGCAGGACTACCACGAGCAGTCGACCGGGGACGATCGACGAGGCACGGGCCGCGACGCGCCGGTGCTGCCCCGCCGGATCATCACCGCCCCGATCGCCGCTCGGGAGGGCGTCCACGCAGCCGGCGACGGCGGCCGATCCACGAGGGCGCCACTGGTGTGAGGGGATGGCGTTCACCGGCGTCAGTGGGCCTGCGAGCCTTCCTGCCCTGCGGATCGGGCAGGATGACGGTGTGCTGAACCCCGTCACCCTCCGGTCGATCCAGCCCGATGACAAGTCCCTCGTGGAGCGGCTGTGGCAGCTGTACCGACACGACCTGTCCGAGTTCCGCGACAGTCTGCCGGACGATACGGGTCTGTTCACCCTGGGCCGCCTTCCGACCTACCTCAACGACCCGAACACCTCTGGCTACCTCATCTGCCGGGGCAGCCGGCCCGTGGGCTTCACCTTCGTCTCCGGCGTGGAGATCCAGCCGTTGTGTGTCGCCGAGTTCTTCGTCGTGCGAGCCGTGCGCCGCTCGGGCGTGGGTCGACTCGCCGCCCGGCAACTCTTCACAGCGCACCCGGGCGCCTGGGAGATTCCCTTCCAGGAGGAGAACCCCGGCGCCGCCCGCTTCTGGCGTCGACTCGCCGCCGAGCTCTGCCCGACGGGCCACCGCGAGGAACGGCGTGCCGTTCCCGGCAAGCCGCACATCCCCGCGGACACGTGGCTACTGCTGGACGACGTCGAGGTGCCCGATCACGCTGAGTCCCCGGACCCGGCCGAGCTCCGGCATCAGATCGGGCCGCTGGTGTAGATCTCCGTGCTGCTCTCGTTGCCGATGAACGGGTTGTTGACGGCCCACAGCAGGCCGTCGTCGTACTCCGGCACGTCGAAGTTGCACAGGACCCAGCCGGCGTCCGCTCCGCTGTTGTTGATGCACTGACGACTCCAGTCCGGTCCCTGGATCGTGCCGGCGGCGGGCGCGCCGTTCGCCTTGGTGTCCTTCACCCAGACCCGGTCCCCGTACGCGGCGAAGCACGCCTTCGCGCCGGTCGTCGACACGCACCAGACGTCAATGCCGTTCGCGGCCGGCGGCGATCCGCTCGGCGTGCCCGTGGCCGCCGACGCCGCCGAGGCGGTTCCGACCAGAACGAGGGCCACAGTCGTCGGCACCATGATCAACGCGCCGGCCCGGCGCATCGTCTTCGTCTTCATCCGCATCCGCGTCAACTCCCCGGCCTTCATCATGATCGTCATTCCGCTGCAGGACCGTAGCAGCCCGGCTACTACGCAACGAGCCCGATGTGGATGGATACCATCCCCCCGTGATCGAGGATTTGATCAGGCGTGCTGCCGCCGAGGACGACGACGCGATCGAGGAGTTGTCCGCGATCGCGGACACCGACCCCCGCAGGCTGGCCCCGCATCTGGGTCTCCTGCTCGACCTCGACGTGTTGTGTCCGGCGAAGTTGTACCGTGCTGCGGACGCCGACCTGGTGCGCCGGGTCATCGAGCAGATCGACAGCGGTCGGACACCCGACGAGCTGAACGACCTGCTCATGATCCTGGCGCACAGTGCCCACCCGTCCGCCGAGAGCGCCATGCGCCGCTGGTCGACGCAGCCTCCGGCCGGCTCGGAAGAGCTGCACGTCAACGCGCTCGGCTACGCCCACGAGGGCGGCTGGGCGGTCGGCTCGGACGGCCGGCGACGAGACCTGTGCGGCGACACCGCGTACCGGTGGGTCATGCGCGAAACGGCGCCCGGCGCGGACCGGCCCACGTGCCCGTGGTGCGCCTCGCCGCTGTGGGTCGCCGCGGACCTCGACACCACGGATGCCGCCATCGCCGCCGCGCTGGCCCACACCGGCTGGTCGGGGCGGTTGGTGATCGAGACCTGCCACTTCTGCGCCTGTTTCACGACGCTGTACAGCCACGTCACTCCGGCCGGTGGCAGCACCTGGTGGGCCGGCAACACCCGCCCGGACTATCTCCCGGACGATGACGAACCGGAGGACCCGCCGGCGCTGACGCCGGTGCTCGGGCAGGCGTTGGCGAGCCCGTATCAGGTAAGCGCCTGGGACCGGGGTGGATCGACGCTGGGCGGCCGGCCCGAGTGGATCCAGGATGCCGAGCACGCCGACTGCCCCGGTTGCGGCGATCCGATGGACTACGTGGGTCTGATCGCCGGCGCGGACCTGGACGACTACGGCGAGGGCGCCTACTACCTGCACCTGCACCAGCCGTGCGGGTTCGCGGCGGTGAACTACCAGCAGAGCTGATTCCCCGCCAGTGTTCCACTCGCGCGATCCGGGATTGGCCGAGCAGTCTGGCTCCTGTCGTCGGGCAGCGCGGCCGGACGGTGGCTGTCACTTCAGGTGGGCGGCGAGCGGGATGTTCTGCGCCCTGAGGGCGGTGGCGATCAGGCCGGCGATCTGTCTGGCGCCGGCGGCCTCGAAGTGGGTGTGGTCGTTGCAGAAGAACGCACCGACCGCGCCCGTCGAGTAGTCACCGTTGTTCGGGCACAGCCTGAGCGTGTTGTAGAGCGCCACGCTCTTCGCGTGCAGGTCGATGACCGGGACGCCGTTGGCGGCCGCAGCAGCCGTCGTCTCGGCGACGAAACCGCGGTTGCCGACGGCGGTGCTGCCGCTGCACGTGATTGCCGCGACGGGGGTGACGAAGATCGGCTTCACACCCCTGGCCTTGGCTGCCGTCGCCATGACGCCGAGCAGCTCCTTGAAGCGGTTGATGCCGACGTGTCGCGGGCAGGCCGAGTCACCGTCGTTGATGCCGAACTGGATGATCAGATAGTCACCGGGCTTGAAGCCGCTGCTGGTGTCCAGCATCGCCGACCACCGCGCGCTGTAGGCGGTCGAGCTGAGCGTGCACTCGCCTGCCGAGTTCTTGGCGGATGTCACGTTGCCCTCGTACAGCCACGTCTGGATGCTGCGACCGCCGACGGCGCTGTTCTGCACGGTGACGTTCGACGTGAAGTAGGACGCGATCTGGCTGCCCCAGCCGATCGGGCAGGTGCTGGCGTTCATCATCGTGGAATCACCTGCCATCCACACCCTGATCGGCGCGGGCGTCGGCGACGTGGAAGGCGTCACCGGCGGTGTGCTGGGTCCAGTGCAGGGCGTCGGGTCCGGCGTCGGGTTTGACGTTGGCGTTGACGTCGGCGACGGGGTTGGCGTCGGCCCGGTGGGGGTCACTGCCGGTGGGCCGGCACAGGTGGTGCCGTTGAACGAGAACGACGACGGCACCGGGTTGCTGCCGCTCCATGAGCCGGTGAAGCCGAAGCTGACCGATGCGCCAGAGCCGACGGCACCGTTGTAGCTCACGTTGGTGGCGGTCACCGCCGTGCCGGTGACCGTGACGGCTGCGTTCCACGCCTGCGTCACGCCCTGCCCCGGGGAGAGACTCCAACCCAGGGCCCAACTGGTCACCGGGTTACCGAGGTTGGTGACGACGACATCGGCTCCGAACCCGCCGGTCCACTGGCTGGTGATCCGGTAGGCGACACCGCACGCCGGGGTGGCGGCCTGCGCGGTGGCGATGCCGAACCCGCTGGCCACGACGGTCAGGGCCGTTGCCGCCAGGACCACGAGACGCGATCGGCGAACCATCATCGGGTTGCTCCTGCCTTGATCGGAGACGCTCACCATCACGTGGCGGCGCACGGGGAGCCGTTGAGGGCGAAACCGTTCGCTCCGCCGAGCGGGCTGTCGGTGACAAATCCGAAGCTTGTCGAACCGGCGGCCGGGATCACCGCGTTCCAGGAGGCGTTCACCGCGGTGGCCGCCGCGCCGGACTGGGTGACTGTGGCATTCCAGGACTGCGTGATCCGCTGACTGCCGGGCAGCGTCCAGGTCAGTGTCCAACCGTTGACCGGGACGGTGGAGGTGTTGCTGAGCGTCACGTCGAACTGGGCACCCGTACCCCAGTCACCGGTCTTGCGGTAGGTGACCGCACAGCCCTCGCCCGCCGGAGTGGTCGGCGCGGGAGTCGTCGGCGCGGGAGCCGTCGGCGCGGGAGTCGTCGGCGCGGGAGTCGTCGGGGGCGGCGTCGTCGGGGGCGGCGTCGTCGGGGGCGGCGTCGTCGGGGGCGGCGTCGTGGTCAGCGCTGCACTGAGGATCGGGGCCAGCCTGTCCGTGATGGCCTGGTGGCCCGCGTCGTTCGGGTGCACCGAGTCGCTCAGGCCGCCGGACGGCAGCCAGCCGGTGGTGTCCACGTAGAACACGTTGGCGTCACCAGCGGCGTTGCGTGCCCGCACCGCCGCCTCCGTCTCGGTCCCGTAGCGACCGATGAACGTCCGCATTGCGAAGAGCTTCGCGTTCGGAAACCTGGCCCGGATCTTCGTGAGGAAGGTGGTGTACGTCGCCTGGAAGGCCGCTGCGCTCACGCCGTGGCTCTTGTCGTTGGTCCCCAGGTTGATCACCACGCCGTCGGCCGTGTAGCGGGAGAAGTCCCACTGGTCGGTGCCGACCTGGCCACCGGAGGACATCCAGTAGCGCGTCGTCTGCGCCCAGCATCCATCGGTCGTCTCGGCCAGACACATGCCACCGATCGCGATCTGGGTGTGGTCGTAGCCGAGCCTCTCACCGACCTTGAAGGCATAGTCCGTCACGGCGAGCTGACTGCTCGTGGCGCCCGCGGTGATCGAGTCACCGACGAACTCGACAAGCTTGGGGCGGGCCGGCGGCTTGAACGTGCTCGCGCCCGAATCCAGGGTGAGCCCCTGGAAGACAGCGTCGCCGGTGTAGGAGCCGGCCACCTGCCGGTAACTGACGATCAACGTGTGGTTGCCGGCCGCCAACGCGGTCGGTGTCAGGTTGATCGTGCCGGAGCCGGTGAAGGACGTGAACGCCCTGCCGTCGATGCTGGCCCACAGCTGGATGGTGTTGCGCTGCCGGAGCTTCACCGTTCTGCCGGTGAACCCGACCCGCAGGTACGCGCCGGCCCAGTACGGCACGTACGCCGAGGAGTTCGCCTTGTTCCACCGGCCGACGAAGCTGATGTTCGAGTCGGCAGGCGTGCCGTCACCGACCGCGGCCTCGGCGCTGAGGACCGGTAGACCTGCGGCGAGCACCCCGGCGGCGACGGCGATGAGGGCCGCGGTACGCAGGGAACGGATCTTCGTCATCGGATGGGGTTCCAGCCGTCGTTACCCGCCAGATAGGCGGTGGGTGTGTACTGGGTGGCGGTGGAGGCGCTCATCTGGGGCCGGTTGGCGTTGATGACGGCGCCGGCGCCGGTGCTGCCGTACTCGGCGAACCGGGCGGTCCTCCACGAGAAGCCGGACATGTCGGTCCAGGGGTCGGTGCGGATGTGTGCGCCCATCGTGACGCCCCGGTAGAGGACCTGACCGCGGGCGTTGACGTCGCCGCTGGGGTGCCAGGGCCGGCCCAGATAGACGGTCCTGGCGGGGGCGTTGCTGGTAAGCGTGGTTCCCCAGAACAGGAAGCCGAACTTGTTGTTGATGTCGGTGGCCGCGGCGGTGATGTAGCCGTTGTTCGACGACGAGCCCCGGGTGAGCGAGTGCACGGTGCCGTTCTGGAAGACCATGGTGCCCCGCCCGAAGACGAAGTCGACGTCACCCTCCACGTAGGAGTTACGGACGTAGAGACGCCGGACCGAGCTGACACTCGGTGCGTTGACCAGCAGCGTGTCCTGGTTGCCGAGGATGCGGACGTTGTCGAACTGCACCCGGTCGCCGGAGGTGTTGACGGCGACTGCCTGCTCGGCGTCGAGGGTGTTGGCGGCCTCGTTGAAGTCGTTCGACATGGTCAGATTGCTGATCGTGGTGTCGTTGGCGTTGACGAAGACCGAGGCGCTGCCGGACGTGCCGTACGTGCCGCCACCGGGCTTGGTCTGGCCGGACGCGTGCCCTTCGACGATCACCACCTGTGCGGCGGAGCCGCCGGCGCCGGCCAACGTGAGGTGGGGCTTGTTGGCGGGAATGGTGACCACGCCCCGGTAGGTGCCGGGTTTGATGGTGATGGTGACCGGAACACTGTTGTTCGCCGCGACGCTGTCGATCGCCGCCTGCACTGTCGTGTAGGTGCCGCTGCCGTCGGCGGCCACGGTGATGGTGGCGGACGCGGACGCGGCGGAGGTCATCGGGACTGCGGCGGCGAGAGCGCACACGGTCACCACCGCGACCGAGCGCACGCCAAGGATCCTGCCGGATGTGGTCATGAGCGTTCTCCGATCCACCGGGCGTCCGCCGAAGATCATGCCGACCGGAAGACGACGACGTTAAGTTAACGTTAACATCGACGATCTAAAATATAAAGCACTCATTCGACCTGCACATCTCTCCCGGATGCGACGGGCTCGGTGGCCGACGATGGTGTCCGCCCGGGCAGCAGGAGGGGGGTGGCGAGCAGGAGCACGCCGGAGATGGTGATCGCCGCGAGAGGGCTGGTGACTGTCGCGAGGACGCCCCAGATCACCACAAGCGCGGCCTGGACGAGCCTGCCTACGGCACTCCACGTGCTCAGGACACGGGCGGTGTGGCCCAGCGGGATGCGGTGCAGTCGTTCGGTCGCGTAGATCGGGTTGAAGACACCCACGCAGGTGATCAGCAGGCCCTCGACGACGATCACGGTGACGAGGCCGGGAGTGCCGGGCTGGACGAACGCGAGACCGAGGGGGAAGAGCGAGCGCAGCCATCCGGAGACCATCATGACCCGGTGCCGGCCGTGGCGGGCCGCCAGGTGCGCGGACACGCGGGCGCCCACCAGGCCGCCGAGCGCCGGAACGCCGAAGGCGAGACCGTACTGCCAGGCCGGGAAGTGGTACTGGTCCAGCAGGAGGACGGCCAGCAGCGGCGCGGTGGCCATGATGAGGCCGCCGACCAGGATCGAGTTGAGGAACAGCCCCCGCAGGACGCGGTCGTGGAGGATGAACCGCCAGCCGACCAGCAGGTCGGCGGCACGCAGCCGGCCGGCCCGGGGTGACGCGACGTCGCCGCCACGGATGCGCAGGACCGCGAGCGCCGACAGCAGGTAGCTGAGGGCGTCGGCCGCGACGGTGACGACCGGGCCGAGCAGCCCGACGAGCGCGCCGCCGAGGGGTGGGCCCACCGCGGTCGCCGTCCAGGTCGTGGCCTCGAACCGCCCGTTCGCCACCAGCAGGTGATCGCCACGGACCAGATACTTGAGGTACGCGCCGGTCGCGGCGGTGAAGGCGATGCTCGCGGTCCCGGAGATGACCGAGACGACAAGCAACTGACCGTAGGACAGCAGACCGAGGGCGTACGCGAGCGGGACACTCGCCATGGCCACGAACCGGACCAGGTCCATGGCGACAAGCACCGGCCGCTTCGCCCGGTGCTCGACCCACGGCCCGAGCGAGAACGCCACGACCGCCGCGACGGCGGGCCCGGCCGCCGCCAGGATCGACACGGCGAACGCCGGCGAGTGCAGCACGCGAACCGCCATCAGCGGGAACGCGCCGAAGGCGAACCACGTGCCGTACGTGCTGACGGCGTAGGCCGACCACAGCCAACCGAAGCTGGACCCCAACCGCGCGCGCATCCGCCCCCCTCGTGGCAACCGACGTTCGGGTCCGGGCAGCACACCAGCGCCGGCGACCTGGGCGCAAACAACCGACGCTCGGGCGTGTCACAACCACCGGTTGTACGGTGGAGAATGGTCGGGTGGATACCGAGGCGGTGCGATCGTTCGTCCGGGCGGCCGAGTTCGGCCAGTTGCAGCTCGCTGCCGAGGAGCTGGGCGTGACGCAGCAGGCCGTGTCGAAGCGGATCGCGGCTCTCGAGCGCGCGCTCGACGTGCGGTTGTTCACGCGTACTCCCCGAGGGGTCGAGCTCACGCCCGACGGCCAGGCGTTCCTCCCGCACGCCCGGGGCGTCGTGGCCGGGGTGGACCGCGCCCTCGCCGCGATCAGACCGGGCTCTCGGGCCCTGCGGATCGACGTTCTCGGCCTGCGGTCCGCGCAGGCAGTCGTCCTGCACGACTACTGGCGGTCACATCCGGAGAGCCCGCTCGACGTGGTGACCCTGCGGGTCGACGACCCGCGCGCGGCGGTCGCCGCCGTCCAGGCCGGCGACGTCGACGCCTCGTTCCGCTCGGTCACCGACCCGGCCACGCTGCCGCGCGACGTGCGGATGATCCACGCGTTCGACTCCCCGTCGGAACTCCTCGTCGGCCCGCGACACCCACTCGCCTCCGCGCGAACCCTGACACCGGCCCAGCTGCGCGGGCACCGGATCTGGGTGCCGGGCATCGCACCAGGCAGCGAGTGGGCGGACTTCTACGACCAACTCGTCACAAACTTCGACCTGCGCGTCGACGCCGCGGGCCCGCACTTCGGCGACGAGGTGCTCCTCGACATCCTGGCGGACTCCGCCGACGTGGCAACCCTGGTCGGCTCACGCGACAGGTACGTCTGGCCGACGCACCACGACCTGCGTCGCATCCCGATCGTGGAGCCGACGCTCGCGTACCCGCTCTCGCTCATCCTGCCGCGAGCGAACCCGCACCCGGGGTTGCGGGCGGTCATCGACCACTGCGCGAGCCTGGCGCCGCTGCCCGCGACGACCTGGCGACCGTCCTGGGCGCCGACGCGGTGAACCGGCGCGCTGGCAGATCCGGTGCCGGTCGGTGTGGACTCCGCCCACTGCCTAGCTGCGACAATGCGCGTTCGGGCCCACGCAGCGGGGCTCGTCTCGGTGGCGGCGACAAAAGATCTTCCGGGGCCGTGTCGATACGCCGGCCGCCCGTTCGACAGGTGGGTGCGCGGGTCGAGAGGCGGCCCGGCCGGATGAGGAGAACGCGATGTCGACGTACATGCTGATCATGCGAGGCACCGACGAGTCGAACGCCGCCATGATGGCCTCGATCGACGAGGCGATGGCCACGACCCGCACGTTCATCGAGGAGATGGTGAAGGCCGGCGTCCTCCTCGCGGCCGAGGGGCTTGACGATCCGGCCCGGGGCGTCGTTGTCGACTTCGGCGGCGAGGTCCCGGTGGTCACGGACGGGCCGTACGGCGAGACCAAGGAACTGTTCGGGGGCTACTTCCTGCTCGATGTCGCCTCGAAGGAGGAGGCGGTCGAGTGGGCCAGGAGGTTCCCGGCGGTCCGCGGATCCAAGATCGAGGTCCGCCGGGTCGCCGGGGCCGACGAGGTCCCGGGCGACGGTCGGCCCTGATGGGCACGGCCGACGTCGAGGCCGTCTGGCGGATCGAGTCGGCGCGGATCGTCGCCGCGCTGACCCGGTTCACAGGCGATTTCGGGCTGGCCGAGGACGCCGCCCAGGAGGCGGTGGCCGAGGCGCTGGTGTCGTGGCGGCGTGCCGTGCCGGACAATCCGGCCGGTTGGTTGATGGCCACGGCCCGACGGCGGGCCATCGACGCGATCCGCCGCCGAAGCGCGCTCCGGGAGCGGTACGCCCTGCTGGCGGTGGACGCGGCGGTCGACTCGGCGGTCGGTTGGGCGGCGGGCTCGGTGCTCGACGAGGACATCGACCCCGACCGGATCGACGACGACGTGTTGGCGCTGATGTTCGTGAGCTGCCACCCGGTGCTCTCCCCCGAGGCCCGGGTGGCGCTGACCCTGCGCGTGGTCGCCGGCCTGTCCAGCGAGGAGATCGCCCGCGCGTTCCTCGTGCCCGTGCCGACGGTGCAGGCCCGCATCACCCGCGCCAAGAAGACCATCGCGGCGGCCCAGGTGCCGTTCGAGCTGCCACCGGCCGCCGAGCGTCGGGAACGGCTGGCAGGCGTGCTCAGCGTCCTGTACGTGATCTTCACCGAGGGGTCGACGGCCACGTCGGGCGACCGGTTGGTCCGCCCCGACGTCGCGTACGAGGCGATCCGGCTTGCCCGTACGCTTGCCGCGCTCGCGCCGGACGAGCCGGAGGCGCACGGTCTGCTCGCGTTGTGCGAGCTGACGGCCGCGCGCTTCCCTGCCCGGACCGGCCCGGACGGCTCGCCGGTCCTGCTGGAGGACCAGGACCGGCGGCGATGGGACATCTCCGCGATCCGTCGCGGGCTGGCCGCGCTGGGCAGGGCGGCGTCGACACGCGGGCTCGGCCCCTACGGCCTGCAGGCCGCGATCGCCGCCACCCACGCGTCGGCGCCGTCGGTCGAGGCGACCGACTGGGACCGGATCGTCGTGCTCTACGAGGCGCTCGGCCGGGTCGCGCCCTCCCCGGTCGTCGACCTCAACCGGGCCGTCGCCGTGGCCATGGCCTCGGGCCCGGCGCCGGCTCTGGCCATCGTGGACGAGCTGATCGCCGCGAACCGGCTCCCCGGATCCCACCTGGTCCCGACCGTACGCGGCGAACTGCTGGCCCGGCTCGGACGGCGACCGGAGGCGCGCGCCGAGCTGGAGCTGGCCGCCCGACTGTGCGCCAACCAGCCCGAACGCTCGGTGCTCCTGCGCAAGGCGGCCACGCTGGGTTGACGTTATATTGACACTTTTCGTTACGGCGGTGATAGTAACTGCGTACCGCTCCCATCGGATCGCCTGTGGGGACCCCGCCGGGTGGTCGACGCGTTCGCCTCGACCTGGCCCGTGGCCTGCGCTGACCCCTGCGGTCACAGCGCGAACGACCAGCCGCCACCGCCGCCGCAGGGAGCCCCCGTGACATCCGTTGGAGGGTGCATGAGAAGGAGATCGAAGATCTACGCCGGGCTGGTGGCAGTCGTCGTCCCGGTCGCCTCGGTGATCATGGCGCTCGGCGCGACGCCGGCTGATGCCGCCGTCGGCGGTTCCGGACCCTATCCGGCCGACTACGAGACCTCTGCCAGCCTGGCCAACCACACCATCTTCCGGCCGCAGACGCTCCCGTCCGAGCGCCTGCCCATCGTCGTCTGGGGCAACGGCGGGTGCTCGGCCAACGGTCTGTCCCAGGGTAATTTCCTGCGCGAGATCGCCTCGCACGGCTTCCTGGCCATCGCCAACGGCGCCCCGAACGGGTCCGGCTCCACCACCTCCCAGATGCTCACCCAGTCCATCGACTGGGCCGTCGCGGAGAACTCCCGGCAGGGCAGCAAGTACTTCAACAAGCTCGACACGACAAAGCTCGCCGTCGCGGGCTTCTCCTGCGGAGGGCTGGAGGCGTACGCGGTCTCCGGTGACCCGCGCGTCACCACGACAGGCATCTTCAGCAGCGGCCTGCTGAACGACGCCGACGACTACCAGCTCAGGAGGCTGACCAAGCCGATCGCCTACTTCGTCGGCGGGCCCAGCGACATCGCCTACCCGAACGCCATCGACGACTGGGGCAAACTGCCGGCCGGGCTGCCCGCCTTCATGGGCAACCTCAACGTCGGCCACGGCGGCACCTACGACCAGCCCAACGGCGGCGAGTTCGGCCGCGTCGCGGTGCTCTACCTCAAGTGGCGCCTCAAGGGTGACACCACGGCTGGCGCGAACTTCGTCGGCTCGAACTGCGGGCTGTGCCACAGCCAGTGGACCGTCCAACAGAAGAACCTGACGCTCGACGACGGCACCCCGCCCACCACGCCACCACCCACCACTCCCCCGCCGACCACGCCACCACCCACGACGCCGCCGCCGACCACACCCCCGCCGACCACGCCTCCGCCCAGCGGCACCCCGGCCTGCACCGCGGTCTATGCCGTGCAGGACCAGTGGAACGGCGGATTCGTCGCCACCGTGACCGTCACCGCGGGAACCTCCGCGCTCACCGGCTGGCGGGTCACCCTCACCCTGCCGAGCGGGGCGTCGGTCAGCTCGCTGTGGAACGGCGTCGCCAGCGGTAGCAGCGGCACCATCACCGTCGCCAACCAGAGCTACAACGGACGACTGGCGGCGGGCCAGACCACGAGTTTCGGGTTCCAGGGCACCGGCAACGGCAGCGGCACCACCGCCACCTGCACCGGCAGCTGACACCAGCTCGGCGGGCCGCCGCCTCCGCGCCGGCCCGCCGAGATCCACTCGGCTTCCAGGAAGTCGGGGTGTCCGCTGACCGGGGATAGACCGGTTTCACGGAAGCCGAGTGGATCACGCGGCGGAGGCTGCCACCCGCCAGCGGGGCTGGCACGCACTCAGGAGGGCTTCGGGGCCTGGTAAGGCGGGGCCACACCCCAACCCCAACGCGGTACGGGCGCCTGCCGGACCGGGTCCGCGTCCGGCTGCGAATTGTGTACGGCCAGCCGGGTGCCCCACTCGAGGTAGCTCGTGAAGGCGGCCCGGAACTCCGGATCGTCGGGCAGGCAGACCTCGTCGGCGGCGTCCATCATCAGGTTGACCCACCGTCGACGCTGCGCCTCGCTGATCGCCCTGCCCAGGTGCTTGCCGACCATGTGGCGGTAGCCACCGCGACCGGTGGTGTAGGCAGCCGGCCCCCCGAAGACCTCGGCGAGCCAGACCGCCACGTACCGGGCGTGGTCGGGATCCATGCGGGCGAACATCGGGGCGAGGAGGTCGTCCGAGCGGACCAGACGATAGAACGCGTCGCACAGCTTCGTGAACGCGTCGGCGCCACCGGCCCACTCGTACAGGCTCGGCGGGGCGGCGCCACCGGGGCCAGCGACCGAGGTTCGGGCGTAGTGCCGCATCTCCTCGATGTCCTCGACGTACGGCCTGATCGCGGCGAAGAACTGCCCGAACACCGGGCCGCCCCGGAGCCCCTGCAGGTGCCCGTCGACCGAAGTCCAGGTGATGCGCAGCATGTGACAGGCGGTGTCGTCCAGGCAACGGCTCAACTCGTAGTCCACGCATTCCGGCGCCGCCCGCAGCGCGGCAGCGGCCCGCTCGTACGCCGCCTCGAACCCCTCCAGCCGCGCCGGCGGCACGCGGTACCTGATGTACTCGATGACCATGGGTACAGCCCAACACCCGCGGCGACGATGATCAAGTACGCACCATCTGGTGCGTACCATTCGGTGTGTACCGAAGGGGGCCACGATGGCCAAGCGTTACCACTGCCCGGTGGAGTTCGCCGTCGACGTCATCGGCGGCAAGTGGCGACCGGTGATCCTGGCCCACCTCAAGGAGGGCGTGCACCGTTATGGCGAGCTGCGCCGCCGGATGCCCGACGTCAGCGAGAAGATGCTGACCCAGCGGCTGCGCGAGCTGGAGGCCGACGGGCTGATCCTGCGACACGACCACGAAACCACGCCACCGCACGTGGAGTACCGGCTCACCGAGGAGGGCCTCAGCCTGGTCCCGGTGTTGCAGGCCCTCTACGACTGGGGCGCCGCGCGGGCGGCACGTACCGGCACCACCATCGAGGAACCCGGGTGAGCGGTTCCACCGGCTCTGCTGCCGTGCCGAATGAGCGCACGTTGGAAGAAGTCTCCGGCGGAGCGAATGCTCGATACTGCTCGACGTGAGTGAGACGGCGGGCCCGGACCGCTGGAGTCTGGCCAACACGGCACTGCGGACGGCTACCGACCGGTTCACCGCCATGGTGGGCACGGCACCCTCGTCAACGGTCAAGGTCACCGCCGACTGGACCCTGGCCGACACCGTCGCGCACGTGGTGTCGATCGCGATGCTGTACGTGTCCAGACTGGAGGGCCCCGAGGTCGCCATCCCGGTGCCGGGCCTGGAGGACATGCTCGCCGTCACGAACGTCGACACCGTCGCCGACGTCAACAACCACGTGCTCGCCCACTTCACCGAGCGCGATCCGGAGGTACTGCTGTCGCAGCTCAACACCGCGGTCGCCCGCCTCCTGGCCACGACCGCCGATCCGCGGTCGACGGTGAGTTGGCTGGGCAACGCACGGGTGACGGTCGGCGGCCTGTTCGCCCATCTGACAAACGAGCTACTCGTACACGGCTGGGACATCGCGCGGGCGCTGCGCCGGCCGTGGCCGATGCCGGACGCGCACGCCGCGCTCTACTGGGACCTGTTCATGTTCGACATGCTGCGTGACTCGTACGGGGTGCTGCTCAACACCGCGCTGCCGATGCCTCGCCACCACGTGTCGGTGCAGTTCCAATCGGGGTTCACAGCGACCACGACGCTGACGCTTGGCGACCGCAGGGTGTGGATCGCACCGCCCGACGACCCGTTCGACGTGCGCGTGCGGTTCCGGCCCGCCCGGTTCAACCTGATGATGTTCGGCCGGATCAGCATCGCTCAGGCGGTGCTGCGGCGCGACGTCGTCATCGGCGGGCCGAGGCCGTGGCGGCTCCCCGCCTTCCTCCGGGTGGTGCACATGCCCAACGGTCGGCTCGCGCCGAAGACATGATCTTGCGTCGCGTCAGAGCGTGCACCTGATCATGCTGGAGAGTCCGCGGCTAGACTGCGCGACCATGCGCTCCGGCGAGATCCTCGACCAGCTCGACGCCGCGGCCGGTGACTTCAGGTTCCCGGACCTGGGCAACGGCTACTCCTACGCGGTGGATGCACGGCTGCACGCCTACCGCGACGCGGACCGGTGGGCGCTCGTCGTCGAGGCGGTGGGCTACTCGCCCAGGGCCGGCAACCTCGTCGACGTCCTGTATGTCTTCGGCAACTGTCTCACCGAGGGGCAGCCAGGCCACGGCAACGTGGACTTCCTCGATCGTGTCGACAACTGGAACGATATCGAGGACATCGACGAGCCCGAGATCTACTGCGGAAACCCGATTGTCGTACGAGGTCGGCGAATGCCGGTAGCAGCCGAGGCGGGCGAGGAACTGGTCGACGTGCTTCGCCGGCTCGTTCCGGAGCACCGGGAGTTGCTCTTGGCCGACGAGGTCGAGCTGCGGCGGCGCATCCCGGCCGACCTCCCGGAGATCCTGCGGTTGGATCAGTGGCACCACCCGGACCCCGCCCAGGACGCCCTGCCCAGTCAATCAGTGACCTTCCGCCAGCTCGCCGATGTGCTGACGACGGGAGATGCGAGTCGGTACGCACCACACCTGCCACCCAACACGCACTGGTCCCACTGGCCGGAGTCCGGGAGCCTGTAAGCGCCCGCCTCGACCGGCAGACTGTCGGACCTCGGTCCCATCATGCCGTCATGTGCCGGCGTGCCCCCACACCAACTCGACTGGGGCGACTGAGTCGACCCGCTGTCGCCGGTGGATGAGTGTGCGGGGCGTCGGGCGTGACATCAGGGTCGGGCCGCGCCCCCGCTGGTGGTGCTCTCCTGCGGACGGAGCGCGGTCAACAGACTGTCGAGTTGGCCCCAGGCCCGCGCGCTGGCGACGTGGTCGATGTAGTCGCGGGACTCGATGATGAGCCCATCGCGGATACGCATCACGAAGACGCATGGCACCGTGAACTCCTCACCCGTCTCGGCGACCCGCCCCTGATAGGCGAACTCGGCGACAATCACCTCCGGGTCCGCCGTTTCGTGAATCGTCACGCCGACCGGCTTACGGTTCAGCGTCCGGTCGACCGGAGGCGACGCGGTGAAGTGCGCGTGCAGTTCGCTGCGGCTACGCAACGGCGGCGGGTTGAGCGGGTGCAACGGGTGCGTGACATGGGTGTGTTCGGCGTACAGGTCGGCCAGGTCCTCGTACGGGCCGTCGCAGACGCCGTTCACCAGTCGGAGGAAGGTTTCGCGTGGGCTGCTCATGTCAGGCTTTCCTCTGCTCGGTCGATGTCGGTGACAGGAAAGGCACGGCGCACTTCCGTCAGGAACTCGTCGCGCCGCGCGGCGTAGGTGCTGACCGCCGCCCAGAGCGCCTCCAACGCGGCCTGCAGCGGGTCCGACTCGCCGGCGGCCACGAGTGCCGGCAGCGCCATCGCGACCGGGTTCACCGGGGCGTCGAGCACCGCGCCGAGCGGATCAGCCGGGCCGAACCCGGCCGGGCGCACCGAGACGACGGCGTACGTGACGGGTGGCTCGCCCAGGATCCGTGTCCACAGCGCTCTGGCGTCGGCGAACTCCTCGGGCAGCGGCGTGCCCCGATCCAGGGCCGCCCACGCCGGTGCCATCCAGTCGAGGTCCGCGACGCCGGCGACGGTGAACGCCTGCCGTGCCGCCCAGATCGCGATCTGCCGCTGCGTGGCGGCGTCGGCCCTGGCCACCCCGTCGACCAGGTCCCGGTCCAGCAGGACGAGGCCGTGAATATTGCCGCGCACCTGTCGGAGCCGCTCACTCGGCAGACGGCCGCCCCAGCGCCGCAGCTCGTCGCGCCTGCGGTACTCCTCGTCGCGACGCTCCCGCTCCAACCGCCTGAGCTGCTCGGCTTCGACCTGCTCCCACAGGGTCGGCGCGGGCGGCAACCCGGCTGCCCAGCCGTGCCAGTAGGCGGCGGCCCTGCTGGTCTGGCGCAGGATCGCGTCGGTACGCGTCACGGCGTCGCTCGGGTCGTCGAACGTCGAGTCCTCCGGCCAGAAGCACAGCAGGTAGCGGTCCGGCCGCTGATCCATGTAGGTGTAGTCGCCGTCGTCCAGCTCATCGGGGTCGTGCCCGCCGAACGGGTCGCTCCCCGCATCCATGCCCGTGGCGCAGTACCGCACGCGGTAGGCCGGCAGCCGACCGGCGTCCTGATCTTCGGGGATCAGCGGCAACAGGGCGAGCGAACCTTCGCCCCAGGGAACCAGGTCAACAGCCGCGTCCCTCGGCCGAAACGACGCCTCCACCACCTCCTCCCACTCTCCCGTCGCGGCCGACGGCTCCCCGTCGTGCACCTCGATCCGGAGGTGGATCTGCCCGGTGTGCGTGCCCGTCATCAGGAACAGCGCGCCGGGGTAGCCGGCTCCGCAGAGGCCGTTCACCTGCCCGGCGAACGCCATCTCCATGTTCGGCAGTTCACGACTTGTCACGTAGATCTGCCCGTAGGCCACCGGAGCCGTGCCGTCGAAGAGAACGCGCATCGGCCGATCCTGTCATCGACCGGCGGGCGCCCGCTGCCCCCCCCTCGGCGCTCTGAGCTGGTTCACCCTCGGTGGCGTGCCAGATCCGTGCAGTGGGCCACCGAGGCATCGTCGGGAACGCGAGTGTCGGGGCCACCGCCCATCTGGGCTTCGGCCTGCCGGACGCGGTCGATGACGGCGGACGGTCCGTGGGCGGTGAGCAGCTCCAGTACGCCGGGCCAGTCGGTCAGGCCGTACGGGCTGACGATCCGGCTGGCGCCGTTGCTGAGCAACGCGACGCCGTTCAGGTCGTCAAGTGAATGGCTGCCGGTCACCGCCTCCCGTGCCGCACGCGGGTCGTCCTTGGCGATCCAGTAGCCGCCCGGCCGGTTGCGGCGAGCGCGTAGCGCGGTGGCGCAGGAGGCGCGGATGCGGTCGTACTCCACAGTTCCGGGTGTGACGCCACTCAGCGGCGATGAGCACTCCCGCCTGGCGATCACCTCGCGCTCGTCGGTGACCACCTGCGGGCCACCGCCGACCTGGTCGAGGACCAGGAACGAGTCCGCGAGCAGGAGATGGTCCAGGCGTCCCCGGTGGGCGCGGACCATCAGGACGGTGGCCTGCGGGCTGCTGGGGTCAGCGATGTCGCAGGTGGCGCTGTGCGCGGCGGCGATCTCGCCGATGGCGGCGGCGAGGATGCCCGCGAGGTCGCGTCCGTCGTTCCGCGACAGGCCGCCGAGCAGTACGCCGCCGAGGCGGTGGGTGTACCAGGCGACTCCGTGCGCGCAGAGCCTCTCGGCTCCCGGAATGCCGGCGCCGTCCAGCAGCACGACGGCACCCGGGACAGCACCGACGAAGTCCTCGTTCGGCCGGCCGGCCCCACCGGCGCTCGTCGCCAGGCTGACGTGCACTCGTCGGCTCCTCGCTCAGAGTCGTAGCGCGAGCTTGCCCACCGTAGCCCGTGCTTCCAGTTCCGCGAGTGCCTTCGGCCCCTCGGCGAGCTGGTAGGTGGTGGGCTGCCCGGGCCCGAGCACCCCGGCGGCGATGAGTCCGAACAGCTCACCCATGAGCTCACCGAAGATGTGCGGTGCGGCCTGGATGAGAATGCCGATATTGAGGCCGATGACGTGGAGCTGGTGCCTGTAGACCAGGTCCCAGTTGGTGATCGCGGCCTCTCCGCCGGCCAGGCCATAGACGACGACCCGACCGGTGACCCGCTTGGCCGCGGCCAAACTGGCGTCAAGGGTTGCTCCACCGACCGACTCCAGCACCAGATCGACGCCCGCGCCTCCGGTCAGTCGCAGGACGTCGGTGGCCAGGTCGGTGCTACGGGAGTCGACGACGTGGTCGGCGCCCAGGGCTCGTACCGTCTCGTGCTTGGCCCGTGAGGCAGTGGCAATCACTGCCGCGCCGTAGTGCTTGGCAATCGTCACCGCAGCTTGACCGGTTCCGCCGGCAGCAGCGTGGATCAGCACGGTCTGTCCCGCAACGAGGCCACCCAGGGGCTTGAGCGCAGCGAGTGCGGTCGGCCAGTTCACCAGCAGGCCCAGTGCCTGCTCGTCGGTCCAACCCGGCGGGACGGGGACCGCTGCGGCCGCAGGCAGCACCATGTACTCGGCAAATGCGCCACCGCCGATCGAGACGCCGACGACGTGGGTGCCGATTTCCAGACCGGTCACTCCTTCGCCGACGGCGGTGACTTCACCGGCGCCTTCGATACCGGCTAGATATGGCGGCTGCGGGCCGCCCGCGAACCTGCCGTGAGCCTGCGAGATGTCGACGAAGTTGACGCCGGCGGCGACGACCCGGACCAAGACCTCGCCCGGGCCTGGCTTCGGTACGGGCGCGTCACTGATCAGGCGCAGATCTTCAGGGCCAGTCAGAGACCTCTGCTGAAGGGCGCGCATGGTCGGGGCAGTACTCATGGCAACGGTCTCCTTATTGGTCGATCGGCCAACAAATCCTGCATGGCACCGCCGTGACGGTCAAGGTAATCTTGGTCGGTCGACCAAAAAATTCGGAGAACCGTCTGATGGCAGCACGCGGCAGGCCGCGCACCTTCGACCCGGACACGGCGCTGCGCCGGGCGCTGGAGGTGTTCTGGGAGCGGGGCTACGAGGGAACCTCACTGAGCGACCTGGCGCAGGCCATGGGAATCGCCTCGGGCAGCATCTACGCCTGCTTCGGCAGCAAGGAAGATCTGTTTCGCAAGGTCATGGCGCTCTACGGCACGACCTCAGGCGAGCCGCCCCGACGCGCGCTGCAGGAGCAGCCGACTGCCCGGGCCGCGATCCACGCCATGCTGCGCGCCACCGCTGATGAGATCACCCGCTCGGCGAAGCCCCACTACTGCATGCTCGTCCTGGCTGCGCCCACCGGAGCGGCGGAGAACCATGCGGTCCGGGAGTTCCTTGCCGACGGACGGCGCGGCCAGCACAGTGCCATCAAGGACCGGCTTGCGCGCGGTGTTGCCGACGGTGAATTCACCACGTCGTCCATCGAGCTCGACGCCCTCGCCCGCTACTACGCCACGGTGGTGCAGGGCCTGTCCGTGCAGGCGCGCGACGGGGCCACACGCGCCGAGTTGGAACGGGTCATCACCTGCGCAATGGCCGCATGGGACGCAATGACATCCACCAGCCCGTCTCGCACCTAGGAATCCAGGACCGAGATTCAGGTTCCGAGCTTGTGCGCAGAAGACGGTGTCCTACCCAGGTCGACGGGCGACCTGGCCGTCGGTGCCGGCCAACGCGTCGAGCAGCGGCAGCGGGTTGATGTAGTCGCGGTACGACAGGATCTGACCGCCCCGGACCCGGAACACGGCGATGACCATCTGCTCGAACGCCGCGCCTGTCGCGACAACGGTGCCGTGCGCCTCGTACTCCACGATGATCGTCTCCGGATCGACCGTCTCGTGCACGACCACGTTGCGATGGTCGGTGATCCTGATGAATCCCTCGGCCGTCGCGGTCAGATGCCGCCGGATCTCCGCGCGGCCCCGCACCCGGGCCGGCACGCCGGGCGGCCGGTAGGGCCACTCGATGTACGCGTCGGGGGCCATCAGCCCCACGAAGCTCTCGACATCCAGGTCGCGGCCCGCCCGCAACACCCGCTCGACGACGTCGCGTGACGTGGCTGTCATCGGCTCACCTTCCGAACGGACGGTCGACGAGGCGACCCAGCGCCGCATCCGTGAGGTCACGGAGCGGTGTCCATGGGCCATCGTAAGCGCCGTCACGCGGCTGCGGCGTCCCGTCACAGCCCCAGGAAACCCCCGACCGAATCGGCAGCTTTCTGGACTTGCCGGTCCATTATCTACGAGTCACAGTCTGCTGCAGTGCCGAGCACTGGCCCGGCTGTTTCCAGAACGACGGGGGAAGACCATGGATTTGCAGCTTGCCGGCAAGCGCGCTCTGGTTACCGGCGCGAGCAGCGGTCTCGGCGCCGAGATCGCGACGGTCCTGGCCGGCGAGGGCGTCGCCGTGGTCGTTCACGGCCGGGACCAGGCGCGTACGGAGCAGACCGCCCGGAAGGTAGGCGGGCAGGCCGTGATCGGAGACCTCAGGACCGATGTGGGCGCCGAGGCCGTGGCTACCCAGGCCGGCGAGGTGGACATTCTGGTCAACAACGCCGGCAGCTACGACCCCGAAGCAGGGTGGTCCGACCTGGACACGGACGCGTGGGCCGACATGTACAACCTCAACGTGCTCAGCTCGGTCCGCCTGATCCGACACCTGGTCCCCGCGATGCGGGCCAAGGGGTGGGGGCGTGTCATCCAGATCGGCAGCGTGACCGGTGAGACGCCGTCGGCGGGTCAGCCGCACTACGCGGCCAGCAATGCCGCCCGGCTCAACCTCGCCCGGTCGCTGTCCCGCGACCTCAAGCACACGGGAGTGACCTCCAACGCCATCGCGGCCGGCGCCATCCTGGTTCCCACCACCCGCGACTACCTCCTGGAACTCGGCCGCGAGAACGGATGGGGTGAGACGTGGGAGGAGGTGGAGCGCAACGCCACGCCGATTCGCGCCGGCACCGACGTCGGCCGCATCGGAGAGCCCCGCGAGTACGCCGACCTCGTCGCCTACCTCGCCAGCCCAATCTCCGGCTACCTGACCGGCGCCACCCTCCGGATGGACGGTGGCAGGTACGACCGGTAGCTGCGGCGGACGCCACCCACCACCGACGTGTCGTCGACGGTGCGGTGCAGGTCAGAGATCTTGCCGGACCTTCGCGATGTCCAGATCCAGTAAGGGGCCGAAGAACCTGGTGAAGTCCTCCAGGGTGTCCGATCGGAAGATCTCCCCCGTACCGTCCAGGACGGCCATCGCGCCCGAAGGAAGGTCGAACAGGTATCCGACAACCTCCTCGTCCCTGATAAGAACGAAGACCTGCGGCACTTCCGCCACGACAACCGTCGGGATCTCGGACATCGACGGATCGGTCATCGACCACAGCCCCCTCGGCCCGAAACGGACTCGCGGCTGAGGCGACTCCGACGACCGGCGACCACTCTCTCGACCTCGGCGATCCTCCCGATCCATTCTGCTGAACTGAGCATGCGTTCCTCCTGGCATCGACCACGGCTTCACAAGCCAACCTACCACTCTTATAAAGCCTGTAAAGACAAGAAGGGGTAGCCGTACACCTCGTGCGATCCCGGTGTTTTGCTGACCCGGTGCCGTACGAGCAGCCGTTGTGGCGACAGATCAGAGATGATCTGAGAGCCAAGATCAAGGCGGGGATTTATCCTGCTGGGTCCAAGCTGCCTTCGGTCCGCCTACTGGCCGACGAGTACGACACCTCGCACATGACCGTCAGACGTGCCGTCGACACCATGATCGAGAGTGGTGAGCTGATCGGCAGGGCTGGTAGGGGAATCTTCGTGTCGGAAACAGGTACCTGAGCGAACCGCCGGACGAAGCCAAGTGCTGTGACATAGCGCCCACACCCAGGGCCAACGAATCCGACCGCCAATCCCTACAGTCGGGCCATGAGCACCGACGACGGCGTACGGGTCTGGCTCCGCCGGCAGGGAGCCGAGCAGATCGCGCATCCCGGCGGCAACCTGTACGCCCACCTGTGTCGGGTCAACGAACGCCTGACCCTGCTCGGCTGCGGCAGTGACGTGCAGGCGGCGGGCCTCACCCACGCCGCCTACGGCACCGACGGCTTCGATCGCGCCCTGCTTGATCCGGCCGACCGCGCGGTGTTGCGGGATCTCGTCGGCGCGGACGCTGAGCAGCTTGTCTATCTCTACGGTGCCTGCGACCGTGGGCGTAGCTGGCGGGGGCTGGCCAGGACCGGCCAGGTGTTCGACCGCTTCACAGGTCAGGTACACACGCCGGATGCGGCTCAACTTCGGTCTCTCGTGGACCTGAGCATCGTCAACGAACTGGACGTCATCGAGCAGGATCCGGCCGTGGCTGCCCGGCACGGCGCCTACTTCCGGGAACTGTTCGCCTCCTGGGCCACACTGGCCCGCGAGCAGGTCATCCTCGATGCGCAGCGGGTATTGCGCAGTGACTGACGGTCGCGCACGCATTCGAGCCGTCTACCCCGGCAGCTTCGACCCCTTCACTCCTGGTCATGCGAACGTGGTGAACCGAGCACGCAAGATCTTCGACGAGGTGGTCGTGCTCGTCGCCGTCAACAGCTCCAAGCATCCGGGACTCGGCGAAGAGGAACGAGCGGCCGCGGTCCGGGCAATTCTGCCGGCCGACTGGACCTCGGTCACCGTTGCGGCCTGGAGCGGGCTGACCTCCAGCTACTGCCGTCGCCACGACATCGGAGTAATCGTCCGCGGCGTACGGAACACGACCGACCTGCGGGCCGAGTATGAGCTCGCCGCGATGAACCAGACGTTGGGGTTCCCCACCGTGTTTCTGCCCGCGCAGCCCGACCTGGCCGCAGTGTCGTCGACGGTGGCCCGCACCATGAAGGGGATGCTTCCGCCATGCTGATCATCGAGGGCGCGGGGCGGTGGACCGCACCCGCCGGCGCCGCCAACGACTGGGTCGAGCAGCTGAGAACGCCGGACCTGTCGGTGGGTACGTACTGCATCCCGGCCGGCGGTCTCGACGACCAGAGCCCGCACACCGAGGACGAGATCTACGTGGTCACCGCGGGGCGGGCCCGGATCGTGACCCCGGACGGCACGGCCGAGGTGGGGCCGGGTTCGGTGATCTTCGTGCCGGCCGGGGAGGAGCACCGGTTCGTCGACGTGACCGAGGACCTGGCGCTGCTGGTGGTGTTCGGCCCGGCATACGGCTCGCGCGCTCCGGGCCGGCGAGCCCAGTAGGCGGCCGTACCTCGGAATTGCTTGTGTTGGGTCTGTCCGAAACGATGGGTAGCCTGCCGGGATGGTAAAGGTTGTCACCTACCTGGAGATGAACGACGCCAAGGACCTGCGGCCTGGGAAGGTCGTGCCGGAACTCCTCCTGCGGCGCGTCGACGGTGGCCAGCCGCTTGTGCGCGCCACCAATGTTCAGGTCGGATCCCCCTACGGGTGGCGCAGTGCGTCCCGCACGAACGACGAGTGGCAGGAGCTGGTGCGGTGTCGTCCGCTGCGCCAGTACTGGTTCATCACTCTGAGGGACGAGACCGTGGGCATCGCCAATGTGGAGCCTCAGCCTGGCGGAGATGTGGAGATCACCGCCTTTGGGCTGCTACCGGAACATGTCGGGAGGGGTCTCGGTGGCCATGCGCTGACGCTGACCATCCGGCAAGCCTGGGACAGTGCGGCCGTGGATTCCCCGGCTGTCCGCAGGGTGTGGCTGCACACCTGCTCGTTCGACCATCCGAATGCCTTACGCAACTATCAGCGACGCGGCTTGACCGTCTATCGCACCGAGGTCGAAGCCGAGTGATGTCGGGCGCCGCGCCGCCGCGCTACTGACGGTAGGCGGAGAGGAAGGTGCGGAGCCGGGAGACGGCGTCGTCGAGGACGTCCGTGGAGGCCAGGAAGACCAGGCGGAGGTGGTCTGGTGTGTCGAGGTTGAAGCCGGTGCCGTGGGAAATCAGCAGGTGCTGCTGCTCCAAGAGGTCGATCACCAGGCGCTCGTCGTCGTGGATCTTGTGAACCTTGGGGTCGAGACGGGCGAAGAGATAGAGGGCGCCGGCCGGCTTGACGCAGTCGACGCCGGGGATGTCGACGAGGGACTGCCAGGCGTGGTCGCGCTGCTCCAGCAGGCGGCCTCCGGGGCGGGTCAGCTCCTCGATGCTCTGATAGCCGCCGAGCGCGGTCTGGATGGCGTGCTGGGCCGGCACGTTCGGGCAGACGCGCATGTTGGCGAGCAGCTGCAGCCCATCCAGGTAGTCCGAGTCGCTGCCGCTGAAACCGCTGGTGGCGAGCCAGCCGGAGCGGAAGCCCGCGGCCCGGTACGTCTTGGACAGGCCGCCCATGCTGACCACCGGCACGTCCGGCGCGAGGGCGGCGAGGGTGTGGTGCGTCGCTCCGTCGTACACAATCTTGTCGTAGATCTCGTCGGCGAAGATCAGCAGGTCGTGCTTGCGGGCAAGCTCGATCATGCCGAGCAGCACCTCCCGGGAGTAGACCGCGCCGGTCGGGTTGTTCGGGTTGATCACCACGAGCGCGCGGGTGCGGTCAGTGATCCGGGACGCCATGTGCTCCAGGTCCGGTGCCCAGCCCGCGCTCTCGTCGCAGCGGTAGTGCACCGCGCGACCGCTGCACAGGTTCACCGCGCCGGTCCAGAGCGGGTAGTCCGGGCTCGGCACCAGCACCTCGTCACCCGTGTCGAGCAGCGCCTGGAGCACCATCACGATCAGTTCGGAGACCCCGTTACCGAGCAGCACGTCGTCCGGCTGCACGCCGGGTACGCCAAGGGTCTGGTAGTGCTGGGCCACCGCGACGCGGGCGGAGTAGATGCCTCGCGCGTCGCTGTACCCCTGAGCGGCCACGATGTTCTGCACGACGTCGGCGACGATCGGCTCCGGCGTGGCCAGCCCCCACGGCGCCGGGTTGCCCAGGTTCAGCTTGAGGATCCGGTGCCCGGCAGCCTCCAGCTCCTGTGCCCGGCGCAACACCGGGCCGCGGATGTCGTACCGGACGCTCTTCAGCCGCTGCGCCTGCCGCATCGGACCCCCTCCGCGAAACGTCGTGTCTCCGATGATCGATGCTAGGGCGTCGTCCGGAAATGTTCACCGCTGAGGAGACTTGCCCTAGTCGGACAGGCCCGCCGGCACGGGCACCTGGAGGTGCGCCAGGAGGGCGGCGGCGACCTCACGGTCGAGGTCCACGCCCACCTCGTGGATCGCGTCCACTCCCAGGGAGCTGAACGCGCGACTGGGCTGCTCGATGATGAAACGCGCTCCACCGTCGGGTCCGTCGCTGATCATCGTCCGCAACGGCGCGTACAGCATGGCCGCCGGGTCGTGGCGGAACATCCGCTCGGCCGTGGTGTGGTTGCCCATCAGGTATTCGACGCAGTGCCTGGGGTCGCCCGCGAGGTTCATCATCGGGCGCAGGTCGCCGCTGCTCCAGTAGATGAGGAAGTCGTGCGGTGCTCGCTCACGCATGAGGGCGAGCACGTCGTCCCAGGGCGCGTTGCGGGCGACAAGCGCGTTGAACGCCTCGGCGTCGTAGGGCGGAACGGCCTGCTCGTACTGCCGCCGGAAATCCTCGAAGGAGCGATCGATGCTGATGTCCAGGCAGCGCGCGTGGTAGCCACGTTCGGCCCATCCGCGTTCCATCGGGCTTCCCCCACCTACCGGGCTATTTCCTGCAAGCTAGCAGCATTTGTCTTTTATGCGAGTTCAGTATCGCAGCACCGAGGACGGTCCGCTGGCGGTGAGGTGACCGTCGGCGCTCCCCGGCACGACGCGTTCGGCATGCCGGCCAGCCGCGCCACCACCGCCGAGCAGCTCGCGGAACAACTCTCCCGGGCGCTGGCGCAGCCCGGCCCACACCTCATCGACGCCGCCATCCCGGCCGCCGCGTAGGCGTCGGTCCGCCCGGCAGTATTGATCGTTTCCGCTGGCGCGTCGCGGGGAACTGCTCGGGAAAGGGGTGAGGGGGACAAACATGAGCCGATACGCACTGCCAGCGACCGCCCGAGCACCACGGACGCTCGCGCTGATCCTGCCGCTGCTCGGCACCATCGCGTTGAGCACGGCCTGCACGACGGGCGGGGACAAGGTCGATCCGGTTTCGTCGGCCGCGTCACCGACGACCGCGTCGGCCGGCGCGAGCCCGACCGACCAGCCGTCCGCGAGCGCCAGCACCCCGACGACCATCCCGACGTCGGCCTTCGTCGAGTTGCCGGCCGAGCTGCGGAAGTTGCCCCGACGGACGACGCCCGTCGAGGAGGCCCTGCCGAAGCTGTGCGGCAACGAGTTCGGCACCGGAGGCCGGCAGGTCACCGCGAGCGCGGCGATGACCGTCACCTACAAGAAGCCCGGTGAACCGGACGACTACACGCCGCAGGGCATGATCCATCAGACGATCTTCACCTTCGAGGGTGACGGTGCTACCGCCTACATGCGGCGTCTGCGCAGTGCCGTCGAGGCCTGCCCGTCGTACGACCAGGGCGGCAACCCGGTCAAGGTCGCGAGCAAGCCGTTGTCCGGCGTCGGGGACGAGGCGGTGCTGGTATCGCTCACCGGGGCGGCGACGAGCCTGAACGGCGAGCGCACCGGCGGCACCACGTCCACCCAGATCGCCGTGGCACGTGTCGACGGTGCGGTGACCGTGTTCAACGATCAGGGGTGGGAGGGCAGCAGCGGCAACCCCGAGATCCTCGACCGGACGGTACGCGACGGAGTGAAGACCATCGACGCCTGGCAGCAGTGAGACGCAACCGGGGGCGGTGCCCAGCGGCACCGCCCCCGGTTGCGGTGGGGCTACTCCCAGGCGCTCTGCTGGGTGGAGACGAGGTTGCCGGGAATGACCGTGCCGTTGGTGCTCCACTCGGTGTACGCCCAGAAGTCGCCCTCGGCCAGCGACCCGTTCGGCTTCAACGTGAAGTTCACGCTCGCACCGCGCTCCGTCGTCTTCGGTAGCGTCAGCGTGGCGGGCGAATACCTGCCGTTGCGAGCGATGATGGCGTGCCGCAGTTCGAAGTCGACGACCGGGCCACCGGGCACCTGCGCGAACACGTACGCGGTGTAGCGCCCCGGCTCGGGCAGGAACTTGTACACCTGCTCCGCGCTGGTCCAGTACCTGTCACTGCTGTAGACCAGCTTGTCGCCCTTGTACAGGTAGAGGTCGAGGTTGGTGTTCGGGTCCTCGGTGTTGGCCTCGACGACGATGCCCGCGGTGTTCGCCGGCACGGTGAAGTCGACCTTTTTCACGCCGGAGGCGCTGGGGTCGAACACGCCGCCGTAGACGCCGGCCGGCATCGAGTACGTCTTTCGCTGCACCGGCGTGTAACCGGTGCTGCGACCCGAGAGCGGCCCGGTGAAGCCCGGCTGGATCATGCCGAAGGAGCCGCTGGTCATCCGGCCGAACTCCTCGCCGTCGTCACCGTACGGCCGGGGGCTGATCCCCCACGGGCGGGCGGCGACCGGGATCCGGACGCTGTGCGCCTTGGCCTTCCAGGTGATCGAACCGGTCACGTACCGGTCCCAGGGGGCGTTGCCCCGGCGCAGCGTGATGGTGACCGTCGCGGACTTCCCCGGCGCCAGCGTCACGGACGCCGGCGTGACGGTGACCTTCATGCCGGGCAGGCCGGACACCGCCGACCGGTAGGTCTCCCGCGCCTTGCCCACGTTGGTGAGCGTGCGGGTGACTGTCACCGGGCGGGTGCCGTCGTACTCGCGCAGCGAGACGGCCGGCAGGTTGAGTTCCTTGCCGTCGGGCTGGGCCGTCTCGCTGAAGGCGACAAGTTCCGCCGCCGTCG
The DNA here is from genome assembly GCF_049841645.1 of Micromonospora sp. DT43. Taxonomy (NCBI): domain Bacteria; kingdom Bacillati; phylum Actinomycetota; class Actinomycetes; order Micromonosporales; family Micromonosporaceae; genus Micromonospora; species Micromonospora sp. DT43. The sequence continues at coordinate 157,491 of NZ_JBNCKR010000007.1, read as the reverse complement.
GTTCGATGACCAGTCCCGGGTCGGTGGCCCGGGCCAGGTTGATGAAGCCGCTGCCCTGGTCCAGGGGGTTGGTGGTGCCGACGGTGTCGGTGGCGGTGGTCCGCAGCGCCGAGGCGACAGTGCCCGGCGTCCAGTCCGGGTGCGTGGCACGCAGGACCGCCGCCGCGCCGGCCACGTACGGCGACGCCATCGAGGTGCCCGAGTACGCGTCGTACTGCCGCCCGAAGTTGCCCGCCGGTGACACCGCGGCGATGATGTCCGACCCCGGGGCGACCAGGTCCGGCTTGAAGACGCCGTAGGTCACCTTGTCCGGGCCGGTGGAGGAGAAGTCCGCGACGCTGGGGACGCCCGGAACGCTGGAGCCGTCACCGCCGGAGCGCAGGGACACCTTCGCGTCGGTGGGGTGGCGCATGAGGTAGTTGAACAGAGCGCCGGCCTGCTTCTCCGTCGGCAGGTAGACCACCGGGAAGTTGTAGATCGAGTTGACCCGGTAGTTGCCTACCGGGTCGAACAGCACCATCGCCGCCCCGCCCTTGTCCTTGACCTCAGCCGCGGAGCTGAACGTGTTGGACAGGGCGCAGGCGACCACCTTGCCCTTGATCTTGGCCGCGTCCAGGCTGCCCGGCTCGCAGTACGCCGAGCCCAGCTCCAGCGAGCCGGCCTGGTCACCGAAGACCATCGCCCGCGAACTGCCGCCGGGCAGCACGTCCAGCGAGCCGCCGACCAGCTTCGTGCCGTCGCCCAGCTTGAGCGTCGCCTCGTCGAGGTTCGTCACCGCCGCACCGACGGTGGTCACCCAGGGCGCCGCGTTGCTGATGGCACCGCTCACGATGCCCGTGTTCCCCGCCGACGCCGCCACGAAGACCCCGGACAGGGTGGCGTTGAGGAACGCGATGCCGATGGGGGTGTTGGCCTCCCAGTCGCCGAGGTCCGAGCCGATCGAGAAGTTCAGGACCTGCACGCCGTCGGCGACGGCCGCGTCGATGCCGGCGATGATGTCGGCGTCGTAGCCCATGCCGGCCCAGAGCACCTTGTAGACGGCGATCTGGGCGTCCGGCGCCACGCCGGAGATCGGGTCGAAGCGCCGACCGTCGATCGTGACGTCCGAGACCGGCAGACCGGCCGCCGTGGAGGCGGTGTGCGTGCCGTGCCCGTTCGCGTCGCGGGGGGACAGGAACTCACCCTCGGGCACCGAGCCGCCGTCGGCGAGCCAGGTGTCGGCGAAGTAGCGGGCACCGACGATCTTGCCGTTGCAGTGCTCGGCCACGAAGGCCACACCGGTCTGGCAGGTGCCGTGCCAGTTCGCCGGGGCGGGCATCTTCTTGGCGAACGACGCGCTCTCCGGCCAGATGCCGGTGTCCAGGACCCCGATCACCGTGCCCTTGCCGGTTGCGGGACCAGGCTTGACCGGCTTGGCGGTCCGCTCGGCCGCGGACGCGACCGCGGCACCCGAGGTGGTGGCGGTCGGGGCGGTGGCGGCCGTCGTGGTGGTCGCGAGCGGCGACGCCGACCGGCTGCCGAGCGCCCGTGCGGCGGTGACGGCGCGAACGCGCTTGTCAGCCCGCAACGCGGTCGCCTGCTGGGCGGTCAGCTTCGCCGAGAAGCCGTTGAAGGCGGCGGTGTAGGCCGCCTTGACCTGGACACCGGCGGCGGAGGCGACGGCGGCCCGCTGCGTGTCGAGGTGCCGGCGGTACGCCTGCGCCGGTGCCGACGTCGCGTCCAGCCGGGCGCCGGACGCCGGACGGGTCCGCGCCAGCCCCGACGTCCCGCCGACGTACGTGGTCAGCGGGGCCTCGGCCAGCTCGACGATGTAGACGCCCGAGCCGGTCACGTCGACGGCAGCCTTCGGGCTGGCCGCACTGTCGTCGGGGCGACGATCGGCCCCGTCGGTAAGGGTGGTGCGCCGGTCGGACCCGGTGGAGAAATAACCCGGACCGCTGGTAGCGGGCCGGTCCCCCGGTGCCGCCGACGCCGATCCCGCAGCACCGGTTGTGCCGGTGATCATCGCAAGGACCAGCGTCGGTAGCGCCAGTCTTCGCAGCCTGTTCCCGCTCGTGCGTGAAGACACGAGACTCCTCTCCATCGCTCCTGTGTGGAGCTGCCTCATCGTTCGCGATCCGCTCATGGGAGCGCTCCCCCACCTAAGCCCGCGACGGTTAATCGAGGGTTTGCGCGGTGTTACGGATCGCTGGTGCACATAAGATCACGATGGGTCGGCCGTGCCTAGATCATGTTTTCCCGGTGACGGGCCGCCCGCCGATGGCCGCTCAGATCGGGAAGCGGCCCTGACGCCACTGCCAGTGCCGGCCGGCAGCCAGGTGGTCGACGATTGCCCGTTGCAGGACGGTGTCGCGTGGCAGCTGGTCGAGCGGAGTGCTCAGGGTGCGGAACACGAACCGCCGCACCTCGACGTCGGCGTCCGGCCCGTCCGCCTCCTCGTAGGGCTCCAGCTCGAACCGTCGCTGGAAGCGGATGATGTTGGAATCCTCCGGCAGGTACTCCCGCAGCTGCGGGTCGAGCAACCACGACCCGCAGGAGAACGCCGAGTAGGGCTCGTCGGGAAAGTGGCGCGGGAAGAAGGCCCGCGCCTCGTCCAGCGACGCCGAAATGGCCTCCGGGGTCAGCGGCCCCGAGTCGGGGACGTGCAGGCCGATGACGCCGTCGCCCCGGTGGTGCTGCAACCGGCCCAGCTCGTAGACGGCACCCCGCACGTGCAGGGTCAACCAGCTCTGCATGACGGGCCACCCCTCGCGGCGCATCCGCCTGTCGATGGCGAGATTGCGACCCAGGTCCGCGAGGGTCAGCCAGGACACCACATCGGAAACGCCGTGGTCGCGGTGGTACCCACGGACGACGTCTACCAGGGCGAGGTACGCGTACACGTAGAGGTGCCGCCAGGCGAGCCCCCGATCGCGCGGCAGCTCCGGGCCGGGCGGCAGCCAGACGTACCCGCCGAGATCGGCGCGGACCAGGGCGATGGAGCGGTCGAGGAGCCACCGCAGCTCGGGCGTCCACAGTGGTGAATCTGCATCGGGCCAGCCGGCCATGATCTCGGCGGCGTCGTCCGGGCGGACCGCGAGCCGGTCGAGGAGCGCGGGGGCATCGGCCCTGGCGGGCAGCGGCACCGACGGCAGGTCACCCGCGAGCCGTTGCACACGCTCGACGTCCTCGACGGGCACCCCGAGCCGGGCGGCGATGTCGTGCGGATCCACACGGACGAACCTACCGCCGGCCGGCGCCTTCCCGAAGCCCGCGACCAGGCGGACCCCAGCCCGGTGCAGGGTGGCTCGCCGTCGAACATCCGTGCCGCCCGGATGGCATGCTTCGTCATCGGTTCTCCCCGTCGAGCTCGACCGTCACCGGCTCATGGCACCCACCATCCGCGCCGTCGAGCCCGGTGACCTCCCCGCGGGAGACGAACCGCGTCCCTCACGAGAGGGACCACTCAGACAACGTGGCGCAGGTAGCCGGCGATCGCCGCGTCCAGCACCTGCGCGCCGGGACGCGCCCACACCTCGGCGGAGAAGACCTCCACCTCGATCGGGCCGCCGTAACCGGCGGCGTCGACAGCCTCGCGCAGCCGGCGCAGCTCGATGCACCCCTCACCGGGCAACGCCCGACCGAGCAGCACCCCCTGCGGCAGCGGGGTCACCCAGTCGCAGACCTGGAACGCGGCGATCCGCGCGCCGGCCCGCGCGATCTGCGCGTACACCGTGTCGTCCCACCACACGTGGTACGCGTCGACGACCACGCCGACCACCGCCGGGTCGAACCGCTCGGCGATGTCCAGCGCCTGGCCGAGAGACGCGATCACGCACCGGTCGGCGGCGAACATCGGGTGCAGCGGCTCGATGGCCAGCCGGACACCGGCCGCCGCCGCGTGCGGGGCCAGCTCGCCTATCGCGTCGGCGACACGGGCGCGGGCGCCGTCGACGTCCCGGCTGCCGGGCGGCAGACCGCCGGAGACCAGCACCAGCTCGGGCGCGCCAAGCGCGGCGGCCTCCTCGATGGCCCGCAGGTTCTCCGCCCGCCAGTCGTCGGCGGAGAAGAAGCCGCCCCGGCACAGGGACGTGACGGCGAGGCCCGCGTCGCGGACCAGTTTCGCCGAGCGGGCCAGCCCGTACCCGGCGACCGGCTCCCGCCACAGCCCGATGCCCGGCACACCTGCCGCCACACAGCCGGCGACCACGTCGGGCAGCGCCCAGTGCTGCGCGGTGGCCTGGTTGAACGAGAAGCGCGCGAGCTCATCCGCGCTGCCGCCCACTGGTGTCGCGTCCGTGCCTTCGACGCTCACTGCGCCACGCCCGCGACGGTGAAGAACGCCCGGGCGCGGGCTGCGGCCAGGTCGGCGTCGGGCAGCAGACCGGCCGCGTCGGCCAGGGTGAGCAGGGTCGCCAGGTGCGCGGGAGACCGCCCGGACTGCGAGCCGCCGACCATGGTGAAGTGGTCCTGGTGACCGGCCAGCCAGGCCAGGAACACGATCCCCGTCTTGTAGTGCCAGGTCGGCGCCGCGAACAGGTGCCGGGCCAGCGGCACGGTCGGAGCGAAGATCTCGTCGTACGCCGCCAGGTCACCGCGGTCGAGGGCAGCCAGCGCGGCGGCGGCGGCCGGCGCGATGGCCGCGAACACCCCGAGCAACGCGTCGGAGTGGCCCACCTCGTCACCCCGGATCAGCTCCGGGTAGTGGAAGTCGTCGCCGGTGTAGAGGCGTACCCCCGCCGGTAGTCGACGGCGCAGCGCCACCTCCCGGCCGGCGTCGAGCAACGACACCTTGACGCCATCCACAGTGGACTGGTGTGCCTTGATCAGCTCGACGACCGTGTCGGCGGCCAGATCCAGGTCCGGCGAGCCCCAGTAACCGGTAAGCGCCGGGTCGAACATCGGGCCGAGCCAGTGCAGCACCACCGGTTCCCCGGCGGTGGTCAGCAGCTCGTCGTACACCCGGAGGTAGTCCTCGGGGCCGCGGGCGGCGACGGCCAGGTGCCGGCTGCACATCAGCACCGGCCGGGCGCCGGCCGCGCGGACGTCGTCGAGCTGCTCGCGGTACGCGGCGGTGACCGCCGCCAGGGTGGCCGGGCCGGCCGGCAGCTGGTCGGTGCCGACACCGGCGACGATCCGGCCGCCCACCGCGCGGGCCTCGGCGGCACTGCGCCGGATCAGCTCCCGGGTCGCCGGATAGTCCAGCCCCATCCCTCGCTGGGCGGTGTCCATCGCCTCGGCGACCCCCAGCCCGTACGACCACAGGTGTCGCCGAAACGCCAGAGTGGTGTCCCAGTCCACCGCCGCCGGGGCACCCGGCACGTTCTCCGCGCCCGGGTCGGCGACCACGTGCGCGGCGGCGTACGCGATCCGACCCGTCGCCGGGGCTGCCGGTCGGGCGAACCCGCTCCCCCCGGCCAACCGGTGTCGCCGCCCGCCCGGCAGCAGCACCTCGGCGACGCTCATGCCCGCATCTCCGGGACCTGGACCCGGACGCCCTCGCGGGCCGCGCGCAAGCCCAGCTCGGCGAGCTGCACGCCGCGCGCGCCGGCCAGGAAGTCCCACCGGAACGGCTCGCCGGCCACGACGTGCCGCAGGAACGCCTCCCACTGCACCTTGAAGCCGTTGTCGAACTCCTCGTTGTCGGGCACCTCGGTCCACTGGGCGCGGAAGTCCTCGGTCGCCGGCAGGTCCGGATTCCACACCGGTTTCGGGGTGACCGCCCGGTGCTGCACCCGGCAGGTGCGCAACCCGGCGACGGCGCTGCCCTCGGTGCCGTCGACCTGGAACTCCACCAGTTCGTCGCGGTACACCCGCACACCCCAGGACGAGTTGATCTGCGCGATGACCCCGCCGTCGAGTTCGAAGATGGCGTACGCGGCGTCGTCGGCCGTCGCCGCGTACGCACGGCCGTCCTCGTCGACACGCTCGGGTAGATGGGTGGCTGTCACGCAGGAGACCGCGTTGACCCGGCCGAACAGCTCCTCCAGCACGTAGTGCCAGTGCGGGAACATGTCGGAGGTGATGCCGCCGCCGTCCTCGGCGCGGTAGTTCCACGACGGGCGCTGGGCCGGCTGCCAGTCACCCTCGAAGACCCAGTAGCCGAACTCGCCGCGCACCGAGAGGATCCGACCGAAGAATCCGCCGTCGATCAGACGCTTGAGCTTGCGCAGGCCGGGCAGGAACAGCTTGTCCTGTACGACACCGGTGCGGACACCGGCGGCGTCGGCCGCCCGCGCCAGGTCGAGCGCGCCTGCGGTGTCCTCGGCGAGGGGCTTCTCGGTGTAGATGTGCTTGCCGGCCTCGATGGCCTGCCGGATCGCCTTCTCCCGCTGCTGGGTGACCTGGGCGTCGAAGTAGATCTCGATGTCGTCGCGGGCCAGCGCCGAGGCCAGGTCGGTGATCCAGTCGGTGAGGCCGTGCCGAGCGGCGATCTCGCGGAGCTTCGTCTCGTTGCGGCCGACCAGGACGGGTTCCGGCCAGATGGTCGTGCCGTCGGCCACCGTCAGACCGCCGGACTCGCGAATGGCCAGCAGGGACCGGACGAGGTGCTGACGGTAGCCCATCCGTCCGGTCACGCCGTTGACGATGATGCCGATGGACCTGCGGGTCATGGTCTTCCTTCCGTCGACGGCACGGGGCCTCCCTGCGGGAAAGGGCTTTCTCTGCGGTACGGTGACGCTAGCCGGCACGGCGAAACGCCGTCAACAGATCGAAAGGGCGGGCCATGGCGACCCTGTCCGATGTGGCCCGTCGGGCGGGCGTCTCACCCGCCACCGCCTCCCGCGTCATCAACAGCAGCAGCAAGCCGGTCACCGACGAGCTGCGCGAGCGGGTGCTCGCCGCCGTCGCCGAATTGCAGTACGTGCCGAACGCGCACGCCCAACTGCTGGCCCGCTCGCATCGCAGCGCGGTCGGTGTGATCGTGCACGACGTCTCCGACCCGTACTTCGCCGAGATCACCCGCGGGCTGCAACGCGTCGCCACCGACAGGGGCCGGCTGCTGATGATCTGCAACAGCTACCGCGACCCGGACCGCGAGCTGGAGTACGTGGAGCTGCTGCGCGGCCACCAGGTGGCGGCGCTGATCCTGGCCGGTTCCGGCTACCACGACGACGCGTTCACGCGGCAGCTCAACGAGAAGCTCGCCGCGTACGAGGCGACCGGCGGGCGGGTCGCGGTCATCGGCCGCCACGAGCACTCCGGTGACGCCGTCATGCCTGACAACCGGGCCGGCGGGCACCTCGCCGGTCGCGAACTGTGCGAGCTGGGGCATCGGGCCATCGGCGTGGTCGCCGGCCCGCGCATCCTCACCACCACCACCGATCGGCTGGCCGGGCTGCGGCAGGCCCTCGCCGAGCAGGGCCGCGAGCTGCCCGAACGGCGCATCCGGTACGCCGAGTTCGACCGCGACGGCGGCGCCGAGGCCACCGCCCGACTGCTCGACGCCGACCCCGGGCTGACCGCGATCGTGGCCCTCAACGACTCGATGGCCATCGGCGCCCTCGCCACCCTGCGGGCCCGCTCGCTGGCCGTGCCGCGGCAGGTCTCCGTGGTCGGCTTCGACGACATGCCGATCGCCCGGGACGTGACACCCGCGCTGACCACCGTACGGCTGCCGCTTGTCGACATGGGAGTCCGGGCGATGTCTCTGGTGCTGGGCACCGGGACGTCGGTGCCCCGGGTCGAGGTGCTCCCCGCCGAGCTGATCCGCCGGGACACGGCCGGGCCGGCACCGGCGCATCGGCGCGAGACGGCAGCCCCCGCGCCCCGTGCCCGGCGAGCCGACGCCGCCTCGTGACCGCGGGCGGGCCCCGATCGACAGCCGAAATCCGCTGTCCCCCTCCCGGGCGCCCTATGTAGCCTGCGCCGGTGCTGATCCGTGAGTTCGACGACCAGGACTGGTCGCAGGTATGGCCGATCATCGAGGACGTGGTTCGGGCCGCCGAGACGTTCACCTACGACCCAGAGATGACCGCGGACGAGGCGTACGCCATCTGGGTGGAGGCCCCACCCGGGCGGACCGTCGTCGCGGTCGACGGCGACCGGGTCCTCGGCAGCGCGAAGATGGGTGCCAACCGGCCCGGGCCGGGCGCGCACGTGTCCACCGCCAGTTTCATGGTCGCCGCCGACGCGCGGGGCCGGGGCGTGGGCACCGCGCTGTGCCGCGACGCCCTGACCTGGGCACGCCTGCGGGGGTACGCCGGCATGCAGTTCAACGCCGTGGCGGAGAGCAACCGGTCGGCGGTCGAGCTGTACCGGCGGGAGGGCTTCGAGGTGGTCGGCACCGTGCCGGGCGCGTTCCGCCACCCCGCTCTCGGCCGGGTCGGCCTGCACGTCATGTACCAGGAGTTCTGACCCGCTCGCGCCGCCGTCGGACGAGCTCGCGGGGCCGACCCGCCGGGGATGCCGTGGTGTGACTCGGCGCCTTTGGAGCTGATGTCGAGAACGAATCGGCCATGTACGACGCCAGCGATCACCATGGCCGTCGATCAGCGCCGGCTGGCGATCAGCGCCGGCTGGCGATCAGCGAGCCTGCCTGATTCGTTGACGACATCAACTCCATAGCGTCTCAGCCACTGATGGTGCCCCCGGCCGGGGCCGGTTGAAGTCCCGGCGGGCGGAGAGCGGGCTTCGCGCCGGCGCGGCGAATCGGGGTGAACAGCCCGCCGACCGCCACCAGCAGGCACCCCGCTCCGGCCACGAGCGCGACCGCCGGCACGCCGTACCGGCCGGCGGTCCAGGTCAGGATGGCGGCGCCGGCCGGCCCGAGGGCGTAGTGCGTGCTCCAGAACGCCGAGGTGACCCGACCGAGCAGATGGTCGGGGGTGATCTCCTGGCGCAGCGACATCGAGCAGATCCCGCCGATGCTGAGACAGCACAGGTAGACGGCGGTCAGCGCGGTGACCGCCGGCAGGGTCGTCACCATGCCGGCGCCCGCCAGCGCGAACCCACAAACCGCGTGCGCGCCGATCCAGGTGGCGCCGAAGCCCCGCCGACGACGCAGCGGCGCCACCAGCAGCGCCCCGGCGACCGTACCCAGTGCCGCCAGGCCGAGCACCGTACCGACCGTGCCCTCGGTGCCGCCCAGGTCGTGCGTGACGCGGTAGATCAGGACGTCGGTGAAGCCGTAGGTCAGGAAGATGAACACCGACAGCAGGACGGTCAGCGCGCGGAGCACGGGCTGTCGCCACAGGAACCGCGCCCCGGCCAGGAACTCGGCCACCGGACGCTGCCGGGTCACCGGTGCGGCGCCGGCTGCCTGGACGGGGCGCAGCCGGATCAGCGACAGACCAGCCGCCGAGAGCGCGAAGCTCGCCGCGTTGACGGCGATGGCGACCGCCGGACCGAAGTTGGCCGACACCACGCCGGCGAGCAGCGGCCCGAGGACGGCTGTCGCCGCGAACGTCGCCTGGAGCCGGCCGTTGGCCTCGGTGAGCCGGTCGGAGTCGACGAGGTTACGCACCGCGGTCACCGCCGCGACCTGGAACAGCATGCCGGCCGCCTCGCAGATCGGCAGCACCACGAAGAGCAGCCAGACCTGCGGGCCGGCGAACCAGACCAGCGGCACCAGGGCGTACAGGACCAGACGGGCCAGGTCCGCGACGATCATCAGCGTGCGGCGGTCGTACCTGTCGACAAGCACCCCGCCGAAGACCCCGGCGACCACGGACGCCGCGCCCGCGACGGCGGTGAGCAGGCCCATCTGCGCCACCGACCCGGTCGCCTGCAACACCAGCAGCGGCACCGCCAGGTAGGCGAACGCGTCGCCGGCCGCGGAGAGCGACTGTGCGATCCAGTACGTGCCGAAGGCGCGGTCCCGCCACAGCGGCGGCCGATGAGGGCTGGCAGCTCGGCTCATCCCGCCGAGGGTAGCGGCCGTCGTGCCGCCGTGCCGACCGTCACACCGGGCCGATGTCACGAACCGGAGGGCGTACCGCATCTCCTGGTCGTCACCTCGATCGGCGAGGAACGGCGAGCGGAGAGGCACCACGATGAGCACAGCACAGAGCACGCACCGAGTCCTGATCCTGGGCGCGGGCTACGCGGGCATGGCCACGGCGATCCAACTCGCGGCGCGCACCCGGCGGCGCTCCGACGTGCAGGTGACAGTGGTGAACGCGCAGGAGCGGTTCACCGAGCGGTTGCGGCTGCACATGGCGGCGACCGGGCAGGACCTCGCCGAGCTGACCATCCCCACCCTGCTGGCGGGCACGGACGCGCGGTTCGTCCGCGGATGGGTGACCGCTGTGGACGCGCACACGAGAACCGTCCGGGTCGACGACAGTCGGGAACTGCGCTACGACACGCTCGTCTACGGGCTGGGCAGCGTCGCCGACACGGCAGCGGTGCCGGGCGCGCAGGAGCACGCGTACACCCTGGACACCCCGGGGGACGCGGCGGCGCTGGCCGACCGGCTGGCGCGGCTCGGCGGTGGCACCGTCGTCGTCGCCGGCAGCGGACTGACCGGCGTCGAGGCGGCGGCCGAGATCGCCGAGCGGCATCCGGCGCTGACAGTCGTGCTCGTCGGCCAGCGGGAACCCGGGGCGGGCATGAACGCGGCGGCACGGACGTACCTGCGCAACGCCCTCACGCGCCTGGGCGTCCAGGTGCGCGGCGGGTCGGCGGTGACGAGGGTGCTGCCGGGCGGGGTCGAGCTGGCCGACGGACGGACGGTCGCCGCCGACGTCGTCCTCTGGACCGGCGGCACGCGGGTGTCCCCACTGGCGGCCGCGGCGGGGTTGACCGTGGACGACCGCGGTCGCGTCGTCACCGACGCGACGCTGCGCTCGGTCTCCCACCCGGACGTGTACGCGATCGGAGACGCCGCGGCGGTCCCGCAGGGCTACGGCGTCTTGCACGGCACCTGCCAGAGCGGCATGCCGACAGGGGTGCACGTCGGGGTGTCGATCGCCCGGACCCTGCGGGGCCGGCAGCCCCGGCCGTTCCGGTTCGGGTACTACCACACCCCGGTGAGCCTGGGGCGGCGTGACGCGGTGGTGCAGTTCACCCACCCCGACGACAGCCCGCGCCGGGTGTGTCTGACCGGCCGCGCCGCCGTCTGGTACAAGGAGACGGTGAGCGCCTCCCCCTGGCCGACGTACCGCCGCATGTCGAGAATGCCGGCCTCCGGCGCGTACTGGCCGCGTGGCGGCCGCTTCACCCGGCTGCGGGACGCCCGGTGACCGCGCCTACCGAGAGCGTCGACCAGCAGGTGTTCCACAGCCACCGCAACCTGCTGTTCGCCGTGGCGTACCGCATCCTCGGCAGTGCGGCCGACGCGGAGGACGCGGTGCAGGACGCCTGGATCGCCTGGTCGGCGGCCGACCGTTCCCAGGTCGCCGACCCCAGGGCGTATCTGGCGCGGATCGCGTCGAACCTCGCGTTGCAGCGTCTGCGCTCCGCCCAGCGTCAACGCGAGACCTATGTGGGACCGTGGCTGCCGGAGCCCATCCTCACCGTCGGCGACACGGCCGACGCCGTCACCGACGCCGAGTCGGTGTCGATGGCGATGCTTGTCGTGCTGGAGACGCTCAGCCCGCTGGAGCGAGCGGTGTTCGTCCTGCGGGAGGTCTTCGACTTCAGTCACGCCGAGATCGCGGAGGCGGTGGAACGCTCCGAGTCCGCGGTGCGCCAGGCCGCGCACCGTGCCCGCGAGCACGTGCGCGCCCGGCGTCCACGCTTCCCGGCGGACCGCGCGCGGCAGCGCGGGGTCACCGAACGGTTCGTCGCGGCCGCGACCGGTGGGGATCTCAACACCCTCCTGGAGTTGCTGTCCCCCGACGTCACGCTGTGGACCGACGGTGGAGGCAAGGTCCGCCAGGCGCTGCGGCCGATCGTGGGCGCCCGGACGGTGGCCGCCTGGTTCGCCGCCATCGGCACCGTCACCTACCAGGGTGTCCCGCCCGCCGACATGACAGTTGCCCAAGCCGAGATCAACGGCGGCCCAGGCGTGGTGTTCGGCGGCGCGGGCCGGGTGATCGCCACCGTCACCTTCGACATCGACGCCGACGGCCGCATCACCGCCATCCACAACGTCGCCAATCCCGACAAGCTGCACGCCGTCGCCACCGGCACCGCCCACGACGTCCGGTCGAGCTGAGACGGCCCCGGGAGGAGGTCCCGGGGCCGTCTCAGGGCGTACGCGAGGAGGGTCAGCCCCGGCGCAGCGGCGCGAGCGCGGCGCTCCAGGCCACGACCTGGTCGAGGGTCGCGTTGACCGCGTCCCGCTGGTGGTCGTTGGGCTTGAAGACGCTGAAGTTCTCGAAGTCGGTGAAGAGCGAGAGCGCGACCTGCGCGCGCACGTCGGCCATCTGCAGCTCACCGGCGATGAGGCGCAGGTGCTCGACGGCCCGGGTGCCGCCGACCGAGCCGTAGCTGACGAAGCCGACGGCCTTGTTGTTCCACTCGCCGTAGAGGAAGTCGATGGCGTTCTTCAGGGCGCCCGACGTCGAGTGGTTGTATTCCGGCGTTACCATCACGAACCCGTCAAACGACGCGATGGTCTCGGCCCAGCGCACCGTGTGCGGCTGGCTGTACTGGCCCATCGAGGGCGGGTACGCCTCGTCGAGGTGCGGCAGCTTGTAGTCGAGCAGGTCGATCAGCTCGAACTGCGCGTCGGAGCGCTGCTGGGCGATCTCGTGGACCCAACGGGCGACGGCTTCGCCGTTGCGCCCCGGGCGGGTGCTTCCGAGGATGATCCCGATCCTGGTCATGGCTGCGCCTTTCGATAGTCCGAACCTGACGCCGGAACGCTAGCCACTTGTTGCTTCGTCAAGCAAATGACGGGCCTATGGTCGTCATCACAGGCTGCGTGAGCAATTGCTCAATCAAGCAACTATGCTGAGAGCATGCCCGACCCCAGCTCCGAGCCGCTGCGACCCCTCGATTCCGACGAGGAGGCGCTGATCCGCGCCCTGGGCCGGGTGATGTACGTGGTGCCGCGCACGATCGACGCCGACATGGTCAGCGACCGGCAGGTCCCGCTCACCGAGTACACCGCCCTGATGAATCTCTCCGAGGCGCCGGACCGGCGGATGCGCATGCACGAGCTCGCGGCGGCCTGCTATCTCTCGCTGAGCGGCATGACCCGGACGATCATTCGGCTGGAGACGCAGGGCCTGGTCAAACGGGAACGGTGCGAGGAGGACGCCCGCGGGTGGAACGCCGTGCTCACCGACGCGGGCTTCGCCCGGCTGGAGGAGTCCTGGCCCAGCCATCTCGCGGCCGTACGTCGGCGGTTCCTCCGCCACTTCGAGGGGCTCGACCTGGCCCAGCTGGCCCGCGCGTTCGGGCGCGCGGGAACGGCCGACTGAGCGAGGCCGAGCCCCTCGACGTGGTGGCGTGAGCCCTAGGCGTTCGCCACGAGCCGCCAGCGGTTGTCGGCGCTGCCGTTGTCCGGGTCCTGCACGGCCTGCGCGCCGTACGCGGTGTTCCCGTTGAGGATGCCGAGCAGCTTGCCGCTGTTGACGTTGCGGATCTTGTAGGTGCCGTCGCCGTTGTTCACCAGGGTCCACCGGTGATCGGCAGTGCCGTTGTCGGACCACTGCAGCACGCGGGCGTTGTCGGCGGTGGACATGTTCTCCACGCCGAGGACCTTGCCGCTGTTGACGTTGCGGAACCGGACCGCGTTGCCGTCGGTCACCACGACCCAGTTGTGGTCGGCGGTGCCGGTGTCACCCCACTGCACGGCGAGCCCGCCGTCGGCGGTGGACATGTTCTGGATGCCGAGCACCAGGCCCGTGCCCACGTTTACCAGCCGGTGGCTGCTGCCACCACCGCTGCTGCCGCTGGTGTTCCAGTAGACGGTGTAGTTGAAGCCGTGGGCGTCCTGGAACGGCCCGATGTTGACCGTGGACCCGTTCGCGGTGGCGGTGAACGCCAGCGCGCTGGTGCTGGTCCGTGCGATGGACGAGACGTTGAGCGCCGGCGGCGCGCTCAGCGTGCTGTTGCCGTAGTTGCCGCAGAGCACGCTCGGGCCGTAGGTGACGGCGGCGATGCTGGAGTTGTCGTTTGTGGGCTGCACGACGACACGCATCGGCAGCCGCACGGTGATGGTGTCCCCGGCGGCCCAGGTACGCGTGACGGTGGCGTAGCTGCCGGGCGTCGTGGCGACGGACTGCTCCACACCGTTGACGCTTACCGTCGCGCCGTTGGTCCACGCCGGAATGCGGACGCGGACGCTCCACGACCCGCTCATCGTGCCGCCGAGGGTGAGCGTGGTGGTGTCGCTCACCGGGTACGTGGTGCTCTGGGTGACAGTGATGCCCCGCTGCGACCAGTTGAGCTCCGAGGGCACGAACAGGTTCACGGTAAGCGTGGTGCCGCTGTAGAAGTAGATGGAGTCCATCAACTTCGTGTTGATCTCCACGCCGGTGCCCTGGCAGCACCAGAACGAGTTGTAGTCGGTGCTCCAGGTGCCGCCGCCCCACGCCGGGCCCACGCCTCGCCGGCCACCCGGCTTGAGCGGGGTGAAGTAGGTGATGTGACCCTTGCTGTCGGCCGGGTTCTGCGCGCCGATCAGGTGGTTGATCGTGGCGCGCTCGTAGTAGTCGAAGTAGTCGGTCCGGCTCGGGTCGAGCAGCCAGAGCTCCCGCGTCAGCTTGAGCATGTTGTAGGTGTTGCACTGCTCGCAGGTGTCGTTGCTGAGGTATCCGGCGATCGCGTTGGGCGACCGGAAGTGCTCGGCCTGGCTGTTGCCACCGATGACATAGGTGTGCGCGCGCACGGTGATGTTCCACGCGTTGCTGGCGATGTCCCGGTAGCGGGTCGTCCCGGTGGCCTTGAACTCGCGGGCGGCGCCGACCCACTTGGGCACCTGCGTGTTGGCGTGCAGGCCGTTGAGCTGATCCTGGTTGTTGGCCAGCGGGTTGAACACGGAGGCGTGGTCGAACCGTTGGGCGGTGGTGAGCCACCGGGAGTCGCCGGTCATCTGGTAGATCTCGGTCAGCACATCGTTCATGCCGCCGAACTCGGTGCCGAGCATCGACTGCATCTGGCTGCTGCTCAGGCGGGACGTGCGGTTGTCGACCCAGCCGGCGAGGGCCAGCAACACCGTGCGGGCCTGCGTGTTGCCGGTGTAGCGCCAGACGTCGAGCAGCCCGGCGAGCGTCTTGTGGATGCAGTAGTAGGGCACGTTGCCGTTGGACAGCGTGCGCGCCTCGAGGGCGGAGAAGTCGGACTCCGGGAAACCGGAGAGATATCCCGACCCGAAGCCGGCCGCGCCGTTGTTGGCCTGGCACTTGGCCAACTCGGCGACCATGTAGTTGGCCTTGTCCCGGCAGGTGGTGTCGCCCAGCACCGCGTAGGCCTGGGCCCACGCGGTCAGGAAGTGCCCCTGCATGTGGGTCCGGAACGGGAAGTTCGGCGCGTCCCAGCCGCCGTTTGTGGCGGCGCCGTTGGTGGACAGCCGGTGGTTGGCGCGGAAGTTGTAGAGCATGCGGTCGACGTCGACCATGCGCAGGTAGTTCAGGGTGCGGTTCTGGTTGTCGAACCAGCGGCCGGCGGTCAGTCGCACCTGGCCGAGGTCGAAGGCGTAGGCGCCGACGCCGATGTCCGGCCGCGCCGGCGGGACCACGGCAGCGGCGGCGGGGCCCGCGCCGAGCGTCGTGGCTCCGGTCGCGGAGATCACGGCGGTGGCGCCGGCGGCTTGCAGCACGCGGCGTCGGCTGAGGGGCAGGGACGACATGGGACCTCCAGGTGAGCGCTACCGGCGACGGGACGACAACCGGGCGGGACGGGCTCGGCGGGGATGCAGGGGTCCGAACGTTAGCGTTCACATCCGTGTCCGGCATGTTACGGCCCCGGGCCCCATCAATTCAAGATGGTAACTGTCGACACCGGTCCCGCGCCTGTGGACGATCGGTGCGCCGCCCCACGGGTAAGCGTCTGGGGTAACGCGTGCCCTCTCGTGTTATCGATAACACGAGCGGGTTCAACCGAGCGGCCCACCGGCGGTGGCCAGAGCCCATGCGAGCAGCCCGAACGCGCCGGTGGAGGCGACGGCCCGCACCACGTTGCCGCGCACCCAGGCCACCTCGAAGCGCTCACGCAGGGCGGCGAGGTCGGCGACCCGGTCGACGTCGCCGGCCTGGGCCAGCACGGTGTTGAGGGGGACGTTGACGACCGCGGTGACACCGAGCACCACCAGGTAGAGCAGCAGCGCGGCGACGATCCAGGGCAGCGCCCTGCGGTCCCCCGCGCCCAGGTGCAGCGCCGCCGCCAGCAGCGTGAACACCAGCGCGCCACCGAAGCAGACGGCGAACCATCCGTTGAGAATGGACTCGTTGATCCGTTGCATGGCCAGCACGAGCGTCCGGTCGTCGGTCCGGCCCAGTCCCGGCATCACCGCGTAGGCGAACGCGGCGAACAGGCCGGCGGTCAGACCGGTGGTCACGGTGGCGGCGAGCAGGCTCGCGCTGCGCAGGAAACCCATGCGTCCATTGCACCGGCAGCCGGACGCCCCGGCCATGCGCGACAACGTCCGGCGCATACGCGTGCGTCTCACCCCCGCCGCGACCCGCGCGTCGCGTCCCGGCCGGCGTCGGCCGACCGGCCGGGACGCGACAAGCGGTGCCCGCCGGGCCGTTTCAGCGGGCCGGGGCGTGGGCCGCGAGGGGGTTGGCGAGGGTGCCGACGAACTGCAGGGCGGCCGACGGGTCGGCCAGGTCGACCATCTGCTGGTTGTCGCGCAACTGGAGCCGGTTGAGGCAGGACAGCGCGAACTCGGCGGCGAACAGGTCGTAGTGGCGTACCCGCTCGGCCAGGTGCGGCACCCGATCGAAGTAGTCGGCGGCGCAGGCCGCGACCGTGCCCCAGAAGGCGTCCTCGGTGAGCACCCCGGCCTCGACCAGCACCGCGCCGAGGTGGCGCAGGAAGCAGTCCACCACGTCGGTGAAGATGCTCAGCAGCTTGGTGTCGTCGGGCACTTCGACCTGGATCCGCCGCACCTCCGCCGGCAGCTCGACGTCGGTGTTCAGCACCGCGATCTCCTCGGCGATGTCCTTGAAGATCACCCGCTCGACGGTGTCGTGCTCGTCGAGGACCAGGATGACGTTCTCGCCGTGCGGCATGAAGGCCAGGTCGTGGGCGTAGAAGCTGTGCAGCAGCGGGGTCAGGTAGGCATCCAGGTAGCGGCGCAGCCACACCTCGGGCGCCAGGCCGGACCTGTCGATCAGGGCCGCCGCCAGCGAGCCGCCGTCGTCGTCGGTGTGCAGCAGCGCGGCCATGGTGGACAGCCGCCGCCCCGGGGCCAGGCCGGGCACCGGGCTCTCCCGCCACAGCGCGGCGAACATCTTGCGGTACGGGGAGGTGCGCTCGGTGGCCGCCTCGTACTGCCGGTGCCGGTAGCCGACCGCGGCCCGCTCCCGGATGATCGTCAGCCCGGTGCCGGCGAGCACCTCGTCGCCGGCGATCAGGTCGGCCAGCCAGTCGTTGATGGCGGGGGTGGCGGCCATGTACGCGGCCGACAGCCCGCGCATGAAGCCCATGTTCAGCACCGACAGCGCGGTCTTGACGTAGTGCCGGCGCGGCTCGGTGACGTTGAAGAACGTCCGGATCGACTGCTGCGCGAGGTACGAGTCCGGACCGGGGCCGAGGTGCACCAGCCGACGCTCGGCCAACTCCCCCGCGAAGGTGACGGCAAGCTTGTTCCACCACTGCCACGGGTGCGCCGGGATGAGGTGGTAGTCGGCGAGGTCCAGCCCGAGCTCGGCCATCGTGGCGGCGAACCGGGCCCGGGTCTCCGCGTCCAGCTCGCCGGCGATCAGGGCGTCGTAGTCCAGGTCGCCGGCGCTGCTGAACGTCGAGTGGTCCCGGTGCGCGGCCAGCCACTCCAGGCGTACGGGCGTGGCGGCCTCCGGGGCGTAGCGGTGGTACTCGTCGACGCCGAAGCCGAGCCGGCCGTTGTTGGCCACGAAGCAGGGGTGGCCCTCGGTCATCGACGTCTCGATGGTCTGGAAGTCCGCCCCGGCCAGTTCGGCGGCGCTCGGCAGGGACTGGGCCAGCTTGTAGGCGGTACCCGCGAGGGTGGAGGTGATCTCCTCCAGGTAGACCGGGAGCACCCGCGCGGACAGCCCGAGGGCGTCGCGCAGCTCGACGATCAGGTCCACGGCGTCGGGCGGCACCGCGACGCCGTCGCGGTGCCGGGTGATGCTGGCGGCGTCGATCTGCCAGTGCTCCAGCGCGAGCACCCGGGCCGCGAAGCGGTAGGTGACGCTGCCGTCGTCGCTGCGGACCTCGTACCACTGCCTGTCGTCGGGGCCCGGCACGGGCTGCGGGGTGAGCAGCCGTTCGTGGGTGAACTCGGCGAGCGCCTTGCAGACCAGCATCCGGTTGGCCCGCGCCCAGCGCTGCGGGGTGAGATGCGCGACCGGGTCGCCGGGCGCGGCCGCGGTGGTAGGGGTGGAGGGCGCGACGGTCGTCTGGGCGGGGACGGCGGTGGAGGTCACGCCGGGGCTCCTTCGGTTCGGGTGGCACTGGCAGGATCGGCGGCGGGCCTGGCGGCGGCCTGGAACTGGGCTCGGGTGCAGACGCTGAGCAGCGCGTCCTTCTCCGGCTTGGCGATCGGGCCGACGACAGCGAAGCCGACGGCGGCGTTCAGCGCGTGCACGGCGGTGTTGCGCACGTCCGGTTCGACCACCACCCGCTCGGTCGCCGGGTCGGCGAAGAGCCAGGCCATGACGGTGGTGATCACCGCCCGGGTGAAGCCGTGCACGGGGTCGCCGGCGGGCGCGCACAGGAAGTGCATGCCCACGTCGCCGGGCTGGGCGTCGTACAGGCCGACCAGCTCGACACGGGCCGGGTCGTAGCGCTCGGCCAGGAAGGCGGGCTCCCCCCGCCACAGCCCGAGGTACGCGTCGTGGTGCGGGTGCGCGGCGATACGTCGGTACTCCTCGATCACCTGGGCCTCGTCGGCGTCCTGCATCAGCCAGAACGCCGCCTTCGGGTGGGTCACCCAGCCGTGCAGCAGCGGGGCGTCGGCCTCCGGTTCGAGGGTACGCAGGGCGAACGCGCCGAGCCGGTCGTCGACGCGGGTGAAGACGACGCTCACGACGTCACCCCGGCCGGGGCGCCGAACTCCTGGAAGGTGATGCTCTTCTCGATCGGGTAGTGCTCCCGGCCGAGCAGCTCCCGGATGATCCAGGAGTTGCGGTACGCGCCCATGCCCAGGTCGGGTGAGGTGATGCTGTGCGTGTGGGTGCCCGCGTTCTGCAGGAAGATGCCGCGCCCACTGTGGTCGATGCTGTAGTTGCGGGCCACGTCGAACCGGCCGTGCGCGTCCCAGCGGATCCGCTCGCGGACCGGGGTGAGGAACTCCGGCACCCGGTAGTGGTAGCCGGTGGCCAGCACCAACCCCTCGGTACGCAGGGAGAAGTCCCGCTCCTGCTCCACGTGCCGCAACCCGAGCCGGTACTCCCCGTCGTGGTGTGCGGCGTCGACAAGCTCGGTGTTGGTCAGCAGCCGGGTGCGTACCGGCCCGGCGACGCTGTGCGCGTAGAGCATGTCGAAGATGTCGTTGATCAGGTCGGCGTTGATCCCCTTGAACAGGCCCTTCTGCTCGGCCTCCAGCCGGTAGCGGGTCGCCTCGGGCAGCGCGTGGAAGTAGTCCACGTAGTCCGGTGAGGTCATCTCCAGCGTCAGCTTGGTGTATTCGAGGGGGAAGAACCGGGGCGAGCGGGTGACCCAGGTGAGCTGGTAGCCGTACCGGTCGAGGTCGCCGAGCAGGTCGTGGTAGATCTCGGCGGCGCTCTGCCCGCTGCCCACCACTGTGATGCTGCGCTTGGCCCGCAGCGCGTCGCGGTGCTCCAGGTACCGCGAGTTGTGCACGGCGTCGCCGGGCAGCCCGGCCACGGCGGCGGGCAGGTGCGGCGGGGTGCCGGTGCCGAGCACCAGGTGCCGGGCGCGGTACTCGACGCTCTCGGACCCGCTCGTGGTGGCCCGCACCACGTACCGCTCGTCGGCGCTGTCGTACTCGACTGTGGTCACCGTCTGGCCGAAGCGCAGGTTCGGCAGCTTCGCCGCCGCCCACCGGCAGTACGCGTCGTACTCGCCGCGCAGGGGGTAGAAGCTCTCCCGGATGTAGAAGGGGTAGAGCCGGCCGATCTCCTTGAGGTAGTTGAGGAAGGAGTACGGCGACGTCGGGTCGGCGAGGCTGACCAGGTCGGCGATGAACGGGGTCTGCAGGCGGGCCGACTCCAGCAGCATGCCGGGATGCCAGGCGAGGCTCGGGCGGGCTTCCAGGAACACCCCGTCCAGCTCGTCGATCGGCGCGGTGAGGCAGGCCAGGCCCAGGTTGTACGGGCCGAGCCCGATGGCGATGAAGTCGTGGGTGGACATCTTCTTCTCCAGGCGCGAGTTCGGGTCAGCCGACGGGGCAGGTCAGGTCGGCGGCGGCGCGCTCGCGCACGTACCGGCCGGCGTGACCGGCGATGAGTTCGAGCACGTGGCCGACGTCGTCGACTGTGGTGGCCGGGTTGAGCAGAGTGAACTTGAGGAAGTGTCGACCGTCCACCCGGGTGCCGGCGACCACGGCGAGGCCGGAGGCGGCCAGCGCCTCCCGGGCGTGCAGGTTGGCCGCGTCGGTGAACTCCCGGCCCGCGCCGGTGGGCAGGTAACGGAAGACCACTGTGCTCAACTGCGAGCGGGTCACCACCTCGAAGCGGGGGTCCTCGCTGACGAGTTGCCAGGCGTCGGCGGCCCGGTCGACCACCTCGTCGAAGAGCGCGCCGAGCGCGTCCGGGCCCATCACCCGCAGGGTCAGCCAGAGCTTCAGCGCGTCGAACCGGCGGGTGGTCTGGAGGCTCTTGTCGACCTGGTTGGGGATCTGCTGCTCCACCATCCGGGCCGGGTTGAGGTAGTCGGCGTGGTACGTGGCGTGCCGCAGGACCTGCCGGTCGCGAACCAGCAGCGCGCTGGAGCTGACCGGCTGAAAGAACGACTTGTGGTAGTCGACTGTCACCGAGTCGGCCCGTTCGATGCCGTCGAGCAGGCGCCGGCGCGTCGGCGAGACGAGCAGGCCGCAGCCGTACGCGGCGTCCACGTGCAGCCAGACGCCTGCCGCCGCGCAGATCCCGGCCAGGTCGATGAGCGGGTCGATGGAGCCGAAGTCGGTGGTGCCGGCGGTGCCGACGACAGCCATCACGACCTGCCCGGCCTGCCGGCACCGGGTGATCTCGTCGCGGACGGCGGCGGGCCGGATCCGCCGCTGCGCGTCGGTGGACACCGCGATCACCGCGTCCGGGGCGAGCCCGAGCAGCTTGGCGGACTTCTGCACGCTGAAGTGCCCGGCGGCGGACGTGAGCACCCGCAGCCGGGGCAGCAGCTCGGCGCGTGCCGCCGGGGTGGTCGCGTCGGCGCACGCCTCCTCCCGGGCCAGCAGCAACGCCTGGAGGTTGGACTGGCTGCCCCCGCTGGTGAACACGCCGTCCGCCTCCGGGCCCAGGCCGATCCGCTCGGCGGTCCAGTCGATCAGCCGCCGCTCGATGAGTGTCGCCCCGGCGCTCTGGTCCCAGGTGTCCAGGGAGGAGTTGACCGCGCTGAGGACGGCCTCGCCGAGCAGCGCCGGGATGACCACCGGGCAGTTGAGGTGGGCCAGGTAGCGGGGGTGGTGGAACCAGACGGCGTCGCGCAGGTAGACGTCCTCCAGCTCGTCCAGGGCCGCGCCGGCGTCACCCAAGGGCCGGTCCAGGTCGACCCGGTCCACCAGGGGGGCCAACTCGGCAGGTGTGACGCCGGTGCCGGGCCGGTCCACCGCGGCGACCCGGCGGGCGACCCGGTCGACGCCTGCGGCGATCGTCCGCCGGTACTGCTCGACCGAGCCGTCGTGCAGCAGCTGCGCCCGCGCGGCGGACTTCTCGGCGGCCGTCGACGGCAGCACCGCGGCGGCCGACGCCGGCGGCAGGATGCCTGTCGACGGCGGTGCGGGGACGGCCGGCGCGGGCGGGTCGGGCTCAACGGGGTACGTCGGCACGGTCACGGGATGTCCTCCACGTTCTCGACGATGGGCAGCCGGAACCCTCCCCCGGCGCGTTCGAGCGCCGGGGGCCGTGCTGCGTTTGGCGGTGGGTCGTTGATCAGGCGGTGGCGGCGGCAAGTGCCTCGGCGCGCACGTCCTCCTCGGAGAGCCCGCGCCGCCAGTAGCCGGCGAAGGTCACCCGGCGGCGGTCGATGCCGCGCTCGCCGACCAGGTGCCGGCGCAGCGCCCGCACCGCGCCGGACTCGCCGGCGATCCAGGCGTACGGCTTGCTGGCGGGCAGGCGGGCGGCACGCAGCGCGCTGACCAGCAGGTCGCTTCCGGGCGGGGTGCTGCCGCGCACGATCCACCGGATCTCGGCGTCGGCCTCGGTGGGCAGCTCGGTGATGTCCCCGGCGTCGGGGACCTCGATCCAGGCGCGGACGCGGGTGCCGGCGGGCAACCAGGCCAGGATGCCTGCGGTGGCCGGCAGCGCGGTCTCGTCGGCGACAAGCACCACGAGGTCGGTGTCGTCCGGCGGGCGGAAGCAGACGCTGCGGTTGTCGTGCACCGCCGGGCCGAGGAGCAGCACCCGGTCGCCGAACCCCGCCAGGCTGGCCCAGCGCGAGGCGGGACCGGTGCCGCCGTGACCGACGAAGTCGATGTCCACCTCGCCGGCCTCCGGACGGTGCTCCCGGATGGTGTACGAGCGCATGACCGCGCGGACATCCGACGGGAGCGCCCGCCAGGCGGCGAACCAGTCCTCGCCCCGCTCGACCGGGACGACAGGGGTGTCCTGTCCGGGGTGCGGCAGGAACAGCGAGACGCTCTGGTCCCGGCCGCCGCCGGCGAAGTCGACGAGCTCCGCGCCACCGAGGGTGACCCGGATCAGCGAGGCGCCGACCTGGCGGGCCCGAACGACGTGCGCGGCGAAGAAGCGGTACTGCAGGGCGACGGGTTCGACGGTGCTCGTGCTCATGGCGTCAGCTGACCTTCTTCGCGTTCCGGATGGCGGTCGCGAGGTTCTCCAGCAGCGGCGCGGAGCCTGCGTACGAGAAGCGGGGCACCGCGTCCCACGGGGTCACCTGGTTGGCCTTGACCGCCGGCAGTTGCTGCCAGGTCGGCTTGGCGGCGAGGTCCTTGGGCTGCAACGCGGTGCTGCGGTTGTCCAGCAGGATCAGGTCGGCGGGGAACTTGCCGGCGTTCTCCCAGCTGAGCGCCTCGAAGTAGTCGCCGGCTTCGAGCTTGGTGGGCACCACGATGTCGACGCCCAACTCGGCGAAGTACATGAGGTCGGTGCTGACCTTCGGGTTGGACACGTAGAACAGGTCGGGGCTGCCGGAGCAGGCCATCACCTTGATGCCGGGGTTGGCCTTGACGGCCTGCCGGACGGCGTCGGCTGCGGCGTCGAAGCGGGCCTTCGCGTCGGTGACCTTCTTCGCGGAGAGGTCGGCGCCGAGCGACTCGGCCAGCGCGGCGTACCGCTCGATGGGCTTGGTCATCGGTACGCGGGCCGTGGTGATCGCCACGCTGGGCGCGAGCGGAAGGATCTTGTCCTTGCTCTCGTCCGGCACGTACCAGAGAGCGTCCGGGTCGTACATGTGGGTGACCAGCAGCTCGGGGCGCAGAGCCGCGTACTTCTCCAGGCTGAACTCGCCCCACACGTTGCCGAGGACCTCGACGGCCTCGACGTTGAGGTCGCCGGCCTGCGGGTCGGCCGTGCCGTCGGCGCGCTTGGTCTCGCCGAACACGCCGACGAGCTGCTTGTCGAGACCGAAATCGACCAGTGCTGCCGCCACTCCGGTGAAGGCCACCACGCGCGCCGGACGGGTCGCCGTCTCGATCTTCTTGTTGCGGTCGTCGGTGAACGACCACGGGCCACCGGCATTGCCGCTGCCAGCGGGCTTGGCCGCATCGTCCTTGCCGCAGCCGGCGAGGAGCGCGGCCAGCGTGGCGGCGCCGCCGGCGGCCAGCAGGCCACGACGAGAGAGGCGACGGGCGGACAGTGCATCGGGCATGGTGTCGTCTTTCGATCAAGGGAAGGTCGGGGTCGACCGGGACAGCGGGGTTAGGTTAGCCTAACCTCGGTTGTTGTCAACAGCGGTTCGCCGTGTCGCCACACTCCCGGAGCCCACACTGGACGCCACACCCACCGTCATCACGCCGGCACGTTCCGTGTCGGACCTGTCGACGGCCCCTCCCCCGAAGCGACGCCGGGCGGCCCGCGCCGTCGGCCTGCTCGGCGCCGTGGCGCTGCTCGGCGTGATCCTGGTGCTCAGCATCGCGGTCGGCGCGAAGTCGTTGCCGCTCGCCGACGTCTGGTCCGGGTTGCTGCACCACGACGCGGCCGAGTACGCGGTGGTGCACCGGATGCGCCTCCCCCGCACCCTGCTCGGGCTGCTCGCCGGCACGGCGCTCGGAGTGGCCGGCGCCGTGATGCAGGCCCTCACCCGCAACCCCCTCGCCGACCCCGGGCTGCTCGGCATCAACGCCGGCGCGTCCGCCGCCGTGGCCGTCGCCGCCACCTTCGTGGGCGTCACCGCCATCGGCGGGTACGTCTGGTTCGCGCTGCTCGGCGCCGCGCTCGTCACCGCGCTTGTGTACGCCGTCGGCGGCGGGCGCGGCGCGACCCCGGCCCGCCTCGCGCTGGCCGGGGCAGCGCTCAACGCCACCCTGTACTCGTTCGTGAGCGCGGTCATGCTGCTGGACACCGCCTCGCTGGACCGGCTGCGGTTCTGGACTGTCGGCTCGCTGGCCAGCGCGGACTCCACGACCGTGACCCGGGTGGCGCCGTTCATCCTGGTCGGCCTGCTGGTCGCCCTCGGCGCCGCCCGTCCGCTGAACGCCCTTGCGCTCGGCGACGACGCGGCCCGCGCCCTCGGCGCCCGACCGGCAGTGATCCGGGCCGCCGTGATCGTCGCGGTCACCCTGCTCTGCGGCGCGGCGACCGCCGCCTGCGGCCCGATCGTCTTCGTCGGCCTGCTGGTGCCGCACCTGGTACGCGTACTCACCGGGCCCGACCTGCGCTGGTTGCTGCCGTACTGCGCGGTGCTCGCGCCGGTGCTGCTGCTCGGCGCCGACGTGCTGGGCCGGGTGCTCGGCCGGCCCGGTGAACTCCAGGTCGGCATGGTCACCGCAGTGCTGGGCGGCCCGCTGTTCCTGTGGCTGGTCACCCGGGGACGGGTGGCACACCCGTGAACGCGCGCACCAACGGGTTCAGCACGATGACGGTTCTGCGTACCCCCGGGGGGTTGTCGGTGCGGTTCCGCCCCCGCGCCCTGGCCGTGGGCCTCGGCGCGGCGGTGCTCGCCGCCGGGCTCGGCCTGGTCGCGTTGGGCAGCGGCGACTACCCGATGGGCCCGACCGACGTGCTGCGCGCCCTGACCGGCGGCGGCAGCGTGGCCGAGCAGTTCATCGTGACCGAGTTGCGACTGCCCCGGCTGGTCACCGCCCTGCTGGTCGGCGCGGCGCTGGCGCTGGGCGGCGCGGTGTTCCAGTCCCTGGTCCGCAACCCGCTGGGCAGCCCGGACATGCTGGGCTTCACCCAGGGCGCATCGACAGGCGCGCTCGTGGTGGTCGTCCTGGGGGGCGGCAGCCTGGCCCTGGCCGGCGCCGCGGTCGTCGGCGGGCTCGCCACCGGCCTGCTGATCTACGCGCTGGCCTGGCGGCGGGGCGTGCACGGCTACCGACTCGTCCTGGTCGGCATCGGCGTCGCCGCGATCCTCACCGGCGTCAACGGCTACCTGCTGACCCGGGCCCCGCTGATGGACGCCGCCCGCGCGGTGCTCTGGCTGACCGGCAGCCTGGACGGGCGGGGCTGGCCCAACGCCGGGCCGCTGCTCGCCGTCACGGTGGTGCTCGCGCCGCTGGTGCTCGTCGGCTGCGGCCCAGCGTTGCGGATGATGGAACTGGGCGACGACACCGCAAGCGCCCTCGGCGTGCCGCTACGCCGGCTGCGCCTGGTGCTGCTCGCCTCGGCGGTGCTGCTGGTCTCGTTCGCGGCGGCGGCCGCCGGCCCGGTGTCGTTCGTGGCGCTCGTCGCGCCGCACGTGGCCAAACGGCTGACCCGGGCACCCGGCCCGAACCTGCTGCCGTCGATGACCCTCGGCGCGGCACTGCTCGTCGGCGCCGACCTGGTGGCCCAGCGCGCGTTTCCCGGGCACCAGCTTCCGGTCGGCGTGGTGACCGGAGTGCTCGGCGGCGGCTACCTGGTCTGGCTACTGGCCGTCGAACGCCGGGCGGGCCGGCTGTGAACACCCCTGACGCGATTCAAGGAGCATCCATGACGTCCCGCCTCGGCGGCACCGCGCTGACCCTCGCCTACGATCGGCGCACCATCTCCGAGGACCTGACGGTGGCGGTGCCCGACCGGTCGTTCACGGTGATCATCGGGCCGAACGCGTGCGGCAAGTCGACGCTGCTGCGCGCGCTGTCGCGGATGCTGCGCCCGAGCGCCGGCGCGGTGCTGCTCGACGGTCGGAACATCCACGACCAGCCCGCCCGCACGGTGGCCCGTACCCTCGGCCTGCTGCCGCAGTCGTCGATCGCCCCGGACGGGATCGGCGTCGCCGAGCTGGTCGCCCGGGGCCGCTACCCCCACCAGGGTCTGCTGCGGCAGTGGTCACGCGAGGACGAGCGGATCGTCGACGAGTCGATGGCCGCCACCGGGGTCGCCGACCTCGCCGACCGGCCGGTGGACGAGCTGTCCGGCGGCCAGCGGCAGCGCGTCTGGATCGCCATGGCGTTGGCCCAGCAGACCCCGCTGCTGCTGCTCGACGAGCCGACGACGTACCTCGACATCGCCCACCAGATCGAGATCCTCGACCTGTGCGCGCGGCTGCACGAGGAGCAGGGCCGTACGCTCGTCGCGGTGCTGCACGACCTCAACCACGCCGCCCGGTACGCCACCCACCTCATCGCGATGCGCGACGGGCAGGTGGTGGCCGCCGGCGACCCCCGCGAGGTGGTCACCGCCGACCTGGTCGCCGAGGTGTTCGGGCTGCCCTGCCGGGTGATCGACGACCCGGAGACCGGCACCCCGCTCGTCGTCCCGGCCGCCCGCCGTCGCGCGCCCGAGCCGGCATGAGGCCGGGGCTCTTCCGCGACAGGTGGGGCGTCCCGCACGTACGCGCCGCCGACCCGCTCGCCCTCGCAGCGGCCCAGGGTCGGGTGACCGCGTACGACCGGGCGTGGCAGATCGAGGTGGAACGGCACCGGTCACAGGGCACCACTGCGGCATTCCTCGGCGTCGACGCGCTCGGCTGGGACCGCTTCGTACGCCAGGTCCGGCTCGACGACACCGCCCGCCGTTGCCACGCCAACCTTGACGAGGCGACGGCCGAGTGGGTGGGCGCGTACGTCGACGGGGTGAACGACGGCCTCGCCGCCGGGGCGGCCCGGTCACCGGAGTTCGCCGCCACCGGGCTCGTCCCGGGCCGGTGGGAGCCGTGGACGCCCCTCGCCGTGTGGCTGGGCCACCACATCCTGTTCGCGGGATTTCCCGGCAAGCTGTGGCGCGAGCACGTCGCGCAGCGCCTCGGCCCGGCGGCGGTCGAGGCGTTCGCCACCGACGGGCCGGCAGTCGCCGGCAGCAACGGGTGGCTGCTGGCGGCCGAACGCACCGGCACGGGCGGCGCGCTGCTCGCCGGTGATCCGCACCGGTTCCTCGAGGATCCGGGCGTCTACCAGCAGATCCGGCTGGCCTGCCCGGAGTACGACGTGGTCGGGCTGGCCGTGCCCGGAGTGCCGGGCATCGCGCACTTCGGCCACACCGGCGCGGTGGCGTGGGCGATCACCAACGCGATGGCCGACTACCAGGATGTCTACGCCGAGCGGTTACGCCGGCGGGGTACGCGGGTGCAGGCGCTCGGCCCGGACGGCTGGCGGGAGGCGCACGTCCACGTCGAGACGATCGAGGTGGCCGACGCGGACCCGGTGCGTGTGGAGGTGGTGGAGACCGACCGGGGGCCGGTGATCGCCGGTGGGCCGGACGACGAGACGGCGGTGAGCCTGCGCTACCCGCCCCGGGTCCGCGGCGAGGTGGGCTTCGCGGCGTTACCGGAACTGCTGCGCGCCCGTAGGGTGTCCGATGTGGACTCCGCGTTGCGGCACTGGGTGGAGCCGGTGAACGTCGTGCAGGCGGCGGACACCGCCGGCGGGCTGCTGCACCGGGTCGCCGGGGCGGTGCCGCAGCGGCATCCCGACAACGGCCGGCGGGTGGTCCCCGCCTGGGAGACCGCGTACGCCTGGCGGGGTTGGCACGCGCCGCTGCCTCGCGCGGAGGTGACCGGCCGGGCGGTGATGGCAAACGAGCGAGGGCTGGCGGCGTCGCTCGGCGTCGAGTTCGCCCCTCCGCACCGGGCACGTCGGATCACCGAGCTGCTCGATGCCGGCCGGGACTGGACGGCCGAGGAGATGGCCGTCGTGCACACCGACACGTACCTCGGCTCGGCCGGGCCGCTGCTGGCGGTGCTGGGCGGGCTGACCGGGCTCGGCCCGGCCGCCGCCGCGCTACGCGACCGGCTGCTGCGCTGGGACCGGCGAATGACCGCCGACAGCACCGACGCGGCGGACTTCGCCCTCCTGCGGGCCGCAGTCGTCCGCCGGATCGCCGCCGATCCCGCCCTCGCCACGCTTGCCGAGCCGCCGGCGTACCCCCAGGTGTTCGCGCCCTGGTTGGCGCTGACGCCGCGGGTCGGCTACGCGCTGGAGCACCTGCTCGGCGGCACGTCGCTGCCCGGCCTCGACGCGGCGGCGGCGGTACGCGCGGCGGCCGAGGAGGTCGCGGACGCGGCGGACGGCCCGGTGAGCTGGGGTGACCTGCACCGGCTGACGCCGTGGCGGGCGCTGCCCGACCCGGACGCCACTCCCGGTCCCCGCCTCGACGGCGACCACGACTGCGTGCTGGCCACGTCCAGCGTGCCAGGCGTCACCCACGGCTGCTTCCGGGGGCCGGCCGCGCGGTTCGTCTGGGACCTGGCCCGACGCCAGGACAGCCGCTGGGTGGTCCCGCTGGGTGCCTGCGGGGTGCCCGGCGACCCGCACCACGACGACCAGCAGGCCGCGTGGCTGGCCGGCGAGCTGCTGCCGGTGACCACCGACTGGGAGCGCCTCACCGAGGAGTCGGATGAGCACTGACGAACCGCACTACCGGCGCGACGTCACCGGTTTCGGGGTGGTCACCGTCCGCCCGGTGCGTCCGGACGAGGACGCCTACCTGCTGCACGGCTGGGTCACTGCCGAACGCGCCCGGTTCTGGGGGATGCGCGAGGCCAGCCGCGAGCGGGTGCGCGAGATCTACGCGTACCTGGACTCGCTGAGCACCCACCACGCGTACCTGGCACATCGCGACGGCGTACCGGTGGCGCTTGTGCAGACGTACGAGCCGGGGGCCGATCCGGTCGGCGGGTGCTACGAGGTGCTCCCCGGCGACGTCGGCGTCCACCTGCTCGTCGGGCCGCCGGTGACCGCCGAGCGGGGTTTCACAGGCGCGCTGTTCGGCGCGATCCTGGAGTTCGTCTTCGCCGACCCGGGCCGGCTGCGGGTCGTGATGGAGCCGGACGTCCGCAACGAGCGGATGCTCCGGCGGCTGCGGCGCAGCGGCTTCCGGACCGGCCCGGTGATCGACCTGCCGGAGAAGCGCGCTCTCCTGCACTTCCTCGACCGGCAGGCGGTCGCCGGCTGACGCCACGAGGGCACCGGCCGCCGGCCGGGGTGCGTGGGGCACCCGACCGGCGGCCGGCCGTCGGAACGTCAGCGCAGGCCGAACGCCCTGGTGATGCTCTGGCTCACGGTGTTGCCTGCCGCGTCGCGCGCGGTGGTGCGCAGGCTCACGAAGCCGGCCTTAGCCGGCGCGGCCAACGTGGTACGCCAGCCGTCGCCGTGTCGGGTCAGCCGCTGCTTCTGCCAGGTCTTCCCGTCGTCGTAGGACACCTCGACGGTGACCCCGCCGATCGTGCCCGTGACACCGGGCAGGTGGGAGGCCACCACTGTCAGCGGCGCCCGCCGCGACGCCCGGCCGGCGGGGTCGATGGCCACCTGGTAGTCCAGCTGGATCATCGGTAGCACCGCCGACGACTCCGCGCCGGTGGCCGCCGAGCTGAAGCCCCACTCGGTGCGGGTCTGCCGGGAGTACGGGTTGGTCCAGGCGGCCCTGTCGTTCTCCACCACCAACCGGTACGGCAGGCGCTGCGCGGCCAGCCCGGAAACCTGGAGATACTCGGCGTTACCCCAGTCCAGCTCCGTGTCGCCCTGGTACAGGGTGGTCCGGTTGACCATGTCGTAGTTCGCGTACGCCTCGCCGATGTGGCCACCGCCGTCACCCCAGCCCGGCGCGGGCAGGTAGACGGTGTCCAGGTAGCGCACCGGCACGTAGCCGCCGCCCATCCGGGGTCGCTGGATCGGCCCGAACCACTGCACGCTGCTCGGCCGGTCGGCCCGGTAGGTGGCCACCTCCATCAGGTGCTGGCCCGTCTCGCCGGCGATGAACGCGTCGTCGATCCACCGCTGGTCGGCGCTCACCCAGTCGGTCCGCCGGCCCTGCGCCGGTGCGGGCTCCTGGTTGCTCGACGCCCAGCCGCGCCAGACGTCGGTGCGGAACTCCAACGCCTTGCCCTGCCGGTAGTTGCGGAACTCCACGTCGACCCGCGCCAACTGCCGCCTCGTGGGCCGGTAGGTCGGGTCGGCCGGCACCGTGCCGGTCCAGTGGTGCGCCACGTCGTACAGGTAGGTGGTCTCCGGGTGCGAGTCGACCGTGAGCCGTAGCGGGCCGCGCCCCAGTGCCGCGATGAGCTGGTCGCCCTCGTCGGCGCCGAGCGTCGCCACGGTCACCGGGGCCGGGCTCTCCGGGCTCCACGGCGCCTCGTCCCACGGCTGGAGGCGACCGACGCCGTCGTTGACCACGAGCAGCAGCGTCGCGCCGGCCGCCGCGGCGGCCTGCGCCTGGGTGGCGATGTCCACACTGTCGCTGCGGCGCACCACCACGGCCCGGTCGCGGACCGGACGCTTGGCGAGTCCCGTCGCCGACGCGTCGGCGACGTAGACCGCGTCCAGCTGGCGACGACCCGCCGGCAGCGCCGGGGTCGCCCGCTTCACCAGCAGATCGTCGTACGAGCGGCCACCCGCCGAGAAGGTCAGGGCCGGCTGCTCCAGCCGCCACCGGGCGCCGAACTCGAACTCGCCGTCGGTCACCGGGCGGCTCGTCGGCAACGCCCACATGCTGTCGTACGAGTCGTCGGGCAGCACCTGACTCTCGGTGAGACCGTTCTTCGTGGACCGGTGGATGTCCATCCGCAGGGCGCTGGCGGTGGCCTCCTGCGGCACCTCGGCGCGTACCTGCCGGGCGGCCCGCGCGTCCAGGGTGACGGTGCGGTCGGCGGTCAGGTTGACGTCGGCGAAGCTGAGCATCGCCATGCCCTTGGAGTGGGGCCCGTGCGCGCCGCGCACGTCGGCGGTGAGCCAGCCGCTCCAGCTCGCCACCGGCAGCCGCAGCGTGGCGGTGCCGCTCTCGGGCAGGTCCACAGCGGTGAACAGGCCGTCGGTGGTGAGGATGACCTTGCCGGCGAGCGGCTTGCCGTCCCGGTCCCTGGCGACAAACGTCAGGTTCTGCCGCTGGCCCTCCTTGGCCGCCCCGATCAGGGTGCGACCACGAACCGTACCGGCGTCGTCGGTGGCGATGATCGCGCCACTGACCTGCTTCTCGACCGGCAGCTTGTCGTACGCGGCGGTGAGCGTCACCGTCGCGGTGCCGGCGGCGGGCACGGTGACCGTGCCGGCGGACAGGGCGAAGAGGCCGGCCGGCGCGGTCGGCGCGTCGAGGGCCAACCGCAGGGTGACAGGCGCGCTGCCGACGTTTGTGTAGGTGACGGTCCGGTCGACTGTCGCGCTCGGCTGCTGCGGCCACGCCTGGAAGCCGGAGTAGGCGCTCGGGGTGGCGAAGACCGTGGCGTGCACGGCGGCGACCGCGTCCACCCGGCCGGCGCCGGCCTGGTACGGGGTGTAGCCCGGGGTGGCCTTGACGGTGCTGACCAGCGCCTCCTTGATGCGCTGACCGGTCCAGTCGGGGTGCGCGGCGGCGACCAGCGCGGCCGTGCCCGCCACGTGCGGCGTCGCCATCGACGTGCCGCTCATCAGCGTGTAGTCCCCGCTGCCGCGTACCTGGTGGGAGCGGGCGGCCAGGATGTCCACGCCGGGCGCGGTGATCTCGGGCTTGAGCCCACCGTCACCGGCACGCGGACCCTGGCTGGAGAAGTCGGCGAGGTGATCGGTGGAGTCGACGGCGCCCACGGTGAGCGCGGAGTTCGCCGCGCCCGGGCTGCCGATGCTCGCCGGGCCGCTGTTCCCGGCCGCGATCACGAAGAGCGCGCCGGTCTCGGCGCTGAGCCGGTCGACGGCCTGGCTCATCGGGTCGCTGCCGTCGGTGGCCTCACCGCCCAGGCTCATGCTGACGACCCGGGCCTTCTGCTCGCGGGCGGCCCACTCCATCCCGGCGATGATCCACGAGTCCTGCCCGCTGCCCTCGCTGTTGAGCACCTTGCCGACGTGCAGCCGGGCGCCCGGAGCGACGCCGCGCTCGACACCACCGGACGCGGCGCCGGTCCCGGCGATGGTCGAGGCGACGTGTGTGCCGTGTCCCTTGTAGTCGAGGATGTCGGGCTCCTCGGGCACGAAGCTGCTCGACTCGGCGATCTGCCCGGCGAGGTCCGGGTGCTCGGCGTCCGCGCCGGAGTCGAGCACCGCGACGTCGACACCGGTGGCGGTGTTGCCCTCGGCCCAGACGGCCGGGGCGCCGATCTGAGCGGTGGACTCGGCGAGGTCGGCGTGCACCCGGCCGTCCAACCAGACCTTGGCGATGCCGTTCGCCAGCGTCGGCGCGTCTCCGGTGCGGCGGGCCGTACCTGCGGTGAGCGCGCCCCAGAACCGGTCGGCGGTGCCGCGCGGGCGGGTCAGCGCCGCGCCCCGCACGCTGTCCAGCGGTCGGACCAGCTCGGCACCGTCCACGGTGGGCCGGGTGCGGGAGCGGGCCGCGGCGTCGGTGAGCGTGACGATCAGCGGGAGCGCGTCGGTGTGCGCGTCGTCGTACCCGTCGGCGATGAGGTCGGTGACGTTGAACAGCTGCCGGTCCAGCAGGCCCCCGGTGACGTACGGCAGCGCCGCGTCCGGGTAGACGTAGGTGTCGCCGTCGAGCACCGTACGGTGGAACGTCGGCGTGCTGCCGTCCGGCCGGCGGACGGTCGAGACGGTGCTGCCGTCGGCCGCGGTGGTGACGGTGACCGTGTCCCCGGTGATGAGGGTGACGGTCGACGCGCGGCCCGGGGCCGCCGGCGGCTGGCCGGTGGGGCGATCCGGGTTTCCCGGCGGGGCGGCGGACGCCCCCGTGCCGGGTGGGGTGAACCCGGCGGCCAGAGTGAGGGCGGTGCCGAGGGCGATCAGCCCGGATCGGCGGCGCCTGGAAGACAGAGCCACGATGACCTCTTTGTGTCGAGGAGCGGTACGCAGCACAGCATCACGGCAACGCCTGTTCCTCGTACCCCGCTGTCCCCCGGCGCATTGACGCCATGGCGCAATCGCGCCACCCCGTGGTCAGCGTTTGTGGTTTGTCAGCTTGGCCAGCTGGTCCAACTGGTTGGGGTCGGAGAGGGCCGAGCCGACGGCTGCCACCCGGACGCCCGCGTCGAGGAACGCGGCGGCGTTGCCCGCGTCCAGGCCGCCGGTGGCGACGAAGCGCAGCTGCGGCAGGGGGCCGGCCATGGCCTTGAACCACGCCGGTCCGAGGGAGATCGCGGGGAACGCCTTGAGCCAGGTCAGGCCGTGCCGCAGCGCCTGCTGCGCCTCGGTCGGGGTGGCCACGCCGGGCAGGTGCGGCAGGCCACGCGCGGCTGCGGCGTCGGCGACCGCGAGGTCCAGACCGGGCGCGACGGTGAACGCGGCACCCGCGTCGGCCGCCGCCGCGACCTGCTCGACGTCGAGGACGGTGCCGGCGCCGACGATCCGGTCCCGCGCGGCCCCCGCCTCGACGGCGGCGCGCAGGGCCGGCACCGCGTCGGGGGTGGCCACCGGCACCTCCACCACGTCGATGCCCAGGTCCCAGGCGCGCTCGGCGAGCCGGACGGTCTCGGCGACAGGCAGGCCGCGCAGGATCGCCATCACCCGGGCGCCACCGAAGATGTGGTCGAAGTCAGCTGTGGTCATGGTCCACTCCATCCGAGGTCACGGGAGATCTGCTGGGTGGTGGCCAGCAGTCGGGGTAGCACGTGGCGCAGGTCGGCGAGGGTGGCCACCACCGTCGGAGCGGTCACCGACACCGCCGCGGTCACCGACCCGTCGGCGTGGCGCACCGGCGCGGCCACACAGGTGATCAGCGGTTCGAACTCGCCGTCGTCGGCGGCCCAGCCCCGCTCGGCGACGGCAGCCAGCTCCGCGCGCAGCGCGGCCGGGTCACAGATGGTGGCCGGGGTGTACGCCGGCAGCGCGCCGCCCTCGACCAGCCGGGTCAACTGCGGGCGGTACGCGAGGACCGCCTTGCCGACCCCGCTGGCGTGCAGCGGGGCGGTGCGGCCGATCCGGGAGTACATCCGCACCTGGCCACGGGCCTCGATCTTGTCCACGTAGACGAGGTCGTCGTCGACCAGCTGTGCCAGGTGGATGGTGTGCCCGCAGTCGCGGCCGAGCGCCGCCAGGTGGGGGCGG
Source organism: Micromonospora sp. DT43 (assembly GCF_049841645.1). Taxonomy (NCBI): domain Bacteria; kingdom Bacillati; phylum Actinomycetota; class Actinomycetes; order Micromonosporales; family Micromonosporaceae; genus Micromonospora; species Micromonospora sp. DT43. The sequence continues at coordinate 122,873 of NZ_JBNCKR010000007.1, read as the reverse complement.
GCCACCGCGCGCACGTCCAGCGAGTCCAGTGCCTGCTGCGCGAGGTCGATCAGCCGCAGGCCCACCGTCCAGCCGCCGTCGGTGCGGCGGGCGAAGCCACCCGACTCGAGGGTCTGCAACAGCCGCAGCGCGGTGGACTTGTGCACGCCCAGGTCGGCGGCCACGCCACCGAGCTGCGCGGGCTCGCGCGCCAGCAGTTCGAGCACGCGCATCGCCCGGTCGACGCCCTCGGACACCCCTCAGCCCTCCGCCGATGCGGTGGTCAGGTCGGGTGGTGACCAGGGTCCGTCGAGCAGCCGCTGAAACCAGGACCACGCCGGCAGCGGCGCGTTGTCGCCGGCGCTGCCCAGCGCCTGCGCGGCGACGAGGTGACCGAGGCGCAGCCGCCGCGTCGGGTCGAGGTCGCGCAGCAGCCCGGCGAGGTAGCCGGCGGCGAACGCGTCGCCGGCCCCGACCGGCTCCACCACCGACACGCGGGGCGCCGGGACGATGACAGGCGCGGCGTCGCGGCCCAGGACGGTGGCGCACACGGCGCCGTCCTTGACGACAACCGTCTGCGGGCCGGGCAGCAGCCGACGGACCGCAGTGGCGTCGGCGGTGCCCCAGAGGGCGTACGCCTCGTCCTGGCCGACGAAGACCAGGTCGCAGCGGTCGGCGAGGTCACGCAGCACCGGCGCGGCCCGCTCGGCGGGCCAGAGGCGGGCCCGGTGGTTGACGTCGAAGCTGACGAGCGCGCCCGGCAGCGGCCGGTCGGTCACCGCGTGCTCGACAAGCGCTCGGCAGGAGGCGGAGAGCGCCGGGGTGATCCCGGACAGGTGCAGCACCCGCGCGCCGGCAAGCCGTGGGTCGGCCAGCGCGCCGGGGTCCATCCGGGACGCGGCCGAGCCCGCCCGGTAGTAGTGCACGGTGGTGGCCGTCGGGCCCGGATCCTTGACATAGAGGCCGGTGGGGGCGGCAGGGTCCACGCCCACCAGGTCGACGTGGACGCCGGCGTCGGTCACGTGCCGGACGACGGCCCGGCCGAAGGGGTCGTCACCGACCCGGCTCACCCAGGTCGTCGGGTGGCCGAGTCGGGCCAGGTAACCGGCCACGTTGGACTCCGCGCCGCCGACCGAGACAGTGACCCGCTCGGCGTGCTCCAGCGGCTCGCCCGGCGGTGGGCACAGCACGACCATGGTCTCCCCCACCGTGACCACCTCGACCGGCGGGGAGCCGGCCGGGGCGGCAGCGCGGTCGGGTCGGGGCTTGCTCGACATGGCGGCACACGTCCTCGGGGAGGGGGTCCGGAGTGCCGCCGAGCCTAGGCGCGTTGTGCCAGACGAGCAACCCGTTGCGCTGAGCGCAACAGGTGTCAGGGCACCGTCAGTCCGTACGCGGCAAGCACCTCCCCGATCGGCTGGTAGTAGGTAGTGCCGCCGGCGGTGCAGTTCCCGGTGCCCCCGGAGAGGATGCCGAGGATCGTGCCGGTGGACGCCACGTACAGCGGTCCGCCACTGTCCCCCGCCTCGGCGCAGATGTTCGTGCGGATCAGGCCGTAGATCACGCCCGTGGAGTAGTTGACGGTCTGGTTGAGCCCGGTGACCGTGCCGCAGCGCACCCCTGTGGTGGTACCGCTGCGGCACACCGCCTGACCGACGTACGCGGTGCCGGGGCCGTGGATGGTGAGCAACCCGGGGTAGGTGTAGACGGCGCTCGGATGGGCGATCCGGCCGGTGTAGCGGATCAGCCCGTAGTCGTTGCCGGGATAGCTGGTGGCGGCACGGGTGCCGAGGACCGTGGTCTGCGCGCTGTCGGCGTACCAGGCGCTGACGGCGGCGGTGCAGTGGCCGGCGGTGACCACGTAGTAGGTGCTTCCGCTGCGCACGTTCGCGCCCAGCGAGCAGCGGCTACCGCCGCCGTAGATGCCCTGCCCGGCGGCGATCAGGGGACGCAGCGTGCCGGGCTCGCGGCGCAGCAGCGCGCCGGCCCGGTCGGTAACCGCCCGCAGCCTCGCCAGGTCGGTGGCGGCCACGGTGTCGTCGACGGTGACTGTCGTCCGGCCGGTGGCCGGGTCGAGGCCCAAGGCCGTGCCGGGTGTGCGTACCCCGGACAACACGGCCGCCGGGTCGGCGGCGGCCCGGTCGGGGACGGCGGCCTGCGCCGCGCCCGGCGCGACGAGCAGCAGGGCGGTCAGGACGAGGGCGACGAGTGGGGAGCGGCGCATCCGAACCTCCGATGGAGATCGAGATCGATGGATGTCGACAAGCGTCGCCCGGGTTGGAACATCCTGGCAACCTCCGGTAGCCCTCTTCCCCGACGGGCGGGAATCGCCGATCCGGGGACGGCCCGCGCCGACGCCGCCGATAATCCTCGGGAGACACGGCGGGAGGCCGGGCATGACCACCGGAGGCACCGCGGCACTCCTACGCCGGCCGGACGGGTCGACTCGGGCCACGCTGCTGGAGCTGCTCTACGACGTGGTCTTCGTGGCCGCGCTCGCGCAGACCTCGAAGCTGCTCGCCGACCAGGAGTCCTGGGCCGACAGCGCCAAGGTGCTCCTGATGCTGACGGCGATCTGGTGGACGTGGTCGGTCACCTCGACCACCACCGAGTTCTACGACCCGCAGCAGCGCCCGATCCAGGCCATCCTCATGGTCGCCATGGTCGGGTCGGTCGGGATGGCGGCCGCGCTGCCGATGGTCACCGGCGGGCAGGCCACCGCCTTCGCGCTCGCCTACGTCGGCACGCACGTGATACGCGGCATCGTCCTGCTCGCCGCGCTGTTTCGGCAGCAGCACCGCCTGGCCCTGGCACGAGCCAGCCGGTTCCTGTTCTGGTTCCTGGTGTCCGGCGTCCTCTGGATCACCGGCGCGCTGGCCGACTCGGCACGATGGGGGCTCTGGACCCTCGCGATCGCGATCGACCTGGCCTCCGCGGCGGCCCGCTACCCCACCCCCTGGCTCGGTCGGGTGCCCCTCAACCAGTACGCGCGGACCACCGAGCACCTCGGCGAGCGGTACCAGCAGTTCGTCATCCTGGCCCTCGGCGACATCATCCTGGTGCCCACCCTGGAGGTCAGCCGCAGCGAATTCGACCGGCTTCGGCTCGCCGCCCTGCTCTGCGCGTTCGCCATCATGCTGCTGCTCTGGCAGATCTACGTCTTCCGGGCCGGCGAGCTGCTGGGGGCGAGGGGGGACCGCCCGGCCCGCGTGGCTCCGTACACCCATCTGGTGATGCTGGCCGGGGTGGCCGTCACGGCGGCCTCCTTCGACCTGGTGGTCGACCGGCCGACCGGAGCGACGCCGGTGCGGTGGTTGATGCTGATCATCGGCGGGCCGGCGCTGTTCGTGGCCGGCAGGGCCCTGTTCACCGTGCTGCTGTCCGCCCGCGTGCCGTGGCGGCGCGTGGCGTGGCAGCTGGTGCCCCTGCTGACCCTGCCGTGGGCCGGCGACTGGCCACCGGTGCTGGTCACCGCGATCGCGGCCCTCGGACTGGCCGGCCACGCGCTGATCCCCTCCCACGCCCACTACCGGGCGACCGAGCCGGGGCTGCACGCCCGGCGGCTCGACGACTGACCGGCCCGTTCAGGCGAGGTGTCGAACGGCCCAGTCCGCGAGGTCGCGGGCGCAGGCGTCCACCGACTCCCGCCAGGTGCGGGCCGCGCCCTCCCCCGCCTCGTCGCTTACCTGCTTGACCAGCCGGCACGGCACACCGGCCTGCGCGGCGGCCCACGCCACCGCGTACCCCTCCATGTCGACCAGGTCGGCGCGCTGCGCCAGGCGCTCCCGGGCGTCGTCGTCGGCCACGAACGTGTCGCCGGTGGCCAGCACCGCGCCCTCGGCGGCCAGAGCCAGCGGCGCGCCGTAGGTCTGGCCGGTGAGCGTCCGCAGCAGGACGGTGTCCAGATCGTGCTGGAGCACCGTGGCGACCTCGTGGATGCCCGTCCAGCCGGGGCGCAGCGCGCCGGCCGTCCCCAGGTTGAGCAGCAGGCTGGGACGTGGCCCGGCGGCCAAGACGGCGGCGACCGCGCTGGCGGCGTTCACCTTGCCCATGCCGGTGAGCAGCACCGGCAGCTCAGCGGGTAGATAGCGGGCCTCCTCGCCGACGGCGAGCACCACCAGCGGACGATCGGCGCGGACCGTACCCCGAAGAATCACCGGAGCATCCTAAGCGCCGTCGTCGGTGAACCGGTACAGCACGAAGTCCCGGTCCGCGCCGCAGGCGATCACCCGCGTGTTCCACGAGCAGGACGCGCTGCGGACGTCGACGAGTTGACCCAGCTCGTCGATCGTGCCCGACTCGGCCCACACGCCGGCCACGCTGCGGTCGTCCGCCACCACACTTGTCGCCTCGGCGAAGACGAGCAGGTTGCCGGCGTCCAGCCGGGCCGCCACGCCGGGGCGGTCGGCCAGCACCGCCTTGCCGGCGGCGTCGAAGAGAGTGACAGTCGCCTTCGGGTACTCCCGCTCGGCGAGCAACTGTTCACCGACCGGGACCAGGCGTGTCGCGCCCGGCGCCGACCAGGTGACCGCCGCCTTGCCCTCGGTCGCCGCGACCACCTCGGTGCGCTCGGCGTCGCTGTTGCGCACCTGCACCAGGCAGGCCCGCCGCTCACCGCAGGCCACAAGCGTCTTCGGCCGGTACTCCGCGTCCTCGGCCCGGTAGAGGACCACCGGGGCCGCGTCGGAACCCAGGTCGTACGCCAGCACCTGGTACCCGCCGTCGGTGGAGGCCACGTAGAGCCGGTCCTCGTGCGCCACCAGCAGATCGTCGAGGTCGGCGACGTTGCCCCACTCCCGCAGCACCGAGCCCGAGGACATGTCGAGCAGCCGCAGCGACCGGTCCGGGCCGAGCTGGACGAGTCGCCGTCCCTTGCCCGTCCACGGGTCGCGCGCGGCGCCGTCGAGGAACGCCGGCCCACCCGCCGCCTCGTCGGTGCCCACCGGCCGGACGACGGTACGGACACCGCCGTACTGGTCGCGCGGGCTCGGCCTGCTCCACTTGTCGGTGCCGTCGCCCAGCTTCAGGCCGAGCAGCCGGCCACCGGACCGATCCACCAGTACCGCCGTGTCGTCGGAGAAGTAGACGTCGTCGTCGCCACGGATCGCCCGGTGCCAGCGCTGGGCACCGGAGCGGCCGTCCAGCACTGCCAGTTCGCGCGGCGTGCTGTCGACCGGGGAGTCGGCGACAACCGCTACCGCTCCCGGCACGGCGACAAGTCTCGACCAGTCGTCGGCGGTGACGTCGGTCTGCCGGCGCCACAGTTCCTCGCCGGTGGTGGTGTCGACGGCGACCACCTCCAGCCGATCGTCCGGCAGCGGGTACCCGAGGTAGGCCCGATCGTCGAGCACCGCCGTCCACATGTCGCTGGGCCGCTCGGCGCCTGCCGGCGGCCGCGACAACTCGCGAAGCGACGCGAACTCCAGGTCCGGATAGCGGTCCCGCAGCAGGTAGAGGGTCGCCGCGGTGGCCATCCCGGCCAGGGCGAGCACCGCGCCGAGCACCACCCAGCGGGCCCGCCGCCAGGTCGTACCGCCGGTCGGGGTGGGTGTTCCGGCGGCATCCACCCCGTCGGCCAGGGTGCCCGCGACGCCCGGCGGCCCCGGCACGGTCGGCATCGGGGGCGACGGCGGCCAGTCCGGCCGGGTCGACGCCGGCCCGGGTTGCGACGGCACGGTCGGCGCGGTCGACACCGCAGCCGGCACGGTCTGCGCCGAACCCGGCAGGGCTGGGCCCGCCGCAGCCGGCACGGTCTCCGCCGCAGCCGGGCCCGCCGGGACAGCCGGGCCCGCTGGCGCTGGGGCGCCCGCGCCCGCCGGAGCCGGGACGGCCGGCGCGGGCGAGGCCGGAGGGGCAGCCTGCGGTCCCGCGTACGCCGGCAGCGCTCGGCGCAGCGGAAGGTCCGTCAGTGCGCCCTCGGCCACCGGCAGCTCCGGCTGGTCCAGCACCGTCGGCGCCACTCCCAGCTCGGCGTGCAGCATCCGCGCCACAAGCGGAATCCGCGACGAACCGCCCACCAGGAACAACCCGGCGAGCTGGTCGGGGCGCAGACCGGCCGAGGCGATCACCTCCCGGGCCCGCTGCACCGCCCGACGCAGCAGCGGCGCGGCCACCCGCTCGACGTCGTCGCGCGTCAGCCGCACCGCCTCGGCGACCCCGGGCACCGCGACCGGCGCCACGGCGGAGCGGGACAGCATCTCCTTCGCGCCGCGTACCTCGTCCCAGAGTCGGACCTGGTCGCGGCGCTGTGCCGCATCCGAGGGCCGGACCAGCCGCGCCCATCGCCGGGCGTGCCGCTCGCCGAGCAGTTCGCCGACCCGCTGCACCAGCGCCGCGTCCAGGTCGAGGCCGCCCAGGTCGGGCAGGCCGCCTTCGGCGACCACCCGGAAGCCCGAGTCGCCCCACGGGTCGGCGCCCTCGTTGCGCAGCACCGCCACGTCGAGCGTTCCGCCGCCGAAGTCGAACACCGCGATCGCGCCGCCGACCGGCACCGGCCGGTGCAGCACCTGCGTGTAGTAGCGGGCGGCGGCCACCGGCTCGCGCAACAACCGGGTGCCCGGCGGCGTCGGCCCGGCGAGGGTGTGCTCGGCCGCCTGCGGCCACCCGGCGCGCAGCAGCGCGTCGGCGAGCACCTGCCGGCGCGACTCGTCCCACGCCGCCGGGCAGGTGAGCACGGCCGGAGGTAGGAACCCGACGGCGTCCACCGCGGCCCGCCCGACCGCGGCCAGCACCGCGGCGAGCAGCTCCGCCGGGAGGTACGAGCGCTCACCGAGCACCACGGTCGGCTCGTCCACCCGACGCTTCGGGTTCGGCTCGAACCGGGCCGGGTCGGCCTGCGCCAGCCGTCGGGCGTCCGTGCCGACGTGCAGGGTGCCGTCCGGGTCGGCGTACACGGCCGACGGGCTGACCGGCTGACCGTCCAGCAGCAACGGACGGGTCCGCCCGTCCGGCCAGCGCAGCACGGCGACCGTGTTGGACGTGCCGAGGTCGACACCGAGGGCGAAACCCTCGTGCTGGCCTGCCATCTGCCCGATACCTCCGCCGCGACGAGGGAAACCCAGCCCCGCATCGTACGCAGCCCCCGCCGCCGGGCTGATCACTCGGTCAGCCTGCGCCGGGCGACCTCCGCCGGATCAGCCGTCGGGTCGACGACCAGGGGCCCGGCGGTAAGCAAACCGCAAGGTCTGCGCAATCGTCGACCGCATCCGTGCTGGCTACGCTGGCCCCGGGGAGGTGGCCAGTGGCGCAGCGGGTGCTCGTGGTCGACGACGACAGGACCGTCAGCGACGTGGTCTGCCGCTACCTGGAGCACGCCGGGTACGAGGTGAGCCACGTCGGCGACGGCCTGGCCGCTCTGGAGGCCGTGCAGGACCGGCCGCCGCACCTGGTCGTGCTGGACCTGATGCTCCCCGGGCTGGACGGGTTGCAGGTGTGCCGGCGACTGCGGGAGCAGCCGGACGGCGTACCCATCATCATGCTGACCGCGCGCGGCGACGAGGCGGATCGGGTGCTCGGCCTGCAACTGGGCGCCGACGACTACCTGGGCAAGCCGTTCTCGCCGCGTGAGCTGGTGCTGCGGGTCGGTTCGGTTCTGCGCCGGGCGGGTGAACCGGCCGCGCCGGCGGCCGAGCTGCTGGCCGACGCGGGGCTGGAGGTGGCCACCGGGCCACGGACAGCCCGGCTGCACGGCCGCGATCTGGCCCTGACGCTTCGCGAGTTCGACCTGCTGGCGCACCTGATGCGGCACCCGACGCGGGCGTTCCGGCGCGCCGAACTGTTGGAGCGGGTGTGGGGGTGGAACTTCGGCGACCAGTCCACGGTGACCGTGCACGTGCGGCGACTGCGGGAGAAGATCGAGGACGACCCGGCCGAACCGCGACGCATCGTCACGGTCTGGGGCGTCGGCTACCGGTACGAGCCGGCCGATGCGTGACCTGGCGCTGATCTTCGCGGCGGCGCTCGCGGCCGCGCTCGGCGTGGGCCTGCTGGGCGCGCTCACCCTGCGGCTGCTGCGGAACCGATCGATCACCGTGCACGTGTGCGTCCTGCTCACCGTCACCGTGGCCGCCGTGGTGGCCGGGGTGGTGGTCGTCGCCCAGGCGATGTTCCTGTCCCCGCACGACCTCCAGGTCGTCCTGCTGACGGTCGCCGCGGCGGCGGTCGTGAGCCTCGGCGTCGGCTGGTACTTCGGGCGTCGACTGGCCGTGGCCGCGGTCTGGGCGGCCCAGGCCCGGGAGCGGGAACGGCGGGTCGAGAAGGGCCGCCGGGACCTGGTGGCCTGGGTGTCGCACGACCTGCGGACGCCCCTCGCGGGCCTGCGGGCGATGGCCGAGGCGCTGGAGGACCGGGTGGTCGACGACCCCGCGACGGTCGCCGAGTACCACAGGCGGATCCGCCTACAGACCGACCGGATGACCCGACTCGTCGACGACCTGTTCGAGCTGTCCCGGATCAACGCCGGGGCGCTGCGCCTGACACTGTCGGCGGTGCCGCTGGGCGAGGTGGTCTCCGACGCGCTGGCCGGCACCGCGCAGCTGGCCAAGGCCCGTCGCATCCGCCTCGTGGCCGCCGAGTCGGGCTGGCCCACGGTGCTGGCCAGCGAGCCGGAGCTGGCCCGGGTGGTGGGCAATCTGCTGCTCAACGCGGTGCACTACACGCCGAGCGACGGCACGGTGCGGGTGGACGCCGGGCGGGAGAGCGACGCCGCCTGGCTGGCGATCGCCGACACCTGCGGCGGCATTCCGGAACACGACCTGCCCCGGCTGTTCGACGTGGCGTTCCGGGGTGAGCCGGCCCGGACGCCCCGGCCCGGCGGGGAGGGCTCCGGAGGGCTGGGGCTGGCGATCGTGCGCGGGCTCGTCGAGGCGCACGGCGGCCGGGTGGACGTGCAGAACGTCGTCGGCGGCTGCCGTTTCGTGGTCCGCCTCCCGCTCCCGACCGCCTGACACCTGCGGCGTCAGCGGCTCGCCGTCAGCTCGCCGAACCAGCGTCGCCCCCGCCGGAACACATCCCGCACCGCGAGCCCGGCGGCGTCCGCGACCGGGTGCACGGCGCGCGCGTCCAACCGGGCCCAGCGGAACGCCGGGCCGAACAGGAGGCGGCCGGCCCGCTGCTCGGCGGCCACCCGGGCCTGGCCCTGCCACAGGCCCGCGCCGGGCGGCTCCAGCTCGACCAGGACCGTGCCGTCGGGTACGAGCAGGTCCCGGCAGCGGCGCAGCAGCGCGACCGGCTCACCGCCGATGCCGATGTTCCCGTCGATCAGCACGGCGTGCGCCCACCGGCCCTCGCCGGGCAGCGGTTCGAACAGGTCACCGTGCACGGCCACCGCGCCCCGGGCCCGCGTCAGCCGCACCGCCGTCGCGGAGACGTCCACGCCTACCGCCGTCCGGCCGGCCCGGGTCAGCGCCACGGTAAGCCGCCCCGGCCCGCAACCGAGGTCGAGTGTCGGCCCGGCACACCGCTCGACAAGCCCGGCGACCGCCGGCTCGGCCGGTCCGTGCCAGCGGTCCACCGGCAGCCGGCTGCGGACACCGTCGCCGTGCACAAGCCACCGGCCACGGGCCACAAGGTCTGCGAGCGCGGCGGCGAACGGGTCCGATTCGTCGTACCCCCGGGCCGTCGTCGCCGGGAGCGTGGGCGACGGCCCCGCCGGTGCGACGTCGACCGGGGCGGTGTCGACGGGGTTCACCGCCGGCCTCCCGGCAGCAGGGCGAGGCGGACCGCCGCGACCTGTCGGGCGAAGCGACCCCCGGGCGCCTCGACGGCCACCGCGAGGGCGTCGGACCACTCGTCGACGTCGCGCAGGACCGGCAGCGGCGCGGTACGCAGACCGCGCCCGGTAAGGGCCGCCCACGTGCCGCGACCGGTGTCGGGCGTCGACATCGGCACGTCGCGCAGCACCTCGGCGTGCCGGGGATCGCGTAGCCCGAGGGACCACCACCCGCCGTCGCGCGCCCGGCCGAGTACCGCGTCGGCGGCGCGCAGCCGCACCACAGCCGCGGCCAGCCCGGCCGGCGTCACCTGCGGCGTGTCCATGCCGATCTGCAACACCGGCCGTCCCGGGTAGGCGGCCGCGACCTCGGCGTACGCGTTGGCGAGCCGCTCGCCCAGCCCGGCGCCGCGCTGGTCGAGCACCGGCCAGCCGGCCAGCGCGGCGGTCAACGCGGCCGCGTCCTCCGCCTCGGCCAGCCGACCCGACCAGGCCAGCACCGGGGTGACACCGGGGGTGGCGCGGACGGCGTCGAGAGTGTCACGCAGCGCGGCGGCGGCGATCCGCACCGCCTGCTCCGGCGTGGCGGGTGGGCAGAGACGCGTCTTCACCGCCCCGGCGACCGGCGCCTTGGCGACCACCAGCAGAACTGTCACCGGGGGCCTTCCACGGTACGCAGCACACCGGCGAAGTCACGGGTGGCCCGCAGGGTGCCCCGCACCGAGCCGGAGACCTTGGACCGGGTGCCGGCGGCCCGCGGCGCGTAGGTGACGTCCATCTCGTGGATCCGCCAGCCGGCGGCGGCGGCCCGGATCAGCAGTTCGAGGGGGTAGCCGAAGGCCCGGTCGGTGACACCCAGACCGAGCAGCGCCTCGCGGCGGGCCACCCGGATCGGGCTGAGGTCCCGCAGTGCTACGCCCCGACGGCGCAGCAGCGCGGCGACCAGCGCCGTACCGGCGCGGGCGTGCCACGGCCACACCCCGGCCCCGACCGGCCGTCGCCGGCCCACGCTGAGGTCGGCGGTGCCCGCGACCACCGGCGCGACCAGGGCCGGCAACTCGGTGGGGTCGAACGACCCGTCAGCGTCCAGGACGCACACCACCTCGGCGTCGGCGGCCTCCAGACCGGCGTGCACTGCCGCGCCGTAGCCGCGCCGGGGCTCGTGCACCACTCGGGCGCCGTACCGGGCGGCCACCTCGGGCGAGCCGTCCCGGGAGCCGTTGTCCACCACGATGGCCCGGTATCCGGGCGGCAGCGCGGTGAGCACGCCTGGCAGGGCGGCGGCCTCGTCCAGGCAGGGCAGCACCACGTCGATCTCAGTCGGCATACCGCCGACGCTAGGGCGACACCCCGGCGACGGAGGCCGAAATGTGCTTACCGAACCCTTACCACCTGGGCATTTCTTACCGTCCGGTGACGGGAGGCCGATTCCGGTCCGCAGGGTCGGGCTGTCGCCGTACCGTCCGGTGGTCATGGCCTCGACCACCGCTCTCGCCGCCGCCCCCGAGCGGACCCCGCCGCGCCGCCACCCCCGGGATCTCCTGGTGGTGGGCGTGGAGGCTGCGCTGCTCGCCATCGCCGTGCTGGTGGGGGCGGTGCTCAACGCGAGCGGCACCGGGATGCACGCCGACGCGGCGCCGCTGTACGCGACGTGGCGACCGCACGTCGGCTGGGGCAGCCCGGCCGCGCTGGCGATCGCGGTCGCGGTGGTGTGCTGGGGAGCGCGGTGGGCCCGTACCGCCCGGTGGGGTGTCCTGCTGACCGCCGCGTGGCTGACGGCGGTGGCCTGGACGTTGTCGCTGGCCCTGGTGGACGGCTGGACGGCGGGGCTGACCCGGAAGCTCACCCCGCAGGCCGAGTATCTGCACGAGGTACCCGGGGTCACCGACATCCCGGCGATGCTTGCCGGTTTCGCCGGCCGGATCGTCGACTTCCAGCCCGGCTCGTGGGCCACCCACACCGCCGGTCACCCTCCGGGCGCGCTGCTCATCTTCGTCTGGCTGGACCGCATCGGCCTCGGTGGAGGCGCAGCCGCCGCGTTGGCCTGTGTGCTGGTCGGCGCCACTGTCGCGGTGTCGGTGCCGGTGACCCTGCGGGCTCTCGGCGCGCCCGACGCGGCGCGTGCGGCGCTCCCGTTCCTGGTGCTGCTGCCGGGGGCGGTCTGGGTGGGCGCCTCGGCCGACGGCATCTTCGCCGCCGTGGTCGCGGCCGGCCTGGCGCTGCTGGCGATCCGCGGCCGCGTCGCCGCGCTGGCCGGAGGGGCCGTGCTCGGGTTCGCGCTGTACCTGTCGTACGGGTTCCTCCTGGTCGGTGTCCTCGCGCTGGTCGTGGTGGCGCTGCGCCGTACGCACCGTCGGGGGGCGCTGCTCGCCGCCGTCGTCGGGGTCGCGGCCGTGGTGGCGGCCTTCAGCGCGACAGGCTTCCACTGGTGGGTCGGCTACCACCTGGTCGTGGAGCGGTACTACCAGGGCTGGGCCGCCGACCGCCCGTACGCCTACTGGGTGTGGGCCAACCTGGCCGCGCTGCTGCTCAGCGCCGGGCCCGTGCTCGGGCCGACGCTGCGCCGCGTGCTGGCGGCCGCGCGATCGTCGTGGCCAGGGCTGCGCCAGGTGCTGCCGGCCCACGCCCCGACCGCTGCCGGCGGACCGGCGCCGGGCGGGCCGCGCTTCGGGCCGGGCGCGGCCGCGAGCGGGTGGCAGGCCGTCGGCCGGCTGGCCACGCCTGCGGCAGCAGCGGTACGCGCAGCGGGCCCCACCGTGCTGCTACCGCTTGCCGCCCTCGTTGCTGTCCTCGGCGCGGACCTGTCCGGGCTGAGCAAGGCGGAGGTGGAGCGGATCTGGTTGCCGTTCATCGTCTGGCTGCTGGTGGCCACCGCTCACCTGCCGGCGGGGTCGCGGCGCTGGTGGCTGGCCGCGCAGGCGCTCACCGCGCTGGCCGTCAACCACCTGGTCTGGACGGTCTCCTGACCACCGGGTCAGCCCGCTACGGCAGCTGGTTCGCGTAGCGGGTCGGTGGCGAAGCCTGCCACGCCCTCGGCGAAGCCGACCCGGGCCGTGTAGCCGAGCAGTTCCACGGCCCGGCGCGGGTCGGCGACCACGTGCCGCACGTCGGCGGCGCGGGCCCCACCCACCACCTGCGGGGCCGGCCCGCCCATCGCCTCGGCCAGGGTGACCGCCAGTTCCCCGACGGTGTGTGGCTCGCCCGAGCAGACGTTCACCGGCACCAGCGTGGCCGGCGGCGCGCTGCTGGTGAGGGCCAGCAGGTTGGCCCGCGCCACGTCGGTGACGTGCACGAAGTCGCGCCGTTGCCGGCCGTCCTCCAACACGCGGGGCGCCACGCCGGCCGCCAGCGCGGACCGGAAGATCGATGCCACCCCGGCGTACGGGGTGTCGCGGGGCATCCGGGGGCCGTAGACGTTGTGGTACCGCAGCGCCCACACCGCGCCGCCGGTCTGCCGAGCCCATGCGGCGGCCAGGTGTTCCTGGGCGAGCTTGCTGGCGGCGTACGTGCTGCGGGGTTCCAGTGGCGCGTCCTCCGGCACGAGCACCGGATCGAGTCCGTGGCCGCAGTGTGGGCAGGTCGGGTCGTACCGGCCGGCCATCACGTCCTCGGGCCGGCGGGGCGCGGGGCGCACCGTGGCATGCTCGGCGCAGGCGTAGCGTCCCTCGCCGTACACCACCATGGAGCTGGCCAGCACCAGCCGGCCGATCCCCGCCCGATGCAGGGCCGCCAGGAGCACCGCCGTGCCGTAGTCGTTGTGCGTGACGTAGTCGGGGGCGTCCGACGGGTCGAGGCCGTGGCCGACCATCGCCGCCTGGTGACAGACCGCGTCCACGCCCGTCAGCAGCCGGTCCAGCAGGGGGCCGTCACGGACGTCGCCGCGGACCACGTCGTGTCGGCGGGACCACTCCGGCAGCTCACCGCCGTGCGCCTGGGGCAGCAGCGCGTCCAGCGCCACCACCTCGTGACCCTGCTCGACGAGCAGATCGACGACCTGCGACCCGATGAACCCGGCCGCGCCGGTGACCAGTACGCGCATGCCGGTCACGGTAGGGCGGAACGGGCACCTGACGGGCCGGTTCGGCGGACCCGTAAGGACTTCGCAACAGCTCGGCAGGCGCCTGCGGCCCGGTAAGCGTTCGGTAATGCGGTAAACCCGGCCCCGCCGTACCCCCGCGGTCTAACCTGCCGGCAGTGCCCGCCGCCGGCCCACGCGCCCGGCCGGGCCGAGGAGCGTGGACGACGTACGGCGCGAGAACGGCGAGGAAGGAGCAGCGGGTGCCGGCAAGCAGACCCGGTCCGGGCGGCAGCGGGACCAGGGCGGCGGACGCGGGCGGCTACGGCGCGCCGCGCCGGTTCTGGCGAGGGCTGGCCCAGCACCGCCCGCCGGGCGTGGACGCCGCCGAACGGAGCTGGCGCAGCCCGTTGCGCGGCCCCTGGCTCACCGCCGTCTACGGGTCGGTGCTGCTGGTGGCCCTGCCCCTGGTGATCATCACCGGGCTGCTCGACTACGTCGCCTACGGCCCGCAGTTCGACCAGGCGTTCCCGTCGCACGTGGGCTGGCTGCGGCTGCCCGCCTTCGACTGGCCGACGCGGCCGTCGTGGCTGTTCCGGGTGACCCAGGGACTGCACGTGACGCTCGGCATCGTGCTCGTCCCGGTGGTGCTGGGCAAGCTGTGGTCGGTGCTGCCGAAGCTGTTCGACTGGCCGCCGGCACGCTCCCTCGCCCAGGTGCTGGAACGGCTCACCCTGCTGCTGCTGGTCGGCGGGATCCTGTTCCAGATCGCCACCGGCCTGCTCAACATCCAGTACGCGTACGTGTTCGGCTTCGACTTCTACACCGCCCACTACTTCGGGGCCTGGATCTTCACGGCTGCCTTCGTGGCGCACGTGCTCATCAAGTTCCCCCGCCTGGTGACCGCGCTGCGGTCCCGTCCGCCGGGCGCGGAGCTGCGGACCCCGCGCGCCGCGACGCGGCCCGAGCCGCCCGACCCGGACGGCCTGGTCGCCGCCGAACCCGGGCCCGCCACGGTCAGCCGACGCGGCGCGGTCGGCCTGGTCGGCGGCGGGGCGCTGCTGCTGGCAGTCCTCACCATCGGGCAGAGCCTGGACGGTCCGCTGCGGCGCACCGCGCTGCTGCTGCCCCGAGGACGACAGCCCGGCACCGGGCCGAACGGCTTCCCGGTCAACCGCACCGTCGCCGCCGCCGGCATCCGCCCCGAACAGACCGACGCGAGCTGGCGGCTGACCCTGCGCGGCGGCGGCCGGACCGTGACCCTGGACCGGCCCGGCCTGCTGGCCATGGCGCAGCACACCGCCGCGCTGCCCATCTCCTGCGTGGAGGGTTGGTCGACCCGGCAGACGTGGACCGGCGTCCGTCTTCGTGACCTGGCCGCGCTCGCCGGAGTCGCGGACCCGGCCTCGGCGCGGGTGTCGTCGCTGGAGCAGGGCGGGCTGTTCCGTACGGCGGTACTCGCCGCCAACCAGGTCCTCGATCCGGATTCGCTGCTCGCCCTGCGGGTCAACGGCGTCGACCTCGCCCCGGACCACGGCTACCCGGCTCGGGTCATCGTGCCGGCCCTGCCCGGGGTGCACTGCACGAAGTGGGTCGCCGAGATCGACTTCCGGGTCCGGACCGATGGCTGAGCGCGACGAGCCGACGGCGGGACGGGCCGGGCCGACGGCGGGGCCGGCCGGGCGGCTGCGGGCCGGCTACGGCGCGGCGCCGTGGCATCTGCTCCTGGTGACCGCGGTGATCGTGCTCGCCGGCTGGGTGGCGCTGCGGCTGGCGCAGGAGGCGACGTTCGGCCGGATGCTGCTCTGGTTCGTCGGCGCGGTCATCGCCCACGACCTGGTGCTGTTCCCGGTGTACGCGAGCGTCGACCGGGCGCTGCGCGCCGTGGTCCGCGATCGTGTCACGCTGCTCAACCACCTGCGCGTGCCGGCGCTCGGCACGGCGCTGCTGTTCGTCGTCTACTCCCCCGGCATCCTGCGTTGGGGCGAGACGACCCACGAGGCGGCCACCGGCCTGACCCAGCGGCCGTACCTGGTGCGCTGGCTCCTGCTCAGCGCGGCGCTGTTCCTGCTCAGCGGACTCGCGTACCTGCTGCGTCGTCGTCAGGCGTCGCGGCAGCGGTCGGAGAGCGCGTAGCGGAGCAGGACCACGTCGCCGATCTGGCGGGTCTCGGCCAGCCGGGCGCGGCGACCCGAATGCCAGGGGAAGCTCCCCTCGCCGACGAAGCGCGGCGCCCGGCGGTCGCCGACGAAGAACGGCGCGACCACCAGGTGCAGCTCGTCGGCGAGGCCGGCGGTGAGGAACTGGGCGTGCACCGTCCCGCCACCCTCCACCATCAGCCGGCGCACACCCCGCGCCGACAGGTCGGCGAGGACCCACCCGAGGTCGACCGGCTCGCCCCCGTCCACCACGGTGGCCAGCCGAGCGACCCGCTCCCGAGCCTTGTCCAGCGCCCCGCTGGCGCAGTAGACCAGCCGGGCGGAATCGCCCGCGGTGAAGAACCGGGCGGTCGGGTCGAGGTCCCCCCGGGCCGTCAGTGTCACCTTGGTCGGCGACGCGGGCCGGCCGCCCGCCATCCGCTCGGCCCGGCGCGCCGCGGACCGTACCAGCAGGCGGGGGTCGTCGCGGCGGACCGTGGCGGCGCCGACCAGGATCGCGTCGCAGGTGGCCCGGACCGCGTCGACGCGGTCGAGGTCGTCGGAGTTGGACAGCAACAGCCGCCGCTCGGAAGCGTCGTCGATGTACCCGTCGATACTTGTGGCGCAGCTCAGCAGCACGTAGGGCCGCGTCGGCGCCGGCCGGCAGCTCACCGGGAGACGGGCCGGTCAGGGGTACGACCGGACTCCGCCTCCGCCGCCTCGGTCTGTGCCGCCTTGGCGGCCTTCGCCGCGAGGTACTCGGCGTTGGCCGGGGAGAGGAAGATGCTTGTCGGCACGCGCTCGACGACGTCCACGCCCAGGCGGGTGAGCTGCTCTGCCTTGTCCGGGTTGCTGCTGAGCAGCCGGACGCGGGGCACGCCGAGGGTGGCCAGCATCTGCGCGGCGGCGCTGTAGTCGCGTTCGTCCTCGCCCCGGCCCAGCGCCACATTGGCCTGGTAGGTGTCCAGCCCGGCGTCCTGCAGGGCGTACGCGTCGAGCTTGGCGTACAGGCCGATGCCCCGGCCCTCCTGGCGCAGGTAGAGCAGGAACCCGCCGGTCTCGGTGATCCGCTGCACCGCCTCGCGCAGCTGCGGCCCGCAGTCGCAGCGCTGGCTGCCGAACACGTCGCCGGTGAGGCACTCGCTGTGCGGGCGGACCAGCGGCGGGTCTCCACCGGCGGCGAGCCGGTCCAGCGCGCCGGCCCAGTCACCCAGGCCGAGAGCGAGGTGTTCCCGGCCGTCCACCAGGCCCTTGAACGTGAACACCCGGACGGTGGTGGTGTAGCCGTCGGGAAACGCCAGCGGCACCGTGACCTGCGTACGGACCGTCGCGACCGGCAGTGCTTCGAGCATGGGACTCCTTTGTCCGGCGCCGCCGGGAGGCGACGGCGCGTACCGTCTCACCACTGACTCAACAGCCGCCGCCGGAGGCAGCTTCCCGAGCGGTGGTGGGATTGCGGGCCCGCCGGGCGAGCAGGACCGCCGCTCCGGGCAGGCTGGCCACCAGGACGAGTGCGCCGTAGACGGTGGCGGTGGCGACACCTTCGGCCGCGCTGAGCCCGGCCGCGCCGAACACCCAGGCAGCCACCCCCTCGCGGGGGCCGAAGCCGGCGACGTTCAGGGGCAGGCCCATGGCGAGCAGGGCGAGCAGTGTCAGGGGCAGCAGCCGGGTGAGCGGGGCGTCGGAGCCGGCGGTCCGCGCCGCCACCAGGAAGGTGGCCAGGTGACCGGCGACCATCACGGCGGAGGCGACAAGGACGCCGAGCCAGGTCCGCCGGGCCAGCAGCCCGGCCCGGATGTCCGCCACGGCGGTCCGTACGCCGCGGGCCCACCGGGAGCGGCCGGTGCCGGGCAGGAGCCGCGCCAGCAACACGACTGCCAGCCCACCCGTGAGCAGCAGGGCGGCGGCGGCCGGCAGGTACGGCCGCACCGGGGACGGGAACGCCGCGAGCACCACAAGCGCGACACCCACCAGGACCACCTGGCCTGCGGTACGTTCCCAGATCACCGCGCGGATGCCCCGGCTGACATCGCCGGCGTCGCGGCCGTGGCGAACCGCCCGGTGCACGTCCCCGAGCACCCCGCCGGGCAACGTGGCGTTGAGGAACACCGCCCGGTAGCAGTGCGCCACGGCGGTCGGCAACGGCAGTCGTACGCCGAGGCCACCGGCGACGAGGCTCCACCGCCACGCCGCGCAGACAGTGGTGAGCACGCCGATGAGCAGGGCGGCGGCCAGGGACGGCGCGTTGATCAGCCGTACGCCGGCGAGGAACGGGCCGCCACCCACCTGCCACAGCAGGACGGCGAGCAGGCCCACCCCGCCGACCACTCGTGCCCAGGCCCACAGCATCGACGCCGGTCCTCCCCGAAGATCGTCCACTCTCCCTAGAGCACGTACCCAGGGCGGCGACGGTTCATCCGCCGGCCAGCAGGTCTTGGTGTTCGACAAGCACGCCGAGCCGGCCGGCGGCCGCGTCGGCCAGCCGGCGCTTGGCGTACGCCCGGGCCGGGCCGACCAGGTCGGGGCGTTGCTCGCAGGCGGCGCCCAGCCAACCGCGGAACCACTCGGCGGCCAGGTCGGCCTGCTCCGGGCCGAGCCGCCACGGACTGGGCCGCTCCCGCACCGGCACGCCCCGCCTGGCGAACGCGGCGGCGGTGGCGGCGGCGGCGTCCGGGCCGAGCAGCCGGCGGCCGTCGACGGTACGCCGCTGGTGCGCGTTGAACGCATCCTGGACCTCGGCGTCGAGCGGGTCGGCAGGGGTGAGCCGGACCCGTCCGGTCACCGAGACCGCGAACAGGGCGGGACGGTCGGCGTCGACGCAGGCGGCCACCACCCGATCGACCTCCTCGGCTGTCAACATGTCCAGCAGCGCGGACGCGGTGACAAGCGCGCCGTCGGACAGGTCGGCTGCGCTCAGCCGGGTCAGGTCGCCGCAACGGGTGTCGACAGTGACCGGCGCTCCGTCGGCGGCGGTCATCCCGGCCATGCCGTCGGCCGCGCGGGCCAGCAGATCGGCGTCGCGGTCGTGCAGCACCCAGTGCTGCGGCCCGCTCAGCCGCGCCGCCAGCCAGCGGCTCATCGAGCCGGTGCCGCTGCCCAGGTCGTGGATCAGGATCGGGGCGTCGCCGGTCAGCCGGGGCCGGACGGCGTCCACCAGGTCCTCGGCGCGGGCCGCCGCGTCGGCCGGCTCGCGCAGACGCAGCCAGTCGGCGAACGGCAGGGTCTCCTCGGCGGTCACTCCGCCACCTCCTCCAGCACTGCGGCCAGGCGTGCGGTCGTCGCCGGCCAGTCGGTCAGGGTGTCGCGGCGGGCGAGCGCGGCACGCCGGAGCCGGGCCCGCAACTCCTCGTCACCCCACCACCAGCTCAGGGCGCCGGCCAGGGCGGCCGGGTCGTCCGGCGGGACCAGCAGCCCGGGCAGGTCACCGTCGGGGGCACGACCGAGCGCCTCCGGCAGGCCGCCCACCTGGGTGCCCAGCACCGGCACGCCCCGGGCCAGCGCCTCGGTGACGACCATCCCGTACGTCTCGCCGCGCGACGGCAGCACGAGCAGATCGGCGGCGGCGTACGCGGCATCGAGCGCCGCAGGGGTCAGCGGGCCGGCCAGCCGGACCCGCTCCGCCAGCCCGGCGCCGGCGAGCCTGTCGCGCAGCCGGCGTACCAGCTCGGGTTCCCGGGTCAGCGTGCCGGCGCAGACGAGCGTCCAGGGCGTCTCGGCCAGCACGCACAGGGCGTCGACGAGCACGTCGTGGCCCTTGTGCCGGGTGACAGCGGCGACGCAGAGCAGCCGGTGGCCGGCCGCCGAGCCGGGGGGCGTCGGTGGTGCGGGCGTCACTCCCGGCGGTGCGACGCGGACGCGGTCGGCGGACAACCGGTGGCGGGCCAGCAGGCGACGGCGGGTCCACTCGCTTGTGGTGACGACGGCCCGCGCGGTGGCCAGCGCCCGGCCCTCGGCCTCGTCGTCCAGGGGCATGTGCACAAGCACGACGAGGCGCAGCCGCCGGGCGTGCGGAGCGAGCAGGTCCGGCACGGTCGAGGCGATCAGGCCGTCGACGAGCACGACGGCGTCGTCCGGCAGGGCGGCGAGCAGCCGGGCCAGCGCCGCCCGGGCGGCCGGGTCGGGGTGCGGCCACGCTCCGGGCGTCGGGTGCTCCCGCACCATCCAGCCGCTCTCGCCGAGACCGGCGCAGACCCGCCGGTCGTAGGTGTTGCCGCCGCTGGGCGTGGCCGGGTCGTCGATGTCGCCGGGCAGGACGACGTGCACCGTACGGCGGTGTGGACCGGCGACCGCGACGGCGGCCGCCGGCCGGTGGGCCGGCGTGGGCCGGCCCGCGTCGGTCACAGCGACCGCTCGTAGCTGGCCCAGGCGACGTGTGACTCGTGCAGGGTGACGGTGATGCCGGCCAGCTCACGCGCCCCGGCGCCCAGCTCACCGGCGTGCACGCGCTCGGCGAGGCGGTCGGCGACGGTACGGGCCAGCACCTCGGTGGTGGTGTTCATTCCGGCGAACGCGGGCTCGTCGTCGAGGTTGCGGTAGGACAGCTCGCCGACCACGGCCCGCAGCTGCTCGGTGGCCAGGCCGATGTCCACGACGATGCCGTCGGCGTCCAGATCGGGGCGGCGGAACGTCGCGTCCACCACGAACGTCGCCCCGTGCAGGCGCTGGGCCGGACCGAACACCTCGCCCCGGAAACTGTGGGCGATCATCATGTGATCCCGAACGGTCACGCTGAACACTGTCACTCCCCGTCGTCGTAGGTGATGAGGTGGCAGAGCGCGGGCAGGTCACCCGTGCTCAGTCGGGCGAGTACGTCGGGTAGCTCCGCGAACCGGGACGCGCCGGTGATCAGCGCGTCGAAGGCCGGGTCGTCGAGCAGGTCCAGGGCCAGTGCCAGCCGATCGGTGTAGCTGCGGCGGCCCCGCCGCGCGGGCGCGACCATGCCGACCTGGCTGCTGCGCACGGTCAGCCGTCCGGAGTGGAAGGCGCCGCCCAGCGACACCTGCACCGGCCGGTCGCCGTACCAGCTCAGCTCGATCACGGTGCCCTCGGGCGCGAGCAGGTCCAGCGCGTGTTGCAGCCCGGCGGAGGTGGCGCTGGCGTGCACCACCAGGTCGCGGTCACCTGTCGCGTCGTCCGGCTGGGCGAACCCGACACCGAGGGCGCCGGCGATCCCGGCCCGACGGGCGTCGGTGTCGACAAGCTCGACCTGCACGCCGGGGAACCGGGCGAGCAGCGCGGCGACACAGCAGCCCACCATGCCCGCGCCGACGACGCTGACCCGGTCGCCGACCAGGGGCGCGGCGTCCCACAGGGCGTTCACGGCGGTCTCCACAGTGCCGGCGAGTACGGCGCGGGCGGGCGGCACGTCGTCCGGCACCGGCACCACTGCGGTCGCCGGCACGACGTACGCGCTCTGGTGCGGGTGCAGGCAGAACACCGTACGCCCGAGCAGCTCCGGCGGGCCCTGCTCGACCACGCCGACGCTGAGGTAGCCGTACTTCACCGGGCCCGGGAAGTCACCCTCCTGGAACGGGGCGCGCATCGCCGCGTACTGGTCGGCGGGCACCCGGCCGGCGAACACAAGTGTCTCGGTGCCCCGGCTGACCCCGGAGTAGCGGGCTCGCACCAGCACCTCGTCGGGCCCCGGAACGGGCAGCGACACCGGCCGGATCTCCGCCGCGCCGGGCTCGCGCACCCAGCAGGCGTACGCCTCGCGGATCACCCTCGCACACCTCACCTTTTGTCCCGGTCGAACCGAACGGCCCTGATTTCCGTGTTCCCTGTCGGGGTCGTCGATCATAAACACGGAGGTACGGTGCCCACAGTTCGAAGCGGTCCGGTGATCGGGCTGAGCGCGCAGTTGGTCGTGCTGGCGGCGCTGGCCGCCACCGTGGGTCTGAGCCCGGCGGGTTGGCTGGCGGGGGCCGGCTACGCGGCGCTCACCTGCCTCGCGTTGAGCCGGGGCCTGCACCTGGCCGGCGCGTCCCGTCTCGGTCCCGCGGACCGGGTGACGCTGGCCCGGGCCGTCCTGGTCGGCGCGGTGACCGCGCTTGTGGTGGACTCGTTCGGCCGTCCGACGCCGGTGGGGCTGTTGGTCGCGCTGAGCGCGGTGGCCCTGCTGCTGGACGCGGTGGACGGTCAGGTCGCCCGGCGCACCGGCACGGTCAGCGCGCTCGGGGCCCGCTTCGACATGGAGGTCGACGCGTTCCTCATCCTGGTGCTCAGCGTGTACGTCGCCCCGGCGGCCGGGAGCTGGGTGCTGGCCGTCGGCCTGATGCGGTACGCGTTCGTCGCGGCGATGACCGTGCTGCCGTGGCTGGACGCGGCGCTGCCGCCACGCTTCTGGCGCAAGGTGGTGGCCGCCGCGCAGGGGGTGGTGTTGGCGGTCGCCGCCGCACGGGTGCTGCCGGAGCCGTGGACCACTGTGGTCCTGGTGGCGGCGCTGGCGCTGCTTGTCGAGTCGTTCGGCCGCGACGTGGCCTGGCTGTGGCACCGTCGCCCGGTCGCGCCGCCGGTCGCCGCACCGACTGTCACCGCGCCAGGCGTCACCGCGCCGATCGCGGTCGCGCTGCTGGTCGCCACGCCCGCGCCCGCCGCACCTGTGGCGCTGCCCCTGCTCCCGCTGGGTCGACACGCGCCGCTCGTCGTGCCGCCGCTGCTGCCGGTTCCCGGCCCGGTGCCCGCGCTGGCGGCCCGCTCGGGCGGTACGGTCCACTCCGACTGGAGGTCGTGATGAGCCTTCCCGCCCGGCTGCGCCGGCTGACCGCCCGCCAACGCCCGCGCTCCGGGTCGAGTGGTGACGCTTCGGCGCGTACTCCCGTGGTGTCGCCCGTGCGGCGCGGCAGTGCCCGGCGGACGTGGTCGGCCGCCGGCGCGGTGCTCGCGGTGGTGCTTGTGTACGCCGTCCTGGTCGGCCCGGACCGGCTCGGCGAGCTGACACCCGGCGCGTTCCTGCGCATCCCGCTGGAGGGTCTGCTGGTCGCGGCGCTGCTGCTGGCGTTGCCGCCACGATCCCGGCGGGTGGTGGTGGCGGTGGTGGGGCCGCTGCTCGGGCTGCTGGCCATCGTGAAGCTCGCCGACCTGGGTTTCCGCACGGCCCTCGACCGGCCGTTCGACCTGGTGCTGGACTGGCTGCTGCTCGACGACGCGTACGGGTTCGTGCGGGACTCCGCCGGGCGGGCCGGCGCGGTCGGCGCGGTGGTGGGCGTCGTGCTGCTGGTCGGCGCGCTGCTGGTGGTGGCGACAGTGGCGGTACAGCGGCTGGCGTCGCTGCTGGTCGGCCACGAGCGGGTGGCGACGCGGGCGGTGGCCGCGCTGACTGTCGCCTGGGTGGTCTGCGCCGTCGTCGGGGTGCGGATCGTCCCGGGCGTGCCGGTGGCCGACGCCGGGACCACCGCGCTTGTCGGCGCGCACGCCGAGCAGGTGGACGCGCGACTGGCCGACCGTGGCCGGTTCACCGCCCAGATCGACGCCGATCCGTTCCAGGACGTCCCGGGTGACCAACTGCTGACCGGGTTGCGGGGCAAGGACGTCGTCCTCGCCTTCGTGGAGAGCTACGGGCGCGACGCCGTCGAGGATCCGGAGTTGGCGCCGCAGGTGAACGCGGTGTTGGACACCGGGACGGAGCGGCTGCGCGCGGCGGGGTACGGCGCGCGCAGCGGGTTCCTCACCTCCCCGACGTTCGGCGGCGGCAGTTGGTTGGCCCACGACACGCTGCTGTCGGGTCTGTGGACGAACAACGAGCAGCGCCACCGCGCCCTGCTGGCCAGCGACCGGCTCACCCTCAACGGGGCGTTCCGCCGGGCCGGCTGGCAGACCGTGGGGGTGCTGCCGGCGGCAACCCAGCCCTGGCCGGAGCAGGGTTTCTTCTCCTACGACCGCTACTACGACGCCGCGGCGCTCGGTTATCGGGGCCCGAAGTTCAGCTACGCCCCGATGCCCGACCAGTACACGCTGTCGTTCTTCCAGCGGCAGGTCCGCGCTGGCGCGGACCGTCCGATCATGGCGGAGATCCCGCTGATCTCCAGCCACTCCCCGTGGACGGCGGTGCCCGACATGATCGGGTGGGACGAGGTGGGCGACGGGGCGGTCTACCACGGTGACGCCGGCGCGAGGAACGATGGCGCTTCCGACGACAGGGACACCGGCCGGATCCGGGCCGGCTACCGGCAGGCCGTGGCCTACTCGCTGGAGACGCTGATCTCCTACGTGCAGACCTACGGCGACGACGATCTGGTGCTGGTCTTCCTCGGCGATCACCAGCCGGCCCCGGTGGTGACCGGCGAGGGCGCGAGCCGGGACGTGCCGATCACCATCGTCGCCCGGGACCCGGTCGTCCTGAACCGGGTCGCGGGATGGGGCTGGCAGGACGGCCTGCGGCCCGGCCCGCAGGCGCCGGTGTGGCCGATGGACACCTTCCGGGACCGGTTCCTGACCACGTTCGGGCCGTCGGCGCCGCCGCTGGCCGCGCCGCGCTGACCGTCCCACGTTAGCCATTTCGGACAAATAGCTCATAGCTCGACATTTGCCTCGCTACGCTCCCCTGGCACATCGGACACAACGGGGGCGTGATGAGGATTTCTTCGTGGGGTAGCCGCAGGACCCGCGCGGCGGCGCTTACCGCCGTCGGCGCCATCCTGGCGGTAAACGCTCTGCTGGCACCGACGCCGGCCGAGACCCTGCCGAATCGGGTACTGACCGCGGCCGAGGACGTCGGGCCGGTGGACCCGGTCGCCGAGGCGCTGAGCTTCGGGGTCATGACCGAGGGCGACGCCAACGTCGTCAGCGACGAGAACGAGGGCACCCTCGCCGTCGGCGGAGACCTCACCTTCGGCAACTACCAACTCGCCGGGGCGACCGCCGGGTCGTTCGTCGTACCGGGCGACGCCCGGCCGAGCGCCCTCGTCGTCGGCGGGCGCGTGAACTTCGCCGGCAGCGTCGGCGGCACCCGTCTGCAGGTGCTCTCCAGCGGATACGCCAAGGTCGGCAACCTGACCGGCACCTTCGTGCGCGACACCGACAACAACGGCGCCCAGGTCAACACGCGGATCCTGCCGTCGGACAACTACGACGCCGCACCCCGGGTGGAGTTGGTCACCCGCCAGCCCGTCCCCAGCGTCGGGCCCACCTCGCCGATCAACTTCGCCGGCGCCTTCGCCGCCTTCCGCGACACGACCGCCGGCCTGGCCACCTGCGACAACACGGTGGTCCTCCGGACTCCGAACGGCGACGTGCTCCCCCGACCGATCCCCGCGGGCAGCAACGCAGTGGTCACCCTCACCCCGGGCGTGACGAACGTGCTGAACCTGACCGCCGCCGACCTGGCCAACATCCAGACGCTCACCTTCGCCAGCCAGCCGACCGCCAGCACCCCGCTGCTGGTCAACGTGGACACCACGGGCGTCGGCAACACGTTCGCCTGGACCGCCCCGAACTTCTCCGGCATCGGCGGCCCACAGGCGCGCTACATCCTGTTCAACTTCCCGACCGCCACCGCGCTCACCCTCACGCAGGGCGCCGCCACGGTCGAGGGCACCATCTACGCCCCCAACGCCAGCCTCACCGACCTCTCGGCCACGAACACCGAGGGCAGCGTGATCACCCGTACGCTTGACCACCGCGGCGGCGAGATCCACTACTTCCCGTTCAGCACCACGCTGTCCTGTGCGGGCGCGAGCCCGGCCGGCATCGACCTGATCAAGGCGTCGACCACCACGGTGATCACGACCGTCGGCCAGCAGGTGCCGTACTCGTTCCACGTGGTCAACACCGGTGGCGTCCCGCTGACCAACATCTCGGTCACCGACCAGCAGACCCCGCCCTCGTCGAACGCCAACCTCGGCCCGATCACCTGCGCGGCCACCACCCTCGCCCCCGGCACCCGGACGGCGTGCACCGCCACCTACACGGTCACCCAGGCGGACCTCGACAACGGCGGCGTCACAAACGTCGGCACCGCTCAGGGCTCCCCACCCACCGGCCCGCCCGTGGTGTCCGATCCAGACACCCTGACCATTCCGGCACAGGGGCTCACCGCCGCCATCACCGTCGTGAAGTCGTCGACCACCACCTCCATCACCTCGGTGGGCCAGCAGGTGCCCTACCGGTACCTGGTCGCCAACACCGGCGGCCTCACCCTCACCAACGTCGGCGTCACCGACGTGCAGACCCCGCCCTCGTCGAACGACAACCTCGGCCCGATCACCTGCGCCGCCACCACCCTCGCACCGGGCGCGACCACCACCTGCACCGCCACCTACACAGTCACCCAGGCCGACCTCGACAACGACCGGGTCGCCGACACCGCCACCGCCCGGGGTACGCCACCCACCGGTCCCCCGGTCACCTCGCCACCGTCCACGCTCACCATCCCGGCAGCGGGGCTGATCCCGTCGATCACGGTGACGAAGACCTCCACCACCGCCTCGATCACGACCGTCGGGCAGCAGGTGCCGTACTCGTTCCACGTGGTCAACACCGGCGGACTCACCCTGACCAACGTCAACGTCACAGACGTGCAGGCGCCGCCCTCGTCCAACGACAACCTCGGCCCGATCACCTGCGCCGCCACCACCCTCGCGCCGGGCGCGCGGACCGCGTGCACCGCCACCTACACGGTCACGCAGGCCGACCTCGACAACGACCAGGTCACCAACACCGCCACCGCACACGGCACCCCACCCGGGGGTACGCCTGTGGACTCACCGCCGTCCACGCTGACCCTGCCGGAGACCGGCCTGGTCGCCGCGATCGCGGTGCTCAAGACGTCCACCACCGTCACGATCACGACCGCCGGGCAGCAGGTGCCGTACACGTTCAACGTGGTCAACACCGGCGGACTCACCCTGACCAACGTCGGCGTCACCGACGTACAGACCCCGCCGTCGTCGAACGACAACCTCGGCCCGATCACCTGCCCGCAGACCACACTCGCCCCCGGCGCGCAGACCACGTGCACCGCCACCTACACGGTCACCCAGGCCGACCTGGACCTCGGCGCCGTACGCGACACCGCCACCGCGCACGGCACCCCGCCCGGCGGGGGAACGCCCGTCCAGTCGAATCCGTCGACGCTCACGATCCCGGGTGACGCGCCCTCCCCGGCCATCTCACTTGTGAAGTCGTCCACAAGCGCGACCATCAGCTCGGTGGGCCAGCAGGTGCCCTACCGGTTCCTGGTCGCCAACACCGGCGGCGTGACACTGAACAACATCAACATCACAGACGTGCAGGACCCGCCGTCCTCGAACGCGAACCTCGGGCCGATCACCTGCCCGCAGACCACGCTCGCGCCCGGCGAGACCACCGCGTGCACGGCCACCTACACCGTCACCCAGGCCGACCTGGACCATGACGAACTGACCGACATCGCCACCGCGCACGGCACCCCGACGGGGACCGAGGAGCCGGTGGACTCGGACCAGGTCGTGCTGACCATCCCGGCGGCCGACGTCACGCCGTCGCTCTCGGTCGTCAAGTCGTCCACCACGACGACGATCACCACTGTCGGGCAGCAGGTCCCCTACCAGTTCCTCGCGATCAACACCGGTGGCGTCACGCTTACCAACGTCAACGTCACAGACGTGCAGACCCCGCCCTCGTCCAACGCGAACCTCGGGCCGATCACCTGCCCGCAGACCACACTCGCGCCGGGTGCGGCGACCGCCTGCACGGCCACGTACACCGTCACCCAGGCGGACCTCGACAACAACGCGGTCGCCGACACCGCCACCGCGCACGGCACGCCGCCGGGCACCGAGACTCCGGTGAACTCGCCGCCGTCCACACTGACGATCCCCGAATCTGGGCTTGTCGCCGCGATCTCGGTGGTCAAGGTCTCCGACGTCACCACGATCGGCACGGTCGGGCAGCAGGTGCCCTACCGGTTCCACGTCGTCAACACCGGCGGGCTCACCCTGACCAGCGTGAACGTCACGGACGTCCAGGCGCCGCCCTCGTCCAACGCCAACCTCGGCCCGATCACCTGCGCGACGACGACCCTCGCACCGGGTGAGTCCACCGCCTGCACGGCCACCTACACGGTCACCCAGGCCGACCTCGACAACAACGGCGTCACCGACACCGCCACCGCACACGGCACCCCGCCCGGGGGTACGCCTGTGAACTCGCCGCCCTCGACGTTGACCATTCCCCAGGCGGGGCTCGTGGCCGACATCGACGTGATCAAGTCGTCGACCACTGTGGCGATCACCGCGGCGGGCCAGGAGGTGCCGTACACCTTCCTGGTGGTCAACACCGGCGGCCTCACGCTGACCGGAGTGACAGTCAACGACACCGTGTTGCCGCCGTCCGAGCGGGACGATCTCGGCGAGATCACCTGCGGACCGCAGAACATCCCGAACGGCGAGGTGACCCTGACGCCGGGTGCTTCCATCCAGTGCCGGACGACCTACATCGTCACGGCGGAGGAGTTCGCCGGCTCGTCGCTGCGCAACGTCGCCACCGCCACCGGCACGCCACCGTTCGGGCCGCCGCCGGTCTCCCCGCCGTCCCCGTTGGACATCCCGATCCCGCACCCGGCGATCGCCATCACCAAGTCGGTCACACCCACGGTGGTGTCGACGGCAGGCGACGTCGTCACGTACCGGTTCGTGGTGACCAACACCGGCACCACCGCGCTCAGCGCGGTGACTGTCGACGAGACGCAGTTCTCCGGCACCGGCACGCCCGGGGCGATCACCTGCGGCACCCCACCGGTCGCCAACGGCAGCGTCACCCTGGCCGCCGGGGCGAGCACCACCTGCACGTCGACCTACGCCGTCACCGCGGCGGACATCGACGCCGGCACGATCACGAACACGGCCGTGGCGGCCGGCACACCGCCGACCATCCCCGGCCAACAACCACCGTCACCGGTACGCTCCGGACCGGCCACCGCCGAGGTCACGGCCACCCGGGGTGGCGCCGCCATCACGGTGGTGAAGTCCAGCAGCACCGAGAAGATCACCCGCCTGGGTCAGCAGGTGCCGTTCCAGTTCGTGGTCACCAACACCGGACGCGTGGCGCTTACCGACGTGACTGTCACCGACACCCTCACGGCACCGGCGGTACCTGCCAACCTCGGCCCGATCACCTGCGGCCCGGACCGGACACCCAACGGCGCGGTCACCCTGGCCGCCGGTGCAGCCGTGACCTGTGCGGCGACGTACACGGTCAGCAAGGCCGACTACCACCACGGCTCGCTGCGCAACAGCGCGACGGCGACCGGCACCCCGCCGGAGGGCCCGGCGCCGGTGGCGCCGGAGTCCACCATCACCATCCCGGTGAAGGGGAAGCTGCCGGTGACCGGCACGTCGTTCCCGATCGGCGGCTGGATGGCGGCCGGTGTGCTGGCGGTGTTCCTCGGTGCCGCGTTGCTGCTTGTCGTCCGGCAGCGCAGACTCCGCGCCTAGCGCGGAACGATCGTGAGGGTCGGACCGGAGGGGAACCGGTCCGGCCCTCGCGGCACGTCACCTTGCGGCTGTGACTGCCGACGTCACCCCGCGGAACGCGACGTGAGCGCGCCGGGCCACCGCCACAACCCGGCCGGCACGTCGTAGACCGCTCTGCGATCGGCCTGCGCCGGGACCGGTTGACCAAGCCGCCACGGTTCGGAGGTGGCGTGCAGATCGATCGTCACCGTGCCCCGCCTCGTGGTGGCGATTACGCCGACCCAGTTCCTGCTCTCCTCGATCAGGCTCTCCACGGTCTCGATCTCCGGCGCCGTCACCTCCACCCAGGAGATGTCGACCAGCGCCGAGCCAACCAGCAGGGCCAGGAGACGGCCCAGAAGCGCGGCGGGTACCGTCCGGTCCGTCGTCTCGACGGAGACATAGCAGTCGTCGTGGCCGGAGAACAACAGGCGCGAGCCGGAGAGAGCAGGCAGGACCGGCTCGTCGAATCTGGCGCCTCCGACCGTGATGATCATCTCGTCGAGGCGCTCGGCGGTCGGCGTACCTGCGACGTCGAGCAGTGTCAGCTCGTAGGGTGACCAACCCTTCAGAAACCGGGACAGGTGATCCCGGTGAATCAGCAGGGCCTCCTGGCTGAGGCCGACGACGCCGGACGCCAGCACGCGAACGTCATGTGTTTCGACGCTGACGCCCTGCTCCGCGGCGATACGCGAGGGCAGCCACTGCTGGTAACTCTCGTCCAGGAAGCTGTTGGTCTCCAGGCCAACGACCATGATCGTGTCGTTGCCGGCAGGCACGAGCAGGTCGGCCAGTTCCACGGCCTTGGCCGCGGCCGCACCGACCATCCACGAACCGTCCGTCTCGCGAACGCTGAAACTCATCGGGAAGGGTGTTCCGCTCGTTCCCACGCTGTTCACGGAGAACGCCCCATGAGGTTCGACCCGCACCCTCGCGGCGCCGGGGCGCGTGCCGTCTCCGGCGATCGGGTAGCCAATCGCGACGATGTCCGTCCGCACGTCGGCGACGGTGCGGTGCGGATTGAGCGCCCTCGTCACGGTGTCGGTGAGCGGTCGATGGGCGACGATGTGCTCGACCGCCGTCCGGTCGACCTCCATGTCGTAGTAGTCGGCGGCGAACTCGACGAAGCGGTCGACGATGTCGTCGAGCAGGATGTCGAGCATGCCGGACCCGTCCGGCCCCGTGTCGTCGTACGGCCCGAGCGGTGGCGGGAAGTCGATGCCGTCACCGGCGTGCCAGCGCTCGTCGCCCGCGAGCCGCCACAACACCGTTGTCGCGAGGAACCGCCCGGTCTCGTCGCAGAAGGCGGGCTCCGCCACCTGCGGGCGCAGGACCTCGGGGAGGCCGTCAAGCAGCCCTGGCCACAACTCGTGGTCCGGCTCGTCGTACGGCGACATCGCCGACTCGTGGTCGAAGAGTCGAATGAACGCACCGTCGGCGGTGAAAACGACGGCCCACTCGTCGCCGCTACCGTTGCTCATCAGCGCCGCCTCGTCCGTGCCCCAGGTCGAGGTGTAGGAGTAGCAGGCTTCCCCGCCGTCGATGACGCGCTCCAACACGGCCAATGCCTTGCAGCGCTGCCTCAGCCGTTCGATATCGGGAAGCCGGGCGGCGACGTCGTATGCGGTCACCGGGTGACCGTAGTGGGGAGCGCCGCCTGGCACGGCGGCCGGGTTCGCCGGTGTCCCCGGTGGTCAGAAGTCGACGAGTTCGACGGTCACGGTCTCGACGTCACCCACATCGACCAGTTCCGCCTCGCGGATGGCGCGCTTGATCGGCAGCACGTAGGGGCCACCTCCGCTGCTCGGGAAGATCGATGTCGCCCACGTGCTGCCGCCGACCGTGGCCCGCACCCGCTGCGATCCGAAGCCCCGACGCGACCCGTCGGTCGACTCACGGATCTCCTGAGTTGCGTCGGCCGGCAGGCTGACGAAGGCCCAACTGCCGGCGCGCCGCGCCTCCCACTTCCACACCTCGGCTTCGAAGACGAATACCACGGTCCCAGCATCACACGCTGGGCCGACATTCCTGACCGGCGGCGACCGTCTCGTCGTCGTCGTCCTCAAGCTCCACGGCACGCCGGACCACGGCTTCCAGGGCGGCACGACTGTCGAACACCCGGGCACCATGCCACACCTGCCGGCCGACGGTTTCCCGTCCAGCGGTCACTGCCGACTTTGCGGGGTGGCAGCGGCGGGGCGGGCGCGGACGTGCAGCCGCTCCCCCTGTGGCCCGAAGAGACTGAGCGCCTCGGCGGTGCCGGGGCCGGGATTCAGGACGAGGTGCGGGACGCGGGTGTCGAACTCGGCCACCTCCCCGGCCGTCAGGATGAGATCGCGGTCCCCGAGCAGCAGGCGCAGCCGGCCCGAGAGCACGTAGAGCCACTCGTACCCCTCATGGGTTTGTGGGGTCCGCCCCCCGGCGGTCGGGTCCGGCGGGAAGATCTGCTTGAACGCCTGGAGTCCGCCCGGTCGGCGGGTCAGCGGCAGGTACGTCACGCCGTGCATGACGATCGGCTTGGGGCGTACGCGAGGGTCGCCGGTGGCCGGGGCGTCCACCAGCTCGTCCAGCGCCACCTGGTACGCCCGCGCGAGCGGGAGCAGCAGCTCCAGGGTGGGCCGGCGGGTGCCGGACTCCAGCCGGGACAGGGTGCTCACCGAGATGCCGGTCAGCTCGGCGAGCTGGGTCAGGGTGGTGCCGCGCTTGTGGCGCAGGGCGCGCAGTCGGGGGCCGACGGCCGCCAGCGCGGCGCTGTCCTCGTTTGCCATAACGGCAACGATACTTGCCACCGGGGCGGCGGCGACGGATGGTGGGCTCAGCCGACAAGTAGGGGGACGATCCGGTGGACGAGACATACGACGTGGTGGTGGTGGGCGGCGGCGCGGCCGGGCTCAGCGGGGCCCTGGCGCTGAGCCGGGCCCGGCGGTCGGTGCTGGTGATCGACTCCGGCGAGCCGCGCAACGCGCCGGCCGACCACGTGCACAACTACCTGGGCCGGGAGGGGACGCCGCCGGGTGAGCTGCTCGCGGCCGGACGCGCCGAGGTGACCGGGTACGGCGGGCA
The DNA here is from genome assembly GCF_049841645.1 of Micromonospora sp. DT43. Lineage (NCBI taxonomy): Bacteria > Bacillati > Actinomycetota > Actinomycetes > Micromonosporales > Micromonosporaceae > Micromonospora > Micromonospora sp. DT43. The sequence goes on along the minus strand of NZ_JBNCKR010000007.1, from coordinate 90,539 downwards.
GTTCCGCGCCGGCCGGGTGGGGGCCGCCAGCCGGGACGGCGACGGTTTCCGCCTCACCCTCGACGACGGGGGTTCGGTGCGGGCCCGCCGCCTGCTGGTAGCCACCGGGCTCACCGACGAGCTGCCCGACGTGCCCGGTGTGGCGCAGCGGTGGGGCCGTGACGTGCTGCACTGCCCGTACTGCCACGGCTGGGAGGCGCGCGACCGGCGGGTCGGCGTGCTGGCGACCGGGCCGATGTCCGTGCACCAGGCCGAGATGTGGCGGCAGTGGACCTCCGACGTGCTGCTCCTGCTGCACGACGCCCCGGCCCCGGACGCGGAGACGGCCGAGCGGCTCGCCGCCCGGGGCATCGCCGTGGTGCCCGGCCCGGTCGCCGCGCTGGAGGTGGACGGGGACGCGCTCAAGGGAGTACGGCTCGCCGACGGCCGGGTGGTGGCCCTCGACGTGGTGGTGGTCGGGACCCGCACCGCGCCCCGCGCCGACCTGCTGGTGGGGCTGGGCCTGGCCCCCGAGGAGGTGACGGTGGGTGGGCACGTGATCGGCACCCAGATCCCGGCCGACGCGACAGGGGCGACGACCGTGCCGGGCGTCTGGGTGGCCGGCAACGTGGCCGACCTGCGGGGCCAGGTCATCACCTCCGCCGCCGCCGGCCTCACCGCCGCGGCGGCGATCAACGCCGACCTCATCGCGGAGGACACCCGCGACGCGGTGACCGCGTACCGGCAGTTGGTGGCCACGACCTTCGAGGAGCCGGCGTGGGAGGAGCGGTACCAGTCCAAGCCGGCGGTGTGGAGTGGCCGCCCGAACCCACAGCTCGTCGCCGAGGCCACGGACCTGGCCCCGGGCCGGGCCCTGGACGTGGGCAGCGGTGAGGGCGCCGACGCGGTGTGGCTAGCCGAGCGCGGCTGGCGGGTGACGGCTGTGGACATCTCGACCACCGCGCTGACCCGGGCCGCCGAGCACGCCGAGGCCGCCGGGGTCGCGGACCGGATCGAGTTCACCCACGTCGACCTGCGCGACAAGCCACCCGCCGAGGAGGCGTACGACCTGGTGTCGGCGCAGTTCATGCACCTGCCCCCGACGCCACGGCGGGAGCTGTTCGCCAGGCTGGCCGACGCGGTGGCCCCGGGCGGCGTGCTGCTGATCGTCGGGCACCACCCGTCGGACCTGTGGACGTCGGGGCACCGGATGCACATGCCGGACATGATGTACACCGCCGAGGACGTGGCGGCCTCGCTGGACCCGGCCCGGTGGGACGTGCTCACCACCGACACCCGCGCCCGCCCAGGTCCGCACGACGTCGTCCACCACGACGCGGTCCTGCTGGCTCGCCGCCGCTGAACCTGTCGATCGTGGAGTCGTGCTGGATGACAAGAGCCGCGGATCGGGGCCTTCCGGGCGCCACGACTCCACGATCGACAAGCGTGCGGTATCGAGACGGGGCGGGCCTCGCACCGGGGTGGGCTCGGCGGTAGCGTTGCGCCACACTCACGGCCCGCAGGGGCGGTCGACCGCCGGCCCTGACGCCCCCGATCGTACGGAGGATGGTGCATGTCCATCGGCGCTGAGCCGCTCGCAGCACGCGACGACGCGGCCTCGCGGCCGAGCTTCGAGCTCGCCCTGCGCGGCTACGACAAACGCCAGGTGGATCGGCACCTGGAGCAGCTCGACGGCCAGATCGCGATGCTCAGCGGCGAGCACGGGCGCTCGGCGGTGCGGGTCCGTGAGCTGACCGCCGAGGTGCAGCGGCTGCGCGCCGAGCTGGCCGAGCTGCACGAGCAGCCGGTGCAGGTGGACCGTGCCTCATTCCAGGACCTGGGCCCGATGGTCGGCGAGATCCTGACCCTCGCCGAGAAGCAGGCCGCCCTCATCACCGAGTCGGCCAGCGACCGGGCCAACGAGCTGCGCACCGAGGCGGAGCGGATCCTCGCCGACACCCGCGAGCGGGCCGCGCAGGCACGCCAGGACCTGTCGGAGGAGCTGGCCGCGCGGCGCACCGAGCAGGAGCAGGCGTACGAGGAGCGACGCGCGGTGGCCGAGGCGGAGCTGACCGCGATCCGGGAGCGCGCCGAGCAGTTGCGCGCCGACGGCGAGGCCGCGTACGAGCGCGCCCAGCACGAGTCGAAGCGCATCACCGAGCAGAGCGCGCAGCAGCTCAACCAGACCCGGGTCGCCGCCGACGCGCTGATGAAGTCGGCCCGCACCCAGATCCAGCAGGAGGTCCAGGCGACGCGGGCCAAGAACCAGCAGGAGATGGCCCAGTGGCAGGCCGGTGTGGAGCGCGAGGTCGCCGAGCGGCGTAGCGCCGCCGAGCAGGAGATCGCCGAGTTGCAGGCGGCCGCGGAGGATGAGCTGGCCGAGCAGCGCAGCTCCACCGAGCAGCAGATCGCCGCGCTGCTGGCCGAGGCGCAGCAGCACGTGACCGAGCTGCGGAACCGGGCCGACGAGCAGGCGGCCAGCCACCGGGAGCAGCTGGCCGCGCTCCAGCAGGAGATCGCTGAGCGTCGGGAGGAGTCGGCCGAACTGCACGCCGAGTTGGAGACCGCCCAGCAGCAGCTCGCCGAGGTCCGCCGGGAGGGCGAGACCCTGGAGAACGAGCTGTCCCGCGTCCAGCAGCGGTTGACCGAGGTGCGGCGGGACCTGACCGCCGAGGCGACCCGGCTGGACGAGGCCCGGCGGGCCGGCGATTCCGCCGAGCGGCACGCCAAGGACGTCCGCGCCCGGGTGCAGCGGGAGGCGAAGCGGGTGGCCGACCTGGCCGCCGCCGCCGTGATGGCCGCCGCGGCCGGCGGTACGGAGACCGCCGAGTACCCGATGGTCGGTTCCCGGTCGAGCGCGGCCCGCACCGGTGTCGACCTGCTTCCCGTCGACCGGCCCGCGAGCGACCGCGCCGACACCGACCGCGCCGACACCGACCGGGCCGACGCCGACCGCGCTTATGCCAACCCGGCCGATGCCGACCGGGCCGATGCCAACCCGGACGGTGCCGACGACACCCGGGCCGACCAGAGCCGGGCCGAGACCGAGCACACCGAGGCCACGCATACCGACGCCACGCACGCGGACGCCACGCACACCGACGCCGGCGCCGAGCACACCGGTGGTGACCAGGCCGGCGGTGTGCGCTCGGGTGGTGTGCCCCTGCGGTACCCGCTGGAGCCGACGGATCGGACGGCCACCTCGGAGATCCCCGCCAACCGTCCTGAGCCGATCTTCACGCGGCCCGAACCTCCGACGCCCGTACCGTTCCTGGCCTTCGGGCAGCCGGTCAGCGACAACGGCACCGCCCGGCACTGACCTCGCCGCGACCCGGGTCCGTGCGCCTGCGCGTGGGCCCGGGTCACGGCCCGGCTGTGACGGCGGGGAGCCCGGGGCGCCTTCACGGGATCTGCGCACCATCTTCGCGGTACGCCCACAATCCCGTGTTGGGATGGGCCGATGAGTCAGCTCACGAGCGCCACCACGACGGCCGCCGACCAGATCGCGTACCTGGACACGGCGGCGGCCACCGCTGTCGGTCGCGACTACAAGAAGCATGTCGTCGACGTTCTCGACCTGCGGCCGGGACATGCGGTGGTGGACATCGGCTGTGGCCCCGGGACCGATCTCGGACGGCTGGCCGACGCGGTCCAGGCCGGCGGGCGGGTGATAGGCGTCGACCGTGACGCGCGGATGCTGGCGGAGGCCGGCCGGCGGCTGAGCGACCGGCCGAGGATCGACCTGCGTGCGGGCGATGCGCACGCGCTTCCGCTGGACGACACGAGCATGGACCGGGCCAGGATCGATCGGGTCCTCATGCACGTCGCGGATCCCGCGACGGTGCTGGCGGAGGTTCGTCGGGTGCTGCGCCCGGGTGGGGTGGTCGCGATGGCCGAGCCGGACTGGGACACCCTGGCGGTCGCGGACGAGGACGTGTCGACGAGCCGCCGCTTCGCCCGCTTCGTGGCAGGGCGGGTACGGAATCCGACGATCGGGCGGGAGCTGATCCGGCTGTCGGCGCGGGCGGGCCTGCGGGTGCGGTCGGTCGAGGCGATCGCCGTCGTCTTCCGGGACTTCGACACGGCGGACCGGATCCTGGGGCTGGAGCGCAACTCGGCCCGCGCCGTGGCGGCCGGCGAGCTGACCGACGCGGACGCTCAGCCGTGGCTGCGGCGTCTCACGGACGGTCCCCTGCTGGCGGGCTTCACCCTGTACCTGGTCACGGCCGAAGCAGCCTGACGCCGCGCGACGGGCCGGTCCCGACGTACCCCAAGGCGATTGTGCCGGGAATCTTCCCTAACGTCCCATCGGAGCTGGCAGGCTGGGTTGGCCGGCACCGACGGCCGCCGGCCGGACCGGCGACCCAGGAGCGCCGCGCGGCCGAGAGGAGCGCCCGTGACCGACCAACCGGAGGACTTCGACCTGCTCGTCGTGGGTGGCGGCAAGGCCGGCAAGACGCTCAGCATGGACGTCGCCCGGTCCGGTCGCCGGGTGGCGATGGTGGAACGCGGAATGATCGGCGGTAGCTGCATAAACGTCGCGTGCATCCCCACGAAGGCGCTGGTGACGAGCGCGCGGGCGGCTCGCCAGCTCCGCGACGCCGCCGCGCTCGGCCTCGTGGTCGAGGGTGGCCGGGTCGACGTGGACCTGCTGCGGGCGCACAAGCAGGACGTCGTCGAGGGGATGGTCGCCGCCAACCGGCAGCAGTTCCTCGACTCGGGTCTGCACCTGGTGATCGGTCAGGCCCGGTTCGTGGGCGCGCGGACCGTGCAGGTGTCACTTGCCGACGGCGGCGAGCGACTGCTGCGCGGAGACGACGTGATCATCAACACGGGCACCCGCCCGTACCTGCCGTCCGTACCGGGGATGGCCGAGGCCGGGGTGCTGACAAGCGACGATCTGCTGCGCCTGGACAGGCTGCCGGCGCGACTGGTGGTGCTCGGTGGCGGCACCGTCGGGGTGGAGTTCGCGCAGATGTTCGCGTCGTTCGGCAGCGCGGTGACGGTGATCGAGGGCGGTCCCCAACTGCTCACCCGTGAGGACCCGGACATCGGCGACGCGGTGATGCGGATCTTCCTCGACGACGGCATCGACGTACGCGTCGGGGTGACTGTCGCGCGGGTGGACCGCGACGCCGACGGTACGGCCCGGATCACCCTCGACGACGGCAGCGTGGTGACCGGGGACGAGGTGCTCGTGGCGGCCGGCCGGGCGCCGGTCACCGACGGGCTGGGGCTGGACGCGGCAGGTGTCCGCCTCAACGACCGGGGCTTCGTGGTGGTCGACGAGTACCTGCGTACCAGTGCCGAGCGGACGTGGGCGGCCGGGGACGTCGCCGGCAGCCCGCAGTTCACCCACGCCTCGCTCGACGACTACCGGATCATCCGGGCGAACCTGGCCGGTGAGCAGCGCAGCACGGCGGGCCGGCTCATCCCGTACACCGTCTTCACCACGCCGGAGCTGGCGCGGGTCGGTCTCAGCGAAAGCGACGCGCACCGCGCCGGGTACGACGTTCAGGTGGCCCATCTTCCCGTCGCCGCGATCCCCCGGGCCCGCACCCTGCGCCAGACGCAGGGGATGTGGAAGGCGGTGATCGACGCCCGCACCGACCAGATCCTGGGCGCGGCGCTGCTCGGCCCGGAGTCGGGCGAGGTGATCACCTCGGTGCAGTTGGCCATGCTCGCCTCGATGCCGTGGACCGCGCTGCGCGACGCGGTCATCACGCATCCGACGATGGCCGAGGGCCTCAACCTGCTCTTCGCGTCGCTGAAGCCCCGCCCGGTGCGCTGAGCCGGCCGACAACGCCGAGCACGTCCCGCCGGGTGCGGTCAGCCGACGATCTCGGCGCGTACCCGCTCCTGGAAGGCGCGCGCCTGGGTGCCCGTGGGCGGTGGCCCGTCGTGCCGCGCGGCGATCGCCCGGCGGATCACCTCGGCCGGGTCGCCGGTGTCGACGAGTCGCCGGCCGGCGGCCACCTTGGACAGCCACGCACCGTCGCGGTGGCGCACCAGGGAACGGCAGGCGCCGAGCACCGCGTCCTCCGCGCCGGGCGCGGGCCGGTCACCCGCTGGCGTCGGCAGGGCCAGCCACCAGGTCAGCGCCTCGATCAGCAGGCGGCGCAGGTCGGCCGGGGTGAGGTCGGCGAAGACCTCTGCGGCCGGCGGCCCGACCAGCGCCAGCCCGCTCTGGTGCAGGATGCTGCGGTCCAGCCCGTACCAGAACCGGCCGTCGCTCGGCGGGCGGTCCGCCGGGTCGAGGGTGCGGCGGAACGGCATGCCCTTCCCGGTGTTCAGCTCGACCTCGAAGCTGGGCTCGGGGTTGCCGGCCGCGGCCACCGCCCGCTGGTACACGACCAGTTCCAGCCCGCGGGCCGGGCAGGGCAGCGCCTCGTGCCGCAGCCGCGCCACAAGCGTCACCTTGGCGGCCTCGGTCAGCGGTCCGGAGCAGACCAGCGCCACGTCCACGTCGCTGCGGCCGGCCTGGTACGCGCCGAGACCCACCGAACCGGCCGCGTACGCGCCGACGAGATCGCCGCCGAGCACGTCCCGGGCGGTGTCCACGAGGTCGTCGAGGTAGCGCCGAAGAGCGGAGTCCACGCCCCATCCTCACCCGTGTTCGCGGATGCGTCGGCACCGGGCCTAACCGGCGTAGAGCAGCAGCAGGCCGGCGACGGTGTACGCGACCATCAGCGCGAGCAGTGGAAGCTGACCGGCCACCGCCCGCGCCCGGGGGAACAGGTACAGGGCGCGGTCGTGGGCGAGCAGTGTGCCGAGCAGGTGCCCGACGATGATGACGGTGATCTGCAGGTTGGCCACCCCGGACGGGGTGACAAGCGCGGTGTGCGGTTGCCACCCCGCCGTGCCGAACCAGTCCGCTCCGGTGTCGCGGGGGTCGGACAGCAGGGCGACGGTGCGCTGACCCTCCAGGATCAGCAGCGAGTAGTAGTGCGCCACCACGTAACCCACGGCGATCGGCACGATCGAGTGCGCGAGTTCGCCCGGCACCCGCCGGGACTCGACGCTGACCGCCGGGTCCGCGGCACCGGCCGATCCCGCGCGACCGACGCGGGCGGCCGCCCCGGTGGCGACGAGGTACGCCACGGCGACGACAGCGATGACCCCGACCAGTCCGGCGCTGCCGGTGACCGCCGGGTGCCTGCCGTTTTCCTGGGCGAAGCGCAGCCACGCCGGCGCGTTGGAGAGGCTGTCGAACAGGGTCGAGCCGAGCAGCACGATCACCACGGCGACCAGTCCGGGGCGGGGGCGCAGCCCGGCGATCCCGTCGAGCGGGTTGCGCCACACCAGCACACCGTCGGCGGCTCTGCCGATCGGGGCGAGCCGGCCGACGAGCGCGCTGTAGACCTCGAACGGGTCGGCCCTGTCGAACCAGTCCGCGCCGAACAGCGCGGCCCCACCCAGCATGACCACGGCGTACCCGGCCAGCCACGCGGTGATGACCGGCAGGGTGGCACGCTCCGGCGCGACAAGCTCCAGCCAGACGAACCCGAACAGGGTGAGCGCGGCCGGCCAGAGCCCCAGGCCGGCGGGCAACTCCCGGACGCCGCGCGTCGGATCGCGCCGCGCCGCCAGGGCGACGAGCAGATGCACCGTACGCAGTGGGCTGACCGCCCGCCAGACCGGACCGAACAGCAGCGAGACGGGGACCAGCCCGACCCAGAGGAGCACGTAGAGCGCGCCGGCCGTCGGGTTGTCCGGGGTGTCCGGCCCGGCGAGCAGGCCCACGCAGAACCAGCCGGTGGCGAGCAGTCCCAGTCCGCGCAGCGTCCACCGGAACGCGGGGGCGTCGACGAGGCCGGCCAGCCGGTCGGGCACCGGCCGGCCACCGGCGGCGTCCCGGTCGAGGCGTGGCTCGCGCCAGAGCAGGCCCAGGGCGACGAACGTGACGACAAGGGTCAGGGCGGCGGCGACGACCAGTTCGGGCAGCGTGATCGGCAGGTCCTGACGGCCGCCGACGCCGTGCGCCAGCAGCGCGGGGCCGCCGGTCATCGGGCTCAGCGGACGAGGAGCTGGAACAGCACCAGCTCGGTCTCGTGCGTCTCCACCTCGAACAGCCCGGTCTTGTCGGCCCGGAACTCCACCGAGGCGGGTTTGGCGGCGGGCAGTCGGGCGCCCAGGTCGTAGCCGTGCACGTGCAGTTCGTCGGCGACGTCCGAGGTGACCGTGATCCGGACCAGTTGGCCCTTGGCCACTGTCACCCGGCCGGTCGGCGGGCTGATCCGTCTCTTGGCGATGGTCACGGTGATCTCCCGGTCGACAGCGGGCGTGCTGGCGGTCGCGGAGGGAGTGGGACTGTCCGTCGAGGCCGGCGAACCAGCGGAGGTCGGTGCGGCGGCCGACGTCGGCGGTGTCGAGGGGGTGGCCACGGACGGGTCGTCGTCGTGCCCGCAGCCGGCGATGAGCAGGGTGCCGAGCAGACCGGTGACGAGGAGGGTGGCGGGGATGGCGGTGCGGCGGGCACCGGGGGCGCGGACGTACACGGGCGGACTCCGAACGACGCGGGGGGACGGGGTGTCGAGCTGATCGTCGGAGGGTGAACTCTACGTCTTGTTAGGCGGTGGGGAAATGACCATGATGAACGAATGCGATCGAGGCTGGTCACTGTCTGTCACGTTGTGTGCCGTACCGTCGCCGTGCTGGCGGCGCTGCTGGTGGTGTCCCTGGCGCTGCCCGCCGCCCCGGCGTCGGCGCACGGACAGTTGGCGACCTCCACGCCGCTGACCGGCACCGTGGTCCGCAAGCCGCTGACCCAGATCGGCCTGTACTTCACCGAGAAGCCGGCCAGCAACGCGCACTTCACTGTCACCGGCCCGAACGGGTCGCGGGTCGACAGCGGCTGGTCGTTCGGCGAGCCGAAGCGGCTGGACAAGCCGGTCCAGGAGTACTTCATGGTCAACGGCGTCTTCGAGCCGCGGCTCTACCACACAGGCTTCCCGGCCATGGTCACCGTCGCGCACTGGCCGGCGAAGGGCCGCTACACCGCCACCTACCTCACTGTCGCCTCGGACGGCGAAGCGGTGCGGGGCACCGTCACCTTCGACTACCAGGGCCCGAGCACGGCGGCCCCGGCCGGCTGGACGGCGCCGACGAACGCCCCCGATCCGGCCCTGCTCGCCCAGGCCGAGGGCACCCCCTCGGCGTCGGCCGTGCCGTTGGCGACACTCGACCCGGCCGTCACCCCCGCGGCCGCGCCACCGGCGCCCCCACCGGCCGGAGGACTTCCGCCCTGGCTGGTGCCCACCGCCGTCGTGCTCGTCGTCGGCACGATCGTCGTCGTGGCGGCCCGCCGCCGACCGGCAGCACGCCCATCCCGCGGCGCCTCCCCTGCACGCGGCGCCGCCCCGCGTCCACGCGGCGGGGCCTCTCGTCCGCGCGCCGGGGCGAACGGTCGGCCGACGCGGCGCGGACGCCGCTGAGTCTCATCGGCGTGCCGCCCCCGAGTCGGCACGCGGGCCACCTTTTGTCCGCCAACGACCGCCCGAGGGCTGTCGTTGCGCCCGGCGCGCTCGCCCGTGGCCGGCACCTGAACCGCCGTCCGCCACGCGCACATTCCCGACATCCAGGGATCAGTGCCGCGACCTTTCGCACGGACATCGGGAACTTTTGATGCATCGATACAAAGGCATGGACAGCGCCATCGAAACCCCTTAATGTCTCGACCCATCGACCCGGTGTTTCCGGATCGTCACTCGTCGGCGTCGAGGACGTTACGGACCGGGCCGGCGGCCACCACCTCACCATCGCTGCACGCCGGCCGTCGGTCACTCCTATCCTCTGTGGAGGAACGATGGGCACACCGCCGCTGCGCCGATTCCGCAGTCCCGTCCTGGGCGCGCTCGCGCTCGTCCTCGCCGTCGGCTTCTGGGCCGACCCGGCCGACGCCGCCCCCGAGCAGGAACCGGGCGTCACGCTGCGCGTCTACGACGTCCAGGTGCCGCTCTCCGAGATCTGCACGCTCAAACCCGCGCAGACCCCGAACGTGGACAAGCTGATGTCCACAATCAACTGGACCTCGGCGGCCGACTTCGGCTTCGAGGACAACTTCGTCTCGCAGGTGCTCGGCAACATCACCATCACCCAGGCCGGGAGCTACACCTTCCGGCTCAGCAGCGACGACGGGTCCAAGCTGACGATCGACAACACAGTCGTCATCAACCACGACGGCCTGCACGGCGCCACACCGCCCAAGGAGGGCACCGTCACCCTCGCCGCCGGGCTGCACCCGCTGCGCATCGACCACTTCGAACGCGCCGGTGGCCAGCAGATCACCCTGGAGTGGCGTACGCCCGGCTCGTCGTCCTTCGTGGTCGTGCCGACCTCGGCGCTGAGCACCGACGCCGGGGTGGTGCGGGTGACCGCGCCGGGCCGCAAGGAGTGCGAGGGCGTCACCGACTCCCCCGGCGACGGGCTGCCGCTCATCGGCGTGCACCCCGGCTACACGCTCACGAACCTGCGGCCCTCAGGCTTCCAGCCGAAGGTCACCGGGATGGACTGGTTGGCCGACGGCCGGCTCGTCATCAGTACCTGGGGCGGCACCGACCAGTCCGGCGCGTCCCAGGACGGCGAGGTGTACGTCATGGGCAACACCGGCGGCGCGACCGGCCCCGGATCGGTGACCACCAAGAAGATCGCCGGTGGTCTCAAGGAGCCGATGGGGCTCAAGGTCGTCGACGGCGTGGTCTACGTGTCGGAGAAGCAGCGGCTGACCCGGCTCGTGGACACCAACTCAGACGAGGTGGCCGACCGCCTCGACACCGTCGCCACCTGGCCGTACGGGGGCAAGTTCCACGAGTTCGCGTTCGGTCTGCTCTACCAGGACGGCTTCTTCTACGTGAACCTGTCGGTGTCGATCGACTACGGCGGGGCGACCACGGTGCCGCAGCCCGCCGCCAACCGGGGAACCACCATCAAGGTCAACAAGGACACCGGCGCGGTCAGCTACGTCGCCGGCGGTCTGCGCACGCCGCACGGCATCGGCTGGGGCCCGGAGGGCGGCATCTTCGTCACCGACAACCAGGGCGGTTGGCTGCCGTCGTCGAAACTGGTGCACATCAAGCAGGGCCGCTTCTTCAACCACTACATGACCCCGGCGGGCCCGTTCGACGCGAACCCGGTCACCCCGCCGGTGCTCTGGATGCCGCAGAACGAGATCGCCAACTCCCCCAGCACGCCGCTCTACCTCACCACCGGGCGGTACGCGGGCCAGTTCGTCATCGGCGACGTCACCTACGGCGGCCTCCAGCGCGCGTCGGTGGAGAAGGTGAACGGCGAGTACCAGGGCGCGCTGTTCCGGCTCACCCAGGGCCTGGAGGCGGGCGTCTCCGAGGTCAACCTCGGCCCGGACGGCGCGATCTACGTCGGCGGGCTCGGCGCGGGCGGCAACTGGGGACAGAGCGGCAAGCTGACGTACGGGTTGCAGAAGCTCACCCCGAACAGCGCCAGCACCTTCGAGATGCTGGCCATGCGGGCCACCACCGCCGGTTTCGAGGTGGAGTACACCCAGCCGGTCTCGGCGGCGACCGCCGCCAACCTGGCCGCCCACTACAAGGTCAAGCAGTGGCGGTACGAGGCGACGTCCAACTACGGCGGCCCGAAGATCGACGAGGAGACGCTGACCGTCAGCGGGGCGACCCTCTCGGCGGACGGCAAGAAGGTCACCCTGGCCGTCGACGGCCGTAAGGCCGGCCGGGTGGTCTACCTGCGGTCACCGCAACCGTTCACCTCTACCAGCGGCCAGTCGCTGTGGAGCACCGAGGCGTGGTACACGCTCAACGCCATCCCGGGTGTCACCGGCGGGACCAACCTGGCGCTCAACAAGCCGGCCACCGCGGACAGCTCCTGCTCGACGACCGAGGTGCCGGCCAAGGCAGTCAACGGCAGCGTCACAGGCGGCAACGGCGACAAGTGGTGCTCGAAGGGCACCTCGAAGTATCTCCAGGTGGACCTGGGGGGCAGCTACGCGGTGAACCGCGTGGTGGTGAAGCACGCCGGTGCCGGTGGTGAGAACGCCGCCTGGAACACCCGGGACTTCACGCTCGCGTCCAGCCCCGACGGCACGAACTGGACCACCCGGGCCACGGTGACAGGCAACACGGCGAGCACCACGACCCACGACGTCAGCGCGCCCGGCGCCCGCTACGTCCGCCTGGCCGTCACCGCGCCGACAAGCACCACCGACACCGCGGCGCGCATCTACGAGTTGGAGGTGTACGGCAGCGCCACAGGCGGTTCGGGCAGCATCACGGGCGTCGGCGGCAAGTGCCTGGACGTGGACAACGCGGGCACCGCCGACGGCACGAAGGTGCAGTTGTGGACCTGCAACGGCACCGGCGCGCAGTCGTGGAGCCGCAACGGCGACACGTACCGGGCGCTGGGCAAGTGCCTCGACGTGGACAACGCCGGCACCGCCGACGGCACGAAGGTGCAGTTGTGGACCTGTAACGGCACCGGTTCGCAGGTGTGGCAGCCGCAGTCCGACGGGTCGATCCGCAACCCGCAGTCGGGCAAGGTGCTGCAGGCCGCCGGGGGTGCCACGGCCGACGGCACCCCGATCCAGATCGGCACGTACACAGGTGGCGCGCACCAGAAGTGGGTGGTCAGCGCCGGCTGACACCCGGCGGGCGCGGTCCGACCGACGGCCGGTCGGACCGCGCTCCGCGCCGGTCAGCGGAACAGGAGTGGCCGCCCCTCCCGGCCGCCCACCAGCCGACCCTGGCTGTTGATGTCCTCGATCGAGTCGTCCACCCGTACGCCCCGGCCGGTGAGGTCGGTCAGCACCCCGTCACGCCACATGAACGGGTGCCGCTCCTCGTTGGGAACGCTGCTGAAGCCGACCACCACGCCCCGGTCGTTGATCGCCGTGGCCCAGCTCCGGCTGCCGCCGAGGGTGCCCAGATCGGTGAGCCTCCCGTTCTGCCACCGGAACGCGTGGCCGTTGGCCTCGCCCACCACTTGGCCGCGGTTGTTGATTCCGAGGGCCGCGCCGCCGATCTGGGTGAACACCCCGTCGCGCAACAGGCCGCCCACGCAGGTGCAGGGGTAGTCCCGCGGTGGCACGTTGAACCCGCCCACCACGTCGCCGCGGTTGTTGACGTCGGCGGTGAACTCGTAGAAGTACTCCTGTCCCAGGTCGGTGAGGACGCCGTCGCGCCAGAGAAAGCGGTGCCGCATGTCATCGGCGGGATCACTGGTGCCGAGGACCTGCCGCCTGTCGTTGACGGCTATCGCCTCGCTGTTCTCGCCGCCCAGGGTGCCCAGGTCGATGAGCCGTCCGTCGCGCCAGAGCACCGCGCGGGTCAGGTAGTCCGACCCGTACGAGGTGATCGCCACGTCCCCGAACTCGTTGACGTCCACGGCGGCGGAGTCGGTGTCGCCGGGCAGCACGCCGAGGTCGGTGAGGACACCGTTGCGCCAGCGCACCGCGTGCCGGGCGCCGCTGGCGACGGTGCTCCACCCGACGATGTCGCCGCGGTCGTTCATCGCTGTCGCGGCGCCGGCCCCGCCGCTCAGGGTGCCGAGATCGACGACCCGGTAGGAGGGCGGGGACGCGAGGGCGGAGGTCGGGGTGAGGACTGTCGACGCGACGAGGGCGGTCGTCGCGGCGGTCAGCAGGGTGCGCGGGGACAGCAGGGACGTCAAGGGGGCGCTCCTCGGCTCGGAGCGGCGGAGCTCCGGCGGGCGGGAGCGGCCGGTCGCCACCACTGCGCGTTCGATCAGTCACGCACAGTAGATACGCCGACGCACCGGGACGCCAGGGACCGAACGGCCAGCGATGCCAGACGTCCGGAAGTCGGAGTGGACGGGCGCCGGGGTGCAGCGGAGCCGGGGTGCAGCGGCGTTCGGTCAGGGACCCTGCGGCAGGGGTTGGGCCAGTGCGCGCAGGTCCGCCGGCAGCTGGGCCAGGGCGTCGGTGAACTCCCGGTGACCGACCACCCGGTGCATGGTCTGGAGAACCGCCCGCACGCCCCGTTCGGCCCCGGGTCGGTCCGTCCCGGCGCGCTCGGCCACACGGCGCAGGAACTCGTCGTACCCGAAGGCTTCCGGCGGTTCGGCGGCCTTGACCAGCAGCGGGCTCAGCTCGGCGGCCAGATGGGGGGCGAGCGCGCCGGCCTCGCCGCCGCTGAGACGTTCGGTGAGCGTCCGCAGCACGGCCTCGGTCAGCGGGCGTGCCTGCGCCGGTGAAACGCCAGCCCGTGCCGCGACCTTGTCGACGAATCCGAGATCGGCCATGGTCCCGCCCTTTCCGTTGCCGAGACGCGTGGCTACCCCGGCCCACCGGCGACAAACCCGGGGCGCGTGGCAGAGCACGGGTGTCCGCTTCACGCATCGAAGGGCTGTGCGAGCATGGTTGTCCTTCGTGTCTTCCCCACCCCCGAGCGGAAGGACGCCCCATGGCGGAAACCGCCCCCCTGTCGGCCGCCGACCAGCCCAAGATCGACACCAGCGTGCCGCACTCGGCCCGGATCTGGAACTACTGGTTGGGTGGCAAGGACAACTTCGAGATCGACCGGCTGGCCGGCGAGCAGGTACGCGAGCTGTTCCCCGCGATGATCGAGACCGCCCGCGAGTCACGGGCGTTCCTGTCCCGCGCGGTGCGCTTCCTCGCCGGTCCGGCCGGGATCCGCCAGTTCCTCGACGTGGGCACCGGTTTGCCCACCGCCGACAACACCCACCAGGTGGCCCAGCGGGTCAATCCGCGAAGCCGGGTCGTCTACGTCGACAACGACCCGATGGTGCTGGCCCACGCGCGGGCGCTGCTGGTCGGCAGCCCGGACGGGCTGACCCGCTACATCCACGCCGACCTGCGCGAGCCGGAGGCGGTGCTCCAGCAGGCCACCGAGCACCTCGACCTCAGCGAACCCGTCGCCGTCCTGCTGTTCGGGGTGATGGGCCACGTCGGCGACGACGACGAGGCGGTCGCCATCATCCGCACACTTCTCGACGCGGTCCCGTCGGGCAGCTACCTGGCGCTCTCCGATGGCACCGACACCAGCGAGGCCGTCGTCGAGTCGCACCGCCAGTACAACGAGAGCGGCGCGCTGCCGTACCACCTGCGCAGTCCGCAGCGGATAGCCCGGTTCTTCGACGGCCTGGAGCTGGTCGAACCCGGCCTGGTCCCGTTCACCCACTGGCGGCCCGAGCACGACGGCACGCCGGCGCCCCTGGACGGCTACTGCGCCGTCGGCCGCAAGCCCTGACCCGCGTCGCGCGGCGCCGGTGGCGGATCCCTCCATCGGCGCCGCGCGACGAGGTCGGTTCCGTGGTTGCTCCGCGTCCGGCCGACCCCGTCTCGTACGGTGAGGTCGGACCGGTACACGCCGGCCGCCCGACGGCGGCCCGTGCCGCAGGAGGAGCAGATGGCGGTCGACCTGCCCGACGTGATCGACAGGTACTTCCGGGCCGTCGCCGACGGTGACCTCGACGCCCTCGTCGCCTGCTTCGCGGACACCGCGAGCGTGGCCGACGAGGACCGGCTGTACGACGGCAGGCCCTCGATCCGCTCCTGGGCGCAGCGGACGAGGGAGGCCACCTCGTACACCGCCGAACCGGTGGGGGTGACGCCCCAGGCGGGCGACTCGTACCTGGTCCGCACGCGGGTGTCGGGCGACTTCGCGGGTAGCCCGATCGAGCTGCGACACCGGTTCACCCTGCGCGACGACCTGATCGGCGCGCTGGACATCCGCCCGTAGCCACTACGCGGACCGCCCGTCAGGAGGAGAGTCGTGCCCCGAGTCTGGCTCGTCACCGGTTGCTCCCGAGGGCTCGGCCGGGCGCTCGCCGAGGCCGTGCTGGCCGACGGCGACCGGCTCGTCGCCACCGCCCGCAACCCGGCACAGCTCGCCGACCTCACCGACCGGTACGGCGACCAGGTCCGGGCGGTCGCGCTCGACGTCACCGACCCCGCCGCCGCCCGGAGCGCCGTACGCGGCGCGGTGGACGCGTTCGGAAGCCTGGACGTCCTGGTCAACAACGCCGGGTACGCCGACGTGGCCGCGATCGAGGACATGTCCGAGGACGCCTTCCGGGCGCAGATCGAGGCGAACTTCTTCGGGGTGGTCAACCTCACCCGCGCCGCCCTGCCGGTGCTGCGGGAGCAGGGGCGTGGGCACATCGTGCAGATCTCCAGCGTCGGCGACCGGGTCGCCAGCACCGGGCTGGGCGCGTACCAGTCCGCCAAGTGGGCGGTGGCCGGCTTCTCGGCGGTGCTCGCCACGGAGGTCGCGTCGTTCGGAATCCGGATCACGACTGTCGAGCCGGGCGCGCTGCGCACCGACTGGGCGGGCGCCTCGATGAGCATGTTGCCGGTCAGCGAACCGTACCGGCCGGTCATCGAGCCGGTGGTGGAGCGGATGCGGCGCACCAGCGGGAACCAACCCGGCGATCCCGGCCGGGCCGCCCAGGCGATCATCCGGATCACCGGTGTCGATGATCCGCCCGCACGGTTGCTCCTCGGCGCCGACGCCGTGGCGGCCGCCGCGACGGTCGCCGAGGGGCTCGCGGCGTCCGATTCGCGGTGGCGTGAGCTGAGCGAATCCGTCGCGTTCGACGCGACGCCCTGACCCGTCGCGCCCGCCGGCACCGCACGCGTCCGGCCTCGGCCGCCCGGCGGAACGGCTTTCGTGATCAACCGCCGAACGGACGACGTGGCCGGTCCACCGACGGATGACATGATGTGCCGACAACAGCTGACGCTACGAGGAAGGGTGCTGCTGTCCGATGGCGCACTTCGAGGCCCGCACGTCCACGACACCCGGGCGGATCGTGGTCACGCTGACTGGTGAGTGCGACCTGGCGGCCCAGCCCGAGCTGACGGTCGTACTGTCCGCGGCGGTGCGCGCCGCGCCGGTGGTGGTGGTCGACGTCGGCGGGTTGCGCTTCCTCGACTCCACCGGCCTGCACGGCCTGGTGACCGCCCATCAGGAGGCCCGCGCGAACGGCCGCCACCTGTACGCGGTGAACGCCGCCGGCCCGGTCGCGACCGTCCTGGACATCACAGGCATCGGCAACCTGCTGCGCCCGCCCGCCGACGACCCGCGGCTGGCGGGCTGATGGCGACCAACCAGCGGGAGACCCGCGCCGTCGCCGAACAGCTCGCGCCCGCCCCGCCGACGGACACCATGGCGTACGAGGTGGCGACCGACCTGCGGGAGCTGCGGGCTTTCGTCTGCGCCGGCGCCACCGCCCGGGGCCTGCCGGCCGAGCGGGTGGAGCTGCTGGCGCTGGCGGTCAGCGAGCTGGCCACCAACACGTTGCAGCACACCGCCGAGGGTGGACGAGTCCGGCTCTGGGCCGAGGGTGACCAGTTGTTCTGCGACGTCGTCGACCAGGGGCCGACGCGGGCGTTCGGCCGGGGCATGCCGGCCGCCGACGCGGTACGAGGCCGCGGGCTGGCCATCGTCGAGCAGATCTGTGACGAGGTGGCCGTGTTGGCCGCCGGTGAGGGCACGGTGGTCCGGATCCGACTGGCCCTGTGAGTCGGGCGGCTCCGGGCAGCACGCGCACGGCCAGGGTGCACGGAACGCGCCACCGCGCCGATGCGCCCACGTCGAGGCGGCGCCGGCTGCCACAATGCGGTCAGTCCGGACGGTGGCGTCGGGCGCAGCAGACCAGGAGGACGGCCATGCCGGACAGCGCACGCGAGGCGGAGCTGCTCGACGCCGAACGCACACTGCAGGCGGCGCAGCGGGCCGGTGACGTCGCGGCCCTCGACCAGTTGCTCGTCGACCAGCTCATCGCGATAGGCCCCGACGGCCGCCAGCACGGCAAGGCCGAGGACCTGGCCGCGCACCGGGACCGCACCTCGATCATCGAGGAGCTGGTCGAGGAGGAACTGGACCTGCTCGTCGTCGGCCGGACGGGTGTGACGTTCTTCCTGGGCCGGGTGGCGGGGTGTTCAACGGTCAGCCGTTCGCCGCCCGCCTGCGCTACACGCGGACCTGGGTCCACGACGACCCGCACGGCTGGCGGATCCTCGCCGCCCACATCAGCCCGGTCTGACCCGCTCGTCACCTCAGCCGGGCCGCCACCACCAGCTCGTGGAGTTCGGCCGAACCCGCCGGCTGGTCCGGCAGCGGACTGTCCCGGTGCGCCTGGTCGAGCCGGGCCGCCAACTCGGCCAGGTCACGCTCGAGGGTCGCGCCGGGGACGAGACCGTCCAGTGCGCCGTGCTCGGCGGTCCGCTTCGCGGCGATCAGGTCGGGCACGTACGCCGGTGCCTGCTCGACGTCGAGCAGGGTCGGCAGGTGCGCCTGTATCCGGCCGGTCCGCAGCAGGTGGACTCCGGTGAGCAGCGACCGGAACGTGTACAGCAGGGGCTTCAGCTCGCCGGTGGTATCGAAGAGCCGCCGCTGGCTCGCCGCGAAGCCACGGTAGTGGTGGGCGTGGTGCCGGGTGACCGTCAGCGGCGCCAGCTCGACCAACGCCGCGTGCGTCGCCGTGGTGTGCACGACGAGTGGGGACAGCAGTTGTTCGAGCACGTAGCCGTTTCGGCGCAGCATCAGCCGGACGAACTTGCGCAGGTCGTGCGTCACCAGGTCCAGCTCCACCCCGTCGCGGTCGGCCATCACCGTGCGGGTTTCCGCCGGCGTGACCAGCCCGACCAGCTCCGCGACCGGCAGCAGGTGCGAGCCACGCAGGTCGACGTCGGAGTCCTTGGACGGGAACCCGTACAGGTGGGCACCGGAGACCGTGGCGAAGACCAGCGGGTACGGCTGCTCAGCCACGACGGCCGCCAGGTCGACGCCGGCCGGCAGGCCGGCGTCCTCCCAGGCGGTCATGCCGCCCACCGCAGGGAACGGTCGCGAACCGAGGTCAGCCACTGCTCGACCCGCGCCTCGTCGGGCCGGTCGGGCAGCGGACTGGTGGGCAGGTCCGCCGTCATGCGGTCGACCAGCCGGTTCCGCCAGGCGACGACGTCGTCCCAGGGCACGGCGCCGGCCTTGACCGCGAGCAGGCGGTCCCGGTCGACGCCGACGTCGAGCACCAACCGTCCGGTACGGACGAGGTGACCGCCGGCGGTCAGCAGCCGGATCAGGTGCATCACGTGCCGCCAGATCGGGGCGCCGGAGCGGGCGATACCGCGCTCGGCCTTCCCGAACTGGGCGGTGGCGTAGCGCAGATAGGTGTCGGCCACCCGCCGGGACAGGAACGCCGGCGTGAGCGCCCGCAGTTCCGCGCCCAGCGGGGTGCACGTCTCGACCAGTGGAGAGTGCAGCACCTCCAGGACGGTGGGGTTCGCCGCCAGCCCGAGCACGCAGACCCGCTCGACCTCCCAGCGCACCTGTTCGGGCAGCGGGCCGTCGTGGTGCCACGCCGGCTTGCGCAGGCCCCAGAACGCCGAGGCCGGCAGGGCGTACACCCCGCGTCGGTCCGTGTCCGACGAGGCATCGGACAGGCCGAACGCACGGGAGCCGACGACGACCTGCAGGATCGTGCGGTCGTCGACCTGCTGATCCGTCAACGCGTGTTGCACCGCCGCCTCCCCCGAGCGCCGCGCCGGCACCCGCCGACGTCCGGTGCACACCATGCCTGGTGCGGGGCGGGTCGTCGAATCCGTTTCGCTCAGCTCACGGTGGCGTCGATGGGGCCGATGCGCAGCACGCCGTCGTCGAGGGGCGTGCAGCGGATGCCGCCCGTGGTGCGCAGCGCCTTCCAGGCGCCCGGCCCCACCGTGACGTCCATCCAGGCGCACGGCCGGGCCGCGCGGTTGACCCGCAGGCTGACCGGGCCGTCGCCGGAGTCCAGGATCAGGACCTTGCCGATCAGCTCGTCCACGGCGATGCCTGTGGTGAGGATGTTGCGGCGGACCTGCGCCAGGCCGATGCCGGCCGGCAGGGACTCCTGGGCGATCACGGTCACGCTGGCGTCGCGGTGCGCCGGTTTGCCGAAGTAGCGGTCGCCGACGATGCCGAGGCCGGCCCGGATCTGGACGGTGTCGACCAGCTCGCCGGGCGGGGCCGGCGTCGGACCGTCGGAGGGCCGGCCCCGGAACCGGTGCACGGGCGAGGCCAGCAACTCGACGATGTGCGCCATGCAACGGATTCTACGAACCGGAGGACGCCGCCGGGCGCGGTCAGACCGCCAGGGCCGCCCGGACGTCCCGCTCCGCGGTGACACCGCCGTCGCCGTCCGAGGTGACCCGACCGGACTCCAGCACGTGGTAGCGGTCCGCCACCCGCAGCGCGAAACCCAGGTGCTGCTCGACCAGCAGCACACTGAACCCGGACTGCCGGGTCAGCTCGACGATCCGCTCCTGGATCTCCGCGACCACCGACGGCTGGATGCCCTCGGTCGGCTCGTCGAGCATCAGCAGCCGCGGCCGGGTGATCAGCGCACGGGCGATGGCCAACTGCTGGCGCTGGCCGCCGGAGAGCAGCCCGGCCCGCCGGCGCAGCAGTGGGCGCAGCGCCGGAAACAGGTCCAGCACCTCCGCCGTGGCCACCGGGCCGTCGCGCCGGCCGTCGGCGACCAGCCGCAGGTTCTCCGCGGCGGTCAGGTGCGGGAAGCACTGCTGGCCCTGCGGGACGTACGCCATTCCGCGCTGGACCCGCTCGTGCGGCGCGAGACGGGTGACGTCCTCGCCGTCCAGCTCGACGGTGCCGGCGCTGGGGCGCAGCAGGCCCGCCGCGACCCGCAGCAGCGTGCTCTTGCCGGCGCCGTTGTGTCCGAGCACCGCGGCCACCCCGTCGGGCGGGACGGCGAGGTCCACCCCGTGCAGCACCCTTGAACGCCCGTATCCGGCGTGCACCCCGCGCAGGGTCAGCATCATGCCTCCAGACCGCTGGGGGCCGACCCGGCGGCGACCGGGTGGCCAAGGTAGACCTCCTGCACGCGCGGGTCCGCCTGGACCTGCGCCACCGTGCCCTCACTGAGCACCTTCCCCGCGTGCAGTACCGTGACGCTGCGCGCGAACCGACGCAGGAAGTCCATGTCGTGCTCGATCACCACGACCGTGCGGTCCCGGCTCACCGTCTCCAGCAGCGCCCCGGTCGCGTCACGCTCCTCGTGGCTCATCCCGGCGACCGGCTCGTCGAGCAGCAGCAGCCGCGCGTCCTGCACCAGCAGCATGCCGATCTCCAGCCACTGCTTCTGGCCGTGCGCGAGCGTCCCGGCGAGCTGGTCGGCCCGCCCGGTCAGACCGATGGTCTCCAACGCGGCCGCCACCTCGTCGGGGATCCCGCGCCGACGCCGGGCCAGGGTCACCCAGCTGCGTCGGGCGCCGGCCGCGATGTCGAGGTTCTGCACGACCGACAGCTCCTCGAAGATCGTCGACGTCTGGAAGGTCCGCCCGATGCCGAGCCGGCTGATCCGGTGCACCGGCCGACCGAGCAGCTCCTGGTCACCGAACCGGACCGAGCCGGTGGCCCGCACCAGGCCGGTGATCGCGTCGACGAGTGTGGTCTTCCCGGCGCCGTTCGGGCCGATCAGGAACCGGATGTCACCGGCCGGCACCTCCAGCGAGACGCCATCGACGGCGGTGAACCCGTCGAAGCTGACCCGCACGTCACGGACGGACAGGCCGTCCAACCGCTCGCCGCTCATGCCGCCTCCGTCCGCTCGGCGCGACGTCGACCCAGCGGTGACCAGCCGCGCCGCGCCGGCTGCGCGCCGACGTCGCGACGGCGGGCCAGCGCCCACAGCGACGCCAGGCCGCCGGGAAGGAACGCCACCACGACCACGAAGAGCAGACCCTGCAGGTACGTCCAGGTGCCCGGGAAACGCTCCGACAGGGCGGTACGCGCCCAGGCCACCGCCACCGCGCCGAGCACCGGGCCCAGCAGCGTGGCCCGGCCGCCCACCGCGACCCCGATGACGAACTCGATCGACGGGACGATCCCGATCAGCGCGGGCGAGATGATGCCCACCGCCGGCACGAACAGCGCACCGGCCAGCCCCGCCATGCCGGCTGCGACCACGTACGCCACCAGCTTGACCGACGCCGGGTCGTAGCCGAGGAAGCGGACCCGCTCCTCGCCGTCGCGGACCGCCACCAGCAGCTCGCCGTAGCGGCTCTGGATGAGCTGACGGGTAAGCGCGAGCAACGCCAGCAGGACGCCGGCGATGATGAAGTACACCATCCGCTGGTTGACCGGGTCGTCCAGGTCGTACCCGAAGAAGCCCTTGATGTCGGTGAGCCCGTTGGTGCCGCCAGTGGTGCCCTGCTGGCCGATCAGCAGGATCACCATCGCGGCGGCGAGGGCCTGGCTGAGGATGGCGAAGTACGCGCCCCGGACCCGGCGACGGAACACGAGCGAACCGAGCCCGAAGGCGACAGCCATCGGCAGCAGCACCGTGGCGGGCAACGCGAACCAGGGGCTGGCGAACGGCCGCCACCACAGCGGCAACTCGTCGAGCTGCCCGTACAGCTGCATGAAGTCGGGCATCCCACCGGGGCCCGCGTCGGCGAGTTTGAGGTGCATGGCCATCGCGTAGCCACCCAGGCCGAAGAAGACGCCCTGACCGAGGGTGAGCATGCCGCCCCGGCCCCAGGCGATCCCGATGCCTACCGCGACCATGGCGACGCAGAGGTACTTGGCGAGCAGCGCCAGCCGGAAGTCCGACAGCAGCAGCGGCGCCACGGCGAACAGCAGCGCCGCGCCGAACGCGAAGCCGGCCAGCGTCCGCAGCCGCGAACGGCCTCCGGACCGGCTCGGGGGCGCGGCGCCGGCCGAGGCCGAAGCCGGTGCGGTGGCGGTGCTCGGAGGCGCGGGCGTCACGGCGGTCATGCGAGGCTCCTCGTCCGCAGGGTGAACAGGCCCTGTGGCCGCCACTGGAGGAACGCGACGATCGCCACGAACACGATCACCTTGGCGATGCTGAGGGTCGTCAGGTACTCCCCGGTGGCCTGGAGCACGCCGAGGGCGAAGGCGACGATCACGCTGCCCTTGAGCTGGCCGATCCCGCCGACCACGACCACCAGGAAGGCGTCGATGATCAGGTTGGTGCCCATGGTCGGGCCGATCGGGCCGAGCAGGGTCAGCGCCACCCCGGCGAGCCCGGCCAGGCCGGACCCGAGAAAGAAGGTCGTCCGGTCGACCCGGGCGGTGGGAATGCCGGACACCGCGGCGAGGTCGCGGTTCTGCACCACCGCGCGGATCCGGCGACCGAGCGGGGTGAGCCGCAGCGCCAGGGTGAGCGCCGCGACGGCGGCCAGGGCCAGCGCCAGGATGAACAGCCGGTTGTTGGCGACGGTCAGCCCGCCGGGCAACGCGACGTTGCCGGTGAGCAGTTCCGGCGCGCGGGTCTGCACGTTCGGGCTGCCGAAGACGTCGCGGGCGAGCTGTTGCAGCATCAGCGACACACCCCAGGTGACCAGCAGGGTGTCCAACGGGCGGGCGTAGAGCCGGCGGATCAGCAGGACCTCCAGCAGCACACCCATCGTGCCGGCGACCACGAACGCCACCGGCAGCGCGACCACGAGTGACAGGCCCGCGCCGGTGATGCTCTGCTGCAGGAAGTACGTGGTGTACGCGCCGGCCATGATGAACTCGCCGTGCGCCATGTTGATGACGTTCATCTGGCCGAAGGTCAGCGCCAGCCCGAGCGCGATGAGCAGGAGCACAGCGCCGATGCTGATGCCTGTGAAGAGTTGACCGAAGAGGACTGTCACGGTGGGTACTCCGTACTGCTGGTCGGGTGGCCCGGGCGAGCCGCGCGGCAACGCGGCCCGACCGGGCCGGCGTCGTCAGCTCAGGCCGCTCGCCCACGGGTAGGTCTTGAGGTACGGGTCCGGAGCGACAGGCTTGCCGGAGTTCCACACCTCGGTGATCAGACCGTCGGCGCCGACCTTGCCGACCCGAGCGGTCTTGGCGATGTGCTGGGTCTTCCCGTCGACGGTGACGAGGCCCTCCGGCGCGTCGAAGGTGATCCCGTCGGAGGCGGTGCGGACCTTCTCGACGTCGAACGCGCCGGCCTTCTCGACCATCGCCTTCCACAGGTACACGCTGACGTAGGCGGCCTCCATCGGGTCGCTCGTCGGCTTGTCCGCTCCGAACTTCGCCTTGTACGCGGCCACGAACTTCGTGTTCGCCGCGCCGGGCGTGGTCTGGTAGTAGTTCCAGGCGGTCAGCTGGCCCTCCAGGTACTGGGTGCCGATGCCCTTGACCTCCTCCTCGGCGATCGACACCGACACCACAGGCATCGCCGCGGCGGTCAGGCCTGCCGACTTGTACTCCTTGAAGAAGGCCACGTTGCTGTCGCCGTTGAGGGTGTTGAACACGGCGTCCGCCCCGGAGGACTTGACCTTGTTGACGATCGTGCCGAATTCGGTGGACCCGAGCGGCGCGTAGTCCTCGCCGAGCACCGTCATCCCGTTGGCGGCCGCGTACGCCTTGATGATTTTGTTGGCGGTGCGGGGAAAGACGTAGTCACTGCCGACCAGATAGACCGACTTCGCCCCCTGCGCCTTGAGGTAGTCGAGGCCGGGAACGATCTGCTGGTTGGTCGTCGCCCCGGTGTAGAAGATGTAGGGCGACTGTTCCAGGCCCTCGTACTGCACGGGGTAGAACAGCAGCGCCTTGTTCTTCTCGAACACCGGCTTGACCGCCTTGCGGCTCGCCGACGTCCAGCAGCCGAAGACGGCGGCCACCCGATCCTCGGAGATGAGCTTCTCGGCCTTCTCCGCGAAGGTCGGCCAGTCGGAGGCGCCGTCCTCGCCGACCGGCTGGATCTTCTTGCCGAGCACGCCGCCGGCCGCGTTGATCTCCTCGACGGCGAGCATGATGGAGTCGCGGACGGTGACCTCACTGATCGCCATGGTGCCGGAGAGCGAGTTGAGCAGGCCCACCTTGACGGTGTCGCCGGAGACGTCGGCGGTGACGCCGGCCGCGCCGCCCTCGTCGGAGGTCTTGCTGCCGCAGGCGGTCAACGCGGCCGCGGCGACGAGGGTCAGGGCGCCCGCCAGGATGCGGCGGCTCCAAAGAAGTGACATCTATTCTCCCTGCGGTGCACTCAAGTGGCGAATGGACGGTCGGTGCGGTCCGGTGGAGCTGCGTCGGCGATGCCGAGGTCGACGGGTGGACGCCGCCTGTGGCCATCGCATCGGGTACGGGCAGGGAAAGCGTCGACCGACTTGATTGCGTGAGTGTTTCCCAGTCCTTAATTGACTGTTTCCCACGGCCCTGTTCAGGCGCTCACCACAATGGCCGGCGCCGTCAGTCGAAGACGGTGCCGGCCAGGGAGAATCCTGCGATAAAATTGCCACCACAATGGTCGGCGAACAGATTCCGCCGACGGTGGACACACATTCGTGGCATCCGGCCCTCGGCCAGATCCTTCACGCAGGAAGCATCTTAGGGTCGAGCCGGGTGGGGCTGTCAAGCGTGGGAACCGGCGGTCAGAGCTGGGCGAGCACCGTGAAGTCGAGACCGTCGGCCTCGGCGAGGTAGATCCGCTGGCGCACGTGCCGCCGCCGCAGTCGCAGCCGACCGCGCGGCCCGTGGTACGCCACCGTGTCGGCGGCCGTCTCGATCGCCCGCACGTCGAGGGTGCGGGCCTGCCCGATCAGGGCGGCGAGCAGCATCACGCCCTCGTAGCAGGACTCCCCCAGGCTGCCCAACGGCGGCGCGTCCACCCCGAACCGGCGGGCGAACTCACCGTGGAAGTCGAGGTTCTCCTGTGTCACGAGACCCGCGAAGAACCCCGCCGTGCTGTAGAGCCGCCGCGTCGCGCCGGCGCCACTGGCCAGCAGCATGTTCTCGTCCATCAGGGTGCTCAGCCGCAGGCAGCGTTGATCCATCCCGGCGCGGGCGAAAGCTCGGTTGAACCGCACCGCGTCGGCACCGACGAGCAACATCACCACCGCGTCGGCCTCGCTGCGCTCGATGTGGCGCAACACGTCGTCGAAGTCGTGCGTCTCCAACGGCAGGAACGCCTGCCCCACCACCCGCCCACCGCCGCGCAGCGCGTACCGCTGGGCGGCCCGCGCGGTGCGCCGCGGCCACACGTAGTCGTTGCCGACCACGAACCAACGTCGTACGCCCTGCTCCCCGGCGAGCAGCCGCATCGCGGGCCACAGTTGGGCGTCCGGCGTCTCGCTGGTCAGGAACACCCCCTCGGTACGCTCACCGCCCTCGTACAGGGCGGTGTAGACGTACGGCACCCGGTGTGCGACACGGGGTGCCAGCGCCTGCCGGACCGAGGAGATGTGCCATCCGGTCACGCCTTGCACGGCACCCACCGACACCAGCGCCTCGACCTCCGCGGCCACCTCGGCCGGCGGGGCGCCGCCGTCGACAGGCACCAGCCGCACCTCGCGGCCCAGCACCCCACCACACCTGTTGATCTCCTCGACCGCGAGCTGGGCGCAGAGTTCGCAGGTCGGGCCGAACATTCCCGCCGGCCCGCGCATCGGATAGACCAGCGCGATGCTGACCACGGCCCGATCGACGGTGAGCCACGGCGGTGCCGGCGCGGACATGAGCACATGATTGCCCGGCCCACGTCGGAAGACCAGAGCTCACCACGGACCGGGACGACTCGGTAGCATGGCAGAGCCACCGGACCAGGGAGATCCATGTCAGACGTGCCCGGGGCGCCAGCCGACCTGCTGCGCTCGCTCACCCGCGCCGAACGGCTGCTCTCCCGACGGCTGGGCGCAGTCCTGGCCGACGACGAGCTGACCACCGAGGCGTGGCGGGTGCTCTGCCTGCTCGCCGACGGTCAGGGTCACCCGATGAGCGAGGTGTCCGCCGAGGCGTCGCTGCCGCCGGGCACCCTCACCAAGCTGGTCGACCAGCTCGTCGACCGTAACCTCGTCTTCCGGCGGATCGACCCCCTGGACCGCCGACGGATCCGCGCCTACCTGACCGCCCGGGGCCGCCGCGAACACGCCCGCCTCGACGAGCGGGTCCGGGCCGACCTCGCCGACCTGGGCGTACCGGCCGACCCTGCCCTCATCGGCCAGCTCGACGACCTGATCGACCGCCTCGACCCGACCCGTCCTCGCGATCACGCCGACGCGGCCGGCCCGCGCCGCTGACCCAATCCCGGCGGTCACTCCACCTTGGTGAGAAGCGGCTTACCCTTCTCGACGACGTACGTGGCCAGTTCGACGGCGACGCCGGTGCCGACGTTGCGGGCCTGGTGGTGGACGCCGTACGGCACGGTCAGAGCATCGCCGGCGTTGCACACCACCGGCGGCTGACCCTCGAGGGTGTATTCCAGTGATCCCTGGAGCACGCAGATGATCTCTTCGCCCGGGTGGAAGTGCTTGAACGGCGGCGAATCCGGCGTGAACTCCACCCGACTCTGGATGACCTCACGGCCCTCGATGCTGAGATCGTGTCTCTGGAGATCGACACGCCACAGCCCGGGCGCGCCCTCCACTGCTGTCGGACTGATGCCCTCGGGTCGATCTTTCCCACTCATCACGGCCTCCTGTGAGCCGTCATCCGAACGGCAGTCGCTCCGGTTGGCACATCCTCTCGAGGATAAGAAACCGCAGGACCGTCAGGTGCGGGGATGCGCGAACGGGGCAGGCTCCCACGATCGTGTACACGGTCGGGGAGCTCCTGCGGCAGTGGCGATGGCGCCGAGGGATCAGCCAGCTCGACCTGGCGAAGCAGATCACGACAAATCCTTCGCCAGTTCGGCGCGAACATCAGTGACCAAGTCCTGAGCGATTGGCAAGATCCAGTTTGGGAGGCCGTGGCGCCGATGACGATCCCCGGGGCTGCACGACGCTGCCGATACCGAACGCATGTGGAGAGGCAAACCCATTGACGCCCCACGAGCCAGTCCCCGACCGCCGTCGTCGGTGACACCGGTCGGGGACTGTCGGGGTTCGTCTGCGGCTCAGGGCACG
The DNA here is from genome assembly GCF_049841645.1 of Micromonospora sp. DT43. Lineage (NCBI taxonomy): Bacteria > Bacillati > Actinomycetota > Actinomycetes > Micromonosporales > Micromonosporaceae > Micromonospora > Micromonospora sp. DT43. Next base: position 62,740 of record NZ_JBNCKR010000007.1, on the reverse strand, counting down.
GTGATCGGGATGATGGCCTCCGGGTCGTTGATGGTGACCTGCCCGTCGAACGGCGGCGCTTGCGAGACCGATACGTAGTGGTTGCCGAGGTTAACCGGATCGTCGAGCAGCACCGGCTTGTTGGCGGCCACGAAGGTGAACGGCACCGAAGTACGCGACTGCGCCTGCGGTCCGGGGACGGTGCAAACCAGCGCCGTCTGATCGGAGCCTGGACGGACGGCGCAGCCACTCCAGTCCTCGCCCGTCGGCCGGACCTGGTTCGGCAGGATGAGCAGGATCTCCAGCCGAGCGACGTCGACGGCGCCGTCATTGCGTACCGTGACTGTCAGCCGGCCCGTGAATCCGTTGCCTTGCGGTCGGAACGACAAGGTGGAGGGTGCGACGGACAGCAGTGCGGCCGGTGGCTGCGCCGGGAACATGGTCGGGCCGTCCACCTGCCGGAACCGCCCGTCTTGCCAGGCGTACGTGCGCCATTGGTTCGGCACCGTGTTCTGCCCACCGTCGGTGTATTCCTTGGAGACCAGTACCGCGACCCGGCCGCCGTCGCGAGCCTCGAGATAGTCCATCATCGCGAGCCCGTCCTGCGTGCCGACGATCCGGCCGATCGGCACCAGTTCCTGACCGCTGCGGCGGAACGCGACGATCTGGCTGCCGCCCGCCTCGGGTCCTTCACCGCACATCAAATGAGCGACGTAGTCCTCGGTACCGTCGTGGTCGACGTCAGCCGCGACGTAGGACAAGACGTTCACCGGTCGGTGCGCGGCATCGCGCAGGTACTGGCCATCCTTCAGAGAGACCCGGCCCTTGGTGCAGGTGGCGTCGGCGGCCGCGCCCCAGGTGGGGACCGTGATGGTGGCCGACCTGAAGGGGCCCAGGCCCAGTTCCGGCTCGCCGCGTTGCTGCTCGGTCGGCAGCACGGTCGGCGATGGTGCGGGGCCGGTCCCCGGCGGCGTCGGCGGGCGGTCGGTCCGGACGGCGACGGCGGTGCTCAGCGCCACCGCGGCGACCGCGAGTCCGGCCACCGCGGTGACGGCGGTGCGGCGGACCCGGATGCGGTGGGAGGTGGCCAGGGCCCGCTCGCGCAGGTCGACGGCATCGACCTCGGTGGCGATCTCGCTCAGGCCTCGGCGCAAGTTGTCGATCTCGGTCATCGCGCATCTCCGCTCACGTTGACGCTGCTGAGCTCCGGCGCGAGCACGCGCAGCCGCTCGAGCGCCTTCGCGGTCTGGCTCTTGATGGTGCCGACGCTGACGCCCAGGGTCTCCGCCGCCTGCGCCTCGGTCAGGTCGTCGAAGAACCTCAGGACGACGACTGCGCGCTGCTTGGCGGTAAGGCCGGACAAAGCGCTGCGCAACGACAGTCGCAGCACCGTCTGCTCGGCGTGATCGGTCTGGACGGCAGGCTGGTCTGGCACGTCACCGGTGAACGACTCGACGATGCGGCGCCGCCGCCAGCGCGACACCTGGAGGTGATACATCGTCTTGCGGGTATACGCCTCGGCGTTACCGGTGGCGTCCAGATTCCGCCACGCACGATGGGTGAGCCCCAGCGCGCTCTGGACGAGATCCTCGGCCAAGTGCTGATCGCCGGTGAGCAGATATGCCGAACGGAGCAGCGCCGGCGTCCTGGCCCGGACAAACGCGTCGAAGTCAGGAGCACGAGCGTCCACGTCCGCCTCTTCTCGACTGAACATTGGGGGTGACCTACCAGCCAAGACGACCAGTAGCGGGAAAAGGTTGGGGCGTGTCGAAAATTCTGCGTTCATGGCCCGACGCCGAGCGGGAAGTGGACCGCTGAAGGGCTGGCGCTGCCGTCATCCGCAGGGCCTCCGACGGGCTGGATGGTGGCATGCTGGCCGACCAGCATAGACCTCCCTGTACTCGATCGACTGCCCGCGCGCCCTCAGTGTCGAGCGTGCCTGGCCACGCATTGCAGCCGCAGCTGCGCAGGCGGGTTCGGTGGGACGGCGTCTCCACATCTGCAGAAGGGGCGGCCCCGGACGGGCCACCCCTTCTGCGGCGGACACGGCAGGCTCAATCGGTACCCGCTGGATCAGCCGCCGCCGTCGGTGCGCGCAGGTAGACGACGAGCCGTCAGCTCGGTGTTCGGCGTCCCGTGGTGCCCGGCATCCTGAACTGCCGAGATGAGCGCGCTCGTGGGAGCGGGCTGCACATCGTCGCTATGGTCGGTGTCGTGGAGACACTGGGCCGACTTGCCGGAGTCACGGTCGACTGCCGGGATCCGCAGCGACTGGCTGACTTCTGGTCCGTCGTGCTTGGAGGACGCGTGACGGAGTCTCTTCCCGGCTGGCGGCGCGTCACTGTCGCCGGGGGCGGCCCGGTGCTGACATTCCAGCCGGTCCCGGAGCCCAAGGCCGGCAAGACGCGACTACACCTCGACATCGCCGTTACCGACGTTGACGAAGCGGTCGATCGGATCGGGATGTTGGGCGGGCGGTGGACAGGTGAACGGCATGACTACCAAGAGGGCGCAGTCCTCGTCATGACCGACCCGGAGGACAACGAGTTCTGCGTCGTGCAGTACTACCGGGTGTGATCTGGTTAGGTTTCGACCGAGCATCCGAGACCTGCTGATGGCGTCGTACGTACCGTCGTCGTTGCACACTGATCACAAGCGGCCGCGAGAGTAGTGGAGCCGTCGACACACTCTTCTGCCGCGATCCGCGCATGTGCCTCCGCCCTGCGGTAACCGAACGTAGTCAGTTCAGACCGGAGCTCAAGACCAGTGCAGACAGGCGAAGTGACGTTGGAGTACTCAAGGATCGGCCGTCGACTCGATCACCCCTCGCGCACGGCGAGGTGGGCGCGCAGGGTGTGCGCGTCGGGGGCGGTGGCGGTCCACAGGGTCGCCGGGCCACCGGCGAGCGGGAGTCGGGCGACGGTGCCCTCGACGCTCGCGGGTGGAGCGGGGCCCGACGGGTCGACCACCAGCAACGAGCCGGTGGCCGGGGCCCCACCGAGCACGGCGGGGCCGGCCCAGCCGGGTGCCTGCGGTCCCACTGCCAACGATTGGCGCAGCAGCGGTCTGCCGTCGTAGTCGACCTGGGTGTGCACGACGGCACTGCCGGGCGCCTCGCCGTACCGGCCGCAGATCAATTCGTCCCGCCAGCTCAGCCTCGCCCCGGCGGCCAGCTCGATGCGGGATTCGGCGAGGTGGGCGCAGCCGGCCGCCGCGACCAGTTGCTCGGGCAGCCAGTGCAGTGCCGCGCCGTCGTGCACCACCGCCCGCACCGCCATCCGCGACACCGCGCCGGGCCGGCCCGGCAGGGCCACCGATGCGGCGACGCTGTGCACCCGTACCGCCGCTCCCGGTCCCACGTCGATCTCCAGGCGGAGGTCGTCGCCGGCGAGCGGGCCGGCGGCCCCGCCCACGACGTGCACTGTCGCGACGCCACAGTTGCCAGGCGTCTGCCGAAGCAGCAGCGGCGTCTCGCCGTGCACCTCGGTCAGGACCGTGCCGCCCCGACCGTCGGCGCGGGCCACCAGCCGGGCGAACGCTCGCATCAGGCCGGGCCGGCCGGTGCGGCGACGGGGTGCAGGGCCGCGTGAAGGGCCAACTCGTGCCGGATCCACTCGGCGACCCGACCCGCCGTCGGGTCGCCGACGATCGACAGGAAGAGGGTCGGGAGGTCGCCGCGGCGGGCCCGCGCGTCCCGGTCCATCACCGCGAGGTCGGCGCCCACCATGGGCGCCAGATCGGTCTTGTTGATCACGAGCAGGTCCGCGGACGTCACCCCGGGCCCGCCCTTGCGCGGCACCTTGTCCCCGCCGGCCACGTCGACCACGAAGATCTGCCGGTCGACAAGGCCCCGGCTGAAGGTGGCGGTCAGGTTGTCCCCGCCGCTCTCCACCAGCACCAGATCCAGCGGACCGAGCGCCTCGGCCAGCTCGTCCACGGCATCGAGGTTGGCGCCGATGTCGTCACGGATGGCAGTGTGCGGGCAGCAGCCGGTCTCCACGGCGCGGATCCGGCTCGGGTCCAGGACGCCGGCCCGCTTGAGGAAGTCGGCGTCCTCGGTCGTGTAGATGTCGTTGGTCACCACGCCGAGCCGCAACTCGTCGGCGAACGCCCGGCAGAGGGCTGCCACCAGGGCGGTCTTACCGGATCCGACCGGTCCGCCGATGCCGACCCGCAGCGCCCGACCCGACCGCGCCAGCGGCGGGTGCGGGTCCACCCCCGGTTCGGGATGGGTGTGCGGAACGGTCTCGTCATGCGGCGGGATCGGCCCGCCAGCGGGTACAGCGGCGGGTACAGCGGTCGGCTCAACAGTGTCAGGACGCAAAGAGACGCACCTCCCAGGTGGCGTGGGCTTCGGCATGGATGTCGGCGAGCGGGGCGGCGGCGGCCGGCAGCCGCTCGGGTGGATCGTCGGCGGCACGGGCCGCTTCGGCGGCGGTGCCGTCGCACAGGTCGGCGAGGCCGACCAGCAGGGCCTGGACCTGGTAGGGGTCGAGGCCGAGCAGACGTACGCCGGCACTGGCCGCACCGGTCACCGTCCCGTACGCGGCGACCGTGGCGGTCTCGGTGCGGCTCAACCCGGCGGCGGCGCAGAGCAGCCCGAGCACCAGCGGTTGGTGCGCTCCCCCGGGTGTGGCGGGCAGGTCACCGAACGGCGCCTGCGGCCAGATGGTCCGTCCGGCGCGCAGCAGCGCCCGCCCCTGGCGGCGGGACACCGCCCGCAACGCCGGAGCGGCCGTCCGCGCGTCCAGCTCCGCGTCGAGCTGTGCCAGCGCACGCGACCGCACGCCGGAACCGTCCGGCGTACCCGACGAGCCGCCGGAGGTGTCCGGCGCACCCGGCCGCCCGGCGGGATCAGCCGGCGTGACGCCCCGCCCGGCGGGGTGGCCCCGGCCAAGCGGTCGCGCGGTGGGCTGGGCTGGGTCGGCGGTGGCGCCGCCGACCGGCAGCGCCACCCGGTGTGCCGCCGCCGCGAACGCCGCCCCGACCAGCCCGGCGGTGGTCAGCCGACCGACCAGGAACGACTCCAACGAGGCCAGGTCGGTGACGCGGCCGGCGGCGACGGCCGCCTCCAGGCCGCCGGAGTGCGCGTGCGCGCCGGCCGGGAAGCGACCGTCGGCCAGCAACAGCAGCAGGCTCGACGTCGCCATCAGAACAGGAAGTACCGCTGGGCCATCGGCAGCTGGGGCACCGGGTCCGGCTCCACCACCTGGCCGTCGATCCGCACGGTGAAGGTGTCCGGGTCCACCTCGATGTGCGGCATGGCGTTGTTCTCCGGCAGGTCGGCCTTGCCCCGGGACCGTACGTCGGCGACCGGCACGACCCGCCGCCGCACGTCCAGGCGCAGACCGGCGTCCAGGGCCGCCGGCGCCACGAACGTCAGGCTGGTGGCGGCCGCCGCGGCGCCGTACGCCCCGAACATCGGCCGTGGCAGCATCGGCTGCGGCGTCGGGATCGACGCGTTGGCGTCACCCATCTGGGCGTACGCGATCATGCCGCCCTTGAGCACGAGGTGTGGTCGTACGCCGAAGAACGCCGGATCCCAAAGCACCAGGTCGGCGAGCTTGCCGGGCTCGACCGAGCCGATCTCCCGCTCCAGCCCGTTGGCCATCGCCGCACAGATCGTGTACTTCGCGACGTACCGCCGGGCCCGGTGGTTGTCGGCGGCCCCGTCGCCCGGCAGCGCGCCCACCCGCTCCTTCATCACGTGGGCGCTCTGCCAGGTCCGCAGGATCACCTCGCCCACACGGCCCATCGCCTGCGCGTCGGAGCCGATGATGGAGATCGCACCGAGGTCGTGCAACAGGTCCTCGGCAGCCATGGTGGACGGTCGGATCCGGCTCTCGGCGAAGGCCAGGTCCTCCGGCACGGACGGGTTGAGATGGTGGCAGACCATCAACATGTCCAGGTGCTCGGCGAGGGTGTTCCGGGTGTACGGGCGGGTGGGGTTAGTCGACGAGGGCAGCACGTTCGGCTCGCTGGCCACCGTGATGATGTCCGGCGCGTGCCCGCCCCCCGCTCCCTCGGTGTGGTACGAGTGGATCGCCCGCCCACCGATCGCGCGCAGGGTGTCGGCCACGAACCCGGCCTCGTTGAGGGTGTCGGTGTGGATCGACACCTGGACTCCGGACTGGTCGGCCACCCGCAGGCAGGCGTCGATCGCCGCAGGCGTGGTGCCCCAGTCCTCGTGCAGCTTGAAACCGCCCGCACCGGCGCGCAACTGTTCCCAGAGCGCCTCGCTGGAGACGGTGTTGCCCTTGCCGAGCAGCAGCACGTTGACAGGCATCGTGTCCAGCGCCTCGTGCATCCGGGCGAGGTGCCAGGCGTTCGGGGTGACAGTGGTGGCCCGGGTGCCCTCGGCGGGGCCGGTGCCGCCGCCGACGAGCGTGGTGATGCCGCTGGCGAGCGCCTCGGTGACGATCTGCGGGCAGATGAAGTGCACATGGGTGTCGACCGCGCCGGCGGTGAGGATCCGGCCGTTGCCGGCGATCACCTCGGTGGCCGGGCCGATGACCAGGTCGGGGTGGACGCCGGGCATGGTGTCCGGGTTGCCGGCCCGGCCGAGGGCGACGATCCGCCCGTCCCGCAGCCCCACGTCGGCCTTGACCACACCCCAGTGGTCGAGCACCACCGCGCCGGTGATGACGGTGTCGAGGGCTCCCTCGGCGCGGGTGGCCCGCGACTGCCCCATCGACTCGCGGATCACCTTCCCACCGCCGAAGACTGCCTCGTCGCCGCCGACGCAGTGGTCGGTCTCCACCTCGATCAGCAGGCTCGTGTCGGCAAGTCGGATGCGGTCGCCGGTGGTGGGCCCGTACAGGTCGATGTAGCGGTCCCGCCGCACGGCGCTCACCGCGCCGACCCGTCGGTCGCCGCCACGTCGGTCGTCGGCACGTCGGTTCCCCGCGCATCGGTCTTGAGCGCGGCCGGGGATGCGTCGTCCAGCGGGCCGGCGCACTCCCCGCGCAGGCCCGGCACGATGCGCGCGCCGCCGAGCGGGACCAGGTCCACGCTGCGGCTGACGCCCGGCTCGAAGCGGACCGAGGTGCCCGCCGGTACGGCGAGGCGCTGCCCCCAGGCGGCGTCCCGGTCGAAGCTCAGGGCCGGGTTGGTCTCGGCGAAGTGGTAGTGCGAGCCCACCTGCACTGGCCGGTCGGCGGTGTTGACCACGACCAGTGTGGTCACCGGCCGGCCCACGTTGATCTCCACCGGGCTGGCCGCCGGCAGGATCTCTCCGGGGATCACGGGATTGGGTGGTGCACCGTCACGAGCTTGGTGCCGTCCGGGAACGTGGCCTCCACCTGCACCTCCCTCAGCAGCTCGGGGATGCCGTCCTGGACGTCGTCGCGGCCGAGTACGGTCCGGCCGGCCGACATGAGGTCGACCACCGACCGGCCGTCGCGGGCCCCTTCGAGCAGGAAGGCGGTGATCATCGCGACGGCTTCGGGGTAGTTGAGGCGCAGGCCGCGTTCGCGGCGGCGGCGGGCGACATCGGCCGCGACGTGGACGAGCAGGCGGTCCTGCTCGTGCGGGCTGAGGAACACGGGGACTCTCCGGTGGTGATCGGCGTGTCCGGCTCGCCGTCGGCTCCGCGTGGAGCCGCGCCGGGCAGCAGTCACCCGGGGTACGAGCTGGAGTCACACGTCCGCCGGAACTCCCGCCCACGGGTGGCCCGGGACTCCACCATCCCGGCCCGCGCGACGAGCATCCGGCGGTGTTCGGTCGGATGCGGACCGCACCGCCCACCGCTTCAGCAGACCGTAGAGGATCGCCAGCGGCCGGGGCAACAGTCCGTTCGGGATCGACGGCGACGCCGTGGCCCGTCGGATAGCCGACTCGCCGTCCGCACATCCTCGCGGTGCGCGGCGCCTGGCGTACAAGCGAGTCGATGGAATCATGACGGGGCGGGTGGTCCCGCCCACCCGTGAAGTCGTGCGACATCCACAGTGGAGGTAAGCGTTGACAGAGTCGGCCACGCCGCCCGCAACGAGCGGCAGCGGCAGCGGCAGCGGCAGCGGCAGCGGCAGCGGCAGCGGCAGCGGCGACCATCGGATCAGGACGCTCGCCGTGATCGGCGTGGCGGCAAACGTCCTCGGTGTGGTGACAGCTGTGGAGAGCGTGTTGCGCCGGGACGTGCTGCTGTTCGTCCTCACCCTCACCGCGGTCCTGCTGCTCGCCGGGTTCTGGCTGTGGTACCGGCGGACCCGCCTCGCGATCGCGCTGCTGGCGCTGGGCTGCCTGGTGCTCGGCGGTGTCGTGGCGACCCAGCTCAACCGCCAGTCGTCGACGCCGCCCACCGCCGGCTCGTCGACGTCAACGCCGCCGACGTCGGCGCCCGCGCCCGCACCGACCACCGCTGCCGCCGCCGCGCCGCTCGGGTCGACGCCCGCACCGGCCACCCCGACCGCAGCGAGTACGACGGCGGACCCGGACGCGCCCCGCACCCTCGTGGAGCGGGACGTGCTGCTACCACGTTTCGCCGCCGTCGACGTCGACCGGCCCGAACAGCAGGTCGTCGCGAAACACTCCGACGGGGCGACCGGCGGGCTCGACCTCTACCACGACTGGGGACAGGTGCGGTCGGACAACGTCCAGGTCGCCAACGCGCCGAACGTCTACCCGTACTCCGGGGGCAACCCCGCCCAGGCGTACGCCGGCTGCGTCGCGTCGGCCACCGGGTCGGCGCGGGACTCGTTCACGGACGGCGCCGACTTCTGCTTCCGCACCTCGGAGGGTCGGCTGGGGTTCGCGACCATCACGAACACCCGCGCCGACCAGGCGTTCGTCGTGCACGTGGTGGTCTGGGACGCCACCGGCGCGTAACCGGGCCGCCCCGGGACGAGGCGGCGCGGCGATCGGTGTCAGCTCAGCAGGGCGGTGCGCGGCGTGTCGAGTTGCTCAGCTGCCACCGATCAGGGGCGCGCGGCTCGCCGGCTCAGCGCCGGTGGGTGTATGCGCGCCCGGCCACAGCGAACAGCGACAGGCTGATCGTGGCGACGAACACACGCATCGTCGGGTCGAAGGCCAGCGCCGAGCCGAGGTCGCGGGAGACGTGCTCGCCGATGAAGGTCGGCACCGCGCTCCATACCGTGACCGCGAGCAGCAGCAGCGCGGCACTCGCGATGACGGCGGCGAGCAGGCACTGACGCACGTACCGACCGGACTGCTTGCCGAGTGCCCACAGCCGTGCGATCGCGGACGTCGGCGGCCGGCGCCAGCTGCCGTGGCGTACCCAGTCGTCCTCGTTGTCGTCGAGGGAGTAGCGGTTGACGATCGCCTGGATCAGCAGGTAGGTGCTCAGGAGCAGGCGGACCTTCGATGGATCACCGAACGCGAACGCGCGCTGCAGCTCGCGCGTCTCCGCCCGGATCCGGCCGGCCCACCCGCGCAGTTGCCTGTCGGTGACGTCGACACCGGTCCGGTGCACGCGATGCCACGCGAACTCGAACCTGGTCGCGGCGCGGTCGAGGGCCTGAACGGCATCGCGTCGGTCCTGGGTCTCCGGATCCGACTCGACGCAGTCGGCGAACTCCAGGAGAGCGGCGACCATCGCCAGCTCGGGACGCGTCCACAGGTCCCGTTCGACACGCCACCGGCGCACGATCGGCCAGAGCGCGGCGACGACCAGGCCGGCGCCCGCGAACGCGAGCCCCATCAGGACGTCGTACCACCGGGTCGCACGGATCGTGGAAGTTGTCGACACCGCGACGCATGCCACGGCCATGGCGGCGCCCCCGGTCGCCGCCGCCCGGTACGACAGGGCGCGGTGAGACGCGACAAGTGCCGCCACGACCCCGAGGACGAGGCTCGTGGCGCAGGCCGCCAACCGGTCGACAAGTGACCCGCCGACGATGCCGAACGCCCCGACGGTGGCCACGACCGCGCCGAGCAGGAGCGGCAGCCGCTGCGGCGTCCCCACCGAACGCGACGCGAAGTCCAGCCAGTCCAGGGTGATCCTGGCACCCCGTACGGCGGGCGCCACCGACACCGGGTCGACGTCGACGTGACCCCAGAACGTGTCGTAACCGGCGGGAAGACCGTCCCACCCGAATTTCTCGCGTGTGTTCCTGCGGTTGGCCCGGGCCGTCGCGTCGATTCGTTCACCGTGGGTGACCCACCAGGGGACCTCGTCGAACTCGGGCTCGCTGAAAGGCTCACTGTCGACCGGCTCGCCGTCGAGCGGCTCGATGTAGGGGTCCTCGTCGGCGAACAGCAGGTCGTCGTCGGTGACGTCCGTCGGTATCGGGTCGGGCCGGGCGCGTCGAGGCAGCGGCCAGCCCTCGGGTTCGGGCGCGTCGGCTGCCCGTTCGTCGCCCACGCCATCACCACCAGTTCGCGAATGTGCCTCAGTGGTAGCACCGCACGACAAGTCACGCGGTGCCCGCCGGGGCACCCACCGCCACGGGTGGGCCGGTCAGCGGGCCGCGGCGGGTTCCGGCGCCGGGCGAGGTGTCGACGTGCCGGCGAACGGGACGTCGACGTGGTCGGTCGGCCCCGGCCGGCCGTCGGGGTGCCGCCACAATCCGCGTTCCCGCAGGATCGGCAGGACGCCCTCGCCGAACCAGTACGCCTCCTCCAGGTGCGGGTAGCCGGAGAGGATGAACTCGTCGATGCCCAGCGCGTGGTACTCGGCGATCCGGTCGGCGATCTCGCGGTGGCTACCGACGAGTGCGGTGCCCGCGCCACCCCGGACCAGCCCGACGCCTGCCCACAGGTTGGGCGAGACCTCCAGGCTGTCGCGGGAGCCGCCGTGCAGGTCGAGCATCCGGCGCTGTCCCTCGGACTCGCTGCGGCGCAGCCCGTCCTGCACGGCCCGGATGTCGGCCTGGGAGATGCCGCTGAGCAGGCGGCGGGCCTGTGCCCACGCCTCGTCGGCGGTGTCCCGGGCGATGACGTGCAGCCGGATGCCGAACCGCAGGGCCCCGCCGGCATCGGCGGCCAGCGCCCGCACCCGGTCCAGTTTGTCGGCGACCTGGGCCGGCGGCTCGCCCCAGGTGAGGTAGACGTCGCTGTGCCGCACCGCCACCGGCAGGGCGGCGGCGGACGAGCCGCCGAAGTAGACAGGCGGCGTCGGGTCGGGCAGCCGGTGCAGTCGCGCCTGCTCGACGCGCACATGGGCGCCTGTGTAGTCGACAGTCTCACCCCGCCACAGCGCGTGGACGACGTGCAGGAACTCGTCGGCCCGCGCGTAGCGGGCGTCCTTGTCCAGGAAGTCGCCGTACGCCCGCTGCTCTGACGACTCGCCGCCGGTGACCACGTTGAGCAGCAGTCGGCCCCGGGACAGCCGCTGGAACGTCGAGGCCATCTGGGCGGCGAGGGTGGGTGAGGTCAGGCCGGGCCGGAAGGCCACCAGGAATTTGAGGCGTTCGGTGACCTCGGTGAGCATCGCCGTGCTCAACCAGGCGTCCTCGCACCACGCGCCGGTGGGGGTGAGCGCGCCGACGAAGCCGAGCTGCTCGGCGGTGCGGGCGATCTGCCCCAGGTACGCCACGCTGGCCGGACGGGCGCCTCCGGCGGCACCGGTCGGCACGCCGTGGCCGCCGCCGACGACGTCCCGGCTGTCGCCGTTGGTGGGCAGGAACCAGTGGAAGGTGAGGGTCATCGGGGCTCTTTCCTCCAGTGCGCGGCGGTGCGGGTGCGGGTGGCGCGCGCGGTGAGGCGGGCACCTCCTGAGGGGTGGGACGATCCCGCCGACAGCCTACCCATAAAACCTATCGGGTTAGTAGGCTACCGCCCACGCCACCTCACGCCGGTCGATGCGGCCCGGCGCACCTGCCCGATCCAAGGAGCCGCCATGCGTACCCCCTCGTCGAGTCATCCCCCGCGTCGCCGCCTGCTGACTGCCGCGTTCACCGCAGTGGTCCTGCTCGCCGGCGCCGCCGTGAGCGCCTGCGGCGGGTCCGCCGACGCCGGAGGCAAGGCGGGCAAGCTGCGGATCGGCTACCAGCGCTTCGGAGGGCTGAGCCTGGTCAAGGCGCGCGGCGAGACCCCTGGCGTCGAGTGGTCGCTGTTCGAGAGCGGGCCGGCGCTCACCGAGGCGCTCAAGGCCGGGTCGATCGACATCGGACAGGTAGGCGAGGCCCCGCCCGTCTTCGCCGCCGCCGGGAAGATCCCGTTCTCCATCATCGGCACCTCGGCGCCGATCCCGCAGGGTGAGGCGGTGCTGGTCAAGGCCGACAGCGGCTACCGCAGCTTCGCCGACCTCAAGGGCAAGACGATCGCCCTCAACAAGGGCTCCAACGTGCACTGGCTGCTGGTCCGGCTGCTGGAGGCCAACAAGATGACGTTGAAGGACATCGAGGTCAAGTACCTCAAGCCGGCCGAGGGGCGGCCCGCGTTCGACAGCGGGCAGGTCGACGCGTGGGTGATCTGGGACCCGTACTTCGCGCTTGCCGAGCAGCCGGGCGTGCGGGTGCTCGCGGACGCGACAGGCCTGGCCAGCAACCGCGAGTACGTGCTGGCCGCCCCCGACGCGGTCGACAAGCGCTCGGACGACATCCGGGCGTTCCTGCAGCGCTACCGCGAGGTGACCGACTGGGGCATCGCGAACCCGCAGGAACGGGCCCGCACGCTCGCGCCGGAGCTGAAGATCCCGGAGGACGTCACCAGTCGCGCCCTGGACCGCAGCGCCAAGCCGCTCGCCCCGGTCACCCCGGCCATCGGCGACGAACTCCAGGCGATCACCGACAGCTTCATCGCGCTGGACCTCATCCCGGGCCCGGTCGACATCAAAGGCCGGGTGGACGACCGCTTCAGCGCGGTGTTCCAGTGAGCCGTACACCTCTGTTGGAAACGCCGCCGGAGGCCGCGGCCGTCGCGGCGCCCGACCCGCGACGACCCCGGCCGGCTCGGCGGTGGCGACGGCTGGTCAGCCCGGTCGTGCTGGTGCTGGGCTGGGAGCTGGCCGCCCGCACCGGGTTGCTGGCGCCGGAGAAGCTGCCCGCGCCGAGCGACGTGCTCGCCACCGGCTGGCGACTGTCCCGCGACGGTACGCTCGCCGTCCACCTCCTGGACTCCCTGACCCGGGCCGGCGCGGGGCTGCTCATCGGCGGCGTCCTGGCGCTGGTCCTGGGCACGGTGGCCGGGCTGCTGCGCCTCGGCGACGACCTGGTCGACCCGCCGGTGCAGATGGCCCGGATGCTGCCGCACCTAGGCCTCGTGCCGCTGCTGATCATCTGGGTCGGCATCGGCGAGTCGTTGAAGATCAGCCTGGTGGCCCTGGGCGCGTTCTTCCCCATCTACTTCAACACCTACGCCGGCATCCGGGACATCGACGAACGGTTGGTGGAGGCGGCCCGCGCCTGCGGGCTCGGGCAGGCCGCCCGGCTGCGCCACGTGGTGCTGCCCGGCGCGCTGCCGTCGCTCTTTCTCGGCCTGCGCCTCGCGATCGGGGCGGCCTGGCTCAGCCTCGTCGTCGGCGAGCAGGTGAACGCCCAGACCGGCATCGGCTTCCTGATGATGGAGGCGCGGGAGTTCAGCCAGACCGACGTCGTGGTCCTCGGCCTGCTCGTCTACGCGCTGCTCGGGCTGATATCCGACCTTGCCCTGCGCGTTGCGGAGAGGAGGATGTTGACATGGCGACGCGGACTGCGAGCCAGCTGACCGGCGCGACGCCGGTGCTGACCGCCCACGCGATCCACCGGGCCTTCGGGTCGACGGTCGTGCTGGCCGGGGTCGACCTGACCATCGCGCGGGGCGAGGTGGTGGCCCTGCTGGGCTCCAGCGGCTCCGGCAAGAGCACGCTGTTACGGGTTCTCGCCGGCCTGGACGGCGACGCCAGCGGCGAGACAGTCGTGCACGGCACCGCCGCCGTGGTCTTCCAGGAACACCGGCTCCTGCCCTGGAAGCGGGTGGCGGCCAACGTCGGGCTCGGCCTGTCCGGCCCGGACACCGCCGGGCGCGTCGACCGTGCGCTGCGGGAGGTCGGGCTGGCCGAGCGGCACCGGGCCTGGCCGGCCGAGCTGTCCGGCGGGCAGGCGCAGCGGGTGGCCGTCGCGCGGGCGCTGGTCCGCGAACCGGACCTGCTGCTGCTCGACGAACCGTTCGGTGCCCTGGACGCGCTCACCCGGCTGCGAATGCAAGTGCTGCTGCGCCGGCTGCGCGCCGAGCACGGCTTCGCCGCCCTGCTGGTCACCCACGACGTGGAGGAGGCACTGCTGCTCGCCGACCGGATCCTGCTCCTCGACCACTGCCGCATCGCCGCGGAACTGCCCGTCGACCTCGGCCCCACCCGTACGCCAGACGACCCGGGCTTCGGCGCGCTGCGCCGGCACCTGCTCGACCGACTCGGCGTTCCCACCACCTGAACGAGCGGAGCTGTGATGACCCGCTGGACACCGGACCCCACCTTCTACCCGTCACCGTCACAGGCGGCGACCGCGCCGGCGGAGAAGCTCGCCTACGTGGCGGCCTTCGACCGTAGCGCCAGCCGCCCGGACGCCATCGCGGTGCTGGACACCGACCCCGACTCCCCCGACTACGGCCGGGTCGTCGGCTGGACCGACCTGCCGCACCTCGGCGACGAGGTGCACCACTTCGGGTGGAACGCGTGCAGCAGCGCGCTCTGCCCGACAGCCCCGCACCCGCACGTCGAGCGGCGCTACCTGATCGTGCCCGGCCTGCGCTCGTCGCGCATCCACGTGCTCGACACCCAGCCCGACCCGCGCCAACCGCAGGTCGTCAAGGTGATCGGGCCGGAGGAGCTGTCGAAGCGGGCCGGCTACTCCCGGCCGCACACCGTGCACTGCGGCCCGGACGGCATCTACCTGTCCGCCCTCGGTGGCGCGGACGGCGCGGAGGGTCCGGGTGGCATCGCGATCCTGGACCACACCACCTTCGACGTCCGCGGGGCGTGGGAGGCCGACCGGGGCCCGCAGTTCCTGGCGTACGACGTGTGGTGGCACCTCACCCAGGACGTGCTTGTCACCAGCGAGTGGGGCACCCCGTCGATGATCGAGGACGGGATCATCGGCGAGCTGCTGCTGGGCCGGCGCTACGGCCATGCCATCCACTTCTGGGACCTCGCGAAACGTCGGCACGTGCAGCGGGTCGACCTGGGTGATCAGTACCAGATGCCGCTGGAGCTGCGCCCGGCGCACGATCCGCGGAAGTCGTACGGGTTCGTCGGGGTGGTGATCAGCGTCGAGGACCTGTCCGCCTCGGTCTGGCTGTGGCACCGCGACGGGGACGCCTGGGCGGTCACCAAGGTGATCGACATCCCGGCCGAGCCGGCCGACCCGGCGGACCTGCCCGACCTGCTCAAGCCGTTCGGCGCGGTGCCGCCACTGGTGACCGACATCGACCTGTCGGTGGACGACCGGTTCCTCTACGTCTCCTGCTGGGGCACCGGCGAGCTGCGCCAGTACGACGTCAGCGACCCGCTGCACCCGGTGCAGACCGGCTCGGTGCACCTCGGCGGGATCGTCCGCCGCACCGCACACCCGTCCGCCCCCGGCGAGGCCCTCGCGGGTGGCCCGCAGATGGTCGAGGTGAGCCGGGACGGGCGGCGGGTCTACGTCAGCAACTCCCTCTACGGCTCGTGGGACGACCAGTTCTACCCGGACGGGGTGGGCGCCTGGCTGGCGAAGCTCGACGTCGACGTGGACGCCGGCGGGCTCACGCCCGACGAGAGGTTCTTCCCGCACGGCGACGAATTCCGGGGCCGGCGGGTGCACCAGACCCGCCTGCAGGGCGGGGACGCGTCCTCCGACTCGTACTGCTTCCCGTGACCGTCGGGACCCTCGCGACGCTCGCGGCGCTCGGCGCGTTCCACGGCCTGAACCCGGCGATGGGCTGGCTGTTCGCGGTGGCCCGGGGCCTGCAGGAACGCGACCGGGGGGCGCTGCTGCGCGCGCTGCCGCCGATCGCGGCGGGGCACCTCGCGTCGGTGGCGATCGTCGCCGCCCTGGTCACCGCGACCAGGTCGGTGACGGCGAGCACCGCCCTGGCGGTGGTCGGCGGCGTGCTGCTTGTCGGCTTCGGGTTGTGGCGGCTGCTCTCCGAGCGGCACTTCCGCTGGGCGGGGATGCGGCTGTCCTCGGCGCAGCTCGCCGGCTGGTCGTTCCTCATGTCGTCGGCGCACGGCGCGGGGCTGATGCTGCTGCCGGTGCTGGTCGCCGAGCCGGTGTCCGGAGGTCACTCCGGGCACCTGGCCGCCGCGCCGGTCGGCGCGCTGACCGGGTTGGCGGCGGCGGGCGTGCACACCGTGGCGATGCTGGGCACCGCGCTGGTCGTGGCGATGCTCGTCTACCAGGTGCTCGGGGTCGGGGTGCTGCGTCGGGCCTGGTTCAACGTCGACAGGCTCTGGGCCGGGGTGCTGGTGGCCGCGGGGTTGGTGACGCTGATCCGAGCGTGATCGTCCATCGTGGAAACGTGTGATGTGTGATCTCATGTCGCCATGGTCACTCCGACTCCGCTCATGCAGCTCGTGGCCGGCGTGTGGGGGTTCAAGACCCTCGCGGCCGGCGTCGACCTCGGTCTGTTCACCCGGCTCGCCGGTGGGCGGACGATGACAGTCGAGCAGGCCTCGGCCGAGTTCGGGTTGCCCGACCGGCCGGCGGACCTGCTGCTCGCCGCGTGCGCGTCACTCGGCCTGCTGGAGAAGGCCGGCGACGGCTACCGCAACACCGAGTTGGCCGAGCAGTTCCTGGTCGAGGGCCGCCCCTACTACTTCGGCGCCCAGATCCGCTACTCCGACCTGCGCACCTACCTGCCGTGGCACCGGATCGGCGACGCGCTGCGCACGGATCGACCGTTGACCTGGGACCCGGAGTCGCAGCAGTCCATGTTCGACACCGAGGACCCGTTGATGCTGGCGCAGTTCTGGGACGCCATGTATTCGACGTCCAGCTTCACGGCGAGCGCGCTTGCCGACGCGTACGACTTCTCCGCGTACCGTCGGCTCCTCGACGTGGGTGGCGGGGCCGGCGCGTTCCCGATCGAGTTCTGCCGTCGCCTACCCGAGCTGCGGGCGACGGTCCTGGACCTGCCGCACGTGTGCGTACGGGCGCGGGAGCGGATCGCGGAGGCGGGTCTGACCGGCCGGATCGACGCGGTGGCCGGCGACTTCCTCGCCGATCCCGCGTTGCCGGACGGGCACGACGTCATCCTGCTCAGCATGATCCTGCACGACTGGGACGAGCCGACGAACCGGGCGCTGCTGGCGAGGTGTCACGAGGCGCTGCCGTCCGGTGGGGCGATAGTCGTCTGCGAGCTGCTGCTCAACGACGAGCGCACCGGGCCACCGGAGGCGGCCCTGATGGGCATGAACATGCTCGTCGAGACCGAGGGTGGCCGGAACTACTCGGCCGCCGAGTACGGCGCGTGGCTCACCGACGCCGGGTTCGTCGACGTCCGTACCCTGCCGTTCGACGCCCCCGGCGCGAACGGCGCGGTGGTGGCCCGCCGGCCGTGAAACGCCGACGGCACCCGACCCGGGAAGGGGTCGGGTGCCGCAGCGTCATCGTGACGCTGGCGTCCGATCGGCTACCGGTACGAGTCAGGCGCGAGCCTTGGCGGGCTGCTTCATGAAGTCCATGATCGCCTTGTTGACCTCGTCGGCGTGCGTCCACGGGATGCCGTGCGGCGCGCCCTTGAGCGTCATGAGCGTGCCGGTCGGCATCATCGGCCCGAGCCGCTGGCCGGTCACCGGGTAGGGCAGCACCCGGTCCTGGTCACCCTGCACGATCAACACCGGAATGTCGATCTTCGGCAGGTCGGGGCGGAAGTCCTCCTGCCAGGCGTTCACGCTGTCGTGCGTGGCCTTGCCGGAGGCCATGGCGCCGATCTGCCAGTGCGCCCGGTACGCCTCTTCGCTGACCCGCTTGCCCATGTTCTGGTCCGGGTTGAAGAACGCGTCACAGAACGTCGTCAGGTACGCGAAGCGGTCCTTGATGATGGCGTCCTGGAAACCCTTGAAGAGCTTCCGGTCGACGCCCTCCGGGTTGTCGTCGGCCTTCGCCAGCATCGGCTGCAAGGGGCTCAGCACCACGGCCCGGCTGACGCGCTGGGAACCGTAGTTGCCCAGATACCGGATCACCTCGCCGGTGCCCATCGAGTGCCCCACCAGGGTCACGTCGCGCAGGTCCAGTTCGGTCATCAGCACGTCGAGGTCCGCGGCGAACGTGTTGTAGTCGTAGCCGAACGCCGGCTGCGCCGAGTTGCCGTAACCGCGTCGATCGTAGGTGATCGTCCGGTATCCGGCCTCGAGCAGCGCCTTGGTCTCCTTCTCCCACGTTGCCCCGTTGAACGGGAAGCCGTGGATGAGTACCACGGGCTGACCGGATCCGTGGTCCTCGTAGTACAGGTCGATGGGTGCGGAGTTTTCCGTCCCCACGGTGATGAAAGGCATGTTTTTCTCCTGCTCCGGTGTGGGCTGTCGGACGCCCCGCGCTTTCCCGTCGGGTCGCCGGATATGCGGCCGGCCACCGTCGCCCAGGTCAGGCCAGATGCCACGCACAGGGGTGTCCCGATCGGCACGTCCGTCAGCGGGTGAGGCCGTCAGGCGTTTCGCAGCGGCCGGAACGACGCCCGCACCTCGGCGGAGAAGAGTTCCGGCTCCTCCCACGCCGCGAAGTGCCCGCCGCGGTCGGCCTCGTTGAAATACGCGATACCGGGGTACACCGCCTCCGCCCAGCTACGCGGGGCGGGCCAGATCTCGCCGGGGAACGTGGTGAAGCCAACCGGAACCGCGACCGGCGGCGGTGCCTGACCGGCCGCCTGGGCCGCTGCTTGAAACCGCCCCTGCTCCCAGTACCACCGGGCGGACGAAGCACCGGTGCCGGTCAACCAGTACAGCGTGATGTTGTCGAGGATGCTGTCCCGGGTGAGACCGCCAGCCGGATCACCGTCGAGGAACGCGCGGGAGATCTTGTAGTAGCTGTCCGTGTCGTGGTCGAGCATCCAGGCCGCCAACCCGACGGGCGAGTCCAGCAGCGAATAGCCGATCGTCTGCGGCCGGGTGGACTGCTCCAGGAAGTAGCCGAACCCGTCCATCGAGAACAGCTTGAGCGCGTCGAGCGCGGCGCGTTCCTGCTCGGAATTCGCCGGCAACTTGTCCTTGATGCCGACCGCCCCGGCGAGCAGGTTGACGTGGATGCCGAGCAGCCCCTCGGGCGCTTGACGCCCCATGGCGTCCGTGACGGCCGCGCCGACGTCGCCACCCTGCGCGACGTAGCGCGAGTACCCGAGGCGATCCATGAGCTTCGCCCACGCCTGTGCGATCCGCGCCGAATTCCAGCCAGGCTCGGTCGGCTCGCCGGAGAAGCCGTAGCCCGGCAAGGACGGCAGCACCAGGTGGAACGCGTCCTCGGGCGTGCCGCCGTGCGCCGTCGGGTCGGTCAGCGGACCGACGGCCCCGAGCAGCTCGACGACCGAGCCAGGCCAGCCGTGCGTCATGATCAGCGGCAGGGCGCTCTCGTGCTGCGACCGCACGTGGATGAAGTGAATCTCGACGCCGTCGATGTTCGTCGTGTACTGCGGCAACGAATTCAGCTTCGTCTCGCACGCACGCCAGTCGTAATCGGTCATCCAGTAGCGGGCCAACTCCTGGACCGTCGCCAGCTGCACCCCCTGCGAGCGATCGGTGACCAATTCGCGAGTGGGCCAGCGGGCAGCCGCAATCCGGCGACGTAGGTCGGCGATGGCGTCCTCCGGTGTGTCCAGCCGGAAGGGACGGATTTCGTTGTCGTTGGCCATCTTCCCCACCTCGCCACGTCGAGTCGGCCTGCGCCGACGCACCGACAGTGCCGGCACTCGCCCAGTCTCACAGCGGGCCGGCACCACCCGGGCGGAAACGCGATTCGTCGACGCGCCTCCGCGTCAAACCCGCGGGACGATCAACCGGTGAGCCAACCGGACGAAGTCGACGACAACTGGCTGAATGACTGAGGGCGACACTTGAGGCGCGTCTACGCCGATGCGACTCCGGCGGGCGATTCCGTGACTGACGTGAAGGCCGAACGTGGACCGGTCGACTCGCGCAGCAGGCCGGGCAGGTCGCCA
Organism: Micromonospora sp. DT43; assembly: GCF_049841645.1. Lineage (NCBI taxonomy): Bacteria > Bacillati > Actinomycetota > Actinomycetes > Micromonosporales > Micromonosporaceae > Micromonospora > Micromonospora sp. DT43. The sequence goes on along the minus strand of NZ_JBNCKR010000007.1, from coordinate 42,760 downwards.
AGGGTAGCGATCGCACGTCCACCCCAGCCTGGGTCGGTGTCGTTGTGCTCGGTGGTACGAAGCACTGTCATACCGACTGCTGCCGCGCCGGCCAGCTCACCGTCTGCGCCGTCACCGACGAAGACGCATTCTGCCGGCGCGACGCCCAACCGCTCAGCGGCGATGCGGTAGATCGCGGGGTCGGGCTTGGCCAGCCCGACCTCGCAGGAGAAGACCGCGGCGTCGAACCGGCGGGCAAGCTGACTGTCCGGCCACGCCTCGGCGGTCTCCGAGGTGGCATTGCTGACCAGGGCCAGCGGATGCCCGTCGCCGCGCAGCGCGTCAAGCACGTCCAGGGTGGCGGTCGAGACAGTGCCCAGCACCCGGCGCGCGAGGGCTCGCCGATGTCCACCGGCGCGTGTCACCTGTTCGTCGGTTGGCGTGCCGCCGAGGCGTCCGGCGAGAATGCGGACGGTCTCCTCCACGTCCCACCGGACCAGCCGGTCGCGCCAGGTCGCGTGGTACGCAGCGACCAGCGCGACCGGAGCCACCCCGACCACGAGCGCCATCTCGCCAACTACCCGGTCACGCTCGTCGTCGGCACCGTGAACCAGGGTGTGGAAGAGGTCGAAGATCAGTGGCCGAGACATGCACGCATCCTATGGAGATCGTCACCTGCATGCAGGCCGTAACCCGGTCGACAGGTCGTCAGCCGTGAGCTCTCATGGTCGTGACTTCTCTCCCGGCAGGAGCCGTCCGTGGTGATTACCCGACCTCGAATCGACGGCCTACTTGTCAATCGGCTGATCGAAACGCAGTTCCCACAGTGGGCCGGGCTGCCACTGCACCTGGTCGAGCCAGGCGGGTCCGACCACGTCATCCACCGGCTCGGTGAGGAACTCGCGGTCCGGTTGCCCCGGCACACCGGTGCCGTCAGTCAGGCCGAGAAGGAGTATCGGTGGCTGCCACGGTTGGCCCCGCACCTACCGCTGGCCGTTCCGCAACCGGTCGCAGTGGGCCGGCCGGGCCTCGGGTACCCGTGGCCCTGGGCGATCTCCCGATGGCTTGACGGCGAGGTGGCAACCTCGGATGCTCTGGCGCAGTCGCGGGAGGCCGCCGTCGCTCTGGCGGGATTTCTCCGCGCACTTCAGCGGTTCCCGGTCCGTGAAGCGCCACCGGGCGACGGTCGGGAGTTGGCTGCTCGAGACGACGACACACGCCCCGCGATCGCGCAGGTCGCCGGGGTCTTCGACGCGGTGGCCCTGACGTCGGTCTGGGAGGCGGCGCTGAACGCACCGGGCTGGAATCGCCAGCCGGTCTGGTTCCACGGCGACTTTCACACGGGCAACATCCTGACCGTGAACGGCCGGGTCAGCGCCGTGATCGACTTCGGTGGCCTCGGTGTCGGCGATCCGGCACGGGACATGACAATCGCCTTTACCCTGCTGTCGCGCACCACACGTGCCGTCTTCCGCGCCGCGCTCGGCGTGGACGACGCGACGTGGGCCAGAGGTCGCGGATGGGCACTCGCCACCGGCCTGAACGCCTACTGCTCGTACGCCGCCTTCGATGCGCGGGTGGCGGCACAGACCACCCGGCAGATCACGGAGACGCTCATCGGCTGACGGATTCACCGCGAACACCTCTCGGCGTTCCAGGACACCAACGGGCACCGCTCGACGGCCCGGCGCGCGTCCGTCAATGGATGAGGCCGACGAGCGTCGCCAGTCGCGTCACGCCGGCCGGCGCCGGCTGCGCGCCTGCGACATCGGCGATGAGAGTACGCGCCAACGGCCGACACCGGACCTCAGCGGGCGCGACACTGTCCGCGTCGACCAGGGCGCGTGCCGCCCCGCGCAGGTCGCCGACCTGGAGGTACGCCCGCGCGGCGTCGAGCAGGTAGGCGCCCCGATGCTCGGCCGGCAACCGCCGCCACCCGTCCCGTCGAACGACGCTCACATGCCGCTGCACCGCCTCGTCGGCGTCACCCCGTAGCGCCGCCACCAGCACCCGCGCCAACTCCACGGCGACCGGCCCGAAGCTGGTGCGGTGCTGATCGTCGTACCCCCGAAGGTGTGCGGCGACGCCCGCGGCCCGCTCGGTCAGCTCCCCGGCGCGGCGGTGCTCGCCGCAGCCCGCGGCGGCCAGGGCCGCCTGGAGCAGCAGCGTCCCACCCACGGCCCACTCCCCCAGCGACCGCTGCGGCCGGACGCGGTTCGCGGCGGCGAGCGTCGCGGCCAGGGCCAGGCGGTCGCGGCCCGACGCGCGCAGCGCCTGCCCGACCGACACGGCCGCCGTCGCCGCGAGCGCCGGATCGTCTCCGGCGGCGGCCATCGCCCGGTCGGCGGCCAGCCACCCGAGGTCGGCCTCACCGAGCTTGACCAGCAGGGCGGAGGTGATCCGGCACGTCTGCACCCGCACCTCCGGTGACCGCGCGCCCTGCACGACGTCGAGCAGACTCGGCAACACCCGCACCAACTGCGCGTAGTGGGCATGCTGGTAGGTCAACCAGGCGTACCCGACCTGCCTCCTCGCCTCTTCTGTCGTCTGCTGTGCGGCCTCCGGAGCGTCGTAGCGGGCGAGAGCGGCTCGGATGTCGTCCATCCCTTCGAGAGCGCCGACCGGCGTTCGCTGCGGCTGCTGGCCGAGCAGCACCTCCGGGTCGACCCGCAGCACGTCAGCCAACTCCTGGATCACCGAGTACCGGTCCAGGGCACGCACACCCCGCTCGACCTTGTCGACCCAGCTCTTCGACCTGCGCAGCCGGTCGGCGAGCTGCTGCTGTGTCATCGACCGCCGCACCCGCCAGCGCGCGACGCGGCGGCCGATCGGCAGGTCATCGCTGGTCACGCCGCCACCGCCGGTCCGGGACCGCACGAGTCGTGTCCTCCACCGGTACGCGCTCCGCCTCGGCCTGCGCCAGGAGGCGCTGCTTGGCAGCCTCCCGCTCGGCCGCCTCGGCCTGCTCACCCTTACTCGCTGCCTCGTCGCCCCGCATTTCCACCTCCGTCAATCGGCGCAGGGCAAGCCCTGCCTCTGTGGGGCGTGCGTCGAACTCTGGCCAGGCCACCCTTGTCCTGACTGGACGACAGGTTTGTGGACCCAGGCTCCGCCGATTGGTAGTGACAACTTCACCGCGAGTCACGGACGAGTGGGGACGTCCTTGTTAGGGTGAGTCGTCCCCGATCCGTCCCCAAGCCTCGGTGAGCAGGAGACGAGATGCCAAACGACCGTCTTCGCAACGGGATGCTCAAGAAGGGCCTGACCGCATCGGTGCTGGCCGAGAAGCTCGGTGTCGACCCGAAGACCGTCGAGCGGTGGGTGACGCAGACTCGCAATCCGTACCCGCGCTATCGACACTCCATCGCCGAGCTGCTGAACGAGAATGAGTCGTACCTCTGGCCGGACGCGCTTCCGTCGCAGCGAGCCGTGCAGATCAGCCAGTCGGAGCTGGTCCACATCTACCCGCGCCGCGGAGCCGTCCCCACCGACCTCTGGCAGCATCTCCTTGAGCAGGCCACCCGACAGGTCGGCGTCCTGGTCTACGGAGGGTTGTTCCTGCCGGAGTTCAACCACCGCTGGATCCCGACGCTTCGCGAGAAGGCGTTGGCCGGAGCGCAGGTGGAGTTGCTGTTCGGCGACCCGGACGGCGAGCACATCGCCGAACGGGGGCACGCCGAGGGCATCGGCCCCGCCATGTCGAACAAGATCCTGAACGCGTTGGCCTTCTACAAGGACCTACGGGATCTGGACAACGTCGGGATCTACTACCACGACACCATCCTCTACAACTCCATCTACCGCTTCGATGACGAGATGCTGGTCAACACCCACCTCTACGGCACGCCGGCCGCGTATGCGCCTGTGCTGCACCTGCGGCGCCTCGGTGGAGGAGACTTGTTCGACAGCTACGTCGCCAGCTTCAACCGAGTCCTCGGCAAGAAGCGTGCCGTCTGGCCTGAGCACTGAGTCGCCAACCGAGAAAGGCTGAAGGCATGGCCCGGATCGAGCACTTCAACAGCGCGAACGCGCCGAAGGCGAACAGCATTGTCGTCGCCGTGACCGTCTTCGTACAGGACGAGCAGGGGCGGGTGCTGCTCATCCAGCGCACCGACAACGGCCTCTGGGCACTGCCGGGCGGTGCTCAGGACGTCGGCGAGTACATCGCCGAGACAGCCGTGCGGGAGACGCGAGAGGAGACCGGCATCGAGGTCGAGGTGACCGAGATGGTCGGGATCTACTCCGACCCCAGGCACGTGGTGGAGTACAGCGACGGCGAGGTACGGCAGCAGTTCTCGGTCTGTTTTCGGGCTCTCTACCTCTCTGGCGAGCCGAAGACCAGCGAGGAGTCCTCGTCAGTGGTTTGGGTGGCCCGTCACCAACTGGACCAGCTTGCAATCCACCCGTCGATGCGGCTCAGGGTCGACCACGGATTTCAGCGGCGTCCTGCCCCCTACATCGGCTGAGCTGACAGCCGATGCTGAGTCCTGCTTATGGCGTGTCGGAGCATCGGCTCAGCTCTCTCCCAGAACCGCGTCACGACGTCGTCCGGCCCGTAGCGCTGCCGGATCTCCGTCAGCCTCTCGTCGACGGTGAGGTCCTGACCGTCTGGGCCAGTCGTCATGTCCGCGTACCAGAGCGCATCCGAAGTCGCCGTTTCCTCGCGCGGGAACTCGTTGGCCAGCGCCTGTCCCAGACCCCGCTCGTCTGCTTCGTGGACAGCGCAGGAGTGGTGGGCAACCAGAGCCGCGATCCGATCTGCAAATCCCCGCCGCCGAAGCCATCGTGCGCCGTCCAGCGCGTGGAAACCTGTATCGGCGACATCTGGGGCATACCCGATGTCGTGCAGCCACGCAGCAGCCGTCAGCACGTCCGCGTCGTCTCCGACCAGGTACGCAAGTCTCTCCGCCTTGGCCGCCACAGCCTGCACGTGCAGCCAGCGGCGGGGTAGGACATTCTGCAGATGACGCTGCGAGGTTGCTGCGGCTAGCTCGGAGGACGGGCCCACGCGCGAATTCTAGAGCCCCGGCCCACCTGAACCTGCCCGCTAGCGTCATCGAGGTGACCTGGACGGAGCCCGCCACGTGGTACGCCAATCTGGCGTCCTTCTACGCCGCAGCCGCCGCTTTCATCACCGACCCGGCCGGCAACGTGCTGCTCGTCAAACCCACCTATCGCGACCACTGGGCCTTCCCCGGCGGTTACCTGGACGAGGGTGAATATCCCCACGATGCCTGCGCCCGGGAGATCCGGGAGGAGTTGGGGATCTCGGTGACGGTGGGCGATCTTCTCGTAGTCGACTAGGCACCGCCCGCTGGGCAGCGGCCACGCGCGATCATCAGCTTCACGTTCGACTGCGGGTCCCTCGCCAGTCTTGACGGCGTCACGTTGCCGAGGCAGGAGTTGGAGGACATCGCCTTCTTCACCCGCCGAGAGGCTGAGCAGCGTCTTCCCGCCAACGTCGCCACACGAATCCGTGCGGCGACGAGTGCCCGTGACCGCCAGGCGCCGGTGTACCTCGCCGGCGGCTCAACAGTGCAGCCGGACCGGGTTCGCGGGCCAGACAGTGTCAGAGGCCGCGAGTAGCTTGTCTCCGACGCGGACCACGTGACGGGAGGAGGCCCGAGGATGCACCTACCGCTCAGGCGAGTCGAGCGCACCGAGGCGCCTGTCATGTTCATCGAAGCGAGAGACGGCTCCGATGAGATCGGGCCGGCCTGGGACCATCTGGAGACGGTGCTGGGATCGATGCGCGGGCGCACATTCCTCGGTGTGTTCGACGACAGCGGCATCTACCGCTGCTGCGTGCAGATTCGAGCCGGTGACGTCCCCGACCACCTCGGCCTACGAACGGGCGTCGTTCCGGGCGGCCGATACCTGAGCGCGACCGTGCGTGGACCGCAACCTGCTGTCTACGCCCTGCTCACCCCGACCTTCGAACAGTTGCAGCGCACGGGCGACCGGGACGACACTCGCCCGTGCATCGAGCACTACCGCCGCCACGACCGGATCGACGTGCTGATGCCCCTGCGAGGCGAAGACTGACCTCGACAGCAGGCTCTTTCGCCACTCCACAAGGCCGAGTGGGCGGACCCCCGTGACTTCGTGGCGGTGGTGGGTGGGCCGGGGTGCGTGCACACGCCGGCTTGCGCCCGCGGCCCCGGCGATGCCGACGCGGCTGCGGCCTGGCACCGCGACCATCCTTGGGACCTGCGGCCCGACCACGCCGGTGCGCCAGCGATCGGGTGGTTCCGCGCCTAGTACTGCAACGGCAGTTGGTCAGGGGTAGCCGTGTCGTCGGTAGTTGCAGGTTCGGGCTTGGTGTTGGCGTCGTCGGCGCCATCGAGACCAGGCCCAGACGCGCTCTGATGGGTAGGTTGATCGCACTATGAGTGCGGTGAGCAGTCTTCGGGTCTCCGGTATGGCGTAGCCGATCATCATGTCGCCGTCGGGGCTGGATCCCCTTCTGCGGTAAGGGATCGGGCCAGGGCCGGGCATCAACCGATAGGGCCGGACCGGACCGGACCGGTTTCCGGTCCCGCCCGGCCACGGCCAGCCACAACGCGGCTATCGGTTGGCGTCCCGGACCCGTACGGCGGCGACGCGCGGGGACGCCACCGGGTCGGGTTGGGAGAACGTGGCGACGAAGTCGTGTGGTCCGGCGCTGGTCAGGCCGGCGTAGTCGCCAAGGAAAAAGCCCGGGGGGCCGACTTCATTCAGGAAGGGGGCATGCCGCATGTCGAATGACTCGTTGGTGAGTCTTACCTCGGTGTCGAACCCCACCCCGGTCGCGCAATCAAGCTTGCGTGTCGGGCGACAGGTCACCAGCCAACGATCGGTCCATAGCGCCCCGGCGGGATCGTCGTTACGGAAATCGGAGTAGTCGACCGCGACGGTATGGTCGGCGGCGACTGCAACCGATGCGGTGAATGCCTGTTGGTTGCCGATCGGGACGTACGTCGGGCTGCGGTTGACCTTTACCGGCGTGGACCAGTGGCGCCCGCTGTCGTCCGACACGGACAGTGCGATTGCGTCCGCCTGCCCGCCGCTGAAGCGGGCGTCCTGCCAGACCAGGTAGATCCGCCCGCTGGCCGGATCGACCGCCGCGTCGATGAGCGCGGCGCTGCCGCTGGAGACCTGGTCCCCCGGCGACTGCGGATCGCTGACGCCGGCCGACCGCATCTCGGCTACCAGGTGGGGAGGTGACCAGGTGGCGCCACGGTCCTGCGACCGCATCACGGCAACGTGCCGGGTGGGCCGCTCGCCGGTGAGGTCGAACAGGGTGAAGGAGCCGACAAGGGCCCCGTTGGGGAGCACCACGATCTGGTGTCCGGTGGTCAGCCGGTTCTCCCCCGGCTCATAGATCTGCCGCGCCCGCCAGGTGCGTCCGGCATCACCGCTGGCGGCGAAGACCACCGCTCCGCGGAACGGCTCGCCCTCCTGGTCGGGTTCCATGATCTTCGGTACGACCGTGTAGACGCGTGCGGGGTCCTTCGGATCAGCCACCATCGCCCCACCGACGTACGTCCCGCCCTCCGGATCGCGCTCCGCCACCACGAGGACCGGTTTACTCCAGGTGAGACCGCCGTCGAGGGATCGGGCCGTGATGAGTCCGCTGGGTGTGGTCTCGGGTGCGTCGAACACATGCGCCGACAGGTGCAGCATGCCGGTTGGGCCGAATGACAGCCACACGTCATCGACGTAGTCGAAGGTCCCGCCCGTGCATCGGCTCGTCCCCGGAATCAGCACCCGCCGCCAACTGTGGCCGCCGTCGGCGCTCACCCCAGCGACCAGTCCTCTGAACCGGTCTTGTGTCCACACCGACACCAGCTGCTGACGTTTCAGGGGGTTGGCGGCGACGGTCGGTTCGAGCGCGCCGGCGGGTAGGAGATCGTCAAGAGCGGCCGAAGGGCAGGCGCCGAATGGGCTCGGCCCAGAGACCCACGCCGGACCCGTGGATACCTCCGATGGCGCCACCGACGCGCCCGCTGCACTGCTGCCTGGCGTGAGAGTCATGGTCACTAACAGGGCCGTGACGAGCAGGGCGGTAGGAGCTCGTCCGCTCATCGCGTGCTCGCCAGGTCGACCGGATCGGGTGCGAGTCGGCCGCGTCGTGCCAGCAGGACGCTGGCGGCGGCGAACCAGATGAAGCCGATGAACCTTCCGGCCGGGATGAAGACCGACGCCGCGGAGGCCAGCAGCGAGAAGATCGCGAGTACGCACAGCGTCGCGATGCCGATCCCCAGCCTTCCGAGCCAGCTCGGCAGCGCCCTGGTCCGCAGCATGGCGGCGGAGGCGGCGCCGACGAAGAGGCCGAGCGTCACGATGTGCAAGGGACCGCCGGTCATGAAGGCGAGGTCCATGGCGAACCGGAAGACCCGCAGATCCGATCCGCTGCTGGGACGAGATATGATCCATTGAACGGCCGCCGACGACAGCAGCAGCGCGGAGGCGACCGCACCGGAGGCATGCGCCAGCCCAGCGGCTCGGCCGATGTCGCCCCGCCGGCGCATCGTGACGGCGACGTACGCGGTGAACACCAGCAGTGCGACCGCTGCCAGCGCCTGGAAGAACGCGCCAACCGGTGCACTGGGTGAGCCGCTATTGAGGAACTGTTGGACATCGGCGTCGGACGAGTACGGCGTAACCAGCGGCTCGCCGGGTGAACTGATTAGCCCTGGGAGGAGCATCGCGGCGGCGAACGACAGGACGTACAGCAACCCACTCAGGGCGTGCAGCCGAGAGGCCACAAATGGTGTCTCACGCACGGCGGGGCCTCCCCGCCGGATAGACGACGATGGCTGTCGGATGTGTTGCGCTGCTATGTTGATCCACGGAGCGAGCATGCCGCCGGAGTCATCCGTCCACGTCGCATCGGCGTCGTATCTCTGACTGCGCTCCGCGGCGTATTGCCGTTGCGCGAGGGGGTACCACCCGGCCAAACGCTGGCGCTCGCCACCGCCGACGTGTACGCGGGACTCTAAGCTGGTTGTTCCGGTGAGGTTGGTGTTCTCAACTCGCGCGACTCCGCCCCGGCCTAAGGTAGGCCTGCCGGCCCGGGGCGCGCCCGGACCGCGGCCGCGTCATAGCTCACAGGAGCGGAATTCATGTCACAGGATGTCCGTCCCTTTCGCATCGACGTACCGGAAGACGACGCTGTCGATCTCCGACAACGATTGGCGATGACCCGGTGGCCCGACCGCGAGCCGGTCAACGACGGATCGCAGGGGGAACCGCTGGCAACGCTCCAGGAGTTCGTCCGCTACTGGGAGACAGAGTACGACTGGCGAAAAGTGGAAGCGAGGCTGAACGCCATGCCACAGTTCATGACGGAAATTGACGGACTCGACATCCACTTCATCCACGTCCGCCCCCGCCACGAGAACGCGCCGATCTTTCCCGGCGAGATCTACCGCGCGCCGCGCACCTGGGCCGAGCGCAGTTACCACCAGCTCATCTACTGAAACGAGGTCGACAGGGGCGGCCATTTTGCGGCCCTTGAAGAACCGGAACTCTTCACCACCGAGCTCCGCGCGGCGCTCCGCCCACTGCGCTAGATGTACTGACCGGGCGCGTTAGTCGTCCTCGTCCTCATCTTGCCCGACGATGGTGAACTCGGGCCGTCCCGACCAGCCGACCTTGCCGCCCTTGATGATCAGGTATGACTCCAGCACGTTGTCCTGGTAGAAGCGCAGGCACCCGGCGAGGACCTCGCAGCCCGCCGGGCATTTGCCGACTTTGCAGTCGTCGCAGTCCAGGTCGGCCCGCGCGAACAGCCACCTCAGGAGTGCCTCGATGTCCCCAGATCTCGCCGGGGCCCACGGCCCCCGCGAGTACTGGTGGCCGCGGGTGCCCCGTGCGGATCTGCTGGCAGCCCGGCCGGGGGCACTGGCTACTCGCCCGGCGCAGCATGACGACCGGGGAGATCGCGTACTACGTCTGCTACGGACCCGCCGCACCCGCCTGGTCGACCTGGCCCGCATCGCGGGGGCACGCTGGGCGATCGAGGAGTGCTTCCAGCAGGCCGAGAACGAAGCCGGCCTCGACGAATACCAGGTCCGCGACTGGCGAGCCTGGTACGCCCACATCACCCTGTCCATGGCCGCCCACGCCTGGCTGTCCGTGGCCCGATCCCTTACCGCAGAAGGGGATCCAGCCCCGACGGCGACATGATGATCGGCTACGCCATACCGGAGACCCGAAGACTGCTCACCGCACTCATAGTGCGATCAACCTACCCATCAGAGCGCGTCTGGGCCTGGTCTCGATGGCGCCGACGACGCCAACACCAAGCCCGAACCTGCAACTACCGACGACACGGCTACCCCTGACCAACTGCCGTTGCAGTACTAGCCGCCCACACGAAGACGTCGCGGACGGCGACCCCTAGCGGCCACGAAGCATGTTCGCGAGGCCGGCGGGATGGAGCGGGCTGCCTGCCGTGAAGCTGTTCAGGGAACGCCACACGACTTTCGTGCCCGGGTTGTCGAGTATCTCGCCGACCGTGTCCCGCTCGTAGAGCGACTGGTCGGCAAGCCGGCAGTCGTAGACGAAGACGATCTCATGACCGTCGCGGCCGAATCCCTGGAAGAGGTTTTCCAGAACGCCCAGTAGGCGTACGTCGAGGAGCTCGACGTCGAGCTCCTCGCGCAGTTCGCGACGTACGGCTGCCTCGGCCGTCTCGCCGAATTCGATGCCCCCGCCCAGGGGACGGTAGAAGGTTTCGTCCTTCGTGGAGTCGTGGCTCTCGAACACGAGCAGGTCCTCACCACGACGTGGCACGGCAAGGGCGACCGGGCGGATTGACGACATCAGTCGAGGCTAATGCTTAGATGTGTGTTCTTGCCTGCTCGATCTGCCGCACGATGGCATGGGCGCCATGGGCCTGGGCGATGGCGTTCGCCTCGTCGAGTGTCGCGAGCGCGTCCGCATGGCGGTCCTGGGCAGCGGCGATGTAGGCCAGGCCGACCATGTTGGCGGCCACGCCCGGCAGTGCCCCCACCTCTCGGCGCAGCCGTGACGACTCCTCCAGACGCTCGCGCGCTTCGTCCAGTCGACCGGCCGTGTGCGCCGCGATGCCCAGGTGTCGAAGTGCCTCGGCCTCAGTCGGCTTGTCGCCGACCTGCGCCGCCATCTGGCGGGACCGTGCCAGGTGCGGAACCGCGGTCTCGTTGTCGCGCCGGATCACCTGATGCAGGCAGCCGATCCAGAACAGCGCCTCGGCCTGGCCGCGCGTGTCGCCCAGCGCCTGGTACAGCTCGATCGCACGCTCGAACAACTGCAGTTCAGCCGGGTCCTCGACGGGTGACGAGCCGCTGATGGCGCGTTCATTGAGGAATCGCGCATGCAGGATCCGCCCGCGGGCCAGCGCGGTGTCGGCCTCCACCGCGTCCAGGTCCCGTTCGGCGTTGGCGAGCACGCCAGCATCGCCGCTGAACACGGCATGTTCGTAGAGGACCCTGGCCCGTTCGATGCGATCTTCGGCGTTCATCGCCGCCCCCGTCCCTGCATCGCCACTGCGCGCCGGGTCAGCAGTCTAGTGGTGCGCCCGTTCGTCGGGTGGGTGGCGGCCGCCGGTCGGCGTCCGGCGGCCGCCCCACAACCGGTCAGCTGGCGTACACCTCCAGTGCCGCCAGTTGCCCGGCCGGCCAGCCGGTGTTACCGGTCACGGTGATGCGTACGTAGCGGGTCTGCGCGGCGCTGAACGTCAGCGCCACCTGGTTGCCCGTCGACGGGTCGAAGGTCCGCGCCGCCGAGGAGACAAGCGTGCCGAAGCTGCTCCCGTCGGTGCTGCCCGTCACGGCGAGGGTCTGCGTGCGGGTCGCCCAGGCCGACGACGGCGGCAGCTTCAGCACCACCCGCCCGACCGTGCGCGTCGCACCCAGGTCGACCTGCACCCACTGCGGGAACGCGTTGTTGGCGCTCTCCCAGTAGCTGCTCGCGTCGCCGTCGACCACGCTGCCCGACCCGTAGCTCTGGACGTGGCTGCTCTCGCTCGTGGATCGGCCGCGGGCGAGGTCGGAGTTGGCCGGGGCGTCGGTGGTGACGGTGACCGCGTTCGAGGCCGCCGAGGTGTTGCCGGCCGCGTCGCGGGCGGTGACCGTGAAGGTGTACGAGGTGGACGCGCTGAGCCCGCTGACGGTCGCCGTGGTGCCCGTGACAGTGCTGACCACCGTGCCGCCCTGGCGCACCTGGTAGCCGGTCACGCCGTTGTCGTCGGTCGACGCCGTCCAGGCCAGGGACACACTGCTCGACGTCCGGCCGGTCGACGTGAGGCCGCTCGGGGCGCTCGGTGGGTTGTCCGTGGTGCCGCTTGAGGCGTACACCTCGACCTGGGAGAGCTGGCCCGCCGCCCAGCCGGTGTTGCCGGCGATGCTCAGCCGGATGTGGCGGGCCGTGGTGGTCGTCAGCGTGCGCGTGACGGTGTTGCCGGTGGCCGGGTCGAACGCGAACGCGGAGGCCCCGGCGATTGTGGAGAAGGAGCTGCCGTCGACGCTGCCCTGCACGGTGATGGTCTGGGTACGCGCGCCCCAGCCGGCGGGCAGCCGCAGCACGAGCTTGTTGACCTGGTGGCTGGCGCCGAGGTCGACCTGCCACCAGTGCGGGAACGAGCCGCCGCCGCTCTCCCAGTAGCTGCCGGCGTCGGAGTCCACCGCGTTCGATGCCGCGAACGAGCCGTTCTGGCTGCTCGCCGAGGTGGACTTGCCGGCCGCGAGGTTTCCGGTGACCGGCGGCGGGGTGCCGACCATCGGCGGCGTCGGGCGTACGGCGGTGAGCGCGAGTTGGCCCTTGAGCATCCGGCCGCCGTCGCCGGTGATGCGCAGGTAGTAGTCGGAGGAGCAGGCCACACCGTCCTCGTCGAGCGCCCGGATGTTCGCGCCGGCGGGGGTGGTGGCCTGCGTCTCGGACGTCTTGGCGATCTGGTTGCCCTCGTTGTACTCGTCGAACATGGACACGTAGAGGCCCTGGGAGCCGAGCCGGACCATGTTGTAGATGTGCCGCCAGTAGAAGTCGCCGTGCTTGCGGTGCCCACCGGCCAGGTCGCCGGGCATCACGCAGGGCAGGTAGTCGATGCCGCGCGCCGCACAGTCGGCCATGTCGCCGACGTTGACGTTGTTGTAGTACGAGTCGAGTTCCTCCACGGTGCGGGCGCGGTAGACCATCCACGGCGAGATGGCGTGGAAGGCGTGGTAGACGTCGAGGAAGCCGGGGCGGGAGTCCTCGATGCCCTGCCGCCACCAGGTGGGCACGCCACCGATGACGTAGCAGCCCTGCGCCTTGAACCAGTTGATGACCTCCAGGCAGGGCCCGGGGGTGAAAGGTCGGCTCGACTCGCTGAAGCCGAACCCCCAGATGCAGACGACAGGCTTGCCGTTCTGGCGGGCGTACGCGCTGGACGCGGTGTGCGCCGCCATCTTCGTCGTCCAGTCGGTCTTGATCTCCGACTGGAAGGTCAGCCAGTCGGTGACGTCGTACATGATGTAGAACTTGCGGTTGTAGCGCTCGGCCGCCGAGCGCACCTTCTGCGTCATCGCGTCGCGGGTCGGCCCCTCCCCGCCCATCGGGTTGAACCGTTGCAGCGCGGCGGTGTCACAGCCGTACTCCTGCATCCAGCGGAAGTGGGTGTCCACCGTCTGCTGGTCGTAGGAGGAGAAGAGGGTGGCCGGCGATCCGTTGCCGAGGTTGGGGTACGCGGTGGGATAGCTGCGCGTGTACTCGCGCATGTCCGGCCAGGACACGATCGTGGTGTTCGACGGCGACGGCGGCTGGAAGCGGTCGCGGCTCCAGTGCCACCAGCCGCCGATGGGCGCCGAGTCGCCGGGCGCGCTGAACCAGCCCTGGTAGCCGACAGTCACCTTGCCGACCACGTCCCCGACAGGGCTCGCGGCGGCGGCAGGTGTCGCCAGTGTGGCGAGCAGTTCGGTGGTGGAGGTGGCGGCGAGGGCGGACCCCGCGAGCACGGACGTGACGAACCTGCGGCGGGAGACCGCCATGAGGACCACTCCTTCGGGACGGAAGGCATTGACGGCCATCGTGGCAGCAGTCGATGCTTCCCCGCAAGAGTGCGACTGTTCGATGAAAAATCAAGGCAGGCCGCCGGCAGGAGCCGGGCGCGAACGGGGGCCGGAACCGCGCCGGTTCCGGCCCCCGTCGGTACGCTCGAAGCAACTACGGGGTCGGGTACTGCGCGACGAACACCGGAGCGCCGACCTTCGTCATGTCGGCCGCGTCGCCGACGCCGTTGACCACGTGGTCGATCGTGCCGGCGCTGAGGTTGACGGTCATGATGTGGTGCAGCCGCACGCCCGGCGTGACAGGCACCTCGAAGCCGTTCTCGGTGCGGATCGTCGGGTTGTTCTGGTTGAAGACGTACACCCCGCCGCCGTAGAGGTCGTGGTGGCGGACCCGGTCGCCGACCCTGTAGCCGGCGAAGCCCTCGACCGTGCCGTTCATCCAGTCGGCTTGCGTCGGCGGGTCGTACGGCAGCTCGTTCTGGTAGAGGATCGTGGTGCCGTGCTCGCCGTTCCAGACGGTGTTGTACCGCTGGAAGTGCTCGACGAACAGGCCGGTCGCGGTCACGTGGTCGCCGTTGATAACAGCGCCGTAGCGGCCGGTGTTGGTGCGCCAGCGGTCGGTGTCGCCGTTGACGCCCTCGGTGAAGCCCTCAACGCCATGGTCGCCGCGCCACACCCAGGTGTGGTCGATGAGCACGTTGTCGCTGTTGACCTCCAGCGCCGTGTTGGTCCGGCCGACGTGCGGGCCGCCGACGCGGAAGTACACGTCGGACAGGGTGGTCGGGTTGGCCGGGCTGCTGTGACCGTGGCCGTGCGAGCGGCCCACCCGCAGCAGGGCCGGAGACTCGACGGTGCCGGCGTCGATCGTGACGCCGGCGACGATCACGCCGGGCACGTCGGCGACGTCCAGCGGGACCGCGCCGTTCACCGCGGTGAGGGTGGCGTGGCCGATGCCGAGCACGACCGTGTCGGCCCGTCGGATCTCGATGCTGCGGGCGATGTCGTAGACGCCGGGGGTGAGCAGCAGGTTCTTGCCGCGCGCCAGTTGACTGTTGATCACCCGTACCGGGTCGGACGGCTTCGCGACGAAGAAGTCGTCGATCCCGATGGTCCGCCCGGGCGTCATGCCGTCGGCCCAGGAGACGCCCCGGCTGTCGCGCTGCGCCGCCGGCACCCGCACGTTGTAGCGGCCCTTGCCGTCCACGTACAGGTAGGGCTTCTCCCGGCTCAGCGGGGTGGTGTCGAGCGTGGTGTACGGCGGGTCCGGGAACGTGGCGTCGTCAGGTGCGCCCTCGACGCCCGCGAAGACCTGGTTCCACACGGCGTTGGACCACCCGGCGACCTCGCTGTTGCGGGTGAGCCACTGTTGCTGGGAGCCGTTGGTGGTGGCCGGCAGCCGCGAGTCGGCGATGAAGCCGCCGCTGGCGTACTGCGGGCCGGCCGTGCAGTAGTCCATCAGGGACAGGCCGCCGCCGGTGATGTTGAGCCGGCGCATCGAGACCGCCTGGGACACCGCCCAGAAGTTCGCAGTCGCCCGGCAGCCGTCCTGCCCGGCGCCGTTGACGGTGAGCGAGAGGTTGGACAGGGTGCGCCAGAAGTTGACGAGCGCGAGGCAGTTTCCGGTGCCGCCGTCGGCCAGGCAGCGGTTGTAGACCTCCAGCTTGCCGTTCACGGCGACGTCGGTGGGCGAGCCGCCCAGGCCGGCGACCTCGGTGTAGTAGCCGACCTTGGCCTGCAACGGCTGCTCGGCGGTGCCGTACGCGCCCGGCTTGAACAGGTAGGCGTGCCGCTCGGTGCCCATCTCGTTGTCGACCTGTCGGGCGTGCGCGGCGTCGAGGGTCTGCTGGATCTCGCCTACCGGCATGGTCGGGTCGAAGATCGTCACGTTCGGCCCGAAGTCGGGTGCGCCGTGCGTCGGGCGGCCGGCGGTGGCGGCGGTGCCGCTCGTCGCGACCGTGGTGGCGACCAGAAGAGCGAGGATGAGGGTACGTCGGGACGGGCTTGTCATGTGGTTCGTCCTCTCCGCTGACCGGGGCGTGCTCCCGGCGCAGCTGGGGGCGGTGAGAGCGCTCTCTGATGTTTCTACCCGGTTCTCCGGCCCCACGCCATGTCGTCACGGGCGGCGGATTGGACATCTTCGCCCACCTCGTCGTGAGGTGTCGGGCCCGGCACGTCGATCGTGCCGGATGCCGGCCGTCCGATCTCCAGCATCATCGGTGGTCTTCTCAGGTGTTGCGTCGCCCCCTGGAGTCCAAGAGTGGCAAATGAGCACCCCGGCGAGGGGCATGGGCATTGAGCGTGGCAACGACCACAGGGGACGGAAAGGGGAGTAGGCGGCGGAGTTCTTGGGCCGACCGACGCGTCGTCAGGCCGTGGGCGTGGGCGGCGTTGGGGCGGGGCGGGCCGCTGGTCGGGCGGAGCTCGAACCGCCCGTCCTGAGCGCGAACCAGCCAGCGGTGAGGACGACGAGCAGCATCACCACATTGTGGGCGTACTTGGCGCCGGCCGAGACCTCGCCCAGCAGGGGAAAGTAGGTGAAGGCCAACAGGCCGTTGGCCACGAGGAACGCGAGCGCGACTGCCGCTGCGTGCCGGATCCCCCAGCCTGGACGGCGTGCCGATAACCATACAAAGGCAGCCGCGAGGGCGGTTACGACGACGCCCTGCGCAAATCCCGCCCAGGTCTCGGCCACGAGCGCCCGTGCCACGGCGAGGACCAGCGCGATCGTGAAGGTCACCGCGATGGTCGGCGCCCGGCGACCGCGTTGCACCTCCGGCGCGGGTCGCTGACGATGGCGCCGGCCGACCAGGGCAGCTAGCCCTACGCAGCCGACAACCAGTCCGACCGACACCCCCAACTGGGTCTGCGACGCCGCGTGCGACCCGGGCTGGAACATGATGAGGGTCGCAGCCGCGAGGTAGGCAAGTCCGGCGATGATCAAGCCACGTCGCCCAAGCCACGGCGCGCGGGCGCGGGCGCGGGCGCGACGCCAGGCCTCGGCGAGGGCGACTGGCGCGCCGAAGCTGAAGATTACGTGGCCCACGAGAAAGTTCAGAGTGTTGGAGGCGTTGATTCCCAGAGGTTGAACAAGGGTGGCCTTCCAGCTCTCCTCCCAGCCGTCGTATCCCTCGTAGTCGTCGCTGAACATGGATTGGTCGATAATGCAGGCCTGAGTGAGGCCGAGAGCGAGGAAGAGCAACAACAGCGACGGCCAGCCCCAACCCGCTCGCCGGGCAACCTCTCGTGCGAGCAGCGCCGGGGCGCCGTAGAGCGCGGAGAAGTAGACGACAGAGAACGCGGCCAGGCCCAGATCCCCAGTACTGTCGCCGTACGCCGCCAACAACTCCGCGCTCACCGCGCTGAGCGCCACCATCGCGGTGACCTGTACCGGTACGAGGAGGTCGCGCCGCCCTGCGAGGCTGGGTGTATTCACTCCCCGATCGTCGCGTCTCGGCCGGTCAGCCACATCTACCGCACGTCTACCCCGACGTGACTTTAGTTCACTCCCGACGCTGACTTACGTCCCAGGGCAGCCAGCACCTCCCGCGTAGAAACGCCCGAACATGTCAGACCATCGGATGCTGATAGCGGCGGGACAGGGGCAGGAGATCCGGCTCACCGAACATCTCCACCATTGCCGCGAAGCGGTCAACCTTGTCGTCACCAAACCGCCGCACGCTGGCAGCGTAGGAACTCGCCGTCACAAACGTTGGCGGCGTCGTCTTGCTGTGGAACTTGTCCGCGTACATCACCAGTTGCTCCTCCAGCGTGTCAGCCGTGTAGTCGCGAACTGGCAGCGGCAGGCCCTGATGCAGCACGTCTTCACGGGTAAGCCCGACCCCGGTGTGATGAGAACAGAACCTGCTCACCAACTCGGGGAACCCGAGATCACGCAACAACGTGTGCCCCAAGATCCCGTGCCGGACATACGTCCCGTGGTCGAGCTGTCCCGCCGCGTCGTAGAGGCGGTAGACGCCGATGTCGTGCAGGAGACTGCCCGCACGGACGAGAGCGGCGTTGAGGGGATGGGGGTAGTCGGCCAGGAGCTGCTCGGCCACCGCGCAGATGATCTCGCAATGGGTGTAGACGAGCTCGAAGGCCTCTTCGGTCGGCGCGTACCGCTCATGCAGCGCCCGGATCTGCTCGTCGGTGGGAAGCAGCATCCGATGCTCGGTCGTCAAGCGGCTACCTCCCCCAACGGTCGCCACCAGTAGCCGGCAGACCCGCAGCGGCCACGGTGGGTTCGTCCCGGTCCCCGAGCGGCCGATAGAACGACGTCACCAGCACCAGGCCTCCACCGGGTACGAGGAATCGCCCGGCATCGCACTCGCCACCCGGATGGCCACATGCTCTCCTGACAGCCATCGGCGCGACAGCGCCGACCGAATCACCAACCCTAGCGACAGCCTGCAGCGCCAGCTGTCCCATGCCCGCCGCCGGTCCCTGCCGTGCCCGCGACCGGCCCAGCGCCTGGCTCCACCACCGCGGCACCGAGGCGGGTGCGGGTCGACCGTGGGGCGGCGAGCACCGGCCGGTCGACGGACACGATCGACCTGCTGACCGTCGCCTCACCACTCGCTGGCGCTCCCCCGCTCGCGCTGCGCGAGCTGACCGACGCCGAGCATCCCCGCGGGGCCAGGGCACGCAAACGCCGTGACGACGTGCGCGTCTGGGCGGCCGAGGGCGGCGTGGTCGTCCTCGGCCGTGGCGTGGCGGGTCGCTGGGAGGCCGCGATCGAGGTCGACGAGGACGTGCGCCACCGGGGCCTGGGCCGGGCGCTGGCGACCGCCGCCCGGCATCTCGTGCCCGAGGGTCAGCCGGTCTGGGCGCAGCAGGCCGCCGGCAACGCACGCAGCGTGCGGGCCTTCCAGGCGGCCGGTTTTCGACCGGTGGGCGCCGAAGCGCTGCTCCTGGCGAAGTAGCCACTCCGGCGGTAAATCGACCTTCCGCATTGACCGGGGACAGCGAACTTCGGACCGGCGGGTGAGGATGGACGGTGACGCGGGGAGGCGCCGATGCAGATCGACCTGCTGCCCCACCTGGACGAACATGCCACGCCCATCGCGGCGGAGACCGACCAGGTCTGGCCGCACCTCACCGACGTCGTCGAGCGGACCTTCTCGCGGCCCGGCGTGGGTGGGTACGCCCGCCTGGTGGGTGCCGCCGACCGGGCCGCGTCGGGGCCCCGACCGCTCGTCGAGGGCTCGACATTCCCCGGCTTCCACGTGGTGACCGCGCTCCCCGGTCAGGAGTTGGCGTTGCGGGGCAGCCATCGGTTCTCGACCTACGCGCTGATCTTCCGCCTGGACGCGCACGGTCCGGGCCGGTCCCGGCTGCGGGCCGAGACGAGAGCCGTCTTCCCCGGCCTGACCGGCCGCCTCTACCGACAGATCCTGCTGACCTCGGGTGGCCACGTGCTCGGCGTACGCCGAATGCTTGCGGCGGTCCGGCGCAGATCAGAACACTCCTGACGTGCAGGGCCGCGGTCCACATGGCCGACATGGGCGCATCTCGGCGCCCGGCCCCCACATCGCCGACCTGGAGCGGATCTCTCGCCGGCATGACCACGGGGCGGCGAACCTCACCTCGGACCGGTGAGAATGGACGCTGGCGCGCAACGGGGAGGCGACGATCGTGGGTGGCACGTTGGCCGACGTCCTGGACGCGGCAGCACGCGGGCACTTCCCGCCCCCGGACGGCGGGACCACGATCGTGGCGCAGCACAGCCGTCGAGACGCCGGGGTCATCGCGTTCACCGCCCACTCCGTGGTGTTCACCGACGAGGACCCCGACTGGGTCCGCGACACCCTGGCCGCCCTCGACTGCGACGGTCTGGCGGCCACGATGAATCCGCGCTTCCTGGGCGCGCTGCTCGATCGCACCGGCCGGTCGACGGACACGATCGACCTGCTGACCGTCGCCTCACCACTCGCTGGCGCTCCCCCGCTCGCGCTGCGCGAGCTGACCGACGCCGAGCATCCCCGCGAGGCCCGAGCGCGCAAACGCCGTGACGACGTCCGCGTCTGGGCGGCCGAGGGCGGCGTGGTCGTCCTCGGCCGTGGCGTGGCGGGTCGCTGGGAGGCCGCGATCGAGGTCGACGAGGACGTGCGCCACCGGGGCCTGGGCCGGGCGCTGGCGACCGCCGCCCGGCATCTCGTGCCCGAGGGTCAGCCGGTCTGGGCGCAGCAGGCCGCCGGCAACGCACGCAGCGTGCGGGCCTTCCAGGCGGCCGGTTTTCGACCGGTGGGCGCCGAAGCGCTGCTCCTGGCGAAGTAGCCACTCCGGCCCCCACCGCCTGCGGCGGGCCTCACCCGTCGCTCAGGAACTCGTCGATCATCGGGGCCAGCCAGTCGGCGCGCTGCGGAATCGTGGTGTGGGTGGTGCCCGGGAGGATGGCCAGCCGGCAGGCCGGCAGACCGGTCAGGTCGCCGGGCACCGCGCCGCCGAGCAGCCGGAACATCAGCACCGCGTGCTCGGGCTGGACGATGTCCGAGTCGGCCAGCACGATCATGGTGGGCGCGGCCAGGGCCCGGATCTGCTCGGGCGTCCAGCGCGGCAGGTTCGCGTCCAGCACCTTCATCTTGGTGACCAGGTTGGCCCAGCCCGCCGGGTCCGGCGCGGTCCGCAGGTACTCCTCGTGGAACTCCGAGCCGTGCAGGTGCTCCGGTTGCAGATCCTGGATCCCGTCGAGCAGCCCGGGGTGCAGGCCGGCGTCCTCGAAGCTCACCGAGGCGAGGACCAGCCGCCCGACCCGGTCGGCGTGTTCGGTGCCCAGGCGCAGCGCCACCGCCGCGCCCATGCTCCAGCCGTACACGTCCGCCCGCTCGACATCGAGGCGGTCGAGCAGCTCGACCACGTCGGCGGCGAAGTGCTCCACGGTCAACGGCCGGTCGGCGTCCGGGGTGTGGCCGTGCGCCTGCAACTCCACGGCGATGACCCGCCGGGACTTCGCCAGGTTCGGCAGGATCGTGCCGAATGAGGTGCCGATGCCGGAGAGCGCGCCGTGGATGAGCACCAGCGGCCGGCCCTCGTCACTGCCATGTGTCTCGTGATAGATCTCCATGCCCACACGGTGCGCCGGCGCGCTTACGGTCTGCTTTCGATCTCCTTTCCGAGGCCAGCACGAATGCCACCGTACGAAATTGTGGTTGACCATCGACATTGAGGCGGTCGTTCTTGCTTGCCCGTGGGACGCGAACTCTCTCGGGGATGAGTCGCTCTTCCGACGGGGCAATGGCGTAACTATTGATATTGGTTGATGCTTGCCTGGATGTCGTCCGGCGGCCACCCCTCGATTACACAAGGAGTCGAAGATGCCCACACCTAATGCAAGCGACCTGTCCGGGAGCGCAGCTTTTCAGGGACTGCTGTCGGTTGGCCTGATGGTTCTGCCCGCACACACCGCGGCGGTCCGCCACCTGACCGCCGATCAGCTAGGCGTTCAACAGGCCGAGGCAGAGGCCCTGGCGCGGCGGTTGCGCGCCCTGGCTCGGCAACGTTCGGAGATTTCCGAAGCCGAACTGGCGAAACTGGCCCATTTGGCCGGGCTCACCCCGACCGACATCAACGACATCATGCACAGAGCTCTCACCCACGGGTTGGCGCTGATCGAGGCGTTCCCGGAGCTGACATCAATGGACGATCACGCGAAAAACATGCTGATCTTCGACGCGATGCGGCGTGACGAGGCGTTCATGAATGCACTCAAGCGCGCGACCACCGACGGCGTCGCCGCCGACGATCAAGCCAGCGCGTGCAAGAACGCATGTCTTCTGACGTTCATGATGAAGCTGTTCGCCGCGCAGATCGCTGCCGTTCAGCGGATGATGGCCTGTGCGGTCCTGGTATTCCCGCCGCTGGTCCTCGCCTGCGCTGCGGTCATGCTGATAATCATGATCGTGGCAATGACGAAAGCGAACAAGGAGTACACCCAGTGCATCGAGGACTGCCTGGAGGGCAATGGAGGAGGAGACGGAGGAGGAGGAGGGGATTAGCACTCCAGCCGCACTAGGATGACGGCCGTGCAGTTCGGGGTGCTCGGGCCGCTCGCCGTCACCACGGACGCCGGCGAGCCGGTGGTGGTGCCCGGCACGAAGGTCCGCGCCCTCCTGGCCGACCTGCTGACCAACCGCAACCAGGTCGTCTCCGCCGACCGGCTCATCGACGACCTGTGGGGCGACGACTCCCCCGCCAACCCCTCCGGCGCCCTCCAGGTGCGGGTGTCTCAGTTGCGCAAGGCGCTCAACGACGCCGAGCCGGGCGCGCGGGACCTCGTCGAGTCCCGCGCTCCCGGCTACCTGCTGCGGGCCGGCACTGTCGACGCCGACCGGTTCGCCGAGCTGGCCCGGCACACCGACGTCGACAGGTTGAGCGAGGCCCTCGCGTTGTGGCGGGGTGAGGCGTACGCGGACGTGGCCGACGCCGAGTTCGTCCGTGCGGAGGCCACCCGCCTCGCCGAGCAGCGTCTCGCCGTGCAGGAGCGGCTGGCGGAGGCCCGGGTGGCCCGGGGCGAACACGACCTCGTCGCGGCCGACCTGGCCGAGTTGGTCGCCCGGCACCCGCTGCGCGAGGGCCTGCGGGCGGTGCAGCTCCGCGCGCTGTACGCGGCCGGTCGTCAGTCCGAGGCCCTGGACAGCTACGCCGACCTGCGGGACCGGCTCGCCGACGAGCTGGGCCTCGACCCCGGCCCCGAACTGGTCGCCCTGCACCGCCGGATCCTCGAACAGGACGCCGGCCTGAGCGCGCCGCCGAAGGCCGCGATCATCCGCAACAGCCTGCCCGCCCAGCTCGACGAGCTGGTCGGCCGAGCCGAGGCGCTCACCGAGCTGCGGGCCCTGCTGCCCGCGCAGCGCCTGGTCACGCTGATCGGGCCGGGCGGCGTCGGCAAGACCCGGCTGGCCACCGAGACCGCCCGCACCCAGTCCCTTCCCGACGGCGTCCTGCTTGTCGAACTGGCAGCGCTGCCCGCCGGCGACCCGGGCGTCGCCGAGCAGGTGCTCGGCGCGCTGGACGCCCGCGAGGCCGCCGGCACGAGCCTGTCGGCCACCGACCGACTCGTCGCGGCGCTGCGGCAGCGACACCTGCTGCTCGTACTGGACAACTGCGAACACGTCATCGAGCCGGTCGCCGCGCTGGTGGCCCGGCTGCTGCGCGACGCGCCCGGGGTACGCGTGCTGGCCACCAGCCGCGAGTCACTCGGCCTGACCGGGGAACTGCTCTGGGAGGTACCCCCGTTGTCGCTGCCCCAGGACAGCGACCCGGACGCGGTCCGGCGCTCGGCGGCGGCCCGGTTGTTCGCCGCCCGCGCCGCCGCCCAGCACCGCGGTTTCCGCCTCGACGAGCACACCGCGCCGGCGGTCGCCCAGCTCTGCCGTCGCCTGGACGGCCTGCCGCTGGCGTTGGAGCTGGCCGCGACCCGGGTCCGCGCGTTGGGCCTGCGAGGTGTCGTGGATCGGCTCGACGACCGGTTCCGGCTGCTCACCACGTCCCAGCGCGACGTGCCGTCGCGACAGCGGACGCTGACCGCGGTGATCGGTTGGAGTTGGGACCTGCTGGACGAGGCCGACCGGGAGGTGCTCGCCCGGCTCGCGGTGTTCCGCGACGGCTGCACGCCGGAGGCAGCCGAACAGGTCTGCCAGGCCGACCTGGACGCCCTCGCCCGGCTGGTGGACCGGTCGCTTGTGGTGCTTGACGACTCCCCGGCCGGTCCGCGCTACCGGCTGCTCGAATCGGTAGCCGCGTTCTGCCTGGACCGCCTCGCCGACGCCGACGCCGTCCGGACGCGGCACGCCGCCTACTACACGGACCTGGCCGAACGCGCCGACCCGCAGTTGCGCGGTGCCGACCAGCGGCGCTGGCTGGCGCTGCTGGACGCCGAGACGGCGAACCTGCGCGCCGCGCTGGCCCACGGCGGCGGGCTGCGGCTGGCCGTCGCGCTGAGCTGGTACTGGTATCTGCGCGGCCGGCTCACCGAGGCGCGACGGGCCCTCGCCGTGGCGGGCGACCCGCCGCAGGAGTCCCGCGCGACCCCGTGGCGGGTCGGGTTCGCGCTGCTACGCGGCGAGGCGGTCGCGCCGGAGGACATTCGTGCCGCACTGGCCCACGACCCGGACGGACGAGGCGCCTGGTTCGCGGCGAACGCGGTCATCACGCACAGCGAGCTGACCCTGGCCGCGGAGTTGCTGCCCCGCGCTCCGGCCGACGCGTGGACCGAGGCGGCGGTGCTCGCCTCCCGGGCCATGCTCGCGCACGCCGCCGGCGACCAGAGCGCCCTGGAGTACGCCTCGACGCGCAGCGCCGCGCTGTTCGCCGACCTCGGTGACAGGTGGGGGCGGCTCCAGGCCAGCGAGTGGGTGGGTGGGCTGGCCGAGATGCGCGGCGAGCACCAACGCGCCGTCGAGCTGCACCGCGAGGGACTGCGCTGGGCCGAGGAGTTGGAGCTGTGGCCGCAGGTCGGCACCGAACTGTCCTGGCTGGCCTGGCTGGCGGTGCAGACCCGTGACTACCCGCAGGGGCGTGAGTTGGCCGAGCGCGCGTACCGGCTGGCGGTCGAGCAGGACGCGCCGGGCGCGCTGGTCTTCGCCGAGACGAGCCTCGGGTTCGCCGCCCGCCGCGACGGCAAGCTCGACCTCGCCGTCACCCACCTCAGCCACCTCGCCGAGCGGGGGCGCGCCGAGACGCGGCCCGCGCTCTACCTGCCGATGGTCCTGGTGGAGCTGGGGTACGCCGTCGAGCAGGGCGGCGACCCCGACGTCGCGCTCGCCCTGCACGTCGAGGCGTACGAGGCCGCCGAGGCGATGGCCTCGCCCCGCGACGGGGTCGCCGCGGTGGAGGGGATGGCGTCGGCGGTTCGCTCGCCGGAGGCAGCCGCCCGGTTGCTCGGCGTGGCGGCGGCAGCCCGGATGGCCCTGGAGGCCCCGGCCTCCCCGAGCGAACGCGACGAGGTCGACCGGGTGACCGGACGCGTGCGGGCCGCCCTCGGGCCGGAGCGCTTCGACGCGCTCGTCACCGAGGGCACGAAGCTGAGCCCGGGCGAGGCCCGGGCTCAGCTCTGAGGCGACGGTCAGGCGACGGCGGGGCGGCGGCGAGGAGGCGGTCAGGCGGCGGTCTTCGGCCGGTACGAGGCGACGATCACGCCACTCTTGTGCACCCGGGTGTCGACGAGGTCGAACGACGTCTGGAAGTCCGGCAGCGGCACCGTCAGGCTGGGCGCGCCCTGCAGCACCGGGTGGATCCAGAAGCGGACCTCGTCCACCAGGCCCGCGGTGACCAGTTGGGCGGTGACCGAGCCGAAGCCGTACTGGATGATGTTCTTGCCGTCCTGGGCCTTGAGCGCCGTGACCGCCTCGACCAGGTCGCCCTGGAGCACCTCCGTGTTGTTCCAGGTGGGGTTGGTGAGGGTGGTCGAGGCGACGTACTTCTTGACGTTGTTGAAGTAGGCAGCCCCGGTCGTCGGGTCGCTCTCGTCCTGCTGCGGCCAGGCGACGGACATGCCGTCGTAGGTGGCCCGACCCATCAGCATCGCGTCCGCCCCGTCGGTCAGCTCGCCGGCCAGGCTGATGGACTCCTCGTCGAAGTACGGGCCGGTCCACATCGGGTTCTCGATGACGCCGTCGAGGGTGATGTAGGTCGAGTTGATGAGCTTGCGCATCGGAATCTCCTGGGTGTCTGTCGTGTCCTGCTGACACCCGGAACACTGCCGGCCCCCGCTTACGATTCGCTTCAGGTGCCCTTACCCGCGTCCTCGGCCGCGCCGGAAACCGGGTCGACAAGTGGAATCGGCAGCGCCTGCGGTGCCGCCGTGCCGCCACCGGTCGAGTGCGCCGGCGCGGGCCGGTCGTCGGTGCGGCTGTGCAGGCGTCCGCGCCCGGCCGGCCCGGCGCGGCGGGTCACCTCGACTGTCACCATCCGCACCGGCGGTGGCGGCACGGTGAAGCGGCCGACGCCCCAACGCACCCAGAGCGGGATCCGGCCGGCGTCCGCCTCGGCTGTCAGCTTCTGCACCGTACGGGCCCGGTCGGTGTGGTCGACCTCGATCACCACCGGCGGGCCGTCCGGGCGGGCGCACGCCACGTCGAGAACGGAGTGCCGCTGCTGCATCGGCGGCGGAAGCGGCACGACACTTGGCGCGCGCCGGTAGACCCGCCAGCCCCGCGTCTGTCCCCACCGCGCCACCTCGTCGATGATCCGCGCGGTCACCTCGTCGGTGTCCAGCTCGACGAATGTCAGCTCGGCCAGCCACTGGCCCAGGTCGGCGGCCAGCCGCTCACCCTGCGCCGCAACGTCCACGGGCGCAGGATAACGCCTCAGCCGAGGGCGGCCACCGTCACGGCGAGGTGCCGGGTGAGCCAGGCGGTGGTGGCCGTACGCGCCGTCTCGGCGTTGTCGCGGGCCAGGAAGTCGTGCCCCTCGCCGGTGAGCACGAGATGCCCGTGCGGCACGTCCCGCGCGGCGAGGGCCTGCGCCACCTGGGCCGACTCGCCGGCCGGCACGTTCGTGTCGTTGGCGCCGTGGATCAGCAGCACCGGCACGTCGAGCTGGTCGATGTGGGTCATCGGCGACAGGTCCCGCAGCAGGTCGGCGTCGCGCACCGGATCGCCGTACTTGCTGACGGCGGCGGCGGCGATCCACGGCTCGGTGCCGGCGTAGAACGTGCGGAAGTCGGAGATGCCACACTCGGCCACCCCGGAGGCGAACAGGCCGGGGAAGTTCACCAGCACCGCGAGGACCAGGTAGCCGCCGTAGGAGCGGCCCAGGCAGCCGAGCCGGCCCGGGATCGCGACACCGCTGTCGACCAGGTGGTCGGCACACGCCGCCACGTCCGCGATGGCCCCGTACCGGCCGGCGAGGTTGTCGGCGGCCACGAAGGTGCGGCCGAAACCGGACGAGCCGCGCACGTTTGGCGCGAACACCGCGACGCCCTGCGCCACGAGGGCCTGGAACAGCTCGTTGTAGCCGGGACGCTCCTGCGCCTCGGGGCCGCCGTGCAGGCTGATCGCCGTCGGCCAGGGGCCCGGACCGGGCGGGCGGTAGAGCCAGCCGGACAGGGGCATCCCGTCGCGGGCGCGCAGGTCGACGAGCTGCGGCGCGACACCGCTGTCGCCCGTACGCGCGGCGCCGGTGTCCGGCCGCAGCGGGCCCGGCGTGCCGGTGGCCGGATCGACAAGCCAGACCTCCCGGGGCTGCACCGGCCCCTGCGCGGTGACGCAGAGCAGGTCGGCGGCGGCGGCGAAGACGACGCCGTCGAGCACCTCACCCGGGGCGGCGACGGCCCGCTGCACACCGCTGGTGAGGTCGAGCAGGCTCAGCTCGCTGCGCCCACCGTAGGTGTTCCACAGCAGCGCGGCGCGTCGCCGGTCCGCGCTCAGCGCGACGTGCTCCAGCTCGGCGTCCGGTCGGCCGGCGAGCCGCGTCGGCGTCGGCGCTGGCCGGGTGAGGTCGACGCGCACCAGCGCGGCCAGCTCCGAGAACGCGTCGGTGCGCGCCAGCACGCTCGTCCCGTCGGGGCCGAACCAGCCCTGGTCGGTGCTGCCCCGGCCGGTGTCCGGCAGCAGGCGTACCCGGTCGCCGGTGGCCACGTCCAGCAGCTCCAGCCAGCGGGCGTTGCGCGGACCACGCCGCAGCAGGGCGGATCCGCCGTCCGGGCTGACGTCCAGGAGGGTGAGCAGGTCGCCCTCGGCGAGCACCCGCCGGTGCCCGGTGCCGGCGTCGACGAGCACGGCGGCGCCCCGCTCGGCGGTCTCGGTGACCGCCATCAGCGCGCCGCCGGGCAGCCAACCGGACAGGGCCGCACTGCGCCGGCCGAACCCGGCGACCTGGCGGCGCTGCGTGCCGTCCGGCCGCAGCACCCACAGCTCGGTGCGGGGAGCGCCACCCGGCGCGACGACGCAGGCCAGCCACTGACCGTCCGGGGACCAGCTGACCGCCAGCACCGGCTCGTCGCCGCTGGGCAGCGCGACGGCCTCGGCGGCACCGACGTCGCGTACCCAGACGGCCGGGGTGCCGGCCCGGTCCGACAGGTACGCCACCCGTCGGCCGTCCGGCGACGGCGCGGGCGCGAAGTCCTCGCCGGCCGGCAGCGGCGGCACCGGCCGGTGCGCGGTCAGGTGGGCCAGGCGGGTGGTAAGTGGCGCCTGCGTCCGTACGCTCATCTAAACCCCGATCCGCTGCAACCAGAGCTCCAGCAGCCCGAGCTGCCAGAGCGCGTTGGAGCCCAACGTGGTCCGCCGGGCGTTCGGCGCGTCCAACAACTCCTCCAGGTAGTCCTTGCGGAACAGACCGCGCTCGCGCGCCGGGCGGGCGGTAAGCGCGTCCCGCACGTCGTCGAGCAGAGGGCCGGACAGGTGCCGGATGGCGGGCACCGGGAAGTAGCCCTTCGGCCTGTCGATCACCTCGTCGGGCACGATGCCCCGACTCGCGGCCTTCAGCACGCCCTTGCCGCCCTGGGCCAGCTTGAGCGCCGGTGGGCAGGCGGCGGCCAGCTCGACGACCTCGTGGTCGAGGAACGGCACCCGGGCCTCCAACCCCCACGCCATCGTCATGTTGTCGACCCGCTTGACCGGGTCGTCGACGAGCATCACCAGGCTGTCCTGGCGCAGCGCCGCGTCGAGCGCGGTGTCCGCGCCCGCCGCGCCGAAGTGGGCGGTGACGAACTCCAGGCTCGCGTCGTGGTCGAGCATCCACTCCGGCGCCAGGTGCCCGGCGAGCGCGTCGTGCCGACGATCGAAGAACACCCGGGCGTACGCCTCGACGGCGTCCGCGCGGGCCACGTTCGCCATCGGCGGGTACCAGTCGTAGCCGGCGAAGATCTCGTCGGCGCCCTGGCCGGACTGCACCACTGTGATGCGCTGCGACACCTCCTCGGAGAGCAGGTGGAACGCGACGCAGTCGTGGCTGACCATCGGCTCGCTCATCGCCGCGATGGCCTCGTGCACCGCCGGCACGAACCGGGCCGCGCCGATACGGATCTGGTGGTGGTCGGTGTCGTACTCGCGGGCCACCAGGTCGGAGTAGTGGAACTCGTCGCCGCTCTCCCCCGCCGCCGCCTCGAAGCCGATGCTGAAGGTGGCCAGCCCGGTCTGGCCCTCCTCGGCGAGCAGGGCGACGATCAGGCTGGAGTCGAGGCCGCCGGAGAGCAGCACGCCGACCGGCACGTCGGCGACCATCCGGCGGCGTACGGCGGTGCGCAGCGCCGCCATGATCCGTTCCTGCCACTCCTGCGGGGACATGGCCGGCGCGGCGGCACGGGTGAACTCCGGCCGCCAGTAGACGGTGTCGGTGCTGCGGCCGTCGGCGGTGACGACGCGTACGGTGGCCGGGGGCAACTTGCGGACGCCGGCCAGGATGGTGCGCGGCGGCGGCACCACCGAGTGGAAGCTCATGTAGTGGTGCAGGGCCACCGGGTCGAGGTCGGTGTCCACGTCACCGGCGGCGAGCAGCGCCGGCAGGGTCGACGCGAAGCGGATCCGGCCCGGCGTCTCGGCCAGGTAGAGCGGCTTGATGCCGAGCCTGTCGCGCGCCAGCACCAGCGTGTGCGTGGCCAGCTCGACCAGGGCGAACGCGAACATGCCGTAGAAGCGCTCGACGCAGGCAGTCCCCCACCTGTGGTACGCCTTGAGGATCACCTCCGTGTCCGAGGTGGACCGGAAGGAGTAGCCGGCGGCGGTCAGCTCGTCACGCAGCTCCCGGTAGTTGTAGATGCAGCCGTTGAAGACCAGGGCGAGGCCCAGCTCGGGGTCGACCATCGGCTGGGCGCCGGTGTCGGACAGGTCGATGATGCGCAGCCTGCGGTGCACAAGCGCCGCCGGGCCGTGCTGCCAGCTCCCCTCACCGTCCGGGCCCCGGGAGGACAGGACGGGGAGCATCCGCTGCACCGCCGCCAGGTCCGGTGGCGCCCCGTCGAGGCGGAACTCGCCTCCGATACCGCACATGGCACACACCTCTCATCGGCTCGGTCCGCTCGGGCCGCTGACCGGTCCAGGCTTGGCGGACCGGGTTGCGTCCCGATGACAACTAGGTCAAGCGTGAGTTACACCGGGGACTGATCGGCTCCGCCGAGCAGCCAGGTGTCCTTCGACCCACCGCCCCGCGACGAGTTGACGATCATGCTGCCGGCCGGCGCGACACGGGTCAGCGCCACCGGCGCCACCTCCGCAGTCTCGCCGAGGAACACGAACGCGCGCAGGTCAACGTGGCGCGGCGCGAGGGCCGTACCGTCGAAGACCGGGTGGGTGGTCAGCGCCACCACCTCCTGGGCGATCCACCGGTGCGGGGCGGCGAGGATCTGCTCCCGGACGGCGTCCAACTCCTCCGCCTCGGCGCGGGGGCCGATCACCACCCGGTCCCCGCCGTACCCGTCGACCGGCTTGAGCACCAGCTCGTCGAGCCGGCCCAGCACCTCGGCACGCTGCTCGGGCAGCCCGCACAGGTACGTCGGCACGTCGCCGAGCAGCGCCTTCTCCCCCAGGTAGTACTCGATGAGCCGCGGCACGTACGCGTACAGCGCCTTGTCGTCGCCCACGCCGTTGCCCAGCGCGTTGGCGAGCGTGAGCCGCCCGGCGTGCACCGCCGCCAGCAGCGGCCAGCCCAGCGGCACGCCGTCGGCGCCCGGGGCGTGCAGCAACGCCTCCTCGTCCATCCGCAGGTAGAGCACGTCGACCTGGCTGCGGCGACCCTCCCGGACCAGGTGGACGCGGCCGTCGGACACCAGCAGGTCGCTGCTCTCGGTCAGCGGCACGCCCATCTCGTCGGCGAGCAGCCGGTGCTCGAACCAGGCCGGGTCGCCCGGGCCGCTGCTGAGCACCACCACGGCGGGGTCGTCGGCGGCGGCGGGCGCGGCGGCGAGTAGCGCCCGGTACAGCATCGCGGGCGTCTCGTCGGCGGGCAGCAGGTCGTCGGGCACCGGCAGCTCCGGCAGCACCGCCTGGGTGAGCCGGCGGTTCTGCACGGCGTAGCCGATCCCGGAGGGCACCCGCAGGTTGTCCTCCAGCACGTACCAGCCGCCGTCCGGGTCGCGGACGAGATCGGTTCCGGACACCTGGGCGCGTGTGCCGCGCCGGCCCATCAGCGCCCCGGTCGGGCGCAGCCCCGGTGAGGACTCCACCACCCAGGCCGGCACGACCCCGTCGGCCACCACCGCCCGGTCGGCGTACACGTCGCGCAGGAACGCGTCGAGCGCGCGGGCGCGCTGCACCAGGCCGGTCCGCAGCGTCCGCCAGTCGTCGGCGGGCACGACCCGGGGCACCAGGTCGACAGGGAAGAGCCGGGTGCTGGCCTCGCCGGCCACGCTGAAGGTCACGCCCCGGGCGCGCTGCTCCTCGTCCCGGTCGTGCTCGCGCTGCCGCAGGCCGGCGGCGCCGAGGGTGCGCAGGGCGGCGAGCAGCGGACGGAACGCCGGCTCCGGCCCGTCCGGGCCGAAGACCTCGTCGCCGGCGTCGGTGTACGTGGACAGCGCGGGCGGCGGCGACATAACGGGCAGAGAGGGACGAACCCGGCCACGGGTCTCGTCGAGCAGCAGGTCGACCACGTCGGCCAACCGGCCCCGCCGCTCGTACGCCCGCCGCTGCCGCGCGGCGGAGCTGCCGCGTTCCAGCGCGTATCGGGTCAGCTCGCTGACCTGCTCCCAGTCGCCTGTCGCCTCCAACTGCGGGCGCAAATCGGTCACCAGGCGGCGTACCGCCTCGGCGGCCGGCACCGGCCGGGCCGAGCGGGGCAGGTCGAGCAGGTCCCCCTCCAGCCCGGAGCGGGCGGCCCGCCACACGGCGGCACGCAGCACCGGCGGCCGGACGGCGGTGCGCTCGACCCCGGCGCGCAGGGCGGCGACCTCCCGGCGCACCAACGCCCGGAACAGGCCGGTGAGCAGGACGATGGTCTCCACGTCGGCGTTGGCGTCGGTGATGCGCAGCTCCACTGTGGGCACGTGCGCCGACGGCCGGACATCGAAGTAGATCATGGCCGGATCGGTGATGGTCTCCGAGGAGATCAGCTCGGCGACAAGCGCCTCGTGGTCGGCGGCGCTTGTCACCTCGCCCGGGTCACCGGCCGTGGGCCAGCGCTGCCAGACCAGCGAGCGGACGCTGGCATAGCCGCTGTCCTGACCCATCCAGTACGGCGAGCTGGTGGACAGGGCGAGCAGCACCGGCAGCCACGGCTGGACCCGCCTGGTCACGGCCACCGCCAGGTCCCGGTCGGAGACGCCCACGTGCACCTGCGCGCCGCAGATCAACTGCTCCCGGGCGAGCATCTGGTACTCGTCGAGCATCCGGCGGTAGCGCGAGGTGGGAGTGACGCTCGGGTCGCCGTCGGCGCGCAGCGGCACCGTACCGGCCGCCACGATGCCCAGCCCGGCCCGGTCGGCGACCTGCACCGCCGACTGACGCAGCCGGGTCAGCTCGGCGCGGATCTCGTCCAGGGTGCGGCAGACCGCGGTGTTGGTCTCCACCACGCTGCGGTGCAGCTCGGCGGTGAACGACGTGGCCGGCAGCCGATCGAGCAGCTCCCCGGCCCGGGGCACCAGCTCCCGGGTGTGCAGGTCGACGACGTGGAACTCCTCCTCGACGCCGATGGTGGCGAGGTCGGCCGGATCGTCGTGCAGCGCCGTCGCCAGGGCGGGACGGGGCGTGGGCACGGCCCGGCCGTTGTTGGACCGGCCCACCGGCCCGTCGAACGTGGCCGCGTTCGTGGTGTTGTCGACCATGGTCACCCCGGTTCGCGTGTCGGTGGTCTCGACTGTCCGACGAGCGTTCCCAGGCTTGGTACCGGGGGTGTTTCCGGCGCGTTAAGGTGACGCTCCGTTCTGCCCCGGGGGCAGCCAGCGATCAGGCGTGCCGCTGATCCCCTTCGGACACTTGAACCTCGACCGAGGCAGAATCGGGCTACCGGGGTCGCGGCCTGACCTATCCCCTGGCCCGCGCCGCGGTGGGCTTCGCGCGGGAGCGTGGCGCCCGGGCGCTGGAGGCGTACCCGATGCTCGCCGAGGCCGGCAAGCAGATCACCTGGGGCGAGGCGCACGTCGGGGTTCGGCAGGTCTTCGAGGAGGCCGGGTTCACCGAGGTCAGCCACCCCACGCTGCGTCGGGTGGTCATGCGGATCGACTTCCCGACCGACACGTCCCGGCCGCCCACGCCACGCTCACGCTGACCGAACCCGGCTACCGGGGCGGGGTCCGCGCGTACTCGATGGTCGTGGCGACCCGCTTGGCGGTGGCGGCGCCGAGTTCCCGTTCGGTGAGCCACAGTCCCAGGTCGAGCCCGGCCGCGAGCGCGCCCGCCGTGACGCGGTCGCCGTCGTCGACCACGCGCTCGTCGAGGACTGTCACGTCGTAGGCGCGCAGTTCGTCGTACGCCTCGCGGTTGGTGGTCGCCCGCCGGCCGGTCAGCAGGCCGGCGGCCGCGAGGAGCAGCGCGCCGGTGCACACCGATGCCGTCCACCGTGTCGATGGCGCGAGCGCGGCCAGCTTCGCCGGAAGAACGCCGCGCTGTGCCTGCGCCCAGGTGCCCTCGGCGGCCCGGTTCAGCCATCCGCCACCGGGGACGATCACGCCGTCGGCCTGGCCCAGCACCTCGGGGACCTGGAGCTGCACCCCACGCATGCTGGTGACAGGCCCTGGCCGCTCGACGGCGACCAGGCCCACGTCGAACCCGGCGATCGCCAGCACCTCGAAAGGCCCGATGACATCCAGCTCGTCGAAGCCGTCGAACACCACTATCTCAATTCGCACCCGGCCAGGATCTCCCGTCGACCGGAGGGTCACGAGTGGCATCATTGCCATCATGCGTAAGAGTTCCGCCACGCATCGGGTCGTCGTCCTCGCCCTACCCCGCGTCGTCGC
Source organism: Micromonospora sp. DT43 (assembly GCF_049841645.1). Lineage (NCBI taxonomy): Bacteria > Bacillati > Actinomycetota > Actinomycetes > Micromonosporales > Micromonosporaceae > Micromonospora > Micromonospora sp. DT43. Next base: position 8,938 of record NZ_JBNCKR010000007.1, on the reverse strand, counting down.
CTTCGACCTGACCATCGCGACGCACGTCTTCGGCCACGAGGGTCACGGCCGGTACGCGATGACCGTGTCCGCACTGGACGGTGGTCAGGTCCGCACCACCACCGAGGGCCTGAACCTGACCGTCGCCACGACGCTCGACGCCCTCGGTGCTGCCGACACCGTGATCGTGCCCGGATTCCGCCGCGGTCCGGCACCGGCGCGCGCTCTCCACGCGCTGCGGCTGGCACACCGTCGGGGCGCGCGCATCGCGTCGATCTGCACCGGGGCGTTCGCGCTGGCTCAGGCCGGACTGCTCGACGGCCGCCGTGCGACCACCCACTGGGCGCACGCCGAGGCGCTCGCCCGCGAACACCCCCTGGTGCACGTGGACGCCACTGCGCTGTACGTCGACGAGGGCCAGGTGATCACCAGCGCCGGGCTCGCCGCGGGCCTCGACATGTGCCTCTACCTCGTCGGCCGCGACCACGGGCAGGCGGTCGCCATCGAGCGCGCCCGTCACCTGGTCACCCCACTGCACCGAGCGGGCGGCCAGGCGCAGTTCATCCCGGCCGGCGTGGCGGTTGAGGACGACGAGCTGGCTGTGGTCACCGCCTGGGCGAGCGACAACCTGCATCGCCCGATCACCGTCGCGGACCTGTCCCGGCAGGCGGTGATGTCCACTCGGACGTTGCACCGCGCCTTCCGGAACCGGTTCCAGACGAGCCCGCGAGCCTGGCTGATCCAGCAACGGTTGCGCGCCGCCTGCAGGCTGCTCGAAGACGGCGGGATCAGCGTCGACGAGATCGCTCGGCGAACCGGGTTGGGCACGGCCACCAACCTGCGTGCGCACTTCCAGCGGGCCTTCGCCACCACCCCTACCGCGTACCGGCGAGCCTTCACACCCTGAACTGACGCTCGGGGTCGGATCTGATCGAGAGCGATATACCTCAGAGGTATGAATATGACTGAGAGGTATATCGCCTACGGAAGTGACCGCCCCGGCGAGGGCTGCGCGTGGGTGATCGACACGGGATCGGCGATGTCGGGGTGTCCCGGCCAACTGGACACCCCGACATCGGCGATCCGGGTTACCTCATGTTGGCGACCACGAACGGCGCGTGGCCGTGCAGGTAGTTGTTCCATCCGCCGGTCACCGGCGCGCCGGGGTTGAGCAGGTTGGTGGTGTCGGTGCCGACGTCGAGCTTCCACGCCGTCCAGGAGATGCCGTTCGCCTTCATCCAGTCGATCCAGGACTGTGCCTCCGACAGACAGGCCCGGCCGTCGAGGCCGCCGTCGGCGTTGCTGGCACCCCACTCGGTGACGAACAGCGCCAGGCCGGCCCGGATCGCCGCGTCACCCTTGGCGCGCAGTGACGCGCCGTGGGTGCACGAGTAGAAGTGCAGCGTGTACATGAGGTTGGTGCCGGAGACGGGGCTTGCCGCCGCGGCGTCCACGTCCTGCGACCAGGTCGGCGTTCCGAGGACGACGATGTTGTCCGGGTCGGCGGCGCGGATCGCGGACACGACCGCCTGGTGGTACGGCTTGATGACTCCGGTCCAGCTGAACTGCAACGGCTCGTTCCACGTCTCCCAGATGACGTTGGGCAGGTGACCGTAGCGGCGTGCCAGGTCGCCGAAGAACGCCACCGCCTGGGACTGGTTGTTCTGCGCCTCGTGCGCGTGCCAGTCGACGATCACGTACACCCCGGCGGTGACGGCGTTGTTGATGATGGTCTCCACCTGCGCCCGCGCCCTGCCCGGATCGCTCAGGTACGCCCCGGCGGGCTCCACGCCCATCGCCGCGCGAATCACCTGGAGGTTCCAGTTGTCGCGCATCCAGGTCAGCGCGGACAGGTTCTCGGCGTAGGGCGCGGTCTCCCAGTTGAGCCACATGCTGCTGACGCCGCGCAGTTGCACCCGCGCCCCGGACCTGTCGCACATCGTCGTGCCGCAGACCCGTAGCTGCCCGTACCGCTGCACAGGCGTCCCGGTCGTCGGCGGCGGGGTCGTGGGTGGCGGAGTCGTAGGTGGCGGAGTCGTGGGCGGCGGGGTCGTCGGCGGCGGGGTGGTCGGCGGTGGGGTCGTGGGCGGCGTGCCGCCGGTGCAGGACACGCTGATGCCGTTGACTGTGCAGTTCACCGGAGTGCTGGAGCCGTTGACCAGGAAGCCGAACGACGTCGACGCGCCGGCGCCGAGTGCGCCGTTCCACGACACGTTGCTGAACGTGTAGTGGCTGCCCGAGGTCACCTGCTGGGCGTTCCACGACTGGCTGATGGTCGACCCGGCCGGCAGGTCGAACTCGACCCGCCAACTGCTGATCGGCGCGGAGGTGTCGTTGGTGACCGTGACCTGGCCCTGATAGCCACTGCCCCAGCTGTTCGTCACGGAGAACGCGGCAGTTGCCGCGCTGGCCGGCGTGGCGATCATGGCCACCGTGCCGGCGAGCAGGCCGGCGACGGCCAGCGACGTGACAAGTCTCAGTGTGCGCATGCGGAACCCGCTTCGGATCGACGGTGGTGGTCTGCGGCGGGGCGGCGCCTGCACGCACAGTATCGATCAACGACGATGTCATGCAAGCTGGGACGGGCGGATGCGGGCCGATCAGCAGGTCACCCCCGCCGCCAGCCCCAACGGCGCGAGCCGGTCGCCCGCCCCGACCCACCCTTCTCCCGGGCCAGCATCTCGGCCGCCGTCCGCAGCTTCTGGGCGGGCTCCTCGGCGGCCGGCCCCAGCGTCTCCACGAAGCGGTTGCCCATCGCCAGCACCGTGGCCGCCCGGTCGAGGTCGCCGATCAGGATCAGGCACTGGGCGTACACCCCGTAGGTGTTGGCCATCTCCCAGAAGGTCAGCGGACGCGCCAGGTCGAGCAGTCCCTGCCGCAGCTCGCAGGCCCGCGACGCCGCCAGCGCGGCCTCCTGGACGCCGTCGCCCGACGACGGCCGGGTGAGGTGCCGGTGCAGCAGCGCCGTCGCCTGGTTGTGGTAGGCCGTGCCCATGGCCTCCCGGGTGCGGGGCCCGGCGGACGGCGGATTCCCGGCAGAGGTCAGGCCCACCGTCACGGCCCGTTCCAGCAGATCCCGCCGCGTGGCGGGCTGACCGGCGGCGAACGAGACCTCGGCCAGGTCCACCAGTGCGGTGATCCACTCGGCGAGGGCGTCGTCCCGGGGCGCGGCCGCCACGTTTCCACCCTCGGCCGCCACGGCGTCGTACGCCCGCTCGAAGACGACCACCGCCTCACCGCCGGGAGCCATCCCGTCGGCGGCCCTGCCGAGCGCGGACAGCAGCATGCTGTGCCGCCACAGCGCCCGGGCCAACTGCTGCTGGTCCTGCAGCGCCACCCGACCCGGACCCGGCACGGCCTCCCGGTACGCCTCGATCACCCGGACCCACAGCCGGTCGGCCTCCGCCCAGGTGTCCTGTCGCGTCGCGCGCTCCCGTGCCTGCTCGAACAACCGTCGCCGCTCGTCCGGTCCCATCGTCCGCACCGCCCTTCGTGGTAACCCCCCAGCCCCACACCACCGAAGCAGTGAGGTCAATCGATTCTAGGCGCGCCCGATGGTCACCACTCGCGCCCAGGCCGGTGGCGTTCGCGGTACCTGGTCCACTTCCTCGCGCCAGGAGGTGCGGCGTCGGGGAAACAGGCCGACGACCGTCCGGGCCGCCGGACGAGCGGTCGGCCAGGGCGTCTGCCCGTCGGTAAGCGCCACGATGACGTCCGGGCAGGGTCGTGCCCGAAGCGCGCGGGCGAAGCCCGTACGCAGATCCGTGCCGCCACCGCCGATCAGTGGGATCTCCTCCGCCCGGCACAGGGAGTGCACGATCTGGGCCGCCGCATCGCAGGGCAACACGCTCACCAGGTCACGCCGGCCGCCCACCGCCCGGCAGATCGCCGCCACCTCGAGCAGCGCGCTGCCCAACTCGGCGTCACTGACCGACCCGGACGTGTCGACGATGACGCAGACCGTCGGAGGTCGGCGGCGCAGGCTGGGCAGAATCACACCGGGCAGGCTCGCGGATCGCCGCGACGGTCGGCCGTAGGTGTGGTCGGCGCCCACCCCGGCGGCCACCGCCGCCGAACGGATCGCCGCGCCCAGCAGGTCCCGCCACGGCTGCGGGGGATGGAATGCCTCCTCCGCCCACCGCCGCCATCCCCGGGGTACGGACCCCGGGTGCCCGGTGATGCCCTCCGCCACCCGGAACCGGACCGCGTCGCGCTCCTGCGCGCTGAGGCCGTGCGCGCCGTCCGGCCCCAGGTCCCACTCCCGCGCCAGCCCGTCCGCGCCGCTGCCGCAGTCCAACCAGACCAGATCCTGGGTACGCGGGCCGAGCCCGAACTGACGCAGGTAGTCCTCCATCAACTCCCCCGGGGCGAGGCCCAACGACGCCGGCTCGACGGCACCCTCGGGCGTCGCCAGCCCGTCACCGAACACGTCGTCGTTGATCTCGCAGTCCGCGGCGATGTTCATCCGCAGGCGCTCCCCCGGGCCGCTCAGCCCTCGTTCCCGGGCGACCCGGTCACCCCGGCCGTGGTGGTCGCGCAGCAGATGCGACACCTCGTGCACCCACACCCCGGCCAGTTCCTCCAACGGGGTGCGGTCCACGAACGCCGGCGAGACGTAGCAGCGCCAGTGCCGGTCCACGGCCATCGTCGGCACCTGCCGGGACGCCACGGGGTGCAGGGCGAACAACGCCGTCGCCAGGTAGGGCCGGACGCGGGCGGCGTGCAGTCGGGCCGCGTACAGCTTGTCGGCGTCCAGCGTCGTCGCGTTCGGAGCGTTCACCGTCGCACCCCGGCGGCGGCCGCGACGCGGGCCGTCGCCTGGTCGGCCCGCCGGGACAGCGACACCGCCCCGCCGAGGCGCTCGATCGTGTCGGGGACGTCCCAGTCCTCCCGGCGCAGAGTGGCGAGAGTGGTCGCGGGCACCACGACCAGATCCGGCGCTCCGGTCTCGACGGCCCGGGCCAGCAGGGCCCACGCCGCGTCCCACCGCGGCCGCTCCGGGCGGTTGCGGACCGCCGCCACGACGGCGTCCAGCACCGCCTGGCGCAGATCGCCCCGTTCGGGCAGGACGGCCGCCGCCGGGTCGGCCAGCAGGTCCTCCGGGTCGGGCAGGTCCATCCGGTCCATGCTGGCCAGCAGCTCCAGCCCTGGGCCGTCGCCCACGGTGCCCCGCACCAGCAGGGACAGCACCTCGCGGGAGACGCCGGCGGCGGTCGCGAAGGCGGTCAACCGCAGCGCCATCTCCCAGCTGCGGGGCGACGGCCACGGCCCGCCCCGAGCGGCGTCCGTGGTGGGCAGCCGGTGCACGAGATCTGGGCGGACCGTCAGCAGGCCACACACGGCGCGGCGGGCGAAGGCGACGGCCTCCGGCAGCTGCTCCGGGTCGAGCCGGGGCAGTGCCGCCCGGGGCCACGTGCCGCCCAGTCCCCGGACGACGACCTCGTGGTCGTGGATCCACCGAAGGTGGACGAAGCGGTTGGCCAGCGGTGGGCTCAGCTCCCATCCGTCGGCCGCCGACGACCGCGGATTGGCGGCGGCGACGATCCGTACGCCGGGCGGCAGCCGCAGGGCACCGACGCGGCGCTCCAGCACGAGGCGCAACAGGGCTGCCTGAACGGCCGGCGGGGCGGTGGACAACTCGTCGAGGAACAGCAGCCCTCGCCCGGCCCGGACCAGGCGTACGGCCCAGTCCGGTGGGGCCATCGGAACACCGTGGTTCGCGGGGTCGGCGCCGATGATCGGTAGCCCCGAGAAGTCGGACGGCTCGTGGACGCTGGCGACGACCGTGGTCAGTGGCAGGTCCAGGGTGGTGGCCAGGTGGGTCAGGGCCGCCGTCTTGCCGATGCCGGGCTCACCCCAGAGGAGTACGGGCAGGTCGGCGGCCACGGTCAGGGTCAGGGCCGCCAACTGGGTGTCGGGGCGCGGTTCGGTGGTGGTCGCGTCGAGCAGAGCGAGCAGGTCGCGGGCGACGTCGAGCTGAGGACTGGTTGCAGGCATTGTCATCACCTTTGGGTTCGTGGTGGGTGAAGTGGGGGCGTTCCGCGGTCAGCGGTTTGTCGCGTGCCGCGAGCGCTGGCGTCGCTTGCCCGAGCGGCGAGGTTCCGGTGCCGTGGGGCCCGGCCCGGCCCCGATCAGGCCGGCCCGGAACAGGCCGTGGGTTATCCGCCGCTGCGCGGCGGTTTCGAGTTCGTCACGCAGGGATCCGTCGCGCAGAAGCGCCTCGGGGCCGAGCAGGGCCTCGACGGTGTCCAGCGCGCCGGCGGTGTCCCCGTGGTCCAGGCGGGCCCGCACGTCGGGCAGGCACTCCGGCTGTCGGTGCGCCTCGTCGATCGCCCGCAGACAGGGCAGCGGTGTCCCGGTGAGCGCGGCCAGCAACTCCTCCCGGCGGATCTCTGCCGGGTCGTGGTCCAGTGCCGCGAGCACGCCCCCGACCAGGCCGATGCGATGCAGGGCACCTCGGCACGGCACCAGGCGCGGCAGTTCGGCGTGCTTCGGTGCGGTGGGGCCGGTCGACACCTGATGCTCGGGCACGAGCGCCGACGCGACCAGGGGATGCAGCCGGTCGGCCTCGATCAGCCCGGCACGCAGCAGCGCCAGGTCGGGCGGCACCCAGGTCGCCGCGTCGGGCAGCACCGGAAGCCCGGCCCCGCCCGCTCTTGAGACGCGGACCGGAGGTGGCCCGTGGTCCCCGTCCGGGGTCACCGTGAGGACCAGTAACCGCCGGCGGCCGAGCCGCACCGCGACAGCTCCACCGGCTCGCCCCTCGGCGCGGAGCAGAAGCGCCGCCTCGGCCGGCCAGCGGTCCGTCGCGTACCCGGATGCCGGCACCGCCCTGCCCAACCCGTCGGGGACGACGGAGGGTCCAGCGTCGGGCGGCAGCCGGTCCGCACCGGATCGAGTCCGCAGCTCACCGGCCCGGCGCGCGTCCCACAGGTGTCGGTGCAGGTCGAGCCGGAACCGCCGGTCGGGGTGAGGGTGCGCGCCGGATCCGCAGCGCGACCCGTCCCACAACCCGAGGCTGATCCGCTGCCCGGCGTCGGCCCAGGCCGGCGGAGTCCGGGCAACCAGGTGCACCGAGCCGCCGTCGGGCCGCTCCGGGGCGTACCGGGACAGCGAGACGATCAGGTCCGGACGCAGCAGACCGTCGGGAGCGACCCTCGGCAGGTGCCAGCGCAGCAGGTCCGGGGCCAGCTGACGGAGGTCGGCCCGGACCCGTGCGGCCAACTCCCGACCGTGGCGGCCGGCGACCGCGCGCAGGTTGATGTCGGCATCGACACGCGCCGCGGCGCACGCCCCGGCCCAGTCACCGACCCGGCGGCGAGCGGTCGCGCGCTCGATCATGGACGGCGGAACGGCGAACTCGCGCACGCTCTGCCAGAAGGACAGTCGAGAATCCGCATTCGCGGCCCGGGAATGCATCAGCACTCACCGTTCGCGGATCGGACCCCCAATCTGAAAAGAGAGGAAGTGATCATCGCGGCGGAGCTTACCGCCGGAACGCCGGCTCCGCCAGAGCCTTCGCGCCGCCTCACTGGGTGGCGGCGACGATGCAGCGGCGCAGCTCGGCCACCGCCTCCGCCGGCCCGTCGACGCGGACGCCGCTCGGCTCGCCGGCCAGCTCCCGCCCCCACGCCCAGCGCAGCATCGCCGCCGGCGGGCCGGTCACCGTCACGTCGGCGGCGTCGGCCACACCGTCGGTCACGCGGAACACCGCAGGTTCGGTACGCACCGTCCACGCCGTGTCGTCGGCCCGGACGGCGAACGTCCAACCCGGTGAGCCGGCCAGGATCTCGCGGAACGCGTCGGCCCACTCGGCCACCGAGTACTCCACGAACACACGGAGCAGCTCGTCGACGCCGTCCACGGCGAGGTCGTCCGCAACGGGCGCGACCGGCGCTCCGACGCCCAGCTCGGCATCGATGCGGTGGATCACGGTCTCCTGCGCCATCCGGCGGATCCAGAAGCCGACGGACCGGCCCGGCGCATACCAGGAGGCGGCCGGGTCCTGCGGGTCGTGCGTGGCGAACTCGGAGCGCAGCTCGGCGTACGCGCGGTCGAGCAGCGCCAGCGGCGCCTCGGACGCCAGCTCAGCCGGGGTAGTCGTCTGCTGGCGTGTCGGTCGTCAGTAGCGCTCACTGGTGGGCTATAGTCGGTGTTGTGAACTTGAAGGAATGGGCGGCGGCCACGGGGATCTCGTACGCGACGGCACGTCGGCGTTACGAGTCTGGGACGCTACCCATTCCCACCTACCGGATCGGCCGCCTGATCATGGTTGGAGATCCGGTCACCGCAACGGCGGCCGAGGCCGGGCAGACCGTGGTGTACGCCCGGGTGTCGTCAGCCGATCAGAAGGCGGATCTGGACCGTCAGGTCGCCCGGGTGACCGTGTGGGCCACCGGTCAGAAGCTCGGCGTGGACCGGGTAGTCACCGAGGTCGGGTCCGCGGTGAACGGGCACCGTAAGGAGTTCCTGGCCGTGCTCCGCGACCCGGATGTGTCAACCATCGTGGTCGAGCACCGCGACCGGTTCGCCCGCTTCGGTGCTGAGTACGTTGAAGCCGCGCTGGCCGCGCAAGGCCGGCGTCTGCTGGTGGTCGACCCGGCTGAGGTCGATGACGACCTGGTCCGCGACGTCACCGAGATCCTGACCTCGCTGTGCGCCCGCCTGTATGGTCGTCGCGCCGCCGTGAACCGCGCCCGCCGCGCAGTCGAAGCCGCCACCGAGGCTCCGGTGTGAAGACGATCCAGGCGTACCGGTTCGCCCTCGACCTCACCCCGGGCCAGGAACGTGACGTGTTCGCGCATGCCGGGGCGGCCCGGGTCGCGCATAACTGGGCACTGGCGAAGGTCAAGGCGGTCATGGACCAGCGGAGCGCCGAGCGATCCTACGGCGTGGCGCACGAGGCGTTGACGCCGTCGCTGTCATGGTCCCTCGCTGGGTTGCGCAAGGCGTGGAACGC
>NZ_JBNCKR010000006.1:0-386749 GCF_049841645.1 Micromonospora sp. DT43 | reverse complement strand
TCGACTGGGCAACCCCAGCCGAACGCCTGGACCACCTCATCGCCGCCTAACGATTGCACTCACCCCTTGACCCCAAGCCGCCAACCAAGGCAATAACTTCATGATCGACGGGGTCTGGCGGGGGTGGTCGTAGGGTGGGCGCGTGAGTGGGGTTGGTGGGGGCAGTGGGGAAGCTGCGCGCAGTAGCGCGGAGGAGCCCTGGCCGGTTCGGGTTGTCTCGCAGAAGGTCGGGGCGTGGATCGCCAAGCTGGGCTGGGTGTGGGTGGACGGGCAGGTGGCGCAGATCAGCCGCCGTCCCGGGGCCACCACCGTCTTCCTGACCCTGCGTGACCCGTCCGCAGACCTGAGCCTGACCGTCACCACCAACCGCGACGTGCTTGACGCCGGCGCGCCGGAGCTGCGCGAGGGCGCCCGCGTGGTGCTGCACGCCAAGCCGGAGTTCTACGCCGCGCGGGGCACGCTGAGCCTGCGGGCCGACGAGATCCGGCAGGTGGGGCTCGGTGAGCTGCTGGCCCGGCTGGAGAAGCTCAAGAAGCTGCTCGCCGCCGAGGGGTTGTTCGACCGGGCTCGCAAGCGGCGACTGCCGTTCCTCCCGGGCCGGATCGGGCTGATCACCGGCCGCGCGTCGGCCGCCGAGCGGGACGTGCTGACAAACGCCCGGCGACGCTGGCCCGCCGTGGAGTTCCGGACGGTGAACGTCGCCGTGCAGGGCCCGTCCGCCGTGCCGCAGATCATCGACGCGCTCAAGGTGCTGGATGCCGACCCGAGCATCGACGTGATCATCATCGCCCGGGGCGGTGGCGGCATCGAGGACCTGCTGCCCTTCTCCGACGAGGCACTCTGCCGGGCCGTCTTCGGCTGCCGTACACCTGTGGTCAGCGCGATCGGCCACGAGACGGACGCGCCGCTCATCGACTACGTCGCCGACCTGCGCGCCTCCACCCCGACCGACGCGGCCAAGCGCGTGGTCCCCGACCTCACCGAGGAGGTACGCCTCATCGGCCAGGCCCGGCACCGCCTCCAACGGGCCGTCCACAACCTCGTCGACCGGGAGTCCCACCGTCTCGACAGCCTGCGGTCCCGGCCGGTGCTGGCCCGCCCGCAGGTGATGGTCGAGCACCGCATGACCGAGCTGGCCGCGCTGCGCCAGCGGGCCGGGCGCTGCCTGGACCACCGGCTCGCCGGCGCCGACGACGACCTGCGGCACACCCTGGCGCGGCTGCGCGCCCTCTCCCCCGCCGCCACCCTCGACCGGGGGTACGCCATCGTGCAGCGCGCCGACGGGCACGTCGTGCGGGCGGCGGCCGAGGTGGGCAAGGGCGACCCGCTGCGGGTACGCCTCGCCGACGGTGAGCTGGCCGCCACCGTCGACGGCGACGTGGCGACGCGGTGACCCGGGCAGGCGTGTGCTGAGATGGACGCGATGACTGACGACACGAAGGCCGGGCCGGACGAACGGCTCAGCTACGAGCAGGCCCGCGCCGAACTGGCATCGGTGGTCGAGAGGCTGGAGGCGGGCGGCACGTCCCTCGAGGAGTCGCTGGCGCTCTGGGAGCGCGGCGAGGCGTTGGCGGTGATCTGCCAGCGCTGGCTGGACGGCGCGCGGGCGCGGATCGACGCCGCCCGCCAGGAGTCCACCTCCTGACCGCAGGCCGAGAGACTGGAACCGTCGGTGGGGCGACCGGAGCCGCCCCACCGCCGTACGACGATCAGTTGAACAGGCTGTAGAGCTCGGCCGGCGCCTCGACGACCTGGTCCGCCGGCGGCTTCTGCGCGGCGGTGGCGGCGCCGTAGTCGGAGTACGTCATCTTGATCTCCTGAGCGGTGGTCTGACCGCCGGCCGGGAGCTGCAACACCAGCTCGCTGAGCCGGCCCTGCGGGTCTACCTTCGCGGTGAACGGGACAGTCTTCGCCTGGGTGCCCAGCGCCGCGATCGTGGCGGCGTTCAGCGAGCCGGCCTCGGCGGCCTTGGTGACGTCGATGGTGCCGGCGTACGTGCCGGTGCCGGTGCTGCGGACCTCGGTGATGCCCTGGGTCAGCACCGCGCTGCCGGCCGGGTCGACCTTCTCGAAGTCGAAGCCGAGGTTCTTGTTGCCCTTGATGCGGGCCTGGTCGAGGTGCTGGTACTTGCCGAGGTTGAGCTGCTTGATGGCGGGCAGACTGTCGGCGGTGGGGCCGGTCAGCTCCAGCTTCACCCAGCTGTCCGGCTTGGCGTGGATGACGTCCAGCTTCATGGCGAGGTCGGAGGAGGGGCCGCCGATGGAGAACTTCATCGCGGCGCTCTGGCTCGGCTGGTGTACCTGCCCCTCGGCGGTGGAACCGGCGCCGGAGAGCGTGAACCTGAAGTTGCCGTTGCTGATCTCCTTGGTGGAGTCGAGCAGCGCCTGCTTGGCGTCGCCCGACACCGGCGCACCGCCGGACGCGCTGGGCGCACCTGACGCGCTCACCGTCGGGGACGCGGTCGATCCGGCGGTGCCGGTCGTGCCGGCCGCGCAGGCGGCCAGGGCGGGCGTGAACAGGGCGGCGGCTACCAGGCCGGCACCGAGTCGTCGAACAGTCATACGTGTCTCCCAAGGGGGTCACCCGACGACCTGGTCGGCGCCGGAAACCGGGCGACGCGGCAGCCCGTCGGCCACGTCGCGCGATCCGGGCCGAGCAGCGCGCCCGAATCACTCCCTCTTTGTTCCCTGTCGACGGGGCGGACAATCACCCTTCTGTCCGGTTGCCGTGTCGACGGACGCCGGAAAAGTCAGGACCGGGGCGACCTGAGGCCGCCCCGGTCCGCCGTGACTGCTTACTTGAACAGCTCGTACGTCTCCGCGGGAGCCTCGACGATCTTGTCCGCCGGCGGCTTCTTCGCGCCGGTACCGGCACCGTAGCCCGTGTACGCGATCTTGATCTCGTGCGCGGCGGCCTCGCCGGCGGCCGGCACCGGGATGACCAACTCGGTGAGGCGGCCCTGCGGGTCCAGCTTGGCCGTGAACGGCAGCGCCTTGGCCTGCGCGCCCAGCGCCTTGACAACGTCCTCGTCGAGGGCGACCGAATCGGTGGAGGCGCTGATGTCGATCTTGCCGCTGTAGGTGCCCTCACCTGTCTTCTGCACGTCGGTAACACCCTTGACCAGCGTCTCGCTGTCGACCGGGTCGAGCGTCTCCGGGTCGAGCTGGAGATCCTTGAGGTCCTTGATCTTGGTCTTGTCCAGGTGCTGGTACTTGCCCTTGTTCTTCGTCCCGCCGGGAATCATGGCGGCCACGGCCCCACCGAGGTCCATCTTCACCCAGCTCTCCGAGTCGATGTAGATGAGATCCATCTCCATCGAAACGTCCTCGGAGGCGTCGCCCAGCTTCATGGTGAGCTGCGCGCTGTTGCTGGGCTTGTGCACCAGGCCGCCGCCGGTCATGTCGGCGCCGGTAACGGTGAAGGTGAAGTCGCCCTTGGCCATCTCCTTGGTGGAGGCGAGCAGTGCCTCCTTCGGATCGGCCGGCACGGCCGGGGCGGACGAGCTCGGGGCGGCCGCCGGCTCGGCAGCGTCGGACGAGCACGCGGCCAGGCCGGGAACGAGCAGGGTGGCGGCGAGGAAGCCGAAGCTCCACCGTCGAATGTTCACTGAGATCTCACTTCATGAAGACGGACATGGCCCGGCCGCGGAACGCGGACCGGACCGAGCCGAGGGAGCGTAACGGATACGTCCGTCAGCGGAGGTCCATCGATGCGAAATCGATCAGCTCAGCGCGCCGGCGAGGTCGCGCAGCTCGTTGTCGCGGGCATCGCCGACGACGAGCACCGTGCGGGTCGGCTCCAACAGGACCAGCGCCTGCTGGTTGCCCCGGGCCGTGTAGAGCTGCCAGGTACGCCCACCCAGCTCCGTAGGGCCCTGCGGCTGACTCTGGTCGGTCAGCTCGGCCGGCAGCAACCGCTCCGCCGGCACGTTGCTCTGCAGCAGCTGAACGCCCCGTCCCTCCGGCGTGAGGTAACCGATCCGTAGGTTCGCCCCGCCATCGACGGTCTGGTAGCGGGCGCTGACCGTACGCCAGCCGGAGCCGAGCCCCTGCGGCTCGCTCACCGGGAAGGTGTTCGCCGACCGCGCCTGCTCGATCGCCGGGGCCGCGTCGACGGTCGTGGCCTGATCGCCGCCGAGGAAGCCCCGGTAGAACGCCAGCAGCAGCGCGATCGGGATCAGCAGCACCAGCAGCGAGATCGCCATGTCCTTCGGCGACCGCTCGGCCTTGGTCGCCGCCGCCGCCACCCGCGGCGGCGGCGCGGGCCGCTCACCGGTCCCCGTGGCGTCGTCGGGCCCGCCGGCGACGCCACCCGCCACCGGCCGGGCCACCGACGGCTGCCCCGCCGACTCCGGCGCGACCGGCGCCGGCTCACCGGAAGCCGGTGCCGACCCGCCAGCCGTAAGGGCCGGCTCACCGGCGACAAGGGCCGGCTCACCGGTCGCCGGAGTCGGCTCACCGGCGACAAGGGCCGACTCGCCGGCTGCCGGGATCGTCGGGCCCGTCGCGGCGGGCTCGACGCCGGCGGGGAGGTCGGCCGGCGGCTGCTGCCCATCGGGCGGCGTGCGGTCGGCGGGTACGCGGTCGGCAGGCTGTGCGGGTTCCACCCTGCCATCTTCGCAGCTGCCCGACAGGCGGTATCCGGCCCATCACCGCCCCGCACCGACGCCCGTTCGGCCATCGTGTGAGGATCAGCGACAAAGCCGGCAGCGGGACCGCTCCGCCGCCGGCCGTCCCCGCACCGTCGCGAGGAGGAGCAGCCGTCATGACGAACACCAGGACGCGGATCCCACAGGATCTCGACCGTAACCTGGCCCTCGACCTGGTCCGGGTCACCGAGGCCGCGGCGATGGCCGCCGGCCGCTGGGTCGGCCGGGGCGACAAGGAGGGTGGCGACGGCGCCGCCGTCGACGCCATGCGCAAGCTGATCAACTCGATCCAGATGCGTGGCATCGTCGTGATCGGCGAGGGCGAGAAGGACAACGCCCCGATGCTCTTCAACGGTGAACACGTCGGCGACGGCACCGGCCCGGAGGTGGACGTCGCGGTCGACCCGGTCGACGGAACCACCCTGATGAGCAAGGGCATGCCGAACGCGGTGGCGGTGCTCGCCGTCTCCGAGCGGGGTGCGATGTTCGACCCGAGCGCGGTCTTCTACATGGAGAAGCTCGCCGTCGGTCCCGCGTACGCCGACGTGATCGACATCAACGCCGGGGTTGCCGAGAACCTGCGCCGGATCGCCAAGGTCAAGGGCACCGACGTGTCCGAGGTGACGGTCTGTGTGCTGGATCGCAGCCGCCACGACGACCTGGTCGCCCAGATCCGCCGGACCGGGGCGGGCATCCGGTTCATCTCCGACGGCGACATCGCCGGCACCATCGCGGCGGCCCGGGGCGAGTCGGACGTCGACGTGCTGATGGGCATCGGCGGCACGCCCGAGGGCATCATCTCGGCCTGCGCGCTGAAGTGCATGGGCGGGGCGATGCAGGCCAAGCTCTGGCCGCAGGACGACCGGGAGCGGGAGAAGGCGCTCGCCGCCGGGCACGACCTGGACCGGGTGCTCGCCACCGACGACCTGGTCACCGGGGACAACTGCTTCTTCGTGGCAACCGGGGTCACCTCGGGGGACCTGCTGCGCGGAGTGCGGTACCGGGCCGGCGGCGCGTACACCCAGTCGATCGTGATGCGCTCGAAGAGCGGCACCATCCGGGTGATCGACTCGTACCACCGGTTGGAGAAGCTGGCTCTCTACTCCGCTGTCGACTTCGACGGTCGTCCGCTGGCCGAGCAGGAGTGACGGCCGCCGACACGGCGACCCCGCAGACCCTGTCGGCCACCCGCCGGATCCTCGGTGTCGCGCTGGCGTCGGTCTCCGGGGTCGCGGTGGCGGTGCAGTCTCGGATCAACGGCGAGCTGGGCGTACGCCTGGCCGACGGGTTCGCCGCCGCTGTGGTCTCGTTCGGGCTGGGTCTGCTGGTCCTGCTGGTGCTGGTGCCCGCCACTCCTGGCGGGCGACGCGGGCTGACCGCGCTACGGCGCGCCCTCGCGACCGGCGCGCTCAGGCCGTGGCAGTGCCTGGGCGGCATGTGCGGGGCGTTCCTGGTGGCCTCCCAGGGCCTCACCATCGGCACGTTGGGCGTGGCGGTCTTCACCGTGGCCGTGGTCGCCGGACAGTCCGGCAGCAGCCTCGCCGTGGACCGGGCCGGCATCGGTCCGACCGGCCGGCAACCGGTGACCCGGCAACGGCTGGCCGGCGCCGTCCTCACCGTGCTCGCGGTCGGCCTGGCCGTCGGTGACCGGCTCGGCGCTCCGGGCGCGCTGGAGCTGGCCCTGCTGCCCCTGGTCGCCGGGGTGGGCACGGCCTGGCAACAGGCGGTCAACGGGCGGGTCCGGGCGGCGGCCGACAGCGCGTTCACCGCCACGCTCGTCAACTTCGCCGTCGGCACGGCCACCCTGCTCGTGGCATTCGCCATCGACCTCGCGGTACGAGGTTGGCCGACCGGCCACCTGCCGAGCGAGCCGTGGCTCTACCTGGGCGGACCGATAGGCATCGTGTTCATCACGATCGCCGCCGCGATCGTACGGTTCACCGGTGTGCTGCTGCTCGGCCTGGCCACCATCGCCGGCCAGATCGTGGGGGCGGTCCTGCTGGACCTGGTACTGCCCACGGCGGCCTCCCACCCCGGCGTGAACACCCTGCTCGGGGCCGCGCTGACCATGGTGGCCGTGCTGATCGCCGCGCTGGCGCCACCCGCCCGCCGCTGACGTACCCGCAGAACGAAGATGCCCCGGCAACCAGCACGGGTGACCGGGGCTCCTGCTGTTGTTGTCATTCGCCGAGGTCGGGCCGGTTGACGGCGTTCGTCGGGTGGACCAGGCGCACGCCGTTCACCTAGCCGTACCGGCGGATGCGCGCTGCGCAAGCATGATCAGGTGATGAAAAGTAGCTGCCGGGAGGGGTTCCTGACCTACTTCTCATCACCTGATCATGGCGAGGGCGGGGTCAGCGAGACGACACGGGCCGCTGCGGATAGGACTGGCAAGGGGGTAGTCAGTGTCCGCTACCGGCGGTCAGCCGGCGTCGGAGGAGTGCCCGGGGAACAGGTGGGCGTCGGGGTCGATGGCCACCGCCGCGTTGTTGACAGCCGTCGCGGCCTCGCCGAAGCCGGTGGCGATGAGCCGCACCTTGCCCGGGTACTCGGTGATGTCGCCGGCCGCGAAGACCCGGGGCAGGTTCGTCGCCATGGCGCTGTCCACCAGGATGTGCCGGCGGTCCAGCCGGAGACCCCATTCGGCGAGCGGGCCCAGGTCGGCGGTGAAGCCGAGGGCGGCGACCACCGTGTCCACCGGCAGGGTCTCGGCCGCGCCGCCGCGCACTGTCACCTCGGCGGCGGTCACCGTGGCGTCCCCGAGCAGGCGGGTGACCTCGGCGTTGACCACCACCCGCACCGGCAGCGACAGCACCCGGGCGACGGTCGAGGCGTGCGCCCGGAACTTCTCCCGCCGGTGCACGAGCGTCACCGAGCGGGCCAGCGGTTGCAGGGCCAGCGCCCAGTCGAAGGCGGAGTCACCGCCGCCGACGATGAGGACGTCCCGGTCGGCCAGCTCGGCCGGGTCGGTGACGAAGTAGACGATGCCGGTGCCGGGGGCGCCGTCCGCGCAGGGCAGTGGGCGCGGGCTGAAGCTGCCGAGCCCGCCGGTGACCACGACCGCGCCGCAGCCGAGCTGCTCGCCGCCGGCAAGGCCGAGCACCGGCCGGTCATCGGCGTACGACAGTTTCTCGGCCCTCGTGCCGAGCAGGTACTGCGGGCCGAACGGCGCAGCCTGGGCGACGAGGTTGGCGACCAGGTCGCGGCCCTTCACGGCGGGGAAGCCGGCCACGTCGAGGATGAGCTTCTCCGGGTACATGGCGGTGACCTGGCCGCCCGGTTCCGGAAGCGCGTCGATCACCGCCACCGACAACCCTCGGAACCCGGCGTAGTACGCGGCGAAGAGGCCGGCGGGACCGGCCCCGATCACGGCGACATCGACCTCGCGCATGGCGTACCGTCGCTTTCCGCTCACGGATCAACGCGTGCTGATCTCGACGGTAGGCGGGGCGCAGCGGTCGGGCAAGCATGTCCCAGAGGCGCGCCGAGGAGCGGGTCAGGGCAGGCTGAGGGTGGAACCCGAGTAGTCGGTGCCGTCCACGCTCGGTCGCCGCCGACGGAACAGGATCGCCGCCACCACGCCACCGAGCAGGCCGAACAGGTGCCCCTGCCAGGAGATCCGCTCGTCGGTGGGGAGGATGCCTACCAACTGCCAGCCGTAGAGCAGACCGACCAGGAGGAAGACGGCGAAGTTCCACCAGCTGCGCTCGATGATGCCCCGGGTGAGCAGGATGCCCAGGTAGCCGAAGATGACGCCGCTGGCGCCGACGACCACCGAGTTGGGTGAGCCGGTGAACCACACGCCGAGCCCGCTGACCAGGATGATGACCAGGGTCGACCAGAGGAACCGGCGGGTGCCGGCCGCCAGCACGAAGGTGCCCAGCAGGATCAGCGGGATGCTGTTGCTGTAGAGGTGGTCGAAGCCGTGGTGCAGGAACGGTGAGAAGAAGACCCCGTCCAGGCCGTCGATGCGGTGCGGGATGATGCCGGCGGTCGCGTCCAGGCCGAACGCCAGCCCCTGGTCGACGGCCTCGATGAGGAAGAGGAACGGGACCACCGCACACATGGCGACGAAGGCCCGACCGAGCGCGGCGTAGAACGCCTCGGTGCCGAACCGGTAGGGGTCGCCGTTGGACGGGTGCAGGGTCACCCCCCAACTGCTATCAGCAAAAGGGGCCGACCGCCACTCACGTCCCGCCTCCCTGCCCGGTGTACGCGCGAACGGCGGGGCAGGTGGTCGCCCACCCGGCCCCGCCGTTCGACGTCGTCAGTACGAGCCCGCGCTCTGGAAGTGCGACCAGGCGCCACAGGGCGTGTCGTACTTGCCCTTGACGTAGCTCAGGCCCCACTTGATCTGGGTGGCGGGGTTGGTCTGCCAGTCGTCCGCGATCGAGCCCATCTTGCTGCCGGGGTACGCCTGCGGAATGCCGTACGCGCCGGACGAGGAGTTGCGGGCCTTGTGGTTCCAGCCGCTCTCCTTGTTCCAGAGCTTGTCCAGGCAGGGGAACTCGGCGATGCCGAAGCCCGCCTCGAGCATCAGCGCGCAGCCGATCTTACGGTTGCCGCTGTACTCCGCGCAGGACGCCGGGATCGGCCCGTCGTACGGCTTGGCGACCTCCTTGGCGGCGGCCTCGCGCTCGCGCTTGCGGGACGCCGCGGCGGCCTCGGCCCTGCGGGCCCGCTCGGCGGCCTCCTTGGCGACCTGCGCCGCCCGCAGCTTCGCCTGGTATTCGGCGGCCCGTTGCCGCGCGAACGCGATCTGGTGGCTGGCCTGGCGCTCGCGCTGGTAGGCGAAGTCGATCCGGTCGACCTCGACGCTTGCCTGCGCGGTCAGGCCCTGTTGCTGGGTTTCCCGATCTTCGCCCAGGTAGAAACCACCGGCGACGCCCACGGAGAGCAGCGCGACAGCGGCCGTACGGGCGCCCAACCGGCTCCACAGCCGACTCACGAAGTGTCCCTTCGTCGGGGGCATGGACACGGCGCGGCGCAGGCCAGGTGGCCCTCAGCCGTGCCGTGAGCGCCCCGACCGGTGAGCCGGTCGCGCCGACGCACCGACCGTCACCGATGCCGCCCAGACCTCGGACGAACGATCACGAACGATCACCAACGATGCCCGTGGTGCGTGGGCGCTCGTGGGACACGATCGCGCACAGTGAGGCTGATGGGAAACCAACCGGCATGTTTGTGATTTGGGCCACACCGATAATGTGGACGAAAGCCTATAAAAGCCCCATCACAGCGGGATGTCCTCCAGGAGGTCGGTCACCATCGCGGCGATCGGCGACCGCTCCGACCGGCTGAGCGTGACGTGGGCGAAGAGAGGATGCCCCTTCAACGCCTCGATCACCGCCGTCACGCCGTCGTGCCTGCCCACCCGCAGATTGTCCCGCTGCGCGACGTCGTGGGTGAGCACCACCCGGGAGCCCTGCCCGATCCGGGACAGCACGGTCAGCAGCACGCCGCGCTCCAGCGACTGGGCCTCGTCCACGATCACGAAGGCGTCGTGCAGGCTGCGCCCTCGGATGTGGGTCAGCGGCAGCACCTCGAGGATGCCGCGCGAGGTGACCTCCTCCAGCACGTTCTCGTGCACCACCGCGCCGAGCGTGTCGAAGACCGCCTGCGCCCACGGCGACATCTTCTCCGACTCGGACCCGGGCAGATAGCCCAGCTCCTGACCGCCGACGGCGTACAGCGGGCGGAAGACGATCACCTTCTTGTGCCGGCGACGCTCCATCACCGCCTCCAGGCCGGCGCAGAGCGCCAACGCGGACTTGCCGGTGCCGGCCCGCCCACCCAGCGAGACGATTCCGATCGTCTCGTCGAGCAGCAGGTCGAGGGCGACCCGCTGCTCGGCCGATCGGCCGTGCAGGCCGAACGCCTCCCGGTCGCCCCGGACCAACCGGACGGACTTGTCCGGCAGAACCCGACCCAGCGCGGAACCGCGCCCCGAGTGCAGCACCAGGCCGGTGTGACAGGACAGACCCGCCGCCTCGTCGAGGTCGAGCGTGTCGCCTGCGTACAGCGCGGAGATCTGCTCCTCGCTCAGATTCAGCTCGGACATGCCCGTCCAGGTGGGGTCACCGGCCTGACCGTGCCGGTACTCGTCGGCGCGCAGGCCCACCGAGGCGGCCTTGACCCGCAGCGGCATGTCCTTGCTGACAAGCGTGACGTCCCGACCCTCGGCGGCGAGGTTGAGCGCCACGGAGAGGATCCGGGCGTCGTTGCTCTCGGTGCGGAACCCGGGAGGCAGCACCCCGTCGTCGGTGTGGTTCAGCTCGACCCGCAGCGTGCCGCCCACGTCGTTGGCGGGCACCGGCGTGTCCAGCCGGCCGTGCTGGATCCGCAGTTCGTCGAGCATCCGCAGCGACTGCCTGGCGAACCAGCCCAGCTCCGGATGGTGCCGCTTGCCCTCCAACTCGGTGATGACCACCAGCGGCAGCACCACCTCGTGCTCGGCGAAGCGGTGGAACGCCGCAGGATCGGACAGCAGCACCGACGTGTCCAGAACGAACGCCTGGCCCGCTGGTCGCGGCTCCTTGGGGTCGGCCGGCGCGGTTGCCGCAGTACGGCGGCTCCGGGGGGCACGGCGGGTCGTGGCAGTCGCGGCCGGGGTCTGGTCGGCACCGGCGGTGGTACGGCGAGTCGTCACAGGCCTGCTCCGACGGATGGGCACCCGGCCACCCGTGTTCCGCCTCGTCCGGTGCCCGGGGACACGGGGTCGGATGCGGAACCCCGTGTGCGAGGTCGCAGATCCGGGCGGGCCGGCTGGCTCGGGAGAACCCCGTGCCATGCCTAGACGCTAGCGGCGGCGGACCGTCCCGGCTAGGGGCGATCGTGGATCTCCGGGAACGGCCGCGTGAACACCGCCCGGTCGGATGACCCGCCAGGTCCTCACCACGGCCGATCCGGCGCCGGACGGGACGACACCGGCGACCGGAACCGGCGGAGCCGGCGGCGCGGCGAGCCGGCCGGGATGCATGCCCCCTGCGCGCATCCCGGCCGGCGGGACCACAGTCACCGGTCTGACGTGGCCCCGACGGTGCGTGTCCGCCGCGGACGACGCACCGCGTTTCTCCGCGCCGGTCGGCGGGACCGCCCGCGGCGGCCCGCCGGCCGGCTCAGCCGGTCCGTCGAACGAGCGTGCCGGTCGGGTGCCGCCCGGTGATCGGGGCGGCCGGCGCGGTGAACGACGAGCCGGTGTACGTGGTGCCGGGGCGGGCCACCGTGCCTGCGGAGCGGACGGCCCCCGCCGAGGAGACCGACAGGGCGGAGGCGATCGCCGCCTGGGCGTCGCGTCGACGCCGGTTCCAGGCGCCCCGGTCGCCGTCGAAGTAGCCCTGCCGATAGCCGAAGCGGTAGCCGATGCGGTAGCTGAGCTGCCCGTGCAGGCGACCGGCCGCGTAGCTGGTGGCACCGAGCACCAGGACGAGGAAGACCACGAGGAACGGGCTCATCGGGCGGCCCCGGCCCGGCCCGTACGCCGGATCATCGTTCCTCCGGCTCGACAGTGGTGGGGTCGACGGTGGGATCCGCGACCAGCAGCCGGTCCAGGTCGTCGGTGCTGACCTCCTCGACCAGCTCGACGCTGATCCGGCAGCCGTCCAGCACGACCTCGGCCACGGAGGACCGGCGGATCTCCCCGCCGGCGTCGTAGACACGGACGCTCAACTCGGGGCAGCCGAGGTGGGTACGCCAGGCGTTCCACTCGGTGCGGTCGCCGACGCTCAGCGACAGGTATCGGCAGCCTCGGGCGAGGTAGAGGCGCCAGGGGGCGCTCAGCCCCGCGGCCACTCCCTCGGCGATCAGCCCGAAGGCCTGGGCTCGGGTGGCGAGCTCGGTCACCACACCCCCTCGGCACCGGGGGCGTGACGCATGTGAGCACCAATCGTCTCATGCACGTGACACACCGTAGATTGTCCCATGAGCGTGACAGTATCAGCTTTTCGTCCGCTTACATTCGCCACTACGGGCATCTATTCTGCCCGGGTGACACCCCTCCAGAGCGGCGCTGGATCGTTTACCGCAAATCCGAGAGTGCCGTCACGTCCGCGTGACAGCAGCGTGCCTGGGCGCACACCCGCGCCCGGCTGGCCGTACCGTCACGGGGTGACCGAGACGGCCAATGCGCGAAAAATCGCCTTCGCCACCTTCGTCCGGCGCGCCCTCGACGAGGCGCGAGCGACGCGGGCCTGGAGCGGCACCGAGGTGTCGCGGCGTACCGGCGTCTCGCGGCAGACCATCAACCGGTGGGTCCGCGGGGACTGGGCCAGCGATCCCGAGGCCGAACGCGTCGTCGCCTTCTGCGAGGGTCTGGGCCTGAACCCCGCCGCCGCCTTCGCCGCGCTCGGCTGGGACCGCACCGCGAGCGGCCCCCGCGCCGGCCAGCCGACCCCGCCGATGGACCCGGACGTGGAGGCCCTGCTGCGTCGCCTGGTCGACCCGAACGTGTCGGACGCGGAGAAGTTCCACATCCGCGAAACCATTAGATACCTCGCATATCGCCCAACGTTGCCGGTCGATGTCCGAAATAGAGGTAATCAAGCAGGGTAGTTCCTCAGATGGCGAAAGAACGCCTGGTCAGGTTCATTCGTTTCGCTCCGGGGCCACAACGGGCACGCTAGCGTCCCTACTCGTACTGCTTGGGCTCGTCATCGGCGGGGGGACGGGACAAGGCCGAACCCAGCCCTGCGGGACATAAGGAGGGGTCTGTCCATGACCCTGAAGTGGTGGGCAGTCGTGGTCGCCACGGTGTCGATGACACTGTGGGCGACCGGCAACGTGGTGACCCTCGCGGTCAACGGTGGGCAGCTGCCGCTGCTCGTCAACCTTCTCGCGCTCACCAGCGCCGGTACGGCGGTCATCCTGGCCGTCGTCGCCGAGCTGCACGAGCGACTCGACGACCGGATCAGCGCCCTCACCGAGTTCCTGGTGGCACGCCTCAACGAGATCGAGACCCACACCGGGGACCGCAACACCGGCTTCGTGGAGGGCTACCTGCTCAGCCACGGTCAGGACGCGGCTGTGGTGCCGTTCGGGCGCCGCGGACGAGGAGCCGCCGAACGCTGACCGCGCGCCGCCGAGCGGTGGTGCTCGGCCAGGAATGAGCCCTCAACGCCGGGGTACGCTGACGCGCGTGCCGCCGTTGAATCTGGGCAACCACCAGCCGAGAACCCCGTTGAACGCCGACCAGGCATGGCAGGTCACCGCCGGCCGGGCGGGCGGAACCGTGCTCTTCTTCGACTTCGACGGCACACTCGCGCCCGTCGACGACGACCCGACGGCGGTGCGCCCCGCGCCGAACGCCCTGGCCGCGATCGAGGCACTGGCTCCGGTGGTGCAGCGGATCGCGATCGTCTCCGCGCGGCCCGTCGAGTTCCTCCGGGATCGCCTCGGCGAGCTGAGCGGCGTCGACCTCTACGGCCTCTACGGGCTGGAGCACAGCCACTCCGGTGGGGAGACCGTCACCGAGCCCACCGCCCTGCCGTGGGTGCCCACCATGGCCGAGCTGGCCGACCTGGCCCGGGCGGAGCTGCCACCGGGCACGCTCGTCGAGTACAAGCGGCTCTCGGTCGCGCTGCACTGGCGTACCGCGCCGCAGCTCGGCTCGACCGTGCAGCAGTGGGGGCAGGCACAGGCCGACCGGCTGGGGCTGCGGGTGCAGGCCGGCCGGATGGTGCTGGAGCTCAAGCCGCCCGTCGACCGGGACAAGGGCATGGTGATCGGCGAGGTGGTCCAGGGCGCCACCGGCGCCTGGTACTTCGGCGACGACGTGTCCGACATCAAGGCGTTCGCCGCGCTGCGCGCCCGCGCCGAGGCCGATCCGGACTTCTTCGGCGTCTGCGTGGCCGTCGCCAACCCGGAGACCGGTCAGGAGGTGGCCGACGCCGCCGACCTGACCATCGAGTCCCCGGCCGCACTGGGTGACTTCCTCACCCGGGCCCTGACCCGGCTGCCCTGACCCCGACCGGCTCCCGTCCCGGCGGGGTTCACGCCCCGTAGCGGCGCTGACGTGTCGCGTACGAGCGCAGCGCGCGCAGGAAGTCGATGTGCCGGAAATCCGGCCAGTTGAGCTCGCAGAAGTAGAACTCCGAGTGCGCGGACTGCCAGAGCATGAACCCGGACAGCCGCTGCTCCCCGCTGGTGCGGATGACCAGGTCGGGGTCGGGCTGGCCGCGGGTGTAGAGGTGCTCGGCGATGTGCTCGACGTCCAGCACCTCGGCCAGCTCCTCGATGGTTCCGCCGGAGGCAGCGTGCTCCAGCAGCAGCGAACGGACCGCGTCGGTGATCTCCCGCCGGCCGCCGTAGCCGACGGCGATGTTGACCTCAGCGCCGCCGCTGCGATCCCGGGTGCGCTCCTCGGCGCCCTTGAGCGCCGCCGCCGTCTGCGCGGGCAGCAGGTCCAGTGCGCCGACGATGCGCAGCCGCCAGGGGTTGCCCTCCTCGGCCAGCTCCACCACCAGGTCCTCGATGATCTGCAGCAGCGGATCCAGCTCGCTGGCCGGGCGGCGCAGATTGTCGGTGGCCAGCAGGTAGAGGGTCACGTGACCGATGCCGGCCTGGTCACACCAACCGAGGACGTGCTTGATCTTCGCCGCGCCGACCCGGTGCCCGTCGTTGGGGTCGACGTAGCCCATCTCCCTCGCCCACCGGCGGTTTCCGTCGCACATCACCCCGACGTGTCGGGGCACCGGCTTGCCCGCGAGCTTCGCCGTGAGCCGGCGCTCGTACACGGAGTAGATAAGGTTCCGCAGCGTCATCACCTAGCAGCGTAGCGACCCGCCGGCAGGATCACCCCTTCGGAGGGCGATCCCCGCCGGTCAGTTCGATGCCGATCATGCCCAGCGTACGGGCCGTGAGCCGCCCGTCGCCGAGCCCGAGCTCGACCACATCGTCGAAGACGCGGTCGTCCCGGCGGGCCGCCCGGACCGCCGCGTCGACCACTCGCCGCCGTCGCGCCAGCCACGCGGCAACCGAGCTGTGCCGCAGGTGGGTGCCGAGGCGACGACGCAGACCCACGGCGTAGCGACGTGCGGCCGCCTCGGGCGTACGGGCCGCCGCGGCTCCGGCCAGCGCACCGGAGAGCAGCGCGTAGAAGATGCCCTCCCCGGTGAACGGGTTGATCAGCGACAGGGCGTCGCCGGCCAGCAGGGTGCGGTCCCGGCCCGGCGCCGGCCGGTGCGTGGACAGGGGCAGGTGGTGGGCGCGCAGGGCGGTCACCGTCGACAGGTCGGTGCCGGGCAGCAACGCGGCGAGCCGATCCAGCAGGTACGCCCGGCTCAGTGGCTCGCCGCGCAGGACCTCCCCGTACCCGACGTTCGCCCGCCCGTCGCCGATCGGGAACGACCAGGCGTACGCCGGCCAGCGCGCCTTCGACGTGACGATGAGCTGCTCCGGCGGGCCGGGCAGCGCCGGAGCGTATCCCCGGATGGCAAGCGCAAGGTGCCGGTCGGGATTCACCTCGTGGCCGAGGGCGCGGCGCACCACCGACCCGGCGCCGTCCGCGCCCACCACCACCCGGCCGGACAGCTCCCCGTCGAGCACCACCCGGTCGGCGCGCGGCTGGACCCGGCGGACGTTGTGCCGCCGCAACTGCGCCCCGGCGGCCACCGCCGCCGCCACCAGCCGCGCGTCGAAGACCTCCCGAGGCACTGTGTACGCGGGCCGGGGCAGCGCCCGAGCGACCGCCTGGCCGCCCGGCGACACCATCCGCAGCGCGGGCAGCGGAGCGTACCCGGCGACCGCCTCGGTGACGCCCAGCTCGGCGAGCACGTCCACCGAGTGTGCCGCGATCCCGTCGCCGCACGCCTTGTCCCGGGGGAAGTCGGCCCGGTCCAGCAGCAGCACGCTGGCGCCCGCCCGGCGGGCCGTGAGCGCGGCAGCCGCCCCGGCCGGTCCCGCTCCCACCACCACCACGTCGAACTCGTCGCTCACGGCGCGCCTCCCTCCGTTCGGTGGGCGGCCCGCTCCTGCCCCGCCCGGCGGTCCGCCCGCGTCGCCGACGTCAGCCGCTGTGACAGACGCCATCCGCCATCCTGCCCCCTGGCGGCTCGACCAGCCCGGTGCCGCACGGCCGGAGCCGGCCGAACACCCACACCGTCCGGGCGGGCCGGGGCCGGTCGTCAGATCCAACCGTTGGCTCTGGCCCGGTGGGCGGCCTTGATCCGGTTACGGGTGCCGGTCTTGCCGATGGCCGCCGACAGGTAGTTGCGGACGGTGCTCTCGGACAGGTGGAGCCGGGCGGCGATGTCGGCGACCGGGGCACCGTCCACGGCAGCGGCAAGCACGTGCCGCTCCCGGTCGGTGAGCGGGTTCGGCCCGGCCGACAACGCGGCCGCCGCGAGCGCCGGATCGATCACCCGCTCACCGGCGAGTATCCGGCGGACGGTCACCGCGAGTTCCTCCACCGGCCCGTCCTTGACCAGGAACCCCGCCGCGCCGGCTTCCATCGCCTGTCGGAGGTAGCCGGGCCGGCCGAACGTGGTGAGGATCAGCACCCGGCAGTCGGGCACCTGCTCCCGCAGGAGGGCCGCCGTGTCCAGGCCGCTGCCATCGGGCATCTCGATGTCCAGCAGTGCCACGTCCGGGCGACTCCGGCGGGCCGCCTCCAACGTCTCGGCGACGGTTCGGGCCTCGGCCACCACCTCCATGTCGGGCTCGAGGTTCAACAGCAGGGCCAGCGCGCCGCGCATCATGCCCTGGTCCTCCGCGAGCAACAGCCGGATCATCCGGCCACCGTCGCGACCCGACTCGCGGGGACCCGGACGGTGAGCTGCAGACCTCCACCGGGCGCCGGGCCGGCCTGCAGGGTGCCGCCCGCCTGATCGAGCCGCTCGGTGAGCCCTCGCAGGCCGTTGCCGAACGTCGGTCGGCCGCCCACGCCGTTGTCCCGGACGGTGAGCACCGACCCGTCGGCGTCGGTGTCGACCTCGATGGCGCAACGCGACGCCCGGCTGTGTCGTAGCACGTTCGTCACCCCCTCTCGGAGCACCCAGGCGAACACGTCGTCGGTCTCGACGTCGAGCTGCCCGCCGGCCCGCACGGTGACCGTGATGCCGACATCGGCCAGGACGGTACGGGCGTTGTCCAGTTCGCGGCTGAAGCTGTGCTCGCGGTAGCCGGTGACCGCCTCCCGCACCTCGGCGAGGGCGGTACGACCGATCCGCTCGATGTCGGCCGCCTCGGCGGTGGCCCGCTGCGGGTCCGTCGCGGTGAGCCGACGCACCACCTCGGCCTTCACCACGACCAGCGACAGCGTGTGGCCGAGCAGGTCGTGCAGGTCCTTGGCGAACCGGAGCCGTTCCCGCTCGACCACCGTGCGGGCCAGCTCACGCTGGGTGCGACGCAACTCGTCCACCAGACGGGCCACCCGGGCGAACGCCAGGGTCATGGCCCCCGCGAGCAGCGTGATCAGCGCGATCTGGGCGGTGTTGTCGCCCGGTACGCGTCGGGCTGCCCCGATCGTCAGCACGGCCGCGACGCTGCCGCCGACCCAGCCGAAGCCCCACCCGACCTGAAGCAGTCCCACCGCGCCCGCCGAACACACGTACATCAGCAGGGCCAGCCAGCCCTCCGAAGCACCCGCGTACGCGGCGGCGAGCGTGACCCCGAGGAGCGCGAGCAGGGCCAGCCCGGTGTGGTGCAGCGCCGGTCGGACGGCCAGTCCGGCCACGGGCACCGCCACCAGGGCGAGGTAGAGCAGCGCGAAGAGGGCCAGCCCGACCGCCGCTACCGGCACCGGGTGGACCTGTCCTCGCACGATCGCGGTGGCCGGCGGCAGCAGCAGCCACAACCACAACGTGTGGGCCATCACGAGCACGACGCCTCGGCGCCGCCGGCTGCGGTCGACGGACGTCGTGGCGTCCGTGCCACCAGGCATATCGGTGCTACCAGGCATGGTGAAGACCGTATCGGTGGTCAACGACCCACGGCCGCGCGTCGGTAGGCCCACGCCGCGACGGCGGCGAAGAGCACGGTCCAGACCATGAGCAGGCCCAGCCCGGACGGGGTGGGTGCCTGCCCGGCGACCGACCGCCAGCCGAGTTCGGCGTACCGGTAGGTCGGTAGCGCGTGCGCCAGGTGCCGCAGCGCGGCGGGGAAGTACGTCACCGGCAGCAGCAGGCCACCGAGGACAGACAGGCCGAGGAAGGCCAGGAAGTTGACCGGCTGGGCCAACTGCGGAGCGAGCCCGTAGCCGATGGCGAGACCGAGCAGGGCGAACGGTACCGAGCCGATCCACAAGACCAGCAGCAGTACGACCCAGCGGGCGGCGTCCAGGTGGACGTGCTGCTGGAGCCGCCCCGCGACACCGACCGCGACCACCGACGGCACCCCGATCAGCGTGCTGACCAGGGCCTTCACCACTACTGCGCGCCAGGGCGGCAGCGGGGTGAGGCGAAGTTGGTGCAGCCAGCCGACCGCACGCTCCTGAGCGACCGACGACCCCACCGAGAGCACGCCCGCGACGGCGCCGTACCCGGCCAGGCCGACCATGAGCGCGGCGGGCGCGTCCACGCCCTCCAACTGGTCGCCGCCGTCGGCGAATCCGGAGAAGATCAGGTACGTGAGAACCGGGCCGAGGACCGAGAACAGCAGGAGACGAGGGTCCCGGGCCAGCCGGCGCAGCTCGAATCGTAGGTAGGCGCGCATGTCAGTGCTCCCCTTCGGCGGCGGTGAGAGTGAGGAAGGCGGGTTCCAGTGCGACGGAGACCTCCAGGCCGCGCCAACCGCGGGCGCCCGCCAACGCGATGACAGTGGCGTCGGCGTCGTCGGTGGTGAGCACCACCCGGTCACCCCGCACCTCCACCGTCCGCACACCGGGCAGCAGGTCCAGCCCAGTGACAGGTGCGCCGGCAACGTCGAAGGCGACGGTGCGGCTACCCGCGAGGGCACGGATCCGGGCGGGCGGCGCGTCGGCCACCACCCGGCCCGCGGCCAGCACCACGATCCGTTCGGCGTGCTCGTCGGCCTCGTGTAACTGGTGGGTGCTGAACAGGACGGTGTTGCCCTCGGCGGCGTACCTGCCCAGGGCGGCCCAGAACTCCTGCCGGGCGGCGACGTCCATGCTCGCGGTGGGCTCGTCGAGGACCAGCAGCTCCGGCCCGCCGGCCAGCGCGAACGCGAACCGGGCGCGCTGCGCCTCCCCGCCGGAGAGTCGGTCCAGCCGACGATCCGCCCGGCCCGTCAGTCCGGCCGTCGAGAGGATCCACTCGCTGGCCGACGGGCGCGGATACAGCGCGCGGGCCAACTCGATCACCTCTCGAACGGTGGCGGCGGGCACGACTCCGGCCCCCTGGAGCATCGCGCCGACCCGGCCGGCCCGGACCGCCTCGGTCGGGGAGCCGCCGAACAGGGCCACCGTTCCGGCGTCGGCAGGGGTGAGACCGAGCATGATCGAGATGGCTGTCGTCTTGCCCGCCCCGTTGGGGCCGAGCAGTGCGACGATGCTGCCCCGCGCGATGCTCAGGTCGATGCCGGCAAGGGCTCGCACGGGTCCGAACGATCGGGTAAGTCCAGTGAGTTGTACGGCGATGTCACCCATGCCCAGCACGCTACGAACGGGCGGACGGTGCCGGCAGAGCCACCGGTACGGGGTGCGCGGTGACAATTGTCCCGGGCAGGCCGGGGTCAGGCCCCTGCGGCGTCCGGGGCTCGGGCCGCGCGGCGCAGGCCGTAGAGAGCCAGGCCGGCGGCGGCCACCAGGGGCGCGCCGTCGCGCACCAGGCCGTCCAGGCCCAGCAGCCACCAGCACAGCGGCAGGTCCACGGCGAGGACGGCGAGCGTGACGACGACAAGCAGGCCACGCGCCCAGTGCTTGCCGCGCATCAGGAACGCGGTGCAGAACAGCACCGCGTAACTGGCCGCGATGCCCGCACCGAACCAGAACAGCACGGCGGGTACGGCGGACAGACGATCGTCCAGGATGGCGCCTGTCGCCACCAGGGCCGGCACCAGCATCAGCGGGCTGTAGGTGAACGCCGCCACCCGGCTGGTCAGCAGCCAACCGCTGGCCTGCGGTCGGCGCGGCGGGGTCTCCCGCCAGGAGATGCCGGCCTTGTCGATGACCAGCCGGGGTCGGTGCCGGACGAAATGCCCGGCGAGCGCCGACGAGCGGTAGAGCAGCCAGACCACAGTCACACAGAGCGCGGTCAGGACGGCGAAGCCGAGCAGTCCGGGCAGTGGCGGCACCCCCTGCCGGGGCACGATCAGCCGGCCGACGGCGAAGATCGTGGTGACCGCGAGGATCAACCCGAACGGGCGGGCCACCGTACGGCCCCGGCGGACGTGCCCGATCAGCAGTAGGAAGCCGAACGAGCGCAGCATCGCCCAGCCGGTGCGCACGGCCAGTCCGAAGCCCTGCTCCGGGGCGTACCACCAGTTGAGCAGCTCGACCACGACGGTGGCCGCCGCCGTCGTCGCGAGCAGGAAGGTGAGCACCCGGACGGCGGACGGCCGCCGGACCTCGGTCTCGGCGGCCGTCCTCATGGGATCCGTTGTTGCCCGCAGGGCGCGCTCTTCACACCTAGCGCGTCGGTGCGGCGTCCAGGCGGGCGCGCAGCGCGTCCAGCTCGGCCCAGAGCACGCCGGGCAGCTTGTCACCGAACTTCTCGAACCACTCGGTGATCATCGGCAGCTCGTTGCGCCACTCGTCCGGGTCGACCTTCAGCGCGATCCGGACGTCCTCCGGGGTCATGTCCAGGCCCTCGACGTCGAGCGAATCGGGCGTCGGCACCATGCCCACCGGGGTCTCGACCGCGTCGGCCGTGCCCTCGAGCCGCTCGACGACCCACTTGAGCACCCGGGAGTTCTCCCCGAAGCCCGGCCACAGGAACGAGCCGTCCGGGTCCTTACGGAACCAGTTCACGTAGTAGATCTTCGGCAGCTTGGCCTCGTCGCCGTCGGTGCCCTTGCCCATCTCGATCCAGTGCCGGAAGTAGTCACCCGCGTGGTAGCCGATGAACGGCAGCATCGCCATCGGGTCGCGGCGGACCACGCCCACCGCGCCGGACGCGGCGGCGGTGGTCTCCGAGGAGAGCGTCGCGCCCATGTAGACGCCGTGCACCCAGTCGCGGGCCTCGGTGACAAGCGGGATGGTGTCCTTACGGCGACCACCGAAGAGGATCGCGTCGATCGGAACGCCGTTCGGGTCGAAGTACTCGTCGGCGAGGATCGGGCACTGGGTGATCGGAGTGCAGAACCGGCTGTTCGCGTGGGAGGAGAGTCCGTCGCTCTCCGGCGTCCAGTCGTTGCCCTTCCAGTCGATCAGGTGCGCCGGGGGCTCACCCATGCCCTCCCACCAGACGTCACCGTCGTCGGTGAGGCCGACGTTCGTGAAGACGGAGTTGCCCCGGTCCAGCGTCCGCATGGCGTTGGCGTTGGTCTTCCAGTCGGTGCCGGGCGCCACGCCGAAGAGGCCGTACTCCGGGTTGACCGCGTAGAGCCGGCCGTCCGGGCCGAACCGCATCCAGGCGATGTCGTCGCCGATCGTCTCGACCTTCCACCCCGGGATGGTCGGCTCCACCATGGCCAGGTTGGTCTTGCCGCACGCGGACGGGAAGGCGCCGGCGATGTGGTGGACCCTGCCCTCCGGCGAGGTGATCTTGAGGATGAGCATGTGCTCGGCGAGCCAGCCCTCGTCCCGGCCCATCACGCTGGCGATGCGCAGCGAGTAGCACTTCTTGCCGAGCAGCGAGTTGCCGCCGTAGCCGGACCCGTACGACCAGATCTCCCGGGTCTCCGGGAAGTGCGAGATGTACTTGGTCTCGTTGCACGGCCACGCCACGTCCTGCTGGCCCGGGGCGAGCGGGGCGCCGATCGAGTGCAGCGCGTGCACGAAGTCGGCGTCGTCGCCCATCGCCTCGAGGACGCGCGCCCCCATCCGCGTCATGATGCGCATCGAGGCGACCACGTACGGGCTGTCGGTGATCTCTACGCCGAACATGGGGCTCGCGGCCTCGACCGGGCCCATCACGAACGGGATGACGTACATGGTGCGACCGCGCATCGAACCGCGGTACAGCTCGGTCATCGTCCGCTTCATCTCGGCCGGCGCCATCCAGTTGTTGGTGGGGCCGGCGTCCGCCTCGTCGACGGAGCAGATGTAGGTGCGCTCCTCGACCCGGGCGACATCCGTCGGGTCGGTGCGCGCGTAGAACGAGTTCGGCTTCTTCTCCGGGTTCAGCCGGATGAGGGTGCCGGCCTCGACCAGCTCATCGGTGAGGCGACGCCACTCCTCGTCCGACCCGTCCACCCACACGACCCGGTCGGGGGTGGTCAGTTCCGCGACCTCACGGACCCAGGCAAGCAGTTTCGGATGGGACGTCGGGGCCTGATCGATACCCCGCACTACAGCCGGAGCAACCATGACACATCTCCTTGTGGTCGACGCTGACCGATCTATGGGATGCACGAGTCTCAGCGACGCCGCGCGCCGCCTTCGTGGAAACCTGGGATTGGCCTCAGCGTAAACCGGGCAGCCTTCCTAGACAGTGGGACGGGTTGTGAAGAACTGCACAAGATACGGCCACGCTGCGGCATCACGATCTGATACCCGCTTTCCTGCGCAGTTTCACGCAAATCTTGTTGTGCACCCCGGTCGACGCGCGTTCCGGTCGGACCGTCAACCCCCCGGCCGACCGGTGCGGGGATTCCCGTTCCGGGGCGCATCAGTCCTCCCCTGTGGTTACGCTGCGTTCAACTGCGGCGTACTGGGCGAAAGGGGCTGGCACGAGCGACGATGTCCCGTCGCCGTTGCTACCCCGCCGACTGGCCGGCAGCCGGTAAGCTCGCCCCGTGGCCGCCACGATGACCGGGGATCAACCGGGTTCCCGGCAGACCCGACCGGGTCTGATCCGCGGGCTGTTCGACCGTTTCGGTCACCTCGTACGCGAGCTGAGCAAGTTCGCCACCGTGGGCGGGATCGCCTTCCTCATCGACTTCGCGCTCTTCAACTACCTGACGACCGTGCGGGGCATGGAACAGGTCACCGCGAAGACGATCTCGACAGTGATCGCGGCGACCTTCGCCTTCATCGGCAACCGGTTCTGGACCTGGCGGCACCGCCAGCGCAGCAACCCCGCGCGGGAGTACGCGCTGTTCTTCTTCTTCAACGCCGTCGGCCTCGGCATCGCGGTGGCCTGCCTCGCGATCAGCCGCTACGGGCTCGGCAGCATCTGGCCGGCCGTGTTCCAGACGCAGCTCGCCGACAACATCGCCAGCTTCATCGTCGGCACGGGCCTCGGGACGCTGTTCCGATTCTGGTCCTACCGGCGGTTCGTCTTTGTCGAAGCGGGAACTCCGATCGTTCCGCAGGTGGAGCACGACCGGGACCACGGGGCGTGACCTGCCGCCCACCTCGTCCGGCCGGTGATCGCCGGCTTCACCGACTGCCCTAAGGTGTTTCGCATGCGTCTTGTCCGTCTGTTGCCTGAGCGCTGGCAGAAGTTCATCCGCGAGGCGCTCAAATTCGGCATCGTCGGCGGCATCAACACCGTCATCAATTACGCGGTGTTCAATGCCCTTGCACTTACCGTTTTCGCCAATGGTCAGTTGAAGGCGAACGTGATCGCGACACTCGTCGCAACGATCACGTCGTATCTGATGAATCGCCACTGGACGTACCGGGATCGTCCGAAATCGGCGCTTCGTCGGGAATACCTCCTGTTCTTCCTGTTCAACGGGGCCGGCCTGCTCATCGAACTGGGCGCCGTGGCCGCGGCCAAGTACGGGCTCGGCGTGCACGGGCTGCTGGCGCTGAACGTGGCGAAGACCGCTGGTGTCCTGCTGGGCACGCTGTTCCGGTTCTGGTCGTACCGGACCTTCGTCTTCCAGCCCGTCTCGCCGGCCGAGGACAAGGCGAAGGCCGAGCCGACCTGGCACGACATCCCGCGCGACGAGTGGGACACCCTGGCCGAGATGGACCCGGTCGCCGAGCTGGCCGAATCCGTCTCCGAGCTGGAAGAGGCGCAGGCCAGTGACCGACCCGACCCGACGCCCGGCCCGACCGGCGCCGCTCCCACCCAGCAACGGCCCACACCGATGACCGCCGGCCTCTCCGCCGACCTGGACGCGGAACTCGCCGCGGAGCTGCACGCCGGCACCCGTCGCTCGCCCCGCCGGTGACGCCTCCCGCCACCCGTTCCGGAACCGGAGCGCCCGCCGAGCTGTTCTTCGAGGATCTCGTCCCGGGGCTCACCGTCGACCTCGGGACGGTGACCGTGGACGGCGACGAGATGCTTGCCTTCGCCCGTCGCTTCGACCCGCAGTGGTATCACGTCGACCCGCAGCTGGCCGAGGCCAGCCGGCACGGCGGAGTGATCGCCAGCGGCTTCTACACGGTCAGCCTGTTCATGCGGGCGTACGTCGATCACCTGCTGTCGCGCGCGGCGGCGGACGCCTCCCCCGGTCTGGAGGAGTTGCGGTGGCTCGCCCCGGTACGCGCCGGTGACCGCCTCGCCGTCCGGGTCGACGTGATGGGCGCCCGCCCGTCGTCCGCCCGCCCCGGGCTCGGCACCGTCATCCTCACCGGCACCATGCTCCGCCTCGGCCCGGACAACCGTCCCGAGCAGGAGGTGCTGCGGACCCGCTTCCGTGGCTGGTTCGCGCTCCGGCCGGTCGAGACGAACCCCGACGCCACACCGGCCGAGGGCGACTCACCAGCCGAGGTCGGCCCGCCGGAGGGCGGACCGCCCGAGACCAGCTCGTCGGAGAGCGGACCGGCCGGAACCGGACCGTCGGAGAGCAGGCCCGCCGAGAGCGGGCCGCCCGAGGCCGAGACTCCGGCCACGCCGTCCGAGGCCGTGGGGCCCGGGGCCGACAAGCGCGCCTGACCGTCCCGCCCGATGCTCGGGCCGGGACGGTCAGTGCCGATCGCGATCAGCTCGTGGTGTCACGCAGCGGCTTGCCCTCGCGCATGTCGGCGAGGATGTCACGCATCTCCCCGTCGCCGAGCGAGTGCTTGTCGTGCTGCGCCTCGACCAGCTCGTAGAGGGTGGTCTGCACCCGGCTGACACCCGGCACATCGGCGAGCACCGACTGGCCGCGCTCACCTGCCGACTCGATCGTGAGGGTGCCGCAGCCGAGCAGCCGCTCGAAGAAGTGCTGGTTCATCGAGTGGTCGTTGATCCGGGTGAGCGGAAGGTCCCGCCGGTCCCGCGAGAAGACACCCTGCTGCAACAGCACGCGCTCGTTTGTGAACAGGTAGTGGGTGGTACGCCAGACCAGGAACGGCCACAGACCGAGCCAGAGGACCGCGACCAGGCCGATCACTCCGATCACGGCCAGCGCGATCGAACCACCGCTGCTCTCGGGCAGCAGGAGCACGCCGACCACCACCGCGGCGATGGCCAGCACCAGCACCGTGATCGGCCGGATCAGCGCCTTCCAGTGCGGGTGCAGGTGCAGCACGACGTGCTCGTCCTTCGTGAGCACGTCTTCGGGAAACGCCACGACAACCTCCAACGCCAGTTACTCGACGCGCCGACCGTAAACCCCCCGAGCCCCGCCCCGACATCCGCCACGCGGCCCCACCCGCTGTCCGTGATCTTGCACTTGTGCGGCGTCAGCGCAGATGCAGGACGTCGCCGGCGGCCAGGGCACGCTCGCCCGTAGCGCTGGTGACCAGGAGTTGGCCGTCGGGGTCCACGCCGGTGGCGGTGCCGGTCAGGTCGTCGCCGCCGGGAAGCAGGACACGCACCTCGCGGCCGACCGTCGCGCAGGCCGCCAGGTAGGCGTCGCGCAGGCCGCTGGTCACGGCGTCCCCACCGGCGGAACGCCAACGGTCGTACCACTCGGCGAGGGCCCGCAGCAGGGCCCGCAGCAGCGGGTCCCGGTCGGTGGCCGCCGCACCGGCCAGTCGCAGCGAGGTGGCCGGCAACCCGGTCGGGTTCACCGGCAACTCGTCGGCGCGCAGGGTCACGTTGAGCCCGATGCCGAGGACGATGGCAGGCGGTTGTGCCGGGGAACGTCCGGGCACCGCCTCGGCCAGCACGCCGGCGCACTTGGCGTCGCCGATGAGCAGGTCGTTGGGCCACTTGAGGGTGGCCTCCAACTCGGCCAACCGGTCGACCGCCTCGACAAGCGCGACACCGGCGAGCAGGGGCAACCAGCCGTACCCGGTCGGTGGCACCGCCGGCCAGTCGCGGTCCGGCGCGGCCTCGCCGGGCCGGAGCAGCACGCTTGTGGTGATTCCCGCCCGCGGCGGTGACTGCCAGACCCGACCGCGCCGGCCACGGCCGGCGGTCTGCCGCTCGGCCACCACGACCAGGCCCTCCGGCTCACCGGCCGCGGCGGCCTCGGCCACGTCCGCGTTTGTCGAGCCGGTCTCGGCATACAGCTCCAGGCGGGCCCACGGCCCGTTCGGCGCGACAAGGGCGCGCCGCAGCCGGGCCGCCGACAGCGGCGGTCGGTCGAGATCGGTGTACGGGGAGCCCGGCATCCCGTCAGCCTACGGCGGTGATCGTGGGAGGCACTGAGGCGTACTGCACAGACGCGCCGACCTGAACCATCGTTATATTCCCTGGGTGACTACCGAGACCGGGACCAACATCCACAGCACGGCGGGCAAGCTGGCGGACCTGGAGCGCCGGGTCGACGAGGCGGTGCACGCCGGGTCGGCGCGGGCGGTCGAGAAGCAGCACGCGCGGGGCAAGAAGACCGCCCGCGAGCGGATCGAGATGCTGCTCGACGAGGGCTCCTTCGTCGAGCTGGACGAGCTGGCCCGGCACCGGTCCACGGCCTTCGGGCTGGAGCGCAACCGCCCGTACGGCGACGGCGTGGTCACCGGCTACGGCACTGTCGACGGCCGGCAGGTGTGCGTGTTCGCGCAGGACTTCACTGTCTTCGGTGGCTCGCTCGGCGAGGTCTTCGGCGAGAAGATCGTCAAGGTGATGGACCTCGCCATGAAGATCGGCTGCCCGGTGGTAGGCATCAACGACTCCGGCGGCGCGCGCATCCAGGAGGGCGTCGTCTCGCTCGGCCTGTACGGGGAGATCTTCTTCCGCAACGTCCGGGCCTCCGGGGTCATCCCGCAGATTTCGCTGGTGATGGGGCCCTGCGCCGGCGGCGCGGTCTACTCCCCGGCAGTCACCGACTTCACGGTGATGGTCGACCAGACCTCACACATGTTCATCACCGGCCCCGACGTGATCAAGACGGTGACCGGCGAGGACGTCGGCATGGAGGAGCTGGGTGGGGCCCGCACGCACAACACGCGCAGCGGCAACGCGCACTACCTCGCCAGCGACGAGGACGACGCGGTCGACTACGTCAAGGCCCTGCTGTCGTACCTGCCGTCGAACAACCTCGACGAGCCTGTCGTCTTCGACGCCGCCGCCGACCTGACGATCACCGACGAGGACCGCGAGCTGGACACGCTGGTCCCGGACTCGGCGAACCAGCCGTACGACATCCACACGGTCATCGAGCACGTCCTCGACGACGGGGAGTTCCTGGAGGTCCAGCCGCTCTACGCGCAGAACATCGTCGTCGGCTACGGCCGGGTGGAGGGCCGGCCGGTCGGTGTGGTGGCCAACCAGCCCATGCACTTCGCCGGCACGCTCGACATCGCCGCCTCCGAGAAGGCCGCCCGGTTCGTGCGCACCTGCGACGCGTTCAACATCCCGGTGCTGACCTTCGTGGACGTGCCCGGCTTCCTGCCCGGCACCGGCCAGGAGTGGGACGGCATCATCCGCCGGGGCGCGAAGCTCATCTACGCGTACGCCGAGGCGACAGTCCCGAAGGTCACCGTGATCACCCGCAAGGCGTACGGCGGGGCGTACGACGTGATGGGTTCCAAGCACCTCGGCGCCGACCTGAACTTCGCCTGGCCGACCGCGCAGATCGCCGTGATGGGCGCGCAGGGTGCGGTGAACATCCTCTACCGCTCCGAGCTGGCCGGCGCCGAGGACCCGGCCGCGGTCCGGGCCGACAAGATCGCCGAGTACGAGGACACCTTGGCCAACCCGTACGTGGCGGCCGAACGCGGCTATGTCGACTCGGTGATCCCGCCGCACGAGACGCGCACCCAGATCGTCCGGGCGCTCCGCGTCCTGCGCACCAAGCGCGAGACCCTGCCGCCGAAGAAGCACGGCAACATCCCGCTCTGATCGCGCCGGCCCCCTGATCGGTCAGCAGGCCGGGTTGGCGGCGGGGCACAGTCGTTGGGCGGCCGTGCGGCCCAGCGCTTCGAGATCCGCGTCACCCAGGCCCAGGCCCGGGTCGGGCACCAGCACCGTTACCAGGTCACCGACCCGGACCACGACTGTCATCCCCACCGGCGTTGAGCGCTGGAGCGTCCTTCCGGAGGCCGGGCCACGCGGGGCGAACGGCACGTGCCGCACCAGAATCGACTCGTCACCGGCGAAGCTGCTCGCCGCCGTCTCCCAGGCGTGCTTGCTCTCGTTCGGCGTCGTCTCGCCCGCCGAGACGACGTTCTCGACGACATGCCATTCCGGGCAGGCGTCGAGCAGCGCCCTCAGGTGAGTGAAGAGTCGCGCGCTCACCAGCGGATCCAGCCGGTAGACGTCCTGGCTGAGTTCGACCCGGGCGGGTGCCCTGCCGTCCCTCGTCGGCGACAACAGGGTCTGCGACCGGGAGTAACGGGAGTACGCGGGCACCGCCGCCACGCCACGGTCATCGCCGCACCTCTGCAACGTCGGATCCAGTCGGACGGTCTCACCGAGGCCGGCGTCGCCGAGCTGCACGGCGTTTTTCACCGGCACCTCGGTGACAGCCAGCAGGGAGTCGAGTGGGATCTCCGCCCGGGCGGGGCTGGCGTCGACAGGCACCCGCGTCGCCGCCGTGGGCGGAGGCTCCGCCCGGTCCTTCAGGGCGTACGCCGGGCCGGCCACCGCCGCGAGCACCGCGACCGCCGCCAACGCGGCAGTGCGACGCCTACGCCTGCGTGCCGCCGCCCGGATCTCCTCCGGCTCCGGCCACGTGACGTCACGCAGGTCCCGGTGGACCCGTTCGACGAATGCCAGGTCGTCATCACGCATCGGTGGCCTCCTCCAGGTCAGAGACGGCGAGCAGGCCGGCGAGCGCCGTCCGCCCGCGGGAGAGCCGGGCCTTGACCGTGCCCACCGGGGCGGCGGTCTCCCGCGCCACCTCGGCGACCGGCATGCCCATCAGGTAGTACAGGGCGATGGCGGTGCGCTGCTCCTCGGGCAGTCGACGCAGCGCTGCCACCACCTCGACCGTGTCGGTGCCCGGCCCGGGAACGGTCTCGGTGGCCCCGTGCCGCAGGTAGGCGCGGGCGCGACTGCGCAGGCTGCGCCAGCGACTCACCGCGATGCGGCTCGCCACCACCCGCACCCATGCCTCCGGGTCGTCGTACCCGCTGATCGTCGACCAGCGCTGCCAGGCCCGGATGTACGCCTCCTGCACCGCGTCCTGGGCCTCGACCCGGTCACCGGTGAGGGCGTAGACGAAGCCGAGCAGCCGTTGTCGGCTCCCCCGGTAGAACTCGTCGAACCCGTCGACGTCCGGCACCCGCTACCTCCCCGTGTCGGTCGCAGGGAACACGCGCCGGGCGGGGCCCTCGGTTGCCCCGGTCAGGCGATCATCTTCTCCAGCTCGGCGAGCGGGAACGCGCCGGCCGCGATCCGTTCCCGGACCGCCCGCCGTACCGCCCGCTGCACGGCCACGTTTGCCGGTGTCGGTACGCCGTGCAGCCGCCCGAGCAGCGCGACCTCTCCGTTGAGGTGATCGACCTCGGTCGAGCCGGCGCCCCGGGCGAGGCTCTGCCACGTGGAGCCGCCGGAGCGGTCCGCACCGTCGACCGGGCGCTGCTGGACCAGATCGCCGCGTTCGGCCGCCTCCTCCTCCGGGGAGGTGTGCGGGATGCGCGCGGCGGCGAGCGCGGCGAGACCCTCGGCGCGTACCCGCTCGGCCAGCGCGTCCGGGATGTCCCGCCCGAGCAGCGCCTGGAGGCCGTTGCCGAGGTTGTTGAGCAGCTTGCCGTACTTCCAGCGCAGCACGTCCTCCCGCACCGGCGCGACGAAGCCCGCGGCGGTCAGGTCGGCGGCGATCGCCCGGTCGGTGTCGTCGGCGCCGCCCGGGTAGCGGCCGAGGTGGAGCATCCCGGGGTGCGGATGCCCGTTGGCCACCACCTCGCCCGGGTCCAGGTGGGTGGCGGGCAGCCAGACGCAGACCGCGTGCACGTCG
This sequence comes from Micromonospora sp. DT43, assembly GCF_049841645.1. Taxonomy (NCBI): domain Bacteria; kingdom Bacillati; phylum Actinomycetota; class Actinomycetes; order Micromonosporales; family Micromonosporaceae; genus Micromonospora; species Micromonospora sp. DT43. The sequence continues at coordinate 355,941 of NZ_JBNCKR010000006.1, read as the reverse complement.
GCGAAGAGCCGCAGGGCGGCCCGCTCGTTCGCCACCCCGTTCTGCGCGGTGAGCAGCGGCAGCCGTTCGCCGGCCGTGCCACCACCGGCGACCGGCGCGTCCACCCACGTCGCCAACGCGGCCTCGGTGTCCTGCGACTTGACGGTGAGCACCAGCACCGTGTCGGCCGGCAGGGGGCGGTCGCCCGGACCGTCTACGGCGGCGAGCCGGGCGGTCACGTCACCGTCGGGCTGCCGCAGCGTCAGGCCGCGATCCCGGATCGCGTCCAGGTGCGCGCCGCGCGCCACAAGTGTCACGTCCCGGTCGGCCTCCGCCAGCCGTACGCCGATGGTCCCGCCGACCGCGCCCGCCCCGATGATCACGTATCGCATGACCTCATTCTGCCCGCCTCGGCCCGGCGCGGCCGTTGTCGACCCAGCGGCCGTGCCCGGGTCGCCCGGCCCGGTCGTCGCGGTCAGAGCGTCAGACCGGCGTCGGTGAGGATCGAGCCGGTGAGGAGAAGCGCGCCGGCTACCAGGGCGGCCAGGTTGACCAGGGCGAAGAGGACCACCCAGAAGAACGCCGGGAACGGGGTCAGCCCGGCGAGCTGGTCGGCGTCGGAGGCGGGCATCCGGCCTCGTGCGCGCAGCCGTTGCAGCTCGACCACCGGTCGCACCCCGCCCAGCAGCAGGAACCACACTCCGGCGTACGCGAACGCGGCCTGCACCTGCGGCGTCGCGTACCACGAGACGGCGAGCACCACCGCCCCGGTGACCAGCAGCGATACCACGCCGAAGGCATTACGGATCATGACGAGCATGGCGAGCAGCAGCACCACCGCCACCCAGAGCAGCAGCGTGATCCGGTTGCCGCCGAGCAGCCAGGCGCCGGCCAACCCGACCAGCGGCGGGGCGACGTAGCCGGCCAGCAGCGTGAGGATCATGCCCGGTCCGGTGGGCCGTCCGGCGGAGAGCGTCAGCCCGGAGGTGTCCGAGTGCAGCCGGATGCCGCGCAGCTTGCGGCCGGTGAGCAGCGCGACCAGGGCGTGCCCGCCCTCGTGCGCGATGGTGATGGCGTTGCGGGCGATCCGCCACGGCAGCCGGGTGGACACCACCACCAGCGCGACTGCTGCGGTTATCAGCACCAGCAGCGGGGGCGGGTCCGGCTGCGCGCCGAACAGCGTGTCCCACAGATCGTCCAGCCCGTCGATCGACATCATGGGGCGCGAGCCTACCGGCGGCGTTCCGTGTCGCTCGCGAGGCACCGGCTCGTGACGCAGCAGACTGAGCGGGAACTGAGGTGATAGCAGATGAGACCGGTGCCCTTGGAACACCACATCGGCCCCTGGACCGAGGCCGACTACTTCGCTCTCGGTGAGACGCCGGACCGGATCGAACTGCTCGACGGGAGCCTGCTCCTCAGCCCGGTCCCGAGCAAGCGGCATCAGTTGGTGTCTCGCCGCCTGGCCGACCACGTCGAGCGTGCCGCAGGCGGCCTCGCGGTCTTCAGAGCGGTAAACGTACGGCTCGGGGTGGATCGGATTGCGATCCCGGACCTGGTCGTCGCGGAGACCGACGACGAGGGCACGGTGGTGGAGGCTACCGAGGTGACGCTTGTCGGTGAGGTCGTCTCGCCCGGCAACGCGGCCGCCGACCGACTGGTCAAGATGCAGCTCTACGCCATCGCGCGGATCCCCTGGTACCTGCTTGTCGAGCAGGACGGCGACGGTCACTCGCTGCGGCTGTTCCGGCTGGACGGCGAGCACTACGTCGAGGACCAGTGGCCAAGCCCGGCGAGACGCTGACCGTGGTCGAACCCTTCCGCTGGCAGCTCGACCCGGCCACCCTGCGCTGACTGTTCCGGCTCCGGTCACCAGGAGGAACGACGGCCGTCGATGAAACTTTCTTCAACAACTCTTGTGATCTAGGGCAGTTACCTCCAAAGATGGTCGTCAATAGACCGCTTCTCTGGAGGCACTCATGGCCCGTACCGGATCATCGCTGCGCCGCGCGCTCGCGGCCGGCCTCACCGTCCTCGCCACCGCGGCGGCGACACTGGTCGCGACCGCCGGCCCGGCGGCGGCGGCCACCACGCCCGGCGTCGACGTCTCCCACTACCAGGGCACCATCAACTGGACGAGCGTCCGCAACGCGGGCATCCAGTTCGCCTTCATCAAGGCGACCGAGGGCACAAGCGTCAAGGACTCCGCCTTCAACGCGAACTACGTCAACTCGTACAACGCCGGGGTGATCCGCGGCGCGTACCACTTCGCCCGGCCCAACATCTCCGCCGGCTCGACGCAGGCCAACTACCTGGCGTCCAACGGCGGCGCCTGGTCGGCGGACAGCCGCACCCTCCCGGCGGCGCTGGACATCGAGGCCAACCCGTACAGCGGGGGCTACTGCTACGGGTTGAGCACCACCGGGATGCGCAACTGGGTGCAGGACTTCCTGAACACCTACCGTTCCCGCACCGGCCGGTACGCGGTCATCTACACCACGACGAGCTGGTGGAACCAGTGCACGGGCAGCTGGACCGGCCCGTGGGCCAACCACCCGCTCTGGCTGGCCCGCTGGTCGAGCACGCCTGGCGCCCTGCCGGCCGGCGCCTCGGTGTACAGCTTCTGGCAGTACACGAGCAGCGGCGCCGTCTCCGGGATCAGCGGCAATGTGGACCGCAACTACTGGAACGGCGACCGCACCCGGCTGATCGCGTTGGCCAACAACACCTGAGCGGGCGGTTGGCGGCAGCGGGATCGACGGTCACCACACGGTCGACAATCGGTCCGGCTGCCGCCACGCCACCGCGTACGGGTCAGGCCCGCCGTCGGCTCATCGCCGGCACCATCACCGGAACATCCTCGCGGACCAGCGCGTCCCGCCGGCTGAGCCGCCGGACGCCCACCGCGCCAACGGTGATGGCAACGACGCCCAACAGCGCGACGAGTACCGGAAGCCCAACGCTGATCAGCAGCAGTGCCACATCGCCTAGTGCGACGAGCATCCACAGTGCCAGCCGGGGCCGGGCGCTCCTGTATCGGTAGCTCATGTCGCACCTCCCTCCGTCGTTGGAGATCAGATACCCCGAACGACGCAAGAACATGCGAATGGATCTCGCGGCGGCACTCAGTTCCTGCGGTCGGGCACGAAGCCCTTGACGACCTGGTCGAAGTTGGCGAGGTTGGCCTGCCAGTCCTTCTCCGCGATCTCCCACCGGATGGCGAAACCCCTGTTGGTGGCGGTTACGAAGCCCCGGTTGCGCACGTGGATGCGGGTGTTGTCCCGGGTCTCCAACCACTCCCAGTCGGCGCAGGTCCGGTACCAGTCGCAAGCCTTGATGCTGCCCACCAACTGGTAGTTGGAGACCAGATCCCGACGGTCAGGTTCGATCGCCTTCCAGTCGGCGACCGCGTCCTTCTTCGGGGTGGGGGTCCACTGGATCAGCATGATGCCGGGCCCGTTGGGCTGGTTGAAGACGAAGGTGTCCTTTCTGGTCTGACGGCCGCTCCAGCCGGGTGGAAGCGGGATGGAGAAAGTCGGCCCCCGGTACAGCTTCCAACCCGCCGGCAGCGCGTTCGGGTCGGCCGAGGGCGTAGCCGACGGCGTAGCGCTCGGCGCGCCCGTGGGCGACGATGCCGTCGGAGCCGCAGACTGCGGCGGGGCCGACGTCACGGCCGCCCCGGTCGTCGGGGCGACCTGCGGCGTCTCGTTGTCGTCGCCCTTTGTCAGCATCGGCACGATCACCACGAGGCCGATCAGCAGCAGGGCCACCAGCGCCCCGATCAGCACGTTGCGGCGGGTGTTGTTCGGCTTCGTACCGTCGAACGCCGGCACCGGCGCGCGCCCGGCCGGGCCCACCGGAGGCATCACCGACGTGGGAGTCGACGGTTTGCGCTGCTCCGGTGCCACCGGCGGCCCGTCGACGGCCGTCGGCTCGTCGTCGTCGGCTTGGGTCGTACCGTCATCGGGTTTGTCGTCGGCGGCCGCCACCGTCGCGGTCGGCTCGGCCTCGGACGGGCGGTCAATCTTCGCGGTCGGCTCGGCCGGTACCGCCGCCGTCGGGTCGGCGTCGGCCGGCACGACCTCCGTCGGCGTGGCGTCGACAGCGGGCGTAGCGGCAGCGGCGGCGACCGGCGGCGGGGTACGCGGCGCGGGCGGCGACACCGGGCGGGCCGCGCTCTCCTCGGCGGGGCGCGGCGCCGGCACGAGCGGCGGTCGCGGCTCGCGCGGACCGTTGGGCCCCGGCCGGCGTACGCCATCGAGCAGCGAGATCCCCCGCGCCCGCTTGCCCCCGGCGCGGCGCAGCAACCGCTCGGCCACCTCGGCGGTGATCCGCTCGTTCGGGTCCTTCTGGAGCAGCCCGTTGAGCACCGGCTTGAGTGGGCCGGCGTTCTTCGGCGGCGGCATCGGCTCGGTCGCCAGCGCGGCCAGCGTGGCGATCGCGGACGGCCGCGCGTACGGCGACTTGCCCTCGACCGCCGCGTAGAGCGTCGCGCCCAGCGACCACAGGTCGGCCTCCGGACCGGCGGTGCCCTCCCGCGCCCGCTCCGGCGAGATGTACGCGGGCGAACCGAGCACCATGCCGGTGCGGGTCACGTTGGGATCGCCCGGGATCGTGGCGAGACCGAAATCGGTCAACACCACCCGGCCGTCGTCGCCCAGCAGCACGTTGCCCGGCTTGACGTCGCGGTGCATGACGCCAGCCTTGTGGGCCGCGTTCAACGCGCCCAGCACCCCGAGGCCGATCTCGATGGTCTGGGCCACCGACACCGGCCCGTCCTCGGCGAGGGTGTCCTGCAACGACTTCGACGCCACGTACTCCATGACGATCCACGGATCGCCGTCGGTGCGCAGCACGTCGAAGATGCGAACCACGTTTACGTGGTTGAGCCGGGCGATGGCCCGCGCCTCGCGCAGCGAACGCTCCCGCATCTCGCGGCGTTCCTCGTCGGTGAGGCCGGGAGGCGGCACCAACTCCTTGATGGCGACGTCCCGGTGCAACACCTCGTCGCGCGCCTTCCACACCCGACCCATGCCACCCTGGCCGAGCGGCGACAGAAGCCGGTATCGGTCAGCGACGAGTTGGGGAAGCGCGTTCGACATCGGTGAGACGGTACCCGGACCCGCCGACGCTCACACCGCCGGCACGCCACTGTGCGCCTCGGACGACTTCGGGCCGCGTACGCTGGCGGCATGTCTGCCGAAGAGCCCCTGTTCCGGGTCGTTCGCGGCGTGCCCACCGCCGAGGAGTTGGCCGCTCTGGTCGGTGCGCTCATCGTGCGGTCCCGCCCGGCCGCCGCCCCCGCTCCGGCGACCACGTCCGCGTGGTCCCGCAGTGCACGGCCGGCCGGGCGCGACACCTGGCGCACCTCAGGCCTTCCCCGCTGACCGACCCGCCACGCGGGGGCTGCCAGAGTGGCGTCCAGCCGTTAACCTCACTCAGGGAAACGGTGTCGTGACGGATAGGGAGGATCGATGATCCCCGAAGAGGACCAGCCGGCCCCCTGGCTGCGCGGCTATGGCGGCATCGAGGCCGACATCCGCCAGCTCCGCGAGTTCGCCGACCGGCTCGCCGCCGAGGTCGAGAGCAACTACGCGCCCCACCTGTCGTACATCGCCGATGACATGTCCGCTCAGGTGCCCAACCCCTGCGACGCGTTCATCGAGCTGGTCACCTTCCTGCACGCCCACCACGAGACGCAGCAGGCCACCGCCGACATGGTGTACGCCGTCCGGGGCGCCACCGGTCACCTCGCCGCCGCCGCCGACCGGGTAGCCACCCAGTACGCCGACAGCGACGCCTTCTCCGCCGCTCGCGCCGTGGACGTCCAACGGGCCCTGGCCGACCCGGGAGCCGTCCTGCCCGGCGGCCGGACACCGATGCTGACCGACCCCACCGGCCCCGAGAGCCAGAGGCCGGTGGTCCTGCCATGATCGAACGGGGCAACGGCCGCACCGGCGACCAGACCAACTGGCACCTGATGGACGTCAACAGCATGTGGGCGTGCCTCCAGGACCACGACACCACCAACCACTGGAAACAGGTCGCCGGCTGGCGCAAGGTCTGCGACCTGGCCCAGATCCACCTCGGCCGACTCCAGGAGTACCGGCGTGGACTCGCCGAAGCGTGGCCCCCGGAAACCAGCGCCGCCTCCGGCACGTACCTAGCCCAACTCGACGACCTGATCGCCAAGGTGCGGCACACCCACGACGCCGCCGCCGCCAACTACGCCGCGCTGTCCGCCGCCACCCAGGCCATCGGCAGCACCCGCGCCGAGCTTCGCAAAATCCACGAGGAGTACGCGACCAAGCTCCACCAGAAGCAGGCGTACGACGCCACAGCCGCCGACCCGAAGGCGATCATGGGCAACCGGGTGGTCGAGTCGCCGGTGACGGACGGCGATCTGGAACGGCTGAATGTTCAAGCGCGGTCCATGATGTTCAACCTCAGCGGTGAACTCCAACAAGCCCAAGTCACCCTCCGCCAACCACCACCCCCGCCAACATCTAAACCGGTCGCCGACCAGGCGAACTCAGACGTATACGGCGGAACAGCCGCCCCGATTATTCCCCCAATCGTGGCCGTGCCTGCGCGAACGCCTTCCGCAGCACGTTCCCACACGACTATGCAGCCTGTCGTTACATCAAATTCTCCCGTTACTGGGCCGGTCCTGGGTTCGGCTGGCGGTGCACTAGCGGGCACTTCGGGGATCGCTAGTCTGGGTCTGGCACCGACGCCACCGACGCATCCGACTCCAGCACTTGGTCCTGCTATCGCACCGCTTCGACCGGGCGCGCCACCAACCGCTGACTTGCCCCTTCCTCAATCTGGCGAATATTCAGCGAACCGTCCGAGGGGAGGCACTGCCACACCGCCAAACATGCTCCCCACTGCACCACAACGCCCCTCGCCACCCGGCGGGCTGATTGGAGGAGCCCCGACTGCCGGCACATCACCTCGCCGCATCAATCCAGTTGGTGGGGTAATTGGCGGCGGAGGTGCCGGAACCGGACCTACCGGCGGAGCTGGATCCCGGCCAGGCGCTGGCCGCGCTCTCGGCCTCCCGCAGGGATTCCCGCCGTTCGGCGGTATGCCGAATGCCACCCCAGCGCCTAGCAACGCAACTCGTCCAACTTCTCAGGAAGATCGCAGCGAACCACGTCGCTGGGACCCCGATAATCCATGGGAGACAGATAAGGGTGTTGACCCGGTGGTCCGTCCCCCGGACACGCACAAGCCGATCGACCCCGGCCCGGCAATCGGGTTCGATAGGTAGGCCGCGTGCCTCTTGGACGCTTCTACTTAGTCTTGGCATCACGCTCGTCACACTGCATTTCTCGTTACCAGCTTATGCTTCCCCCGAGCCGAACAACGCCCATCTGATCCGCGACGACCAGTGGCATCTGAAGTATCTTCACGCCTCTGAAGCCCAAAAGATCAGCCGCGGGAGCGGAGTTATGGTTGCCGTGCCAGACACGGGCGTAGAGAGACACCCCGATCTACAGAAGAACCTACTGCCCGGCAGTGACGTCATCTCGGGAGAAACCGGTGACGGCCACACCGATATCAGCAGTCACGGCACGGGAATGGCAGGCTTAATCGCAGCACATGGAAGTGGCGGAAACTCGGGGGCACTTGGAATCGCTCCGGAATCCAGCATTCTTCCCATCCGGATTCAAATGTTAGATGAGCAGGGTGACAGCGACAACCTTGCCACTGCCATCGAATATTCGACCACAAAAGGGGCGGATATTATCAGCATCTCTTCGGTCTCTGGACCAAGCCTGAATCTGCAACGAGCTGTAGATGCTGCGATGCGAGCGAATATTCTAATTGTCGCAGCAGCTGGGAATAACCCACGGGAGCAGCATGTTGGATTTCCAGCATCATATCCAGGGGTGATCGCTGTCGGAGGGATAGGCCGCGACGGGACTCATGCCGAAGTTTCGGTGACCGGCCCTGAGATTGATGTGGTTGCACCTGCGGTCGACATCTACAGCACGAGCATTAACGGCAAGTACCGCAGAGGCACTGGTACATCTGACGCCACGGCGATTGTGGCTGGGGCGGCGGCGTTGATCAGGTCGAAGTACCCCTACCTGCCGGCCCAGGAGGTGGCGCATCGGCTCACGGCCACGGCCATCGACAAAGGTCCGCCTGGCCGGGACGACGAGTACGGGTACGGCGTGATCGATCTTGTCGCGGCGCTGACGGCGGACGTACCCCCGTTGGGGTTTGAGTCGGTCAGCGCTCCGGCCGGCGCTGGCCCCACCGCGACGGACGATGCTCGGCCTGGTGGGGGCGATGATGGCGCTCAAGTCCGCGGCCTGGCCACCCTGGCTGCGATCGCGGCCATTGGCGCCGGATGGGCGCTGGTGGCGCGGCGCCGTCGGCGCAGTGATGATCCGCCACCCAGAATCAGTCGCTGATCGGGCCGGCACGCCTTGATCGACTCGGGTTCCTTGATATCGGGGTGTCCGGGCGAGTGGGATACCGCGATCTCCAGGAAGTCGAGTGGATCAAGGGCATGGCGTCGCGCGGCGGGGCGGGAGAGCGCGACGGGCGGCCGGGTGGACCGGTGTGGTGGGTGGTGAGCCGGTAACGTCGGGCTGGTGTCTGATTCTCTGCCGCTCCGCCTCGTGCTCGCCTCGGCCAGCCCTGCTCGTCGCAAGTCTCTACAGGCCGCTGGCATCCAACCGGACGTGCTGGTCAGCGGGGTGGACGAATCCGTGGTCGTGACCGACCGGGCCGAGGATCTGTGCCTGGAACTGGCCCGGCTCAAGGCGCAGGCCGTGCTGGCCCGACTGAGTCCGGCCACCAGCGCCAACGAAGACACCGCGACCGGAAACACGGCCAGCAATGGGAGCACGGCCAACACCGGCAACGGAACCACGGCCGGCACCCGCAACGAAACCGGCAAGACGGCCAGCACCGGGACCGGGCAGCGGACGCTGATTATCGGCTGCGACTCGGTGCTCGCGTTCGACGGGGAGATTCTCGGCAAGCCGGCGGATCCGGCGGACGCTACCCAGCGCTGGCTGCGGATGCGGGGGCGCAGTGGTGTGCTGCACAGTGGGCACTGTCTTATCGACAGTGTCACCGGCCGGCGCGCGGAGGCGGTTGCCTCGACGACTGTCCATTTTGCGGACATCAGCGATGACGAGATCGCCGCGTACGTTGCCACCGGCGAGCCGCTGGCGGTGGCCGGCGCATTCACGATCGACGGGTTGGGCGGGCCGTTCGTGGAGCGGATCGAGGGTGACCCGGGGACTGTCGTCGGGCTGTCGATGCCGCTGTTGCGTCGGCTCCTCGCCGAACTGGGTCTGCAGATAACTGACCTGTGGACAACTGTCGCGCCTGGCGGCCAATCGGTCGAGCCGCTCGGTAACGTCCGTTCATGACCACCAAGTCGATCCCGCTCACCGACGAGTTGCACGCCTACCTGGTCGCGCACGGCGCCCCACCGGACGAGATCATTCGGGATCTGGCCGAGGAGACCCGGTCGGTGCTGCCGGAGCACGCCACCATGCAGGTGGCGCCGGAGCAGGCCGCGTTCCTGACGTTCCTGACCCGGCTGCTGGGCGTACGGCAAGCCGTCGAGGTGGGCACGTTCACCGGATTGTCGGCGCTGGCCATCGCCCGGGGGTTGCCCGAGGGCGGGCGGCTGACCTGCTTCGACATCTCCGAGGAGTTCACCGGCATCGCCAGGCGGTACTGGGCCCGCGCGGGCGTGCAGGATCGCATCGACCTGCGCATCGGCCCGGCCGGCGAGACGCTGCGGGAGTTGCCGCACGAGCGTCACCTGGACTTCGCGTTCATCGACGCGGACAAGACCGGGTATCCGGTCTACTGGGCCGAGCTGGTGCCCCGGATGCGGCCGGGCGGGGTGATCGCCGTCGACAACGTGCTGCGCGGCGGGCGGGTGCTCGCCCCGCGGGACGCCAACGACCGGGCGATCGCCGCCTTCAACGACGAGGTGCTCGCCGACGTACGGGTCGACCCGGTGATGCTGCCGATCGCGGACGGCCTCACCCTCGCCCGAGTGCGCTGACCGCCGCGACCGCCCAGCACCAGCCAGCACAGGCGAGCACCGCCCAGCGCCGGCGAGCGCCGGCACCACCGGCCAGCAGCGCCCACCAGCGACGAGCGCCGAAACGCCACGCACCGAACGCGGAACGCCACGCACCACGGAGCGAACGCCGACAGCCGGACAGCACGACATCGGGGTGCCCCCAGACAAGGGGCACCCCGATGGTCGAAGACGTCAGCGGACGCTGCGGGCGAACTGGCGGGCGGCCCAGAAGACACCCAGCGCGGCGAGGACCGCGGTGATGCTGAGGCCCTGCCAGACCTTGTCGCTGCCCAGGTCGCCGGCGAAGAGCGCGCGGGTGCCGTCGACCGCCCAGGAGAACGGGTTCCAGTCGGCGATGCCCTGCAACCAGCCGGGAGCGAAGGTCAGCGGGAGCAGGATGCCGGAGAGCAGCAGCACCGGCTGCGCCACGGTGTTCATCAGTGGGGCCAGCGCGTCCTCGCTCTTGACCTTGAGTGCGACACCGTACGAGACGGCCGAGGTCATGAGCGCGATGAGGGCGAGCATGAGGTACGCGAGCAGCAGGTCACCGATGAACACCCGCAGGTCGAACAGGAGCGCCAGCAGGGTGATGATGACGGCCTGCACGATGAGCGAGACCACGTCGCGCAGCGAGCGGCCGAGCAGCAGGGCGAGCCGGCTGATCGGGGTGACCCGGGACCGTTCGATGACGCCGGCGCGCAGTTCGGCGATCAGGCCGAAGCCCTGGAACAGGCCGCCGAAGATGGCCAGCAGCACCAGCAGACCCGGTACGAAGATCTTGTAGGCGGCGGCCTGGGTGGGCGCGTTCAGGGCGGGCTTGAGCAGCGGGGCGAAGAGCAGCAGGTACATCACCGGCTGGAACACGCCGACGAAGACCCAGACCGGGTTGCGCAGCAGGAGCTGGATCTGCCGCTGGAAGATCAGCCACGTGTCACGGGCGAATTTCATGAGTCGTCTCTCCGGTGGTCAGGACTCGCGCAGCGAGCGGCCGGTCTTGGTGAGGAAGACGTCGTCCAGGCTGGGCCGGTGCAGCTCGATCGAGCGCAGCTCCAGCCCGGCGTGGTCGAGTCGGCGCAGCACCTGGGGAATGGCTGTGGCGCCCTCGTCGACGTAGAGGCGCAGGCCGCCCTCGTCGGCGGTCTCCAGCTTGTTGACGTACGGCTCGCCGTCGAGCAGCTTGGCGGCCTGCGGGGTGGCGGCCAGGTCGAGACCGACGAGCACGACGTCGCCGGAGATCTCCCGCTTGAGTTCGGTCGGTGTGCCCTCGGCGACGACCTCGCCGTTGTCCATGATCGCGATCCGGTCGCAGAGCGCGTCGGCCTCGTCCAGGTAGTGCGTGGTGATGAAGACGGTCATGCCGTCGCTGCGCAGTCGCCGGATCTCGTCCCACATGTGGGCGCGGCTCTGCGGGTCGAGGCCTGTGGTCGGCTCGTCCAGGAAGACGATCTTCGGCTCGTGGATGATGCCGAGCGCGATCTCGACGCGCCGGCGCTGACCGCCGGAGTAGGTCTTGCACTTGCGGTCGGCGTACTCGGTGAGCTGGAAGGCGTCCAGCGCGCGGGTCGCGCGCTGCTGCGCGTCGGCCTTGCCGATGCCGTACATGCGGGCGTGCAGGACCAGCTCCTCGCGGGCGGTGGACTCGTCCCAGGTGCTGCCGCCCTGCGGGACGTACCCGATGCGACGCCGCACCTCCGCCGGATCCTTGCGCAGGTCGGCCCCGGCGATGGTGGCCTCGCCGCCGTCCGGCTCGATAAGCGTGGCGAGCATCCGCAGCGTGGTGGTCTTGCCGGCGCCGTTGGGGCCGAGGAAGCCGAAGATCTCGCCCTCGGCGACCTGGAGGTTGACGCCCCGCACGGCGTCAACCGTCTTCGTCTCTCGACCCGCGCGGGAGCGGAACGACTTCCGCAGCCCCCTGGTCTCGATCATTTCTGCTCCTGGTCGGTCGGGCCGGCGGTGCCGGCCGTCGAGTGGGACGACGCCGAACGGCGCACTCCCCCGCTGTGCCGCCAGCAGGCTAACGCGATATAACTCTTCTAGTCAACGTTGATTATTCCGCCGTGGTCGACCGGCTGCCCTCAGGGCCGTCCTTCCACCCCGACCAACCCTCGACGTTCTCCAGCTCACCAGGCAGGTACGACACTCCGGAGTCGATCCGCTCCGCGATCCGCTCGCACCAGCCCATCTCCGCCTCGGCCCGCGCCGCCCACAGCTCGAACATCCAACCCACGTGCACCGGCTTCCGGTTACGCACCCAGTCCGACTCGAGGGATGCACGCATCGACTCGACACCGGCCCGCAGCAGGTTGGCCCGGTTACGCAGGGCCGCGGCGGCCTCGGCGCGCGGCATGGCGGGCAGGAAGGAGAACGCCGCCGCGAACGGGTCGGACGGCTCGCTGAGGTTCCACCAGAAGTTGCGCAGCAGCGTCTCGAACTCGTCCTCGCCCTTGGGGGTCACCTCGTAGGTGGTCCGCGCCGGGCGAGCGCCTACCTGCTCGGTGGCGACGGCGCGGAGCAGCCCCTCCTCACTGAGTTTGCGCAGTGCGTGATAGATCGAGCCGGGCTGCACGTTCGCCCACTTGTCGGCGCTCCAGCTCAACAGCTCGCGGCGCACGTCGTAGCCGTGCACGGGCTGCATCCACCGCACCAGGCCGAGAATCATCATCCGAGTCGCAGACACCCAGCAAGCGTAATAGGCAAGTTTGACTAAGTTCAGTGCCCCATCCCACACTGAGCGATCGTTAGGGCCACCACACGGTGGCCGATACACTCCCCGTCAGTAACCTGCCGGGAGGAGCCACGAAGGTGCGCAAGGTACTCATCGCCAACCGCGGCGAGATCGCCGTCCGGGTCATCCGCGCCTGCCGCGACGCCGGCCTGGGCAGCGTCGCCGTGTACGCGGACTCCGACCGGGACGCCCTGCACGCGACGCTCGCGGACGAGGCGTACGCGCTCGGCGGGGACAGCGCGACCGAGACCTACCTGCGCATCGACAAGCTGCTCGACGTCGCCGCCCGGGCCGGCGCGGACGCCGTACACCCGGGTTATGGCTTTCTGTCCGAGAACGCCGACTTCGCCCAGGCGGTCATCGACGCCGGGCAGACCTGGATCGGCCCCACCCCGCAGGCGATCCGCGACCTGGGCGACAAGGTGACCGCCCGGCACATCGCCCAGCGCGCCGGCGCCCCGCTGGTCCCGGGCACCCCGGACCCGGTGGGCAGCCCGGACGAGGTGATGGCGTTCGCCGTCGACCACGGGCTGCCGGTCGCCATCAAGGCCGCGTTCGGCGGTGGCGGGCGCGGCCTCAAGGTCGCCCGGACCATGGAGGAGATCCCCCAGCTCTTCGAGTCGGCCACCCGCGAGGCGGTCGCGGCGTTCGGCCGGGGCGAGTGCTTCGTCGAGCGCTACCTGGACCAGCCCCGGCACGTGGAGGCGCAGGTCCTCGCCGACCAGCACGGCAACGTGATCGTGGTGGGCACCCGGGACTGCTCCCTGCAGCGCCGGCACCAGAAGCTCGTGGAGGAGGCGCCCGCGCCGTTCCTCACCGACGCCCAGCGTGCCCAGATCCACGACAGCGCCAAGGCGATCTGCCGGGAGGCCGGCTACCACGGCGCCGGCACGGTGGAGTACCTGGTCGGCAAGGACGGCACGATCTCCTTCCTGGAGGTCAACACCCGGCTCCAGGTCGAGCACCCGGTCACCGAGGAGACCGCCGGCATCGACCTGGTCCGCGAGCAGTTCCGGATCGCCGACGGCGACAAACTGCGGATCACCGAGGACCCGACGCCGCGCGGGCACGCCATCGAGTTCCGCATCAACGGCGAGGACCCGGGGCGCAACTTCCTGCCCGCGCCGGGCACCGTCACCACGTTGCGCCTGCCCAGCGGCCCGGGCGTCCGGGTGGACACCGGCATCTCGGCCGGCGACGTGATCGGCGGCAACTTCGACTCACTGCTGGCCAAGGTGATCATCGTCGGTGAGACGCGGACCGAGGCGTTGGAGCGCGCCCGCCGCGCGCTTGACGAGATGGTCGTCGACGGGATGGCCACCGCGCTGCCGTTCCACCGGCTGGTCGTGCGGGACGAGGCATTCACCGCCGAACCGTTCACCGTGCACACCCGGTGGATCGAGACCGAGTTCCACAACACCGTGCCGCCGTTCGCCGCCGCCGCCGGCGCCGCCGAGGCGCCGGCGGAACGCGACACCGTCGTGGTCGAGGTCGGCGGCAAGCGCATCGAGGTCAGCCTCCCCGCCGGCTTCGGCGGGAGTACGACCACCGCGGCACCCGCCTCCCGTAAGCCGACCCGTCGCGGGGGCGGGGCCACGGCAGGAGCACCTGTCGGCGGCGACGCGCTCACGTCTCCCATGCAGGGCACCATCGTCAAGATCGCGGTCGCCGAGGGCGACACGGTGGCCGAGGGAGACCTGGTGGTGGTGCTGGAGGCGATGAAGATGGAGCAGCCGCTGCACGCCCACAAGGCGGGTACGGTCAGCGGACTCACCGCCGAGGTCGGCGCCGTGATCACCGCCGGGGCGCCCATCTGCACCATCTCCTGAGGGCTTTGCCCCAGGCCCGGATACTTCATCCCGCCGGCGGGAGTGCGACGGGGGTGGTTTGCGGCACCGAGGTGGGCGCGGGCGGCCGGAGCCGGGAATGATGGCCAGGTGCGGTTCCTTCACGGCGCGGCCCCCGCGCACGACCTGACCTATACCGACGTCTTCATGGCGCCGGCCCGCTCCGACCTCGGCTCCCGGCTGGACGTGGACCTGTCGACCGGTGACGGCACCGGCACCACCATTCCGCTTGTGGTGTCGAACATGACGGCGGTCGCCGGGCGGCGGATGGCCGAGACGGTGGCCCGGCGCGGTGCGATCGCCGTGATCCCGCAGGACATCCCGATCGAGGTCGTCGCGAACGTCGTCGCCTGGGTCAAGCAGCGGCACCTGGTCTACGACACGCCCATCACCCTGGGCCCCACCGAGACCGTCGGCGACGCCATCCACCTGCTGCCGAAGCGGTCGCACGGCGCGGTGATAGTGGTCGACGAGGCCGGTCGGCCGATGGGTGTGGTCACCGAGGCGGACACCCTGGGCGTGGACCGGTTCGCCCAGCTGCGGCACGTGATGTCCACCGAGCTGCACACCGTGCCCGCGGACGCGGACCCGCGTACCGGCTTCGACAGGCTCTCCGCCGGTCGACGCCGACTCGCCCCGGTGGTGGACGCGGACGGCCGGCTGGTCGGTGTGCTGACCCGGCAGGGCGCGCTACGGGCCACCCTCTACACGCCTGCCGTGGACGACCGGGGTCGGCTGCGCATCGCGGCGGCGGTCGGGATCAACGGCGACGTCACAGGCAAGGCCGCCGCGCTGCTGGAGGCGGGTGTGGACACGCTGGTCGTGGACACCGCGCACGGTCACCAGGAGCGGATGATCTCGGCGTTGCGGGCGGTCCGCAAGCTGGACCCGGGCGTACCGGTGGCGGCCGGCAACGTGGTCACCGCCGAGGGCGTCCGCGACCTGGTCGACGCGGGCGCCGACATCATCAAGGTGGGTGTCGGGCCGGGCGCGATGTGCACCACCCGGATGATGACCGGGGTGGGTCGGCCGCAGTTCTCCGCAGTGCTCGACTGCTCGACGGCGGCCCGTGAGCTGGGCCGGCACGTCTGGGCCGACGGTGGCGTCCGGCACCCCCGCGACGTGGCGCTCGCGCTCGCCGCCGGCGCGTCGAACGTGATGATCGGCTCCTGGTTCGCCGGCACCTACGAGTCCCCCGGCGACCTCTACACCGAGCCGGACGGCCGGCGGTACAAGGAGAGCTTCGGGATGGCCTCGGCGCGCGCGGTAAGCGCCCGCACCGCCGACGACAGCCCCTACGACCGGGCCCGCAAGGCGGTGTTCGAGGAGGGCATCTCCTCGGCCCGGATGTATCTGGACCCCACCCGGCCCGGCGTCGAGGACCTGATCGACGAGATCATCGCCGGGGTACGCAGCGCGTTCACCTACGCCGGCGCACGCAACCTGACGCAGTTCCACGAGCGGGCGATCGTCGGCGTGCAGAGCGCCGCCGGTTTCACCGAGGGAATGCCCCTGCCCACCAGTTGGTGACGCGCGTCCCGCCTTCCGGCGGCAGTCTGGCCAGGAGTTCCACGTTCTCAAGATCGTGACAGCGCGCTCTTTGCGAGCCTGGTGGACACGGGCGTGGGGTTGTTCACCGCCTTCTGCCGGGCGGACACGTCCATGCCCTGCCGTCCGTGTTGCCGGAGTAATGCGACTTCTGGTGACACCCGGTCGATCGGGATCGCGCTGCAAATTGCTTCCAACGGGAGTATCGAACGACAGGATTTCGATGTCGCTAATAGGACACAACAATTCCGCTATAGCACCATATTGATGAGATTTACACCGGCCAGCCAACTCGATGACTGACATTGTGGTGAGCACACTTGCCGCGTGTGATTGAACCGTGACAAGATGTGGCGGGCGCCCGAAACAATTCCTCGGCGAAAGTTGAGAAATCATGCGCGAAGCGTTTGCGGACCACACGGACCCGGCATTTCTCCAGGAAGCGTTGAGTCAGATCAACAGTTACCGGGCGCAGCACGGGGCGCCACCGCTCACTCTCGACCCGCAACTGGTGGAATATGCCAAGTCGCGGGCGGCGAAGATGTCCGCGGCCGGGCAGATCAGCCACGACGGTCTCGACCGCCAGCAGTACGGCGAGAATGCGGCCTGGCAGGCCACATCCACTCCGGGTACGCCGGGAGCGGCAGCCGGAGCGACCTCCGACTGGTACAGCGAGGTCGACAATTTCAACTTCACCAGCCCGGAGGGCCCCCACTCCGGGGTCGTCGGTCACTTCACCGCAACGGTGTGGAAAGGCAGCACCAAGGTGGGCATAGGGCGAGTCGCGGGTCAGGGCGCCGAGTACTACGAGACGTTCATCGTGGCGAACTTCTCCCCACCCGGGAACATGAGGGGAAGCTTCGCGGCGAACGTGTCGCCGAAACAAGCCTGAATGCCATTCCCTCCAGGCGCGGGATGCGCCTGGAGGGAATGCTCGGCCGCGAATCAAGCCTGGAATTTCCCACCTCGGTGGATCGCACTAGTCAACGTGGAATTTCACGTCGATTCCGGCGCGTTCAGCCGTGCAAGCCGGTTAGAGAATGCTCCATGATCGACACCGTGAAAGGCCGCGGGCGGGTGCTCTCAGGCCGACAGTCGGCGTAGCACGACGCGGGCCGCCTCACGTGGGTTGCCGCCGACGCGCTCCGGTAGGGCACCCGACAACCAGAGGGTCGCGAAGCCGTGGGCGATCGACCAGGCCGCGAGCGCGTCCCGGTCGGTGTCGACCGGACCACCGCCGCCGGACAGAGCGGCCACTCCGGAGCGGAGCGCGGCACCGGAACGCTCCCGTGCGGCGATCAGCTCGGGGTCGTCGGCCCGGTGAAGCTCGGGCCGGAACATCACCTCGAAGTACGCGCGGTGCGTGACGGCGAAGTCGACGTACGCGACACCGGCCTCCAGAAAGTCGTCGTGCGTGGCTACCAACGCCTGGGCCAGCAGGTCGAAGCCCTGAGCGGCGAGCGCGGTGAGCAGGCCCGCCTTGTCGCCGAAATGGTGTGCGGGCGCGGCGTGTGAGACGCCGGCACGACGGGCGAGGTCGCGCAGGCTCAGCGCGGCTGGCCCCACCTCCTCGATGGCCTCCAGGGCCGCGGCGAGCAGGGCGCGGCGCAGGTCGCCGTGGTGGTACGCGCGCGTCTCGGTCATGCCCGAACCCTATCTTGTCATTGACAAGATGCCATCCGGTCTCGCAATCTTGTCACTGACAAGTTTCTTCGAGGAGGACTCCGATGGCACCCCTGATCGCCCTGATCGTCGGCACCACCCTGGCCCGATTGGCCGGCCTGGCCGGCGTCGCCGCCCTCGACGGCTGGCACCCCGCACTACGGGTCGGGCTGGCGCTGCTGTTCGTGGTGACCGGTCTCGCGCACTTCGCCGGTCGACGCCGCGCCGGCCTGATCGCGATGGTCCCGCCGGGCCTGCCGCGACCGGACCTGCTGGTCACCCTCACCGGCGTGCTGGAACTGGCAGGCGCCGTCGGGCTGCTGATCCCGGCGACCGCCCGACTGGCCGCCGCCGGGCTCGGCCTGCTCCTGCTCGCGATGTTCCCGGCCAACGTCTCGGCCGCCCGCCGGGGGCTCACCCTCGCCGGACGCGCGGTGACCCCGCTTCCGCAGCGCACGGTCCTGCAGATCGTGTTCGTGGCCACTGCTGCGGCTATTTCGTTTGGCCCCTGACTATCAGGGAGCTAAGGTACGCCTCGTGGAACTCGTGACCCTCCAGGACGCGCCGCTCGGCCGGCTGCTGCTCGTGGCCGGGCACCTCGTCGAACAGCGGTGGAACCGGTACCTCGCCGAGGAACACGGCCTCACCCATGCCGGCATGGTGACCCTGATGACGCTCGCCCGACACGGTGAGCTGCCGCACCGCGAGGTCGCCGAGATGGGCTTCGTCCGCCCGGCGACCCTGACCGGCATCGTGGACACGCTGGCCCGCGACGGGCTGGTCGAGCGGCAGCGCGACGACAACGACAGGCGCAGCATCCGACTGGCCATCACCCCCGCCGGGCGGGAGCGGGTGGCGAGACTCACCTCCATGATCCACTCCGGGCGCCCCATCACCTCGGTCGACGCCGACCCGGCGAAGGCCCAGGTGATCCGGGAGTTCCTGCTCGAGGTCATCGGCAGCGGGGACGACCCGCGGATGACCGGACGACCCACCGACGCGAAGGAACCGTCGTGCTGATCCGACTGTTGCGCGGGCAACTGCGCGCCTACCAACGACCGCTGCTGGCGGTGGTGCTGCTCCAGTTCGTGGGCACCATGGCCTCGCTCTACCTGCCCAGCCTCAACGCGGACATCATCGACAAGGGCGTGGCCCGGGGCGACACCGGCTACATCGTGCACACCGGCGGCTGGATGCTGCTGGTCAGCCTGGTCCAGATCATCTGCTCGATCGCCGCCGTCTACCTCGGCGCACGGACCGCGATGGGCTTCGGTCGGGACGTCCGCGCCCGACTGTTCGCGCACGTCAACCGCTTCTCCGCCCGCGAGGTGGCCCGGTTCGGCGCACCGTCGCTCATCACCCGGAACACCAACGACGTGCAACAGGTGCAGATGCTCGTGCTGATGAGCTGCACCATGCTTGTCGCCGCACCGATCATGAGCGTCGGCGGCGTGTTCATGGCGCTGCGCGAGGACATCGGGCTCTCCTGGCTGATGCTCGTCAGCGTTCCGGTGCTGGCTGTCGCGCTGAGCGCGATCATCCGGCGGATGGTGCCGGGCTTCCGGCTGATGCAGACCCGGATCGACACGGTCAACCGGGTGCTGCGCGAGCAGATCACCGGCATCCGGGTGGTCCGCGCATTCGTCCGCGAGCCGTACGAGACGGCCCGATTCGGTGTCGCCAACGCCGACCTGACCGCCACCGCCCTGCGTACCGGACGGTTGTTGGCGTTGATCTTCCCGGTGGTCATGCTGGTGCTGAACGTGTCCAGCGTGGCGGTGCTCTGGTTCGGCGCGCAGCGGGTCGACTCGGGTGCGATCGAGATCGGCGCGCTCACCGCCTTCCTGCAGTACCTGATGCAGATCCTGATGGCCGTGATGATGGCCACCTTCATGCTGATGATGGTGCCCCGGGCCGCGGTCTGCGCCGAGCGGATCGTCGAGGTGCTGGACACCGACTCCTCGGTGGTCCCGGCCGCCACCCCGGTCAGCGACCTGCCCACCCGGGCCGAGTTGGAGCTGCGCGGGGTGCGCTTCCAGTACCCGGGCGCGGTCGAGCCGGTGCTGCGCGACATCTCCTTCACCGCCACCCCTGGCACCACCACGGCCATCATCGGCAGCACCGGCGCGGGCAAGACGACACTACTGTCGCTCATTCCCCGCCTGGTCGACGTCACCGGCGGCGCGGTGCTCGTCGACGGGGTGGACGTCCGCGAGCTGGAACCCGACGAGCTGTGGCGGCGCATCGGGTTGGTGCCGCAACGGCCGTACCTGTTCACCGGCACAGTTGCCAGCAACCTGCGCTACGGCAATCCGGACGCCACCGACGAGGAGCTGTGGGCGGCGCTGGAGATCGCCCAGGCCCGTGACTTCGTGGCGCAGATGCCCGGCGGCCTGGACGCGCCGATCGCCCAGGGCGGCAGCACCGTCTCCGGTGGCCAGCGGCAACGCCTGGCCATCGCCCGGGCGCTGGTCCGGCAGCCGGAGATCTACCTCTTCGACGACTCGTTCTCCGCGCTCGACCTCGGCACCGACGCGCGGCTGCGGGCGGCGTTGCGGCCGGTCACCGCGCAGTCGGCGGTGGTGATCGTGGCCCAGCGGGTGTCCACGATCGTCGACGCCGACCAGATCATCGTGCTCGAGAACGGAGGGGTCGTCGGAGTGGGACGACATGCCCAGTTGTTGGAGACCTGCCCGACGTACGCCGAGATCGTGGCTTCCCAGCAGACGGCGGAGGTGGCGGCATGAGCGAGCCGGACGAGTCGCGGACCGCGACCGTACCCAGTCAGAAGCCCGGCGGCGACGCGCAGCAACCCGGCGCCGGCGCTGCGACGCCGAAGCGGCTGCCTGCCGGCCGTCCGGGCGGCGGCCCGCCCTGGATGAGCGCCGGGATGCCCGCCGAGAAGTCGATGAACTTCGGGCCGTCGGCCCGCCGGTTGCTCGGTCGGCTGCGCCCGCACCGGCTGCACCTGAGCGCGATCATCACTCTCGCCGTGGTGAGCGTCGGGTTCAGCGTGGCCGGCCCGAAGATCCTCGGCCACGCCACCGACCTGATCTTCAGTGGGGTGATCGGTCGGCGGCTCGACCCGGGCACGACCACCGAGCAGGCCGTCGCGGCGGCGCGGGCCAGCGGCAACGACAGCTTCGCCGACATGCTGGCCCGGATGGACGTGGTGCCCGGCGTGGGCATCGACTTCGACGCGCTGCGCCGGGTGCTGCTGCTGGCGCTCGGGCTCTACCTGGCGGCGAGCGTGCTGTCGTGGTGGCAGGGCTGGCTGCTCAACGGGGTGGTCCAGCGCACCGTGCTGCGGCTGCGCGCCGAGGTGGAGGAGAAGCTCAACCGGCTGCCGCTGCCCTACTTCGACAGGCAGCCGCGCGGTGAGCTGCTCAGCCGGGTCACCAACGACATCGACAACATCTCGACGAGCCTCCAGCAGACCCTGAGCCAGCTGCTCACCTCGCTGCTGACAGTGGTCGGCGTCCTTGTCGTGATGTTCTGGATCTCACCGCTGCTGGCCCTGGTGGCCCTGGTCGCCGTCCCACTGTCGGTGATTGTCACCCAGCGCATCGCCAAGCGCTCCCAGCAGCAGTTCATCGCCCAGTGGAAGCACACAGGCGAGCTGAACGGCCAGATCGAGGAGGCGTACACCGGCCACGAGCTGGTCAAGGTCTTCGGCCGGCAGCGCGAGGTGGAGGCCGAGTTCCACGCGAAGAACGACGAGCTGTTCCGGGCCAGCTTCGGCGCCCAGTTCGTCTCCGGGATCATCATGCCGTCGATGATGTTCATCGGAAACCTGAGCTACGTGGCGATCGCCGTGGTCGGTGGGCTGCGGGTGGCCTCCGGGACGATGAGCCTCGGCGACGTGCAGGCGTTCATCCAGTACTCCCGCCAGTTCACCCAGCCGCTGACGCAGCTCGCCTCGATGGCCAACCTGCTCCAGTCCGGGGTGGCGTCGGCCGAGCGCGTCTTCGCGGTGCTCGACGCCGACGAGCAGAGCCCCGACCCGGTCGAGCCGGCCCGGGTCGTCGACCCGCACGGCCGGGTCGAGTTCGAGCACGTCTCCTTCCGGTACACGCCGGAGAAGCCGCTGATCGACGACCTGTCGCTGGTCGCCGAGCCGGGGCACACCGTGGCCATCGTCGGCCCGACCGGCGCCGGCAAGACCACCCTGGTCAACCTGGTCATGCGCTTCTACGAGCTGGACGCCGGCCGGATCACGCTCGACGGCGTGGACATCACCACGATGCGCCGCGACGACCTGCGCGGACGCATCGGCATGGTGCTCCAGGACACGTGGCTCTTCGGCGGCACCATCCGCGACAACATCGCGTACGGCCGGCCGGACGCGACCGAGGAGGAGATCGTCGCCGCGGCCCGGGCCACCTTCGTGGACCGTTTCGTACGCAGCCTCCCGGACGGCTACGACACGGTCATCGACGAGGAGGGCAGCAACGTCAGCGCTGGCGAGAAGCAGCTCATCACCATCGCCCGGGCGTTCCTGGCCGAACCGTCCCTGCTGATCCTGGACGAGGCGACCAGCTCGGTGGACACCCGCACCGAGGTGCTGCTCCAGCGGGCGATGGCCGCGCTGCGCTCGGACCGGACCAGCTTCGTCATCGCGCACCGGCTCTCCACCATCCGCGACGCCGACCTGATCCTGATGATGGAGGACGGGCGGATCGTCGAGCAGGGCACCCATGAGCAGTTGCTCGCCGCCCAGGGCGCGTACCACCGGCTCTACCGCTCGCAGTTCACGGGCGCCGCGGTCGACGAGGAACCGGCCGCGTCCGCCGGAGCCCAGCCGGCGTCGGTCTGAGGGCGGACCGCCGTGCGCGCCACACGATCGACGACGGTCCGCCCCATGCCGGTGGGCGGGTCAGCCCGCCGGCAGCAGGTCGGCCGCGCGGGCGGCGACCTGCCCGCCGATCAGGGCGAGCGCGGCGGCGGCGGGCATCGGGTCCAGGGCGCGGCCACCGCGCAGGCGCAGCGCGAGGCGTCCGTCGGCCGCCTCCCGGGCACCCAGCACCCCGAGGTACGGGACGCGGCGGCGGGCCGCGTCCCGGACCCGGGCGCCCAGCGAGCCGGCGGCGTCGACCTCGACCCGCAGGCCGGCGTCGACGGCTCTCCGGGCCAGCTCGGCCGCCGCGTCGGCCTGCGCGTCGTCCACCGGCAGCAGCACCAACTGCACGGGCGCGTACCAGGCCGGGAACGCGCCCTCGTGCACCTCGATGAGGTACGCGAACAGCCGCTCCATGCTGCCGACCAGGCTGCGGTGCACCATCACCGGCCGCCGTCGGCTGCCGTCGGAATCGGTGTACGACAGGTCGAACCGCTCGGGCTTGTCGAAGTCCACCTGGATGGTGGAGATGGTCGACTCGCGGCCGGCCGCGTCCACGATCTGAATGTCGATCTTCGGTCCGTAGAAGGCGGCCTCCCCGGGCGCCTCGACGTAGTCCACCCCGTCCAGCGCGCCCCGAAGCAGGTCCTCGGCGCGGGCCCACTGCGCGTCGTCGCCGACGTACTTCCCGCCCGATCCGCGCAACGACAGCCGGAGCCCGGCCGGGCGGACGCCGAGCGCGGCGTGCGCCTCGCGGATCAGCCGGAGGATCTCGGCGACCTCCGCACCCACCTGCTCGGGAGCGCAGAAGGTGTGCGCGTCGTTCAGCGAGATGGCACGTACCCGGGACAGCCCGCCGAGCACCCCGGAGCGCTCCGAGCGGTACATCCCGCCCAGCTCCGCGATCCGCAGCGGCAGCTCCCGGTAGGAGCGGCCCCGAGCCCGGAACACCAGCGCGTGGTGTGGGCAGAGCGCCGGGCGGAGCACGAATTCGTCGTCGGCGCTGAGCCGCATCGGCGGGAACATGTCGTCGGCGAAGTAGCCGAGGTGGCCGGAGAGTTCGAAGAGCTCGCGCTTGCCCAGCGGCGGCGAGTAGACGTGCTGGTGGCCGGAGCGGCGCTCCAACTCCCGGACGTACTCCTCGACGGCGTGCCGGGCCGCGGCGCCGGCCGGCAGCCAGATCGGCAGGCCGGCGCCGGCCAGCGGATCGGAGACGAAGAGGTCCAGCTCACGGCCGAGCCTACGGTGGTCGATCATGTCGGGCTCCTGGATCGGGGACGACCCGGAGGCGACCTGGACACCGAACGCCGCGCGGCCATCCGGGGCGGATCGCCCCGGGGCCTGGTCGACGGTGGTTACGTCAGAGCGGCACGCCGGGGACACCCGGCGTCGTGGTCACCACTACCGCGCTGCGCATACGGCGACGCTACCCGTCGGGCCGTCGAGGACGCACCCGGATTTGCGGCTGTGGGAGAGGGGGCGGGCCGCCGGCGCGGGACCCGCCGGCGGCCCTGGGCGAGCCCAATCGTCAGGAACGGGGGACCCGACGGGCTGGGCCGCTCCGACAACGGTACGCCGACGGACGCCGATCCGCCGACCGCCTCGGCACGCTGTGGGACAGTCGCCGACCCGTCACCCGAGGGGTGTTCGCCTCGTTGGACCGGGGTGGCCCAGTGGTGTCGACGGTCACGACGCGACGGGGTTGTCCACGGTGATGCCGGCCACGCCGTCAGGCTCAAGACACCCAATCGGCCGCATCCGGCGAGGTGGCAGGCATGCCCGAACTACTGACTGACGTCGCGTCGCCGACGTGGGCGTACCTGGTGCTGCTCGGCCTCCTGATCGCGGACGCCTTCGTGCCGGTGATACCCACCCAGATCGTCATGATCACCAGTGGCGCGCTGACCGTGTACGGCGGCCTCAGCCTGCCGGTCACCATCGCCGTCGGCGCGCTCGGCGTGTTCGCCGGTGACCTCGCCTGCTACCTGCTTGGGCGTGGAGCACCGGACCGGCGGGCGCCACGGCACGCCGAGCCCAGCCGGGCCCGCCGGATGGCGAGCCGGGTCACGCAGGGATTACGCCAACCCGGGCCGCTTGTCATCCTGCTCTGCCGCTTCGTGCCCGGTGGGCGCATGGCGGCCTGCTTCTCGGCCGGCCGCAGCCGCTATCCGTACCGGCTGTTCGCGCTCTACGAGGCGATCGCCGCCCTGGGCTGGGCCACCTACGGCGCGCTGGTCGGGCATCTGGGCGGCACCGCGCTTACCGAGTCCGCCTGGCGGCTGGCCATCATCGCCACCGCCGCGGCGGCCGGCTTCGCGGCAGCGGGATGGGCCATGACGCTTGTCAGCGCCCGCCACGCCCGCGCCGCCACCGGAACCGACATCCCGATCGACTGAGCCGCAACCGCTCTGGCAGGTCGAACGCCTCGAAATAGACGCCTACGGCAGGTCGGCGGTGAGCTCTTCTCGCCACTGCGCGAAGCGTTCGCGCATCTCTTGAATGTGGGCCGAAGCGGCACCGTAGGCGGCGAAGCGCCGGTCTGGATAACGCTCCAACATGCCGAACAGGTCCGCCAGGATCCGTACGTCGGAGCGGCACAGATCGCGGGCAGGACATCCACTGCGCTCTTCGAGCCCATTCATCTAGGGGTGATCCCTCCGGGCGATTTCGGTGGGCTTCCCCGATCCGGCTCGGGTGTCATCGGCCGCAGGCTGAGGCATGTCTCGAACCTGGAACACCGGTGTGGTGGCGCTCGGCGGAATCGCCCTGGCGGCGCTGCTCACCGTGATCGGTCATTTCGAGGTCAACGACGACCTCAACCCCTGGGCGCTGACCATCAGCGACTTCGCGGTCTCCGACCGGGGTGGCGTCATCGACGTCGCCATGGTGGTGCTGGCGCTCGCCACCGTGGCCCTGCTGTACGGATTGCGCCGCGCCGACCCGACCCGACCCCGTTCCAGTCCAACGGCCGAGCTGCTGCTCGGGGCATGGGTGGGTGGTCTGCTGCTGGCCGCCGTGGTGCCGACCAACGAGCCTGGTACCGCCATGACCACCGCCGCCTACCTGCACCGGTACGCGTCGGTGGTCGCCTTCCTGGCGCTGCCGGTCGGCGGCTGGCTACTGGCCCGCCGACCCGACCTGACACCCGCCGCCCGCACGCTGCGCACCCTCGTCCTGCTCAGCCTCGCGCTGGCGGCGGCGATGGTCTGGTCCGCCTACCCCGGCGACCGCGTGCTGATCGGCCTGGCCGAACGCCTCCTCATCCTCACCGAGGTAGCGGTCCTGGCGACGATCGCGATCGTCCAGGCCCGACGGCTCACTCCAGCTCGTGCAGCATGAGCTGCCGGGCGGCCTCGGTGATGGACCCGGACAGCGACGGGTAGATCGTGATGGTCTGGGCCAGCTCGTTGACAGTCAGGTTGTTCTCCACGGCCATGGTGATCGGCAGGATCAGCTCGCTGGCCTTCGGGGCGACCACCACACCGCCGATCACCTGGCCGCTCGCCGGCCGGCAGAACAGCTTCACGAAACCGTCCGACAGGTCGTCCATCTTGGCCCGGGCGTTGCCGGACAGCGGCAGCATCACCTGCCGGGCCGGGGTCTTGCCGGCGTCCACCTCGTCCTGCGAGACACCCACGGTGGCCAGCTCCGGGTCGGTGAAGACGTTCGCCGCGACGGTCCGCAACCGCAGCGGACGGACCGCCTCGCCGAGTGCGTGCCACATCGCGATCCGGCCCTGCATGGCGGCAACGCTCGCCAGCAGCAGCACGCCCGTGCAGTCACCGGCGGCGTAGATGCCTGGCACGTTCGTCCGGGAGACCCGGTCGACAGTGACGTAGCCGCCCCGGCCCAGCTCCACGCCGTACTCGGCCAGGCCCAGGTTCGCCGTGTTGGGGATCGAGCCGACCGCGATAAGCGCGTGCGAGCCGGTGACCTTGCGACCGTCGGACAGCTCCACCTCGACCCCGTCGGCGGTACGCCGGACCGCGTCGGCGCGGGAGTTGTTGAGGATGTTCATTCCTCGGTTACGGAACACCCGCTCGATGGCCGACGCCGCGTCGGCGTCCTCGTGCGGCATCACCCGGTCCCGGCTGGAGACCAGGGTGACCTCGACCCCCATGGCCAGGTACGCGCTGGCGAACTCGGCGCCGGTCACGCCGGAACCGACCACGATCAGGTGCTCGGGCAGCTCCGGCAGGTCGTACACCTGACGCCAGGTCAGGATGCGCTCCCCGTCCGGTACGGCGGTGGGCAACTGGCGGGGTGTCGAGCCGGTGGCCACCAGCACTGTGGACGCGGCGATCGAGTACTCCTCGCCGCCGTCGGCGGGGGTGACGATGACCAGGTGGGTGTGCCCGAGGGCGTCCTCGCCCATCCGGGCGGTGCCGGCCACGACCGTGACCCCGGCCTTGAGCAGCTTGGCGTGGATGTCGGCGGACTGCGCCAACGCGAGGCGCTTGACCCGCTCGTGCACGGCCTGCGCGTCGACGGTGACCGCCTCCAGGCCGTCCGAGTGCACCCCGAACTCCTCGGTGTCCCGGTAACCGGTGACCACCTGCGAGCTGGCGATGAACGTCTTCGACGGCACGCAGTCGGAGAGCACGCAGGCCCCGCCCGCGCCGTCGGCCTCGACCACTGTGACATCGGCGTCCAGTTGGGCGGCGACCAACGCTGCCTCGTACCCGGCCGGCCCACCGCCGATGATCACGATCCGGCTCACAGAGCCATCCCTTCGCTCGCGACTGCGGGGCTCCGCTCCGCTGCACTCCTCGCGCTCATCACGTTCGCCCCCCGATCGATTCTCACAGTGACTTTCTTCTCCCGAACGCGTCCGACACGCACAGTCGTATTCTCCCCCACCCACCCGCCGGGCTATCGTCATCGCCGTGCGTCATCACGCCGCCTACGGCTCAAACCTCGACCCGGCCCGGATGCGGGCCTACTGCCCGCACTCGCCCATGGTGGGCACCGGCTGGCTGGAGGGGTGGCGGCTGACCTTCGCCGGCGCCGACCTGATCGGCTGGGAGGGCGCGGTGAGCACCGTCGTCGAGTCCCCCGGCGACCGGGTCTTCGTGGCGATCTACGACATCCACCCGTACGACGCGGCCCAGCTCGACGAGATCGAGGGGGTGACCGCCGGCACGTACCGCAAGCTGCACGTCCGGATCTCGACCCTCGACGGCGACGTGACCGCGTGGGTCTACGTGTTCGACGGGTACGAGGGCGGCCTGCCGACCTCGTGGTACCTGTCCGAGATCGCGAACGCCGCCGAGAAGGCGGGCGCGCCGGACGACTACGTCACCGAGCTGCGGTCCCGTCCCACCGGCACCGCGTCCCCGTAGCGCGTATCCCACGCCCCCAGTCTGCAACCGTCGCGGCTCGGGTGGCCCGTCGGGCCCGGCCGGGGTCGCCAATCACACACCGGCGGCGGGGACGACCCGCTCGTACATGTCGGTCCAGAGGGTCTCCCGCAGGCCCACCGACTCGTACAGCGACAGCGGGGCGGTGGGGTTGGTCAGGTCCACCCCCAGACCGGCCGACGTCCGCCCCTTCTCCGCGTAACGGGCGAACGCGCGGCGCAGCAGCGCCGCACCCACACCCCGCCGGCGGTACGCGGGCAGCACCGACAGACCCTTCACCCAGCCCTGCTGCTGGTCGAGCGCCTGGTCGGAGGACTGCAACGCGCCGGCGAGCACCCCGTCGACCTCGGCGACGAACCACTCGTCCCAGGCTGTCGCGTCACCGATGCGGGCCCGCCACCGCTCGTACGACAGCGGCTCGTGGTCCGGGGTGTCGCCGAACGCGACGTCGTGGATCCGGTGGAACTCCCGCAGCTCGGCCTCGTCGTCCGGGCGGACCTGCCGCACCGTCACCCCGGGCGGCGGCGACGGCTCGGCGGGCAGGTCGGCAAGCGAACGGCGCATCCGGACGTACCGCTTGGTCAGTGTGAATCCGGCGGCACGCAGGTCCCGGGCCCAGTCGCGCTCCGGGGCGCACACCGCGCACCGGACGGTGAGCGCCGGCAGTCGCCGCTCGGCGGCCCGCTCGGCGACCCGGTCGAGCTGCCGGGCCAGCAGCGGCGCGCGGAGGGTGGCGGCCCGCTGCGGGTCGACGTAGACCTCCACGAACTCACGGCCGACCCCTGTCGGGTTGTCCACCGTCGCCCAGGCGACCACTGTGCCGTCCGGGTCGAGCGCCAGCCAGGAGTCCTGGCTCGGGTCGAAGTAGGGAGCGGTGAGCGACGCCTCGACGTCGTCGGCGTCGAAGTCGGGATGGCCGATGGCGAAGGTGTCGGCCGCGTGCACCACCGCGAGGATCGCCGGTACGTCGTCGAGGGTGGGGCGGCGCGTGGTCCAGCCGGCGGGAAGCGTCACGGCAGAAGATCCTGGCAGCCGCTGGCCGACGACGCCGCCCATTTTCCGCCGGGGCGGCTCAGCCGGCGAGGCCGGCGCGGGTGCGGTGCAGCAGCTCCACCAGCTCGCCGCCGTCGGCGGGGCCGAGCGCCGCGAACGCCGGTGCGGCCAGCCGGTTGGTCACCGCCTCCGCCCAGAGCCGCCGACGCACCAACGGCCCGATCGGGGGGTACGGCGGCGGCCAGCCGCACGCCACCGCGCCTGCCTCGCCCTCGGGCCCGGCCAGCACCGCCTCCAGCGGGGTCATGCCGGAGGCGCGTACCGCCAGCAGGTAGGCGCCCGTGAAGTGTTCACGCAGCAGTCGTAGCCCGGCGGCGCTCCGGGCGCCCGGGGAGAGATCCGGCAGTGGCATGGCCCGCCACGCGGCGAAGAGCGGCATGCCGCTGGCGTCCGCGGCGGCCACGGCCCGTTCGACGAGGCCGGCCAGGCGCTCGGCCCCCGGTAGCACCGCGAGCTGCTGCGTCCCCCACCGGCAGCACTCGACGAGACTCGCGGCTGCCACCTCGGCTGGTCGTAGGACCCGGGCGGCGGCGTCCCAGCCGTCGGCGACGGCATCCGGTGCCACGAAACCGATGGCGGCGGCGGCCGTCTCCGCCCGTACGTCACCGAGCGCGCCGGCCCGCCCGGTGATGTAGAAGGCCCAACCGGAGATGCCGAGCTGCCGGGCCCGGCGCAGCGTGCTCGGGCACCTGCTGAACCCGTCGCCGAGATCGAGGATGACGGGCTTGCTGGCGGCGGCGATCTGCTCCGGCGTCACCGGGGCGCCGCCCGTGGGCGTCGCGGCACGGCGGCGGCGCTCCGCTCGGGGTCGGCTGGCCCCGGACGGCCCGTCCGCTCGTCGTCGTCCATCGATTGTCAGTCTGCCGCGCCATCACCCGCGTCCGCATCCCCCTCTTCGGCCGCCAACGCCTCGACGGCCGCCTCGACCTCGCCCGCCCGCCGCCGCGCGACGGTGACCGCCCGTTCGGCCGCCCGCCGGGCCAGCTTGGCCCGGCTGAGGTCCTGCTCGGCGACCGCCCGCCGTCGCTCCAGCTCGGCCAGCTCGGTCTCGATCCCGTCGAGGACGGCGACACCGTCGCGTTCCTGCCCGGTCGCCTCGGTCAACTCGTCCTCGGCCCGCTGCTGGTCGGCCCGGGCGCGATCCCACTCGCGGTCCAGCGCCCGGCGGCGGCGGGCGCGCTCGGCCCGGGCCGCCCGCTGCGCCGCACGCTCGGCCTGCGCGGCCCGCTCCCCGGCCCGGTCGGGGGGCGCGCTGCGACCCTCGCGCTGGACACCGGGCCGGCGGGTGGGGCGCCCGGCCTCCGGCTCCTCGTCGCCGGTGACCAGTCGCAGCTGCGGTCGGGGCACCTCACCGAAGCCGGCGTAGCTGGCCGAGCGGAGCAGCCGGCCGGTCCGGACCTGCTCGGCGACCTCGGCGTCGGAGAGCGCCGCGTTCAGGGTCGCCTCCACCTCGGCGAGTGGCAGTCGGCCGGCCGGCGGGGCCTCCGGCTCCGCCGCGGCGAGCTTGCGGACCTCGGCGACCAGGGCGCCGACCACCGCCCGGCGCTGGGCGGACAGCTCCCGCAGTCGGGGACCGCGCAGCTCCCGCTGGGCGGCTCGCAGGGCGTCGGCGAGTTGGACCAGGTCGGCGACCAGCTCGGGACGTCGGATCGCGAGCAGGTTCACCAGCCAGGCGGCGACCGTGGGGCGACGCAGCCGGGCCAGCTCCCGGGCGGTGGTCGGGTCGCCGGCCCGGCGGGCGTCGGCCACGGCGGCGTCCCGGGCGGCCACGAACCGGTCCGGTGGAGTGCGGTAGAGCTGCTGCACCAGCTCCGCGGAGGGGCCCGGCATCGCGTCAGACGTCCACCCGGCTACCGGGCTCCAGCCGCTGGTAGTCGGTGCCGGACAGCGCGGCGTACTGCCTGTCGAGCACCGCCAGCCCGTTGTCGTTGAGCAACGCGTCGTGCAGGGCGTACGCGCGTCGGGGCGCGACCGCGCGGATGAAGTCGACCACCTCGGAGAACTTCGACCAGGGGGCGTGGATCGGCGCGAACAGCGTGTCGACGGGTGTCTCGTCGGGCACCACCAGGGAGTCTCCCGGGTGGTAGACCACGTCGTTGATCAGGTAGCCGAGGTTGTCCACCACCGGGATGTCGGGATGGATCACCGCGTGCCGCCCGCCGTACGCGCGGACGGCGATCCCGGCGGCGGTGAACGACGCACCGGCGTCGACCGGGCGCAACGCCTCGGCCGCGTCGCCCAGGGCCTCGGCGAGCGAGGCGGGCCCGTGGATCGGAAACGGCTGCCGGTCCAGTTGCAGGCGCACCGCCGCCAGGTCGAGGTGGTCGGGGTGTTGATGGGTGATCAGCACCGCGTCCGCGCCGTCCAACGCCCTCGCGGGGTCGCTGAACATTCCGGGATCGATGACGAGCACTCCCCCGTCGTGTTCCACCCGCAGACAGGAGTGGGCGTACTTGGTGAGCCGCATCGTGACTCCTCGGCTGTCGAATCGTGATGTCCTCAGCGCAGTCTGCCGGAACCAGCCGGCGTGCGCGTCACGTCCGAGCTATCGCCACTGAAGCTGACGACGATGGGAGCGGGGATGGACGGACGGGCAGGACGACGCCGCGGCGCACTACTGGCGGCAGGGGCACTAACGGCGGCGCTGGCTCTCGCGGGGTGCAGCGCCGGCGACAGCGGGTCGGCGGACTCGGCGGCCCCGGCGGCCAAGGCCCCGCTGGCGGAGGGCGGGGCGGCCGACAAGGGCAGCGCCGCGGACGCGGGGGCCGGGGCCGGTGCTCCGGACCTGCGGGTCGACCAGCGGGCGATCATCTACACCGGAACGATGCGGGTGCAGGTGGCCAATGTGGACGACGCCGCCCGCGAGGTCAACGCGGCGGTCACTCGGGCCGGCGGTTTCATCGGCGGCGACCAGCGGCGTAGCGCCGAGGCCGACGCGGTGGCGGAGTTGCAGCTACGGGTGCCGGCGGCGAAGTTCGCCGGGGTCGTCGAGGAGGTGGCGAAGCTCGGCCGGCAGGAGAGCCGGGAGATCAACACCCAGGACGTCACCGAGGAGACCGTCGACCTGGAGGCCCGGATCATCACTCAGCGGGCGCGCGTGGACAGCGCACGGCGGCTTCTCGCCCGCGCCAGCTCGATCGCCGACCTGGTGTCGTTGGAGAACGAGTTGGGTCGCCGGGAGGCGGACCTGGCCTCGCTGGAGGCCAAGAAGCGGCGACTGGCCGACCTGACCGCGTTGTCCACGATCACTGTGTCACTGGCCGGGCCGGCGGCGAAGACCACCGAGGAGAGGGCCGAGACCGGCTTCCTGGTCGGGCTCAAGGGTGGCTGGGGGGCGTTCGTCACCTCGATGACGATCCTGCTCACCGTCCTGGGGGCGTTGCTGCCGTGGCTGGTGGCGTTCGGCGTACCGCTGGCGGTTCTGCTGCTGGTGCTGCGCCGGCGACGGAAGTCGCCGACGCTCACCGCCGGGGTCAGCGCGCCGCCGCCAGTGCCCGCAGCGCGGTCTGCACCATGACGCGTACGCCGGCCGGGATGGCCCGCTCGTCCACGTCGAAGGACGCGCGGTGCAGGTCGACGTTGGGCCCGGTGCGGCCCACGCCGAGGCGGGCGAGGGCGCCGGGGACGTACTCCAGATACCAGCTGAAGTCCTCGCCGCCCATGCTCTGCGGTGTCTCGGCGATCCCCTCCGGGCCGAGCGCGGCGCCGGTGGCGGCGGTGAGCACCTGGATCGCGCGGGAGTCGTTGCTCACCGGCGGCCTGCCGCGCAGGTACTCCAGGTCGACGGTGGCGCCGGTCGGGGCGATCACGTCCCGCACCACCTGAGCCACGATCTTGGGAGCCTGCTCCCAGGTGTCGCGGTCCATGACGCGCAGGGTGCCCGAGGCGGACGCCTCGGAGGGGATCACGTTGTAACGGGTGCCGGCCGAGGCGTGGCCGAACACCAGCAGCAGCCCGCTGTTGGCCGGCACCCGGCGGCTGACCAGGGCCGGCACCTCGGTGATCAGCCGACCGAGGGCGTCGACCAGGTCGACTGTCAGGTGCGGGCGGGCGGTGTGCCCGCCCGGCCCGGAGAGCCGGACGGTGACGTTGTCGGCGGCCGCCGTGATCGGGCCGACCCGAAGGCCGACCTGGCCCACAGGCAGGTTCGGGTCGCAGTGCAGCGCGAAGATCTGCACGACGTCGTCCAGGCCGCCGGCCTCGATGACCTCAAGCGAACCGCAGGGCAGGATCTCCTCGGCCGGCTGGAAGATGAGCCGGACCCGGCCGTCCAACTC
Source organism: Micromonospora sp. DT43 (assembly GCF_049841645.1). Taxonomy (NCBI): domain Bacteria; kingdom Bacillati; phylum Actinomycetota; class Actinomycetes; order Micromonosporales; family Micromonosporaceae; genus Micromonospora; species Micromonospora sp. DT43. The sequence continues at coordinate 322,581 of NZ_JBNCKR010000006.1, read as the reverse complement.
GCCGAGGTCGGCGAGCTGGGCCAGCAGCATGCCGACGCCGAGCAGGATCGTGGTGTGCACGTCGTGGCCGCAGGCGTGGCAGACGCCCTCGACGGTGGAGCGGTACGGCACGTCCTTGGGGTCGTCCAGAGGCAGGGCGTCGATGTCGGCGCGCAGCGCGATGATCGGGCCGTCGGAGCGGCCGTTGACGTCGCAGATCACGCCGTTGCCCTTGGGCAGCAGCCGAGGGTGCAGGCCGGCCAGGGAGAGCTCCCTGGCGATCAGGGCCGCCGTCTCGAACTCCGTACCTGACAACTCGGGGTGCGAGTGGAGGTGACGGCGCGTGGCGATGAGCCCCGGTACCCGAAGGGCGAGGAGGTGGTCCAGGTCGCGGGGCAGGGGCTGGGACCCGGGCGGAGTCTCCGGCCAGGACGACGCCAGCTGGCCGCCGGTGGGCAGCGTCAACGCACTCGTCACGTCGAATTCTCGATCACTAGAGATGGATGGATCATCGGGGACAGCAGACAGCCTAGACCTCCGGCGGTGACGCTGCGCAACCTCGTTATGGTGATGATCGGATCGCGTAGCGTCACGTATGCCCTGCTGAGGACGCTCGTCGAGGTGCGGGACCGCAGGTAGATCGCGTTCGAACGCCGTCATCCGCCCCCTCACCTCCTACTACGCGTAACCGGACCGGGTGGCCACGAGTCGAGACGCGACCCATGGACCGCACGCTGCGAATTGTCGCATTAGTCGGGGTGATGAACTGACACTCCGACAATAAGCCGACCACTCTCCGCAACGGGCCGGACAAGGACGCTCACATACGCCCGCCCACCCCGACCGCACACCGTGTGCGTTCCGGCACGCACCCCGTCGGCGTACCCGCAAACCCGGGCGGACACACCCGGGTCGGAACCGGTCAGAACCGGTCGGTGGGCCGGTACAGCCCCCAGACCTCGCGCAGCGTGCCGCAGACCTCGCCCACCGTGGCCCGGGCGCGCAGCGCCTCCTTCATCGGGTAGAGGACGTTTTCCGAGCCCTCGGCGGCGGCGCGCAGCTCGGCGAGGGCCCGCGTCACCGCGTCGGCGTCCCGCTCGGCGCGCAGCCGGGCCAGCTTCTCGGCCTGCGCCGCCTCGATCGTCGGGTCGACCCGCAGCGGCTCGTACGGCTCCTCCTCGTCGATGGCGAACCGGTTGAGCCCCACCACCACCCGCTCGCTGGAGTCGATCTCCTGAGCGATCCGGTACGCCGACTGCTCGATCTCCCGCTTCTGGAACCCGGCCTCGATCGCGTCGACGGCCGAACCGTGGTCGGCCACCCGCTCCATCAGCTCCACGGCGGCGGCCTCCAGCTCCGCGGTCATCGCCTCCACCACGTACGAGCCGGCGAACGGGTCGACGGTGGCCGTCAGGTCCGTCTCGTACGCCAGCACCTGCTGGGTGCGCAGCGCGAGCCGGGCGGCCTTCTCGGTGGGCAGCGCGATGGCCTCGTCGAAGCTGTTGGTGTGCAGCGACTGCGTGCCGCCGAGCACCGCGGCCAGGCCCTGCACCGCGACCCGGACCAGGTTCACCTCCGGCTGCTGGGCGGTGAGCTGCACACCGGCGGTCTGGGTGTGGAAGCGCAGCATCATCGACTTCGGATCCTTTGCGCCGAAGTCGTCATGCATCAGCCGGGCCCAGATCCGCCTGGCGGCACGGAACTTCGCCACCTCCTCCAGCAGCGTCGTACGGGCCACGAAGAAGAACGACAGTCGGGGCGCGAAGTCGTCCACGGCGAGCCCGGCGGCCAGCGCGGCGCGGACGTACTCCACGCCGTTGGCCAGGGTGAACGCGATCTCCTGCGCGGGCGTCGCGCCGGCCTCGGCCATGTGGTAGCCGGAGATGGAGATCGTGTTCCACTTCGGCACCTCCTTGCGGCAGTACGCGAAGGTGTCGGCGACCAGGCGCAACGACGGCTTCGGCGGGAAGATGTACGTCCCCCGGGCGATGTACTCCTTGAGGATGTCGTTCTGGATGGTGCCGTTGAGCGCGGTGCCCGGCACCCCGTTCTCCTCGGCGACGAGCTGGTAGAGCAGCAGCAGCACCGAACCGGGCGCGTTGATGGTCATCGAGGTGGACACCCTGTCCAGGGGGATGTCGGCGAAGAGCAGCCGCATGTCCTCGATGGAGTCGATGGCCACGCCCACCTTGCCGACCTCGCCGTGCGCGATCGGGTCGTCGGAGTCGTACCCCATCTGCGTCGGCAGGTCGAAGGCGACCGAGAGACCCATGGTGCCGGCCCGCAACAGTTGGTGGTAGCGCGCGTTGGACTCGGTGGCGGTGCCGAAGCCGGCGTACTGGCGCATGGTCCACGGACGGGAGGTGTACATCGTGGGGTAGACCCCCCGGGTGTACGGGAACTCGCCCGGGCCGCCCAGCCGGGAGTCCAGGTCCTCCGGAAGGTCAGCCGCCGTGTAGACGCCCTTGATCGGGAAACCGGACTCGCTTGACCGCCGTTCGCTCATCCCCGGATGGTAGGACGCCCCGGCTCAAGGTCGCGTGAGGGATACCGCACAGTGCGTCCCGACACCTCGACGGGAGGTGAACGGCTGGGCACGATCTGTGGACTTCGGTAAACGTCCGCCGCGTCGGCTTTCGCATCGGGCGTCGGAACCAGCAAGATAGGGGGGTTGTGTCCCAGCCCCCCTCGATTTCCCCCGGTGGCTTTTCTGTGACTCAGATCCCGACGTGGAGCGGCGGACAGGTAAGTCCCGCCAGCGGACGAGCAGCGCCCGGCACCACCATCGGTGGCCGGTACTCGCTGCGGTCCGCGGTGGGCAACGGCGGCATGGGCACGGTGTGGCGCGCCACAGACACCCTGCTGCGCCGTGACGTGGCGGTGAAGGAGGTCGTCCTTCCCCCGGGTCTGGCGCCCAGCGACCGCGACGCCATGTACGAGCGGACGCTGCGCGAGGCCCGCGCGGCCGCAGCCATCCAGCACCCGGCCGTGGTGCAGGTGTACGACGTGGTCACCGAGGCCGGTCGGCCGTGGATCGTCATGGAGCTGCTGGACGCCCGCAGCCTCGCCGACATGGTCATCGAGGACGGTCCGGTCGCGCCCCGCGCGGTCGCCAAGATCGGCATCGCGCTGCTCGGCGCCCTGGAGGTCGCGCACGCCATCGGCGTGCTGCACCGCGACGTCAAGCCGGCCAACGTGCTGATCTGCTCCGACGGGCGGTGCGTGCTCACCGACTTCGGTGTCGCCCGGATGCCCACCGACGTGCAGCTCACCACCCCCGGCATGGTGCTCGGCTCGCCGCACTTCATCTCACCCGAGCGGGCCATGGGCCAGGAGTTCGGCCCGCCGAGCGACCTCTTCTCGCTGGGCGTGACGCTCTACACGGCGGTCGAGGGTCGTCCGCCGTTCGACAAGGGCGACCCCATCGAGACCATGCACGCCGTCGTGGAGGACCCGCCGGCCCCGCCGCAGCGCAGCGGCGCCCTGACCCGGGTGCTGATGGGTCTGCTGGAGAAGGACCCGGCCCGCCGACTGGACGTGCACACCTCGCGGGGAATGCTGCGGGAGCTGCTCGCCGGCCCGCTGGGCAGCACCGCCACCGCCGTGCACTCGGTCACCGACCCGTACGCCGTGGTGCCCGTGCAGCAGCGCCCGGCACCCGTGCACCCGCCGGCCCAGCCGGAGGCGAAGCCGGAGGACCAGATCGGCGGTCGGGCCATGCTCGCCCCGGGTGAGTCGCTCACCGACCGGCTGGCCGCGCTGCGGCGGGGCGAACGCCCACAGCCGGCCGGCACCGCCGCCGCCGCTGCCGCCGCGTTGGACGAGACCAGCGCCGACGCGCTCGCCGGTCCGCTGCACACGCCCACCGGCGCGATGCCCACCCCCGAGCGTCCCGCCGCCGGGCGCACTTACGGCGGCAGCGCGGACGCCACCCAGCGGGTGGACGCCGGCGCGCACCCCGACGCCACCCAGCGGGTCACCTATGGCAGCCGGCCCGACGCCACGCAGCCGGTCGGTTACGGCGCGCCGGAGGCCACCCAGCGCATCGGCGGCAGCACCTACGGCGGCGGCAACCAGTGGTCCGTTCCGGGCACCGGCCAGCCCTGGACGACGACGCCACCCCCGGCCGCCGGCAGCGGCAGTGCCCTGGACAAGGTCCGCGCCACCGGAGGCCAGCTCGTCACCACCGTGAAGGGCTGGCCGCGCAAGATGCAGCTCGCCGCGGCCGGCGGCCTGGCCGTGGTGCTGCTGATCAGCATCGTGGCGCTCTCCAGCGGCGACGACCCCGCCCCGAGCGCCCCGCAGGCGCAGCCCACCTCGTCCGCTCCCGCGGCCTCGGCCGTCGAGATGCAGGAGCACACGGCCCGGGGCATCCAGGTCATGGTGCCGAAGGGCTGGAAGAAGGCCACCGGCGGCTCGTACACCGACTACATCGACCCGGAGGACAGCGGCCGCAAGGTGCGCATCATCACCGAGAAGTGGACCAGCAGCTCCACCCGCTGGGCCGAGACGGCCGAGAACGGCCTGAAGACCAAGACCACCTGCGTGAAGCCGTACGCGCAGATCGCGTCCAGGGAAACCAAGCTGGCCGACAAGCCGGCCGCCGAATTCGAGTACACCTGCGGCGCGGGTGACACCATGCGGCACGGCATCTGGCTCGGCGTGGCGCAGGACGGCAAGGCGTACTCGTTCTACCTGACCGCGAACGACGCCAAGTTCGCCGAGAGCAAGCCGATCTTCGACGAGATGGTGCGGACGTTCCAGCTCACCGGCGACGGCTGAGCCGGAGGGAACCGACAGCGGTGAACCGCCGCCGTGCTATCAAGAGGCATGGCGGCGGACACCACTGACATCGACGACATTCGCGAGCAAGCCCGACGTTGGCTTGCCGACGACCCCGACCCCGCCAGCCGGGCCGAGCTGACAGCGGTGCTCGACCGGCTGCCGGCGAGCGCCCCGGAGCTGGCCGACCGGTTCGCCGGCCCGCTGACCTTCGGGACCGCGGGCCTGCGCGGCCCGCTGCGCGCCGGCCCGAACGGTATGAACCTCGCCGTGGTCACCCAGGCCGCCGCAGGGCTGGTCGGCTGGCTCACCGCCCAGGGCGGCACCGGCCCCCTGGTGATCGGGTACGACGCCCGGCACGGCTCCCGCCAGTTCGCCGAGCGCACCGCCCAGGTGGCCACCGGCGCCGGCCGGCCGGCGCTGCTGCTGCCCCGCCCACTGCCCACCCCGGTGCTGGCGTACGCGGTGCGTCAGCTCGGCGCGGTGGCCGGCGTCATGGTCACGGCCAGCCACAACCCTCCCCAGGACAACGGCTACAAGGTCTACCTTGGCGCGGAGCTGGGCGGCGAGCTGGGCGCCGGGGCGCAGATCGTGCCGCCTGCCGACGCCGGTATCGAGGCTGCGATCCGGGCGGTCGGTCCGCTGACCCAGGTGCCGCTGGGCCGGCCCGGCGAGGTGCTCGGCGACGACCTCGTGGCGTCGTACGTCGAGCGGGCCACCGCGGTGATCGCGCCGGACGGGCCGCGGGACCTGTCGGTGGCGTACACCCCGCTGCACGGTGTGGGCGCGGCGGTGCTCACGGCGGCGTTCGCCCGGGCCGGTTTCCCGGTCCCCGGCGTGGTGCCCGAGCAGGCCGAGCCGGACCCGGCGTTCCCCACCGTCTCGTTCCCCAACCCGGAGGAGCCGGGGGCGGTGGACCGGCTGATCGCGCTTGCCGACGCCACTGGCGCGGACCTCGCCATCGCCAACGACCCGGACGCGGACCGCTGCGCCGTGGTCGTCCGGGAGGGCGAAGACGGGCGGGGCTGGCGGATGCTGCGGGGCGACGAGGTGGGCGTGCTTCTCGCCGACCACCTGATGCGGCGCGGGGTGACCGGGCTCTACGCCACCACGATCGTGTCGTCGTCGCTGCTGCGGGCGATGTGCGCGGCCCGGGGCCTGCCCTACGACGAGACGCTTACCGGGTTCAAGTGGATCGTGCGGGCCGGCGGCGGAAGCGCGCCGCTGGTCTTCGGCTACGAGGAGGCGCTCGGCTACTGCGTCGCCCCGGAGCACGTCCGGGACAAGGACGGCATCACCGCCGCGCTGACCGTGGCCGAGTTGGCGGCCGGCCTCAAGGCGCAGGGTCGCACGTTGACCGACCGGCTGGACGAGCTGGCCGCCGAGTTCGGCGTGCACCACACCGACCAGCTCTCCGTCCGGGTCGACGACCTGCGGGAGATCGTCGACGCGATGGCCCGGATCCGGGCGGCCACCCCGACCACGCTGCTGGGGCAGCCCATCGACAGTGCCCGGGACCTGCTGCCCGAGGCGGACGTGGTCATCCTGCGTACCGCGACGGCCCGGGTGGTGATCCGCCCCTCCGGGACCGAGCCGAAGCTCAAGGCGTACCTCGAGGTGGTGGAGCCGGTCGTGGACGGCGATGTCGCGGCCGCGCGCACCCGGGCCGGCGCGGCGATCGCGCAGCTGCGCGGTGAGATCGCCGCCGCCCTCGGGGTGTAGAGACGCAGGGTCAGCGGCGCGGGCCGAGGGCCTGGTCGACGGCGATGCCCAGGGCGGCGACGACCAGGCCCACCGAGGGACGGACCACCGAGTCGTCGGTGCTCACCTCGCCGGAGAATCCCGCGCCGGTGGCGATCTCCTGGAGCCGGCGGCGGGCGTCGGCGGCCTCCGCACCGCTGATGCCCAACGCGGACTCCATCCGCAGCACCACGACCAGGGTGGCCAGCGCGGCGGTCCGCTCGTCCGGGGCCGCCGCGCCGGTCAGCGCCTCGGTCAGCCGCTGCCGGGTGTCCGCCTCGACGGAGGCGTCCACGACCGGGTAGCGGTGCACGTGGATGAAGCCCAACTCGGTCTCGTCGACGTCCTGCACGACACCCTGGCTGCACAGGTCGCCGAGGATCCGGTCGCGCAGGCCGTGCCGCAGCCGCTGCACCCAGGAGGCCGGCGTGTGCGGCGTGTCAGCGGCGATCCGGCCCAGCACCTCGTCGGTGACCGGCTCGCCGGTGGGCGTCGGGTCGACGACGGCAAGGTTCCCGTTGTCGTACGCGATCCGGCCGGCCAGAGCCAGCTCGACGAGCACCGCGGCCGCCATGCCCAGGTCCAGGCTGATCCGCGGCATGGTGGCCTTGCCGGTCGAGTCGTCGTAGGCGAGGAGCAGCAACTCCTCGGCGAGCGCAACACCAGTCATGGCCCGAGACGGTAGCGGGTCCGCGCGTCACGCGCGCGGACCCGCCGTCACCCGGCACCGACCGGGTGGACGATCAGAATCGAGGCATGCCGCCGAACTGGCGGTCACCGGCGTCGCCGAGCCCGGGGACGATGAACATGCTGTCGTTGAGCCCCTCGTCGATCGAGGCCGTGACCAGGCGCAGCGGCAGACCCGAACGCCTCAGCCGCTCGATGCCGACCGGCGCGGCGAGCACGCAGAGCACGGTGATGTCGGTGCAGCCGCGGTCGGCCAGCAACCGGCAGGAGTGCTCCAGGGAGCCACCGGTGGCCAGCATCGGGTCGAGCACCAGCACCGGCAGCCCGGCCAGGTCGCGGGGCAGCGACTCCATGTAGGCGCGCGGCTCGTAGGTCTCCTCGTCGCGGGCCAGGCCCACGAAGCCCATCGAGGACTCGGGCAGCAGGCCCAGCGCGGCGTCCGCCATGCCCAGCCCGGCCCGCAGCACCGGCACGAGCAGCGGCGGGTTGGCCAGCCGCGTGCCCTCGGCGCCGGTGACAGGCGTCTGCACCTCGTACCGCTCGACGGGGAAGGACCGCGCCGCCTCGTACACCAGCATGGTGGTCAGTTCGTGCAGCGCCGCCCGAAACGTCGAAGAATCGGTGCGCGCGTCCCGCATGGCGGTCAACCGGGACTGGGCCAGCGGGTGGTCAATGACGTGTACGTCCACGATCGCTCAACCTACCGGTCCGTTCGGCACGCAGGTGCGGGTGCGGTCGGACCGGCGACGTCGCTCACGCCGAGCCCACCGTGACCAAGATCACTCAGCCGTCCGGTGCGTAGACTTCTCGGCATGACGGCGACAACGACGTCGGCCCGGTCGGACCTCTCCGAGCTGGGACGATCCGAGACCGCTCTGCGGACCTTCCTGCACGGCCTACCGGGCGTGGATCAGGTCGGCGCGGAGCAGCGGGCGGCACAGCTCGGCACCCGCTCCATCAAGACCACCGCGAAGGCACAGGCGATCGACCTGGCGATCCGGATGGTCGACCTGACCACCCTGGAGGGGGCGGACACCCCCGGCAAGGTGCGCGCGCTGGCCGCGAAGGCGCTGCGCCCGGACCCGGCCGACCCGTCCTGCCCGCACGTCGGCGCGGTCTGCGTCTACCCGGCCATGGTCCCGTACGTGGCGGAGGTGCTGCGGGGAAGCGCCGTACACCTGGCGAGCGTGGCGACCGCGTTCCCGTCGGGTCAGGCACCGCTGGAGATCAAGCTCGCCGACACCCGGGCCGCCGTCGCGGCCGGCGCCGACGAGATCGACATGGTGATCAACCGGGGTGCGTTCCTGGCCGGGCGTTACAAGGAGGTCTACGACGAGATCGTGGCCACCAAGGAAGCCTGCGGGGACGCCCACCTCAAGGTCATCCTGGAGACCGGCGAGCTGGCCACGTACGACAACGTGCGTCGCGCCTCCTGGCTGGCCATGCTGGCCGGCGGCGACTTCATCAAGACGTCCACCGGCAAGGTGCCGGTCGCGGCCACACTGCCGGTGACGCTGGTGATGCTGGAGGCGGTTCGTGACTTCCGCGCGGCAACCGGACGGCAGGTGGGCGTGAAGCCCGCCGGCGGCATCAAGACCACCAAGGACGCCATCAAGTACCTGGTGATGGTCAACGAGACCGTCGGCGCGGACTGGCTCGACCCGGACTGGTTCCGCTTCGGCGCGTCCAGCCTGCTCAACGACCTGCTCATGCAGCGCACCAAGCTGACGACCGGCGTCTACTCCGGTCCCGACTACTTCACCCTGGACTGATAGCCGATGTTCGAATACGCCCCCGCCCCCGAGTCCCGCTCGGTGGTGGAAATCAAAAACGCCTCTGGGTTGTATATCGGTGGGGAGTTCGTCGACCCTGCCGACGGCGGCAGCTTCAAGTCGATCAACCCCGCCTCCGAGGAGGTGCTCGCCGAGATCGCCGAGGCCGGCGCCCAGGACGTGGAGCGTGCGGTCCGCGCCGCCCGGAAGGCGTACGACAAGGTCTGGGGTCCCATGCCGGGCCGCGACCGGGCGAAGTACCTGTACCGCATCGCGCGGCTCATCCAGGAACGCTCCCGCGAGCTGGCCGTCCTGGAGTCGCTTGACAACGGCAAGCCGATCCGCGAGTCCCGCGACGTCGACCTGCCGCTTGTCGCCGCGCACTTCTTCTACTACGCGGGCTGGGCCGACAAGCTGGGCCATGCCGGCTTCGGCCCGAACCCGCAGCCGATCGGCGTCGCCGCGCAGGTCATCCCGTGGAACTTCCCGCTGCTCATGCTGGCGTGGAAGATCGCCCCGGCGCTGGCGGCGGGCAACACGGTGGTGCTCAAGCCCGCCGAGACCACCCCGCTTACCGCGCTGCTGTTCGCCGAGATCTGCCAGCAGGCCGACCTGCCGGCAGGTGTGGTCAACATCGTCACCGGCGCCGGCGACACCGGCCGCACGCTTGTCGAACACCCCGGCGTGGACAAGGTCGCCTTCACCGGCTCCACCGAGGTCGGCCGGGCCATCGCCCGGTCGATCGCCGGCACCCGCAAGAAGCTGACCCTTGAGCTGGGCGGCAAGGCCGCCAACATCGTCTTCGACGACGCGCCCATCGACCAGGCCGTCGAGGGCATCGTCAACGGCATCTTCTTCAACCAGGGGCACGTCTGCTGCGCCGGCTCCCGTCTCCTGGTCCAGGAGAACGTGGCCGACCGGGTGTTGGAGTCGCTGAAGCGGCGGATGGCCCAACTCCGGGTCGGCGACCCACTGGACAAGAACACCGACGTCGGCGCGATCAACTCCGCCGCCCAGTTGGAGCGGATCCGCGAGCTGTCCGACGCCGGCTCCGCCGAGGGCGCCGAGCGCTGGTCGCCGCCGTGTGAGCTGCCCGACCGTGGCTTCTGGTTCGCGCCCACCATCTTCACCGGGGTCACCCAGGCCCACCGCATCGCCCGCGAGGAGATCTTCGGCCCCGTGCTGTCGGTGCTCACCTTCCGCACACCGGCCGAGGCCGTCGAGAAGGCCAACAACACGCCGTACGGGCTGTCCGCCGGCATCTGGACCGACAAGGGCTCGCGCATTCTGTGGATGGCCGACCGGCTGCGCGCCGGCGTCGTCTGGGCCAACACGTTCAACAAGTTCGACCCCACCTCGCCGTTCGGCGGCTACAAGGAGTCGGGCTACGGTCGCGAGGGCGGCCGGCACGGGCTGGAGGGGTACCTCAATGTCTGAGCGGGTCGCCGTACGCAAGACGTACAAGCTCTTCATCGGCGGGAAGTTCCCGCGCAGCGAGTCGGGACGGTCGTATCTCGTGCAGTCCTCGAATGTGTCACTGGCCTCCCGCAAGGACGCCCGGGACGCGGTGGTAGCCGCCCGCGCCGCCGTCAAGGGTTGGGCCGGCGCGACCGCGTACAACAGGGGTCAGATCCTCTACCGGGCCGCCGAGATGCTGGAGGGCCGCCGCGAGCAGTTCGTCGCCCTGGGCATCCCCGGCGACGAGGTGGACGCCGCAGTGGACCGCTGGGTCTGGTATGCCGGCTGGGCCGACAAGCTGGCCCAGGTGTACGGCGGCGCCAACCCGGTCGCCGGCCCGTACTTCAACATCTCGGCGCCCGAGCCCACGGGTGTGGTCGCCGTGGTCGCCCCGGAACGTCCGGCGCTGCTCGGCCTGGTCAGCGTGATCGCCCCGGCGATCGTCACCGGCAACACGGTGGTCGTGGCGGCCTCGCCGTCGGAGCCGCTGGCGGCGGTGACGCTTGCCGAGGTGCTGGCCACCTCCGACCTGCCCGGCGGGGTGGTGAACATCCTCACCGGCGCGATCACCGAGACCGCGCCGGCGCTGGCGGCGCACATGGACGTCAACGCGATCGACCTGACCGGCGTGACCGACGCCTCGCTCGCCACCGAGCTGGAGGTCAGGGCCGCGGAGAACCTCAAGCGGGTGCTCCGACCGGCCCCGGCCGACCACGACTGGACCGTCGACCCTGGCGTGGCTCGGATGACCACGCTGCTCGAGACGAAGACGGTGTGGCACCCCAAGGGGGTGTGAGTCTGGTCCCGGCCTTGGGTTTCCGGGGGAGGTTTTCCGGGGGGAGCCCGCCCACTCCGGGCGGTCAGGCTTGATCCCTGCGTGGGCGGGCTCCCCCCGGAAAACCTGACGTGGGCCGGGTTCGTCGGGTGGTCGGCTTGGGGGTTCTGCCTCGGGTTGGGTTGCCGGTCAGCGGCGTGCGGCCGGGTGGGGCGGTCACGATCTGCGTAACTTCAGGGATGTTGCTGCCTCCGAGGCGTTGGAGGCAGCAACATCCCTGTTCTTGTGTGGATCTTGCGCCGGTCCGCCGACCCCTGGTTGGTGATCATGGGGTTGGCGGGGTGTTTGATCTCGCTCCGCCCGGTCAACCTCATGATCACCGCCAGGCAAGGGGTGGGGTGGGTGGGCGTGGGTGGGCGTGGGGAGTGGGGGGACTACTACCGGGGGTAGGATTGGGTTGTGACTCGGTTGGGCGATCTTGAGCGTGCGGTGATGGACGTGCTGTGGGACGTGGTCCCGGGTACGTCCGACGGTGTGACCGTGCGCGAGGTGGCCGACGCGCTCGACGGCCGCGAGCTTGCGTACACGACTGTGATGACAGTTCTCGACCGCCTCGCCGGCAAGGGGATGGTGCAGCGGGAGCGGGAGGGCCGCGCCTGGCGGTACCGGCCGGCGGCCAGCCGCGAGGCGCACATCGCACAGCTCATGCTCGACGCCCTCGACCTGGGCGGCAGCCGCGACGCCGCGCTGGTGCGCTTCGCCCGCTCGGTGACCGGCACCGAGGCCGAGGTGCTGCGGGCGGCCCTGGGCAGCGAGGCCGGGCTGAGTTCCGGCGACACCGCCACGGGCGGGGCCGACGCCCTGACCGACCGGGTGGATCGGCCGGTGGGCCGGCGGCCGGCCGGCGAGGCAGCGGAACGGTAGGGCGCGCGCCATGGCCTACGCCGTGCACTTCGCCGCCACCATGCTGGCCTGCTATCTGACCGCGCAGGTGCTGGCCCGCTCGACCTGGACGTGGCGCAGTCCGCGGGTGGCGATCGTCTGCTGGCAGGCCGTCGGGTTGGCGTTGGGCCTCTCCGCGATGGGCCTGCCGATGGCCCTCGGGCTGAGCACGTACGACCTGCCGACCGGCAGCGCACTGCTCGCGCTGACCACCGACCTCTTCCACGGCACCCTGCCGATCGGGGTGACCGCCCTCCACCTCGCCGGCGTCGGGGTGGGCTTCGGCATCGGAGCGGTGCTCGTCACCACGACCATCCGCAGCATCCACGGCACCATCCGCGCCCAGCGCCGGCACCGGGACCTGCTGACCCTGGTGGCCCGGGACGATCCGGCCGCGCCGGGGGCGCTCGTCCTGGACCATCCGAGCGCCGCCGCGTACTGCCTGCCGGGGGTGAAGCCACAGGTGGTGGTGAGCGCCGGCACCCTGAGTCTGCTGGACCGCGCCGAACTGGCCGCCGTGCTCTCCCACGAGCGCGCGCACGCCCACGAACGACACGATCTGGTGCTGCTGCCGTTCACCGCGCTCTGCCGGGCGCTGCCGTGGTTCGGCTGGGTCCGTGACGCGCACGAGCGAGTGGCCCTGCTGGTCGAGATGCGCGCCGACGACAAGGCACGCGAGCTGCACGCCGAGGCCCCGCTGGCGGGCGCGCTACGCCGCTTCGCCGCCGCCGGACACCGGGTCACTCCGGCCGGTGCGCTGGGCCTGGGCGACCGCGACCTGGACGTACGCGTCCAGCGCCTGCTCGTGGCCGACCGGCCGCCCCGGGCCCTCGGCGCGACGGCCCTCGCGGTCGCCGCCATGCTGGTCGCCCTTCCGGTCACGCTCTTCCTGAGCTGACCCGCGGCCCCCTCGCGGCCGCGCAGTCCTCGCGGCCAGGCAGTCGTCGCGGCCGCGCAGCCCTCGCGTCACACGCCGCGCACCTCGCGCACCCGCGCGAGATCGCGCTCGAACCAGCATGCAGGGGCATCCCCGCGCCGCGACACCACCACATCCAGGACCGAGCGCGGTCGTGCCCGCCACCCTCTTACTACTACGGCCCGTCGTAGAATCTATTACGACGGGCCGTAGTAGGAGTTACATGTAGGCAAGCTACGTGTAGGGTTGCTACGACAAGGGAGACAACATCTAGGGAGAGCCGGCCATGGACACGCTGCTCCTCGCCCGCCTGCAGTTCGCCACCACCACGTCGATCCACTTCCTGTTCGTGGTCGTCACGCTCGGACTGGTCACCCTGCTGGTCGGGATGCAGACGGCCTGGGTGCTCACCGGCAACCAGAAGTGGGAGCGGCTGACCCGGTTCTGGGGCCAGCTCTACGTGATCAACTACGTGCTCGGCATCGCCACGGGCATCGTGATGGAGTTCCAGTTCGGGCTGAACTGGAGCGGCCTGTCGCGCTACGTCGGCAACGTCTTCGGCGCGCCGCTGGCGATCGAGACGCTCGTGGCGTTCTTCCTGGAGTCCACGTTCCTCGGAATGTGGATCTTCGGTTGGCACCGGCTCCGCAAGGGCGTGCACCTCGCGCTGCTGTGGGGCGTGGCGCTCACCGCGTACGCCTCGGCCTTCTGGATCATGGTGGCCAACTCCTGGCTGCAACACCCGGTCGGGTACGAGGTCCGCGACGGGATCGCCCACCTCACCGACTTCGGCGCGCTGCTCACCAATCCCAGCCTCGGCATGGCGTTCGGGCACGTGGTCTCCGCCGGGCTGCTGGTCGGCGGGATGCTGATGGCTGCCGTCAGCGCCTGGCACCTGATCCGGCGTACGCCCGACTTCGCGCTCTTCCGCACCTCCCTGCGGATCGGCCTGGTCACTGCGGCGTTGGCGATCACGATGGTGCAGGGTTTCGGCTTCGCCCAGTTCGGCCCGGTCGGCTCGGTACAGCCGACCAAGTTCGGCGGGGACAGCCCGGAGGCGCAGGCGCTGATCGCCCAGTGGACCACCCGGTTCGGCCCCGGCGACTACACCCCGCCGGTCCTGTCCAGCGTCGGGCTGGGCTTCATGATCCTGATCGGCTTCACCCTCGGCTGCGTCTGGCTGCTGCTGCCGCTGCTCTTCCGGGACTGGATCATCCGGCTGCGCTTCCCACTCTGGCTCGTCCTGCTCGCCGTTCCTTTGCCGTTCGTCGCGGTGATCCTCGGCTGGATCGCCCGGGAGGTGGGCCGCCAACCCTGGGTGGCGTACGGGCTGCTCCCCACCGACCAGGCGGTCTCCCCCGTCGGCGCGCCGGTGATGCTCGCCTCGCTGATCGGCTTCAGCCTGCTGCTGGGCACCCTCGCCGTCACCAACTGGGTGCTGCTCGCCCGGCACGCGGGACGCGGCGCGGCCGACCCGGCTCTCGGCCGCCCACCTGCCGACGAACCGGCCCACCCCGAACCCGTCCTCGCCTGAGCGACTGAAGGAGACTCACCGTGGACCTCGCCTGGTACGCCCTGCTCGGTCTCTTCTTCGCGAGCTACCTCGTGCTCGCCGGGTACGACTACGGCGTCGGGTTGCTGCTCGCCCGGGGCGACTCTCCGGCCGGGCGACGGGCCGCGCTCACAGCTCTCGGCCCGTTCTTCCTCGGCAACGAGGTCTGGCTTGTCGCCGCCGTGGGCATCCTGTTCGGCGCCTTCCCGGTGCTGGAGGGCGAACTGCTCGCCGGCTGCTACCCGGCGGTCGCCGGCGCGCTGGTCGGCGTCATCCTGGTCACCGCCGGGGTGCAACTGCGCAGCCGGCCGAGCGAAGAGCGGGTCCGCGCCCGTTGGGACCGGGTCATCGTGGTCGGCAGCGCGCTCGCCGCGCTCGGCTGGGGCGCGGTGCTGGCCGCGCTGTTGCAGGGCGTCCCCCGTCAGGCCGACGGGCACGTCGCCGGGGTGTCCCACCTGGCCACCCCGTTCGCGGCGATCGTCGGGCTGACCATGGTCGCCCTGGTCGCGGTGCACGGTGCGACCTTCCTCACGCTGCGACTGCCGGCCGACGCCGCCGCCGTGGCCGGCCGCACGGCCCGCCGGCTGGTGCCGGTGGCGCTCTGCGCGGTCGCCGTGGCCACCGTCGTGGGCCTGCTCTCCTCCCGGGTACGCGACGCCGTGCAGCGACCGGCTCTGGGCGTACTCCTGCCGGTGTTGCTGGTCGTGGCGCTGCTGGCGGCCCGCGCGGCGCTGGCGCGGCGACGGCCGGGGTGGGCCCTGATCGCCACCGGCGCGGCCCTGGCGCTGCCGGTGGCGCTTGTCGGCGCGGCCCTCTGGCCCTACGTGCTGGTGTCCACGACCGACCCGGGCGCCTCGCTGACGGTGGCCGACGCCGCCGCCAGCGCGCCGACGCTACGGCTGCTTAGCTGGGTGACGCTGCCGCTGCTGCCGGCCCTACTAGGCTTCCAGGCGATGTGCTGGTGGGTTTTCCGGGGACGGACCGACGGCAGGGCACCGGTGTACTGGTGAACCGCCGTCCCTTCGACCCGCGTCTGCTGCGTCGGGTCCCCGCGGCCCGGCGCGATCTTGCCGTGCTCGCGCTCCTTGGCGTGCTCGCCGCCGCGTTGATCGTCGCGCAGGCCACCGCGCTGGCGGCGGTCCTCGCCACCGCCTTCGACGGGCGCCTGAACCAGGCGGCGCTTGCGGGTTTCGTGGTCGCGGTCGCCGCCCGGTCGGCGCTGGTCTGGGCACAGGGCACGGTCTCGGCGCGGGTCGCCGCCACGGTCAAGGCCACGCTGCGGGCCGACCTGCTCGGCGCCGTGGGACGGCACGGGCCGGGCTGGGTGGCAGGGCAGCGGGCCGGCGAGCTGGCCACCCTGGTCGGGCGCGGGCTCGACGCGCTGGACGCCTACTTCACCGGGTACCTGCCGCAGCTGGTGCTCAGCGTGACGGTGCCGGTGGCCGTGCTGGCCCGCATCGTCGTCGCCGACTGGAGCTCCGCGCTGATCATCGCGTTGACGCTGCCGCTGATCCCGGTCTTCGGCGCGCTGCTCGGCTGGCAGGCACAGGCTGCCACCGAGCGGCAGTGGCGTCGACTCTCCCTGCTGGGCGGGCACTTCCTGGACATGGTCGCCGGGCTGCCCACCCTGCGGGCGTTCGGCCGGGCGCGGGCGCAGACCGAGGTGGTCCGCCGGATGGCCGACGGGCATCGGGTCGCCACGATGAAGACGCTGCGGATCGCGTTCCTCTCCGCGCTGGTGCTGGAGCTGGTCGCCACCCTCTCGGTGGCCCTGGTCGCGGTGCCGGTCGGTATCCGGCTGCTCGGCGGCGGGCTGGCGCTGCACACCGCGCTGCTGGTGCTGCTACTCACCCCCGAGGCGTACCTGCCGCTGCGGGCCGCGGGCAGCCGCTTCCACGCCAGCATGGAGGGGCTCACCGCGCTCGACGAGGCGCTCACCGTCTCGGCCGCGCCCACCACCCCACGCGCCGCCGAGGGCGCGGCCATCCCGGACGGTCGCGGTGAGATCCGGTTCGAGGCCGTGACAGTGGCGTACGAGCGGACCACCGCGCTGCGCGACGTGACACTTACCGTCCGACCCGGCGAACGGATCGCGATCATCGGGCCCAGCGGCGCCGGCAAGAGCACCCTGCTCGGTCTGCTGCTCGGCTTCGTGGCCCCGACCAGCGGCCGGATCACCGTCGGCGGCGTCGACCTCGCCACCGCCGACCAGGACGCCTGGCGTCGGCAGCTCGCCTGGGTGCCGCAGCGCGCTCACCTCTTCGCCGCCTCGCTCGCCGACAACATCCGGCTCGGCGCAGCGGACACGTCGCCCGAGGCGCTCGCCGCTGCGGTCCACGACGCGGCCCTCGACGACGTGGTGGCCGGCCTGCCCGACGGGCTGACCACGCTGCTCGGGGAGCGTGGGCACGGCCTGTCCAGCGGCCAGCGGCAGCGCGTCGCGCTGGCCCGGGCGTTCCTGCGCGACGCCCCGGTGGTGCTGCTCGACGAGCCCACGGCACGGCTGGACACGGCCGCCGAGGCGGTGGTGCTCGACGCCACCCGCCGGCTGGTCGCCGGGCGAACGGCGCTGCTGGTGGCGCACCGGCCGGCGCTGCTGGCCGACGCCGACCGGGTCCTGCGTGTCGAGGACGGCCGGGTCACCGAGCTGACGCCCGAACCGACCGGAAAGGCGGCTCGATGAGCGCGGACCACGGGCCGGAGGCGGTGGCCCGCGTGACAGCGGCCGGGAAGGCCACCGCCGAGCGCGCGGTCCTGCGGCTGGCCCGCCCGTACCTGGGTCGGCTCGTCGGCGCCGGGCTGCTCGCCGCCGCCACCGAGTTCGCCGGGCTCGCCCTGATGGCCACCGCGACGTGGCTGCTGATGAGCGCCGCCGGGCAGCCTCCGCTGGACCGGCTCACCGTGGCGATCGTCGCGGTCCGGGCGCTGGCGATCAGCCGGGGCGTGTTCCGCTACACCGAACGGCTCGCCGGGCACGACGCGGTCCTCCGCATGATCACCGACGTGCGGGCCCGGGTCTTCGCCACCCTCACGGCCCGCCGCGACGCACAACACCGCTCGGGGGACGTCCTGAGCCGGCTGGTCTCCGACGTCGAGGCGGTCCAGGATCTGCTGCTGCGGGTGCTGGTGCCCGCCTCGGCGGCGGCAGTGGTCGGGGTGCTCGCGGTGGCCGGGGCGGCGTTGATCTCGCCACCAGCGGCCGGTGTGCTCGCGCTCGGGCTGGTGGTCGCCGGTGTGGCACTGCCCGCGCTGGCCACCGCTGTCACCCGGCGCAGCGCGGCCGAGGTGGCCCCACTGCGCGGCGCGCTGGCCACCGACGCCGTCGACCTCACCCACGGCGCCGCCGACCTCGCCGCGTTCGGGGCGACAGACGCCGCGCTGCGCGCCGCCGAGCAGCGGGCCGCCCGACTGGCCCGGCTGGAACGCCGGCTGGCGGCAACCGGCTTCGCGGTGGACGCGGCCGGCGTGTTGGTCGCCGGGCTGACCGCCGCCGCGGTGGTGCTCGTCGCGCTGGCCTCCGACGTGCCGGGCGTCCTGGTCGGCGTGCTGGCCGTCGGCACCCTGGCCGCCGTGGAGGTGGCGCTGGCAGTGGTCTCGGCCGCCCGGCAGTGGACCCAGCTGCGGCCCGGCCTGGCCCGGGTGGCAGCCCTCCTCGCCGCCGACACGCCCGCTCCCACGCCCACTTCCCCGGTGACCGACCGGGCCGACCCGCACGACCTGCGCTTCGTCGAGGTGAGCGTGCGCTACCGGGCCGGCGCGGCACCCGCGTTGGACCGGGTGAGCCTGGACCTGCCCGCCGGCCGGCGCATCGCCGTCGTCGGCCCGAGCGGCGCCGGCAAGAGCACCCTGGCGGCCGTACTGACCGGGGCGGTCCGACCCAGCACCGGCCACGTCACGCTTGCCGACCGCGACCTGTCCTCGTACGCGGAGGAGGAGCTGCCCCACAGCGTGGGTGGGCTGCTCGCCGAGGCGTACGTCTTCCATGCCACCGTCCGGGAGAACCTGCTGCTCGGGCGGGCCGGGGCGGGCGACGACGAGTTGACCGGGGCGATGACGGCCGCCGGCCTGCTGGACTGGGTACGCGCCCAGCCGGCCGGCTGGGACACAGTGGTCGGCGAGGAGGGCGGCCAGCTCTCCGGCGGCCAGCGGCAACGACTCGCGCTCGCCCGGGCCCTGCTCGCCGCGCCGCCGGTGCTGGTGCTCGACGAGCCCACCGAGGGGCTGGACCCGGCCGCCGCCGATGCGGTGCTCGCCTCCGCCCTCGCGGCCACCCCCGCCGGGCACTCGGTCCTGCTGATCAGTCACCGGCTCAGCGGGCTGGCCGACCTGGACGAGATCGTCGTCCTCGACGGCGGCCGGGTGATCCAGCGCGGCCGGCACGCCGAGCTGGTCGCCACCCCCGGCTGGTACCGGGACCAGTGGTCTCTGCAGGTGGCGGCCGAGCGCGGGTACCTGGCGCTGGCTCCCTGACCCGCTTCGGGGACGGACCAGGGTTCTCCCCGACGTGGGTGCCCTCGCATCCGTGGCAGTCTGGTGTCATGCGGCATGCTGAGGGCTTCCTGGTCGAGGAGCACCTGCGCGAGCTGGAGTCCCGGTTGCAGGGGCCGGCGCGAATGAAGTCCGACCTGCTCACCGAGGCGCGGCACGATCTGCTGGACGCCGTCGACGCGTACCGCGAGAGTGGTGTGCCACCCACGGAGGCGCAGCGCCGGGCGGTGGCCGAGTTCGGCTCACCGGCGCAGTTGCTGCCCTCCTGGCAGGCGGAGCTGGCGGTGGCCGCCCTGCGCGGCCTGTCCCTGCGGATGCTGGCCGTGGCCGGGGTCCTGGTGGCGGCCGGCGACCTGACCTGGCGCGGGGCGAGCTGGACCGCCGGTCCGCAGCCGCCGGCGCTCTACCGGCTGCTGTCCGCCTCGGTCGACTGGATCTGGTTCGGCGAGCTGCTGCTGGCCGTGACCGGCCTGCTGGTGGTCTGGGCGAGCGCTCGATCATCGCGACCGGGCCTGGCGGCGGCGCAGCGTGCGGTGGGCACCGCCCTGACCGGCACACTGGCCCTCGGCATCGTGGCCGGCGGGGCTCTCTTCACCTGGTCGGTCGACATGTGGGACGCGGCGCTGACCTGGCCGCCGATGATCATAGGGATGGTGGTGGCCGGTGGGGCGTACTTCTCCCTGACCCGCGCCGCGCGGGTCTGGGTGCGAGCCACCGCCCGCTGACCGGCCCCTGAGGTGAGCCGCTGACGGCTCAGGCGGGGGTGACAGGTGGGCTGCCGGGGTCGAGGAACCGGCCGACAGTCACACGGAACTCCTGCCATCCGGCGCGCTCGCCGGCCAGCGCGCGCCGGCCGGAGTCGGTGAGCTGGTACGTCCGCCGCTCCCGACCGTTCACAGTGCTCCAGGTGCTCGCCACGTGACCGGCGCGCTCCAGCCTGCGCAGCGCCGGATAGATCGTGCCGGTGGGCAGGTCGAGACCGCCGTCACTGCGCTCCCGCAGGGACTCGATGATGGCGTAGCCGTGCTGGGCGCCCTGTTCGAGAACGGCGAGCAGAAGGGCGTCGAGGTGGCCGTGCAGCGCCTGGGCCTTCATGTGTAGCTACGCTACTTGTCAAACGCCCGGTTCGCCACCGTCACCCACCCGCAGGCCCGACACGTTGCCCGGCCGGTCACCGGGGTGCGGGCTCCGGGCTTCCCGAACCGCCGACTAGGGTATGTGCCCAGAGTCACTCGCCGGCCGGAGACGCCGGCGGGTGGGCAACCCGAAGCACACGGAGGTCAGCGTGGCCCGCCAGTCGCCCCAACGGCCCGACGCCGACGAGCCCGAGCTCGACGACACCACAGGTTCGGCCGAGCCAGACGAGGCCGACGAGGCCCCCCGCGCGTCGGCCGACCGGTCGCTCTGGGACGAGCTGCGGATCGACCCGGTGGAGATCGCCCTCCCCGCCGGCACCGGTTTCACCCTGCGGGCGTACCGGCCGGCCGGGTCGCTGACCCCTACCGACGTGACCGAGCGCGACCAGGACGACCCGTTCCTCGCCCGCCGGCAGGTGATCGAGGAGGAGGACGACGAGACGGTCGTCATCCTCGACGAGGAGCTGGCCGAGGAGTTCGCCGACAGCGACGAGGACGAGTCGTCGCGCCGTCGCCGCGACAGCGCCACGGACGCCGACGCGACCGCCGATGATGACGACGAGGCCGAGGCCGAGGACGTCACCGACGAGGCGGACGACGAGGAGGTGCCGGTCTTCCTCAGCCACCGGGGCAAGCTGCTGCTGTTCAAGACCCCTGAGTCGCTTGTCAGTTTCATCCGTTCCGGCGCGCCCAACGATCTGTCCCAACTGGACAGCTGGAATGAATTGTCCGAACGGGTGGAGCCGGCCGACATCGCGCCGCTCGACGAGGACACCTACGAACTCGACCTCGTCGTGGAGAACCTGCGCGGCGGTCACGACAGCTGGGATTCGACCCTGCTGATCGAGGCCGGCGAGGCTGCCCGCGACCTGTCGTACGCGTTGCGCCTGCCTGCGGTTCTGGACATGCTCTCCGCAGGCTCCAGCCTCGACGACCTGGACGAGGCGCTGCGGGCCACCGCCAACGGTGGGATCGGCGCTTTCATGGGCCGGCGTCGGCTGAAGAAGATCGGGGCACAGACCGCGAGTTTGGGTTGGCGCACCATTGTCGGCAAGATCTCTGCGGTGGTGGACTGGCGCGACTGACCCGTACCGGGGAGCATCAGTTGCTGGCAGTAGGAAGACCTGTCCCGGGAGGAGGACGACGCCGTGGCGCTCGTGCGCGTGTACTGCGGTCTGGCCTCGGCGGATCCGGCTGACCGACCGGCCTCGGCCGGTTCGACGCTGACGTCCGCTGTGGTCGACGACGCAGGCCGTCTGCTGCATGTCTGCGAGATCGGCGACGACGCGGCTGGCTACGCCCAGCTCGTCGCGCTGCTCGTGGAACGCTCGGGCGGGCCGAGCGGTGCGGCCATCGCCGCCGACAGCGACGACCACACGGTCACCTCGCTGCTGAGCGCGGCGGGTCGGCCTCTGGCGATCG
The DNA here is from genome assembly GCF_049841645.1 of Micromonospora sp. DT43. NCBI lineage: Bacteria > Bacillati > Actinomycetota > Actinomycetes > Micromonosporales > Micromonosporaceae > Micromonospora > Micromonospora sp. DT43. Next base: position 300,932 of record NZ_JBNCKR010000006.1, on the reverse strand, counting down.
CCGACGACGACTCCGTGGACGACTTCGCCGAGCGGTTCGCCGACGACGACTCGCTGGAGGAGATGCAGTCACCCCCGGCCGAGCGCCGGGCCGTCGGTCTGGCCCGCGCGTTGCAGGCCGGTGCGCTCTCCGCCGTCACGCTGCCGGCTCCCCGGGACCTCGCCGGCTACAAGCAGGTGCTCGCCGCGCACGCCGCCCTGGCCAGCGGCCGGCACTCCGCCGCCGTGGCGCTGCGCGAGGTGCTGCGGGAGCTCTACCCGGCGGCGCTGCGCGCCTATCCGGACCCGGCGGAGCCGGTGTCGCTGGCCGTGCTGGACGCGCTGCCCGAGCCGGGCATGCTCGGCGGCACCATCGCCCGTGGTCGCGAGGTGTCCGTCGCCGCGGACGCCATCGCCGCGCATCTCGCGGCGGACGGGGTCGCCGACGCCGCAGAGATCAACGAGGCGGTCACCGCGCTGCGGGTCGCCATCTCGGAGACGCCGCGCCGCGCCGCCGTCAACCGGGCGCTCACCTCCGCCGTGGCCGAGACCGTCCGGCAGGCCGTCGCCTCCGTACGGGCCTGCGACGCCGGCTGCGAGGCCCTGGTCAGCGCGCTCAGCGCGCGGGTCAGCAACCCCGCCCCGGCTCCGGGCCGCCGGGCCGCCGCCCGTCGTGGCGAATCGGTAGGCGACCTGACCGGCCTCGCCGGCACCAGCGCCGGCCTGCGGTCGCTCCGACCGACCCCGGTCACCGCCGAGCCCACACCCGTCACCGGCCGGCGCAGCCGGCCCGAGCCGGCACCGGGCAGCGCCCCGTTGGCCTCGCCGCGCCCGCTCGGACCGCCACCGGTCGCCCCCGCTCCGGTCACCCCGCCGCCTGTCGCGCCCGCGCCGATCGCACCGGCAGCGGTCGCCGGCCCGCCGGTGTCCGCGCCGCCCGGGCGCGCCGAACCGATGCCGAGCCGGATCGACGGCCCGACCAACCGACCGGTCTCGTCGCCGCCGCCCCCGCCGCCGGGGATCACCCCCATCGCGCCGGCGCAGCGCGGCAGTGTGCCGCCGGCCGAGGCGGGCGAGCCGTTCCGGCCGACCCTGACCACCGCCGCGATCAACCACGCGCGGGCCGAACGGCAGCGTACGGTCATTCCGCCCCGCCCGAAGACCAACGGCGAGCGGCAGAGCCACGTGCAGCGGTCGGTCGAGGAGCCGCCCACCGGCGGGTTCAGCGCCACCGACCTCAGCATCCCGGTGCCCGCTCCCCGACCGGGCCAGGAGTCGGCGCCCCCGGGTTCCCGGGCGAACTGGCCCCTGGTCAACAACCCGGAGGACCCGGCCGACAGCTCGCCGAACAACCCGGTCGCCTACCCGTACGGCGGCGGTCGCGTCGACGCCCCGACCGATCCGGGCCGGGCCGACGGTCGGGTCACGCCGCCCTGGCTGGCCGACGACCTGCCTCAGGAGCCCCCCATGCTGCGGCTGGTCGAGCCGCCGCCGCTGGCGGACCGGGCACTGCGGGAAGGGCTCAACCCGCCCGCTGGCGACCCCCGCCTGGACACGCCGCCGCTACGACTCGTCGACCGCGAGCAGGCCGCCCGCAACCGTCAGGCGCCCCGCGTCGAGCGGACCGCCGAGCACCGGCCGCCTCCTCCGATGGAGCACCGGCCGCCTCCTCCGATGGAGCACCGGCCGCCGCCGATGGAGCACCGGCCGCCGCCGGTGGCCGACGAGGGCGACGGTGATCTGCTGATCTTCGCGCAGGCCAAGTCGGCGTGGTTCGTCGGGCACACCGAGGAAGAGTCCGACCTGGACTGGTCGACCACTGCCGACACCGGGTGGCAGGCCGCCGAGCAGGCAGCCCGTCCCGCGGTGGGCGCCGAGACCAACGCCGGGCTGCCGAAGCGCGTCCCCCAGGCCAACCTGGTTCCAGGCTCCCCGCTACGCGAGGAGCGCCCGTTGCGCATAGTGCGTGACGCGGCGAGCCTCGCGGAGAACACCACAGGCTACTTCCGCGGCTGGCGTCGCGGGCAGGAGATCGGCGGGTTCGCGGTGGGTGGCCGACCGGGCCGGGAGGCCGCCGGTGGCTGGGACTTCAGCCGCGACCACGGGGACCGCGACGACGACCGGGAGTACGAGTACCGCTCCGCCGGCTACCAGTCCTGAGCGTCGCTCTCGCGTACGCGTTCCTTCCGCCCTCAGCCGTACACCGGCTAGGGGCGGAAGTGCGTTCAGGAGCCAGCAGAACGGGCACGGCGCACGTACGGGCTACCGGTCCGGCGCCAACGCAAGAGATCTTGGAAGGAAACCGCCCTCGGAGGGGCCGTCGCCTTCCAAGATCTCTGGGGCGTGGGGCGGCGGACAGCATTCAGCGCCCGGTGGCGGCCGGAGCCACCACCGGGCGCGAGAGCGTCCCGATCAGGCCGGGGCGACGGCGCGCGTACGGCGCATGGTGAGCACGTACTCGACAAGCGAGATCAGCACGTGCTTCGTCGACTCCCGGTTACGGGCGTCGCAGGCCACCACCGGCACGTCGCTCGAGATCGCCAAGGCGTCCCGGACGTCCTGCGGGTCGTGGTACTGCATTCCGTCGAAGCAGTTGATGGCCACCAGGTACGGCAGCCGCCGGTGCTCGAAGAAGTCGATCGCCGCGAAGCAGTCGGCCAGCCGGCGGGTGTCCACCAGCACGACCGCGCCGATCGCGCCCCGCACCAGTTCGTCCCACATGAACCAGAATCGGGTCTGACCCGGCGTACCGAACAGGTACAGGATCAGGTCACGGTCGATCGAGATCCGGCCGAAGTCCATGGCCACCGTGGTCGTCGTCTTGCCCGGCACCTGCCGGGTGTCGTCGACGCCCACGCCGGCGGAGGTCATGATGGCCTCGGTGGTCAGCGGCGTGATCTCCGAGACCGAGCCGACCAGCGTCGTCTTACCGACGCCGAATCCACCGGCGATAACGATCTTCGCCGACGTCACGCGCCCACTCGGGTTCGGTGGGCGGTGCGACATGTCAGAGCCTGCGAAGTCCACTCAGCACCCTCTCCAGCAGTTCAGTGCCCACCGCGTCGTCGGAGTCGTCCAGGATGGTCGGCTCGTGGACCGCGACCAGGCCGTCCGTCGCCATGTCGGCGATGAGCACCCGGGCCACACCGAGCGGTAGCTGCATCCGCGCCGCGATCTCGGCGAGCGACTGCACGCGTCCGTCACACAGTGCGGCGATGTACTGGTGTTCGCGGCCGCCGCCGTTGCCATTGGCAGCGGCCCGACCGCGCACCGTCGTCTCGACGAGCGCCTCCAGCGCGATGTCGAGCCGGGGACGGGTTCGACCACGGGTCACGGCGTATGGACGGACCAACGCTCCGGTCGGTTCGTCACGATCGGCCATGTCGCCGCTCACCTCCTTCGCACCCCGTACCGGCTCCCACCGGTGGAACTCGTCGTTCTTGTCGTTTCAGTTGCGCCGACCGCACGATCGGCGAGGCGTCAGCCCAGCATGCCCGCGGCCGCACGCGGCTGCGGGGTCAGGGCGTCGCCCACCCGGTCGACCAGGAGCGCCATCTCGTAACCAACCTGCCCGACGTCGGAGCTGCGGGCCGCCAGCACGGCGAAGGACGAACCGTCCGAGATGGACATCAGGAACAGGAAGCCATTGTCCATCTCCACGACGGTCTGGAGCACCGCGCCTCCCTCGAAGCAGCGGGCCGCCCCCTGGGTCAGGCTGACCAGACCGGACGCGATCGCGGCGAGCTGGTCGGCCCGGTCCCGCGGCAGATCCCGTGACGACGCGAGAAGCAGGCCGTCCGCCGAGACGGCGACCGCATGTGCGACACCGGGCACCCGGTCGGCGAAGTTGGCAAGCAGCCAACCAAGATCCTGCGTAGTTGTCATCCTTCTTGCTCCTTCTGCCCGCTCCCGGCCGCTGAGCCTGAGCCAGACTGCGAGGATTGCTGCCCTCCCGGAGTCGCCTCCGGGCTGGTCGGGTTGTCCGAGGTGCTACGCCCTCGCTGCACGCCCCGGTGGTAGGCGGAGAGCAGGCCACGGACCGCCTCCGGGGATCGCCGCTGGACCGAGGTGGCGGGCTTCTCCACCGCGCCCGGCACCAGCTGCGCCATCGGCTTGCGCTTCGGCAGACCGGTCGTGGTGGTCTCGTTCACCGGCACGGCGGTGGCCGCTGCGGAGGCGGCACGCCAGCCGTCGTCGGCGGCGGTCTGCCAGCCGTTGGTCTGCGATTGGGGCCGGCGGTTCGGCAGGCTCTCGGCGAGGCCGGGGCGTGTGCCCCCGTTCGCTGTCGACCCGTTGTCCCGCGGCGCTCCTCCGGCCGTCGGAGTGTCTGCCATCGGCGTGTTACCTGTCGTCCCGGGTGCTGTCTTGTGGACTGCCCGACCGGTGGCCTCGACCGTCGCGAACTGCTGGGTCGCGTCACCGCCACCGCCGTTCGCACCGCCACCGCCGTTCGCCGCCGGCTTGTCGGCGGCTGCGGGCTCGTCCGAACCCGAACGGCGGGTACGGAACCAGGCGGACTCGAGCTCCCGGAAGATCGGCAGCTCCATGGTCTCGTCCGCGTACCGCTGGCGGTTCTGGGCCTGCGGCTGCTGCGGTGCCGGGCGGGTCTGCGCCGGCGGCGGCGACACCTGGGCCTGCGGGCCCTGAGCCTGCGGGGCTCGGGTCTGCGGAGCCTGGGGCGCCGGCGGTTGGGCCGCGGTGCTCGGCTGGTCGCCGGGGCGCGGTATCCGGGGCAGCTCCGTCGTCATGTCCAGAGCGGCGGCGAGCCGCTCGGGCACCGGCGGGGTCTGCGTGTCGCGCTCGCCACTGGGCACCGGCGGCCAGGCCGGCGGTGCCGGGGCGCTGGGCGCCGGGGCGGGCGGGGCGGACCGGGGCGTGAAGCCGCTGAACGACTGGCCGGAGGCCGGCGGCGCCGAGTACGGCTGAGCCGACGCCGGAGAGGCCGAGACCGGCGACGCGGACACCGGCGGACCACCGTACGGCTGACCGGAGGCCGGAGCGGCGGACACCGGCGGACCGCCGTACGGCGCACCCGAGTAGGGCTGACCGGAGTACGGCTGACCGGACGCCGGCGAGGCGGAGACCGGCGCACCGGAGTACGGCTGCGCGGAGACCGGCGGCGCGGAGTACGGGTGCGCCTCCGGGCTGCTGGGCAACTGCCGGGGGATGGTCGGCTGCTGGCCGGTGGTCGTCGGCTCGTCGCCGGCCCGGCGCTGCGGCAGCGGGTCGATGGACTGGCCGTTGGCCGTCCGGGGCGTGAACCCGTCGCCGCCGTTGACCCCGTTGCTGGCGCTCGCGCCGGTCAGGTCCGACCAGGCGGGCATCGAACGGTACGCGCCGGTGTTGGCGGGCGTGCCGGCGCCGTTGCGCGAAGCCGGGTCGAACGGCCGACCGCCCAGGGTGACCTGGTTGCCGGACTCGCTGGGGCGGGGACCGTTACCCAGCGCGGGCAGGGCGCCGAGGGCGGGCGGGGGCCCGCCGTGCTGCGGGCCGGCGGCGGGCAGGGCCGGCGGCTGCTGCTGCCGACCGGACAGCGCCCGGGGCACCAGCACCGAGGTCGGCAGCGTCACGTCGGCGACCGTGCCACGGTCGGCGCCGGGGCGCAGCTCGACGCGGACCCCGTGCCGCGACGCCAGACGGGCGACCACGACCAGGCCCATCATCCGGGACACGGCGACATCCACCTGCGGCGGCGTCGCGAGCTTGTCGTTGAGCTCGTGCAGCTGCTCGCGGCTGATGCCGATGCCGCGGTCCTCCACGTAGAGCGAGGCGCGGTCGCCGACCCGGCGGGCCTCGACCATGACCTGCGAGTCCGGAGGGGAGAACGCGGTGGCGTTGTCGAACAGCTCGGCGACGAGGTGCACCAGGTCGTTGACCGCGTGCGCGGCGACCTCGATGTCCCGGTCGATGACCCCGAACTCGATGCGGGTGTAGTGCTCGACCTCGGACTGCGCGGCGCGCAGCACGTCGATGAGCGCGGCCGGCTCGCGCTGCACGCGGGTGGAGTCGGCGCCCGCGAGCACGAGCAGGTTCTCGTCGTTGCGGCGCATCCGGGTGGCCAGGTGGTCGAGCTGGAACAGCTCGGCCAGCCGGTCCGGGTCCTCCTCGCCGCGCTCCAACCGGTCGAGGTGACCGATGAGGCGGTCGACCAGGATCTGCGAACGGCGGGCCAGGTTGACGAACATGGTCGCGACGGAGGCACGCAGGGCAGCCTGCTCGGCGGCCGTCCGGACGGCTTCCAGGTGGACGGCGTTGAACGCCTCGGTCACCTGGCCGAACTCGTCCTTGCTGCGGACCGGCAACGGCTCGGCGATCTGGTTGGCCAACTGCACGGGCGAGAGCTGCCCGACGACCTGCGGGTCACGGAGTCGGGCGACCGCCTGCGGCAGCCCGTACTGGGCGATGGAGAGGGCGCCCTGGCGCAGTTCACGCAGGGAGCGGGCCATCGAGCGGGCGACCAGGTACGCGAAGAGGATGGCCAGCAGCAGCATGCTGAGCAGCAGGCCGGTCTCCAGGAACACCTGACGCTGAACGTCCGAGCGCAGGTTGTCGGCCTCGTTGACCACGTCGCCGTCGAGCTTGGTCTCGACGGTGCGGATCAGCTTGGCGTTGGCCGTCATGGCCGAATCCCACTGGTCCGGGCCGAACGGGGCGCCGCGCATGTCGCCGTTGGTGTTGCCGTCGATCCAGCCGACGTAGTTCTGCGCTTGGCGGCGATCGCCACCGGCGACCGTCTGGTCGTGGAACTTCGCCTCGTCCGGGGTGGCGACGGCCTTGAAGCTCTGCAGCGCCTGCTGCTGGCCGGTGCCACTGGCGATGTAGTCGGTGCGCAGCGCCGGCGTCAGCCGCTGCCCGCCCTGCACGCCCAGTGCGCGGTGCACGACGACCCGGCGGACGGCGAGGAACTCCTTCTCCCGGGCGACAGCCGCGGCGGCGCGCATCCGGTCGCTCAGGTCGCTGTTGCCGGCGAGCTGGGTGGCCGAGTCACGGATGGCGAGCAGGTCGTTGATCAGACCCTCGTACTGCTGGAGGGCGTCGGCGAGCCTGAGCTTGCCGTTGAACACCTGGCTGCGGGTGCCCGGCAGCTCCTGCAGGTTCTGGTCGATGCTGTCGAGCAGACCCTCAAGGCTGCCCGGCAGGTCCTCGATCTCACCGCGCTGCTGCCGGTACGGGCCCGTCCGCTGGTCGACCCGGGAGTTCACCCGGTTGTAGGCCTCCTGGTACTGCGCCTTCGGCTGCGTCCCGGTGGCCTGCAACAGCAGCACGGCGGTGGTCCGCTCGTCCTGCAGCGTGTCGACCAGGTCACCCGAGTAGCTCGACAGGTTGGCCAGGTCGCCGGCTCGGTTGGCATTGTTGAGCGTCTCCAGGTGGTCGACGAGACCACTGGTGCCCACGACGACCGTGGCGATGGTCGGCACGATCATGATGAGACCGAGCTTGGACCAGATCGGCATGTCCCGGAGCCGGCTGGCCGGCCGGCGCAGCCGCGACAGGAAGGAGCCCGCCGTCTTTGGCCGTTTGCTCACGTCACCGCCCTCGCGATTACAGCTTGAACGCGTTGCCCCGGGCAACGCCCAGCGACCGACCCGGCGGGTCGGACCCCCGAGATTCCATCACGCCGGTCGACAAGAAGAAAGCCCAGGTTGTCACCGGCCGGGAGTGTGATGAGATGTTGATGCGATTTGATAGCAGTCCGTCTGGCCGGAGTAACTGAAGGTAATGGAACATCCCCACCGCGTTGTCCTGCTCGCCGGCCCCTCAGGCTCCGGAAAGTCGTACATAGCGCAGCAAACAGGCTTGCCGGTGCTGTGTTTGGACGACTTCTACAAAGACGGCGATGACCCTACGTTGCCGCTACGAAACGGCCAGGTCGATTGGGAGTCGCCGCTGTCCTGGGACGCCCTGACCGCCGTCGAAACGATTGCTCGACTTGCCCGCGAGGGCCGTGCCGATGTGCCGGTTTATGCGATCGGCGCGGATCGACGGGTGGCCACCCGGCCATTTGATGTCGACGGATCGCCACTTTTCGTGGCCGAAGGGATTTTCGCCGCCGAGATCGTCGAGGAGTGCCGCAGCCGTGGCCTGCTCGCCGGGGCGTACGCGCTGCGCCGCCCGCGCGGGGCGACCTTCCTGCGCCGGCTGGCCCGCGACCTGGCCGAGCAGCGCAAGGCGCCCCGGGTGCTGGTCCGACGTGGCGTGGCCCTGCTGCGGGCGGAGCCGGCGGTGCTGCGCCGGCAGACCGGGCTGGGTGCCGAGGCCGCCCGAGCCCGGGAGGTGCTGCGTCGGGTGGCCGGCCTGCTCGCCGGCCACCCGCACGGCTGAACTCAGGCCAGCAACTCCGCGTACGCCGGCTTGATCACCTCGTCGATGATCCGCAGTCGCTCGTCGAACGGGATGAAGGCGCTCTTCATCGCGTTGATGGTGAACCACTGCAACTCGCGCCAGCCGTAGCCGAACGTCTCCACCAGCAGCGACATCTCCCGGGACATGGAGGTGCCGCTCATGAGCCGGTTGTCGGTGTTGACGGTGGCCCGGAACCGCAGGTCGCGCAGGAGCCCGATCGGATGGTCGGCGATCGAGGCCACCGCGCCGGTCTGCACGTTCGACGAGGGGCACAGCTCCAGCGGGATTCGCTTGTCCCGCACGTACGCGGCCAGTCGGCCGAGCGAGCCGTCGGGGGCGATGTCGTCGACGATCCGTACGCCGTGGCCGAGCCGGTCCGCGCCACACCACTGGATCGCCTGCCAGATCGACGGCAGACCGAACGCCTCACCGGCGTGGATGGTGAAGTGGAAGTTCTCCCGCTGGAGGTATTCGAAGGCGTCCAGGTGACGGGTGGGCGGGAAGCCCGCCTCGGCGCCGGCGATGTCGAAGCCGACCACCCCGGCGTCGCGGTGCCGCACGGCCAGCTCGGCGATCTCCTGCGAGCGCGCCGCGTGCCGCATGGCGGTGAGCAGGGTGCCCACCCGGATGGTCAGGCCGGCCTCGGCCGCCTGGGCGGTGCCCTCGGCGAACCCGGCCAGCACGGCCTCGACCACCTCGTCGAGGCTCAGGTCCCGTTCCAGGTGCTGTTCGGGAGCGAAACGCACCTCGGCGTAGACCACCCCGTCGGCGGCCAGGTCCAGAGCGCACTCGCGCGCCACCCGGCGCAGCGCCGGCGGAGTCTGCATGACCGCCACGGTGTGCGCGAACGTCTCCAGGTACCGCTCCAGCGACCCGGAGTCGGCGGCTTCGACGAACCAGCGTCCGAGCGCCTCCGGATCGGTGGTGGGCAGTTCGTGGCCCACCTCCGCGGCCAGCTCGACGATCGTCGCCGGCCGCAGCCCGCCGTCGAGGTGGTCGTGCAGCAGCGCCTTCGGGACCTTGACGATGTCCTCGTACCGGATAGTTGCGACCATGCTCAGACCCTAGTCAGCGGCCTGGGCCGACCGGTACGGGACCGGCCGGGAGTCACGGCCGCCAGCCGTACACCCTGTGCACGTCGAGGCGGATCACGAGCCGCCCGTCGGCAACCATGGCGGCGCGGTAGTCCGCCCAGTCCGGGTGGTCACCGCGAATCCGCCGGTAGACCTCGACGAGTTCCTCGACCGTGTCGTCGGTGGTGGCCACGGCCGGGTCGGTGAGCGTCACGGTTCCCTCCGCGACCGCGTACGCGCCGCCGTCGGGCGTGGTCACGTGAAAGCTGGCCCGGGGATCGCGGCGCAGGTTGCGCACCTTCGCCCGGTCACCGGTCGTGGAGCAGCGGATCAGCCCCGGCTCGGCCAGGTAGTCGAGGTTGGACAGCTGGGGCCGCCCGTCCCGACGCAGGGTGACCAGCACCCCGCGCCCCCGCTTACCGAACAGCTCCCACAGTCGGTCACTCACTGCGGCACCCGCGAGGCCGTTGTCCGGATCGTCCGGGAGAATTTGTTGACATGTCATCTAAACTAGAGGCAGATCGATGACATGTCAACGAAAGCACTAGACTCGACGTATGGACGCGGCCCGGTGGTTGGACGAACGGGAGGAGCGCGCCTGGCGCGGCTACCGCCGGATGCGTCGACTGCTCGACCTGGAGCTGGCCCGGGAGCTGACCCAGGACGCCGGCCTCTCCGAGCCGGACTACGACGTGCTGTCCGACCTCTCCGAGACACCCCGGGGGCGTCTGCGCCTCAGCGAGCTGGCGGACAGGATGCTGTGGTCACGTAGCCGCCTCTCCCACCACCTGAGCCGGATGCAGCAGCGCGGCCTGGTGACCCGCGAGGAGTGCGCCGACGATGCCCGCGGTTCGATCGTCGTGCTCACCCCGGCGGGCCGGCGGGCCATCGAGGCCGCCGCCCCCGGTCACGTGGCCGCCGTCCGACGGCACCTGATCGACCTGCTCACCCCGTCGGAGGTCGACGCCCTCGGCGCGCTCACCCACCGGGTGGTCGACCACCTCGCCGATCCGGGCCTCCGGGCGTCCCGGCCGCAGCCCGCAACGGAGGCCTGACGTGGATCCCCGCATCCTCGACCGGCTGCGCTGCCCGGTCTGCGGCGACCCACTGGGGCAGGCCACCGACACGAGGGCGCTGCGCTGTCCGCGCCGACACAGCTTCGACGTCGCCCGCCAGGGCTACGTCAACCTGCTCACCGGCCGAGCCCCGCACGTCGGTGACACCGCCGAGATGGTGGCCGCCCGGGCGGACTTCCTCGCCGCCGGGCACTACGACGTCATCTCGGCCGCTTTGGCCGAGGCGGCGGCGCAGGCGGTGGCGGGCTTTGACGCGTACCCCCTGGTGGTGGATGCCGGCGCGGGCACCGGCAGCTACCTCGGCGCGGTGCTGGCGGCGCTGCCGGACGCCGTGGGTCTGGCCCTGGACGTGTCCAAGCCGGCGCTGCGCCGCGCGGCCCGCGTCCATCCCCGGGCCGCCGCGGCGCTCGCCGACACCTGGCAACGGCTGCCCCTCGCGGACGGCTCGACAGCAGTGCTGCTGAACGTGTTCGCCCCGCGCAACGGCGCCGAGTTCCACCGGGTGCTCGACCCGGCCGGCACGCTGCTCGTGGTGACACCAGCCGCCGACCACCTCGACGAACTGGTGGACGCCCTCGACCTGCTGCGGGTGGACCCGGACAAGGCCGACCGGGTGGCCGCCAGCCTCGGCGGGCACTTCACGCCGGTCGGCTCGTCGGTGCACCGCGCGGAGCTGGCCCTGACCCGGCCGGAGATCGCCACGCTGGTCGGGATGGGCCCGAGCGCCTGGCACACCGACCCGACAGCCCTCGCCGAACGGCTCGCCGCGCTGCCCGAGCCGATCCGGGTGCGCGTGGCGGTCCAGCTGGACGCCTACCGACCGAGCTGAGGCTCAGGTGGAGAGGTCGACCTCTTCCCAGCCCGGCGGCTCGTCGTGGTACGGCCCGCGCAGGATCACCGCCCACTCCAGCGCCCACCGCCGCTGCCCGATCGCGTTCGCGTCGACCAGGCCCGGCGCCCGCCGGCCGCCGCGCTCGGTCTCCAGGTAGGCCCAGTCCAGGCAGTAGTGCAGATCGAGCAGGGCCGCCGCGTCGGCCGGGTGCTGCGGCGCGGCGAGGATCCGGGACTGCCAGCGCGGAAAGGTCTCCCCCTCGGCGATGTGCGGCAGCCGCTCGACCAGCCGCTCGTCCACCGCCAGGGTGGGATCGAGCTGTTTGCTCAGCCCCAGCACCCAGGCCAGCGCGAAGAGCGCGTCGTGGTGCAGCACGAACGACCGGTGGTCGCCCTTGCCGCCCATCACGAACTGCCACTCGGGCGGGGTGACCATCTCGACCAGGTGCGAGCCGAGCAGCCAGCTCATCGCCGCCTGCGGGGGCATCCCGAAGCAGCGGGCCAGGATGAGGTGCAGCACGGCGATCCGCGCCTCGATCTCCGCCCGAGGGCGCAGCTCGATCGCGTCACCCGGCTCCCACACGAGCGGGAACTGTGCCGGTGGCAGCGGAAGCCCGAGCCGGGACAACTCGTCCAGGCTCGCCTCGCGCACCTCGCGCGGGTCGGGGGCAGGTACGGTCACGGGGCAACTTCCTGTCTGCTCGCGACGGCTCAAGGCCGGCGGTCCCCCCTTGGCCTGCGAGAATAGCGCTCCCAGGTGACGAGCACCACGCCGCCCCGACCCCCGCCCCGGTCAGCCGATCCGCTCGATGACCAGCGGCGTCGTGGTTGGCGCGGTAGGTGCAATGTGCACCGCGCGACTTGCCTCCGCCAGGGCCGCCGGAATCCGCGACGGGTCCTCGGCGCGCAGCTCGTAGAGGGCGTCACCGGCCCGCACCGGATCGCCGGGCCGCTTGTGCAACACCACCCCGGCCGGCACGCTCACCGGGTCCTCCTTGCGGGCCCGACCCGCGCCGAGCCGCCAGGCCGCAACCCCCATGGCGTACGCGTCGACGGCCGCGACGTGCCCGTCCCGCTCGGCGTGGACCACCTCGACCTCCGGCGCGGCCGGCATCGGCGCGTCCGGGTCGCCGCCCTGCGCGCGGATCATCGCCCGCCACGAGTCCATGGCCCGGCCGTCGCGCAGGGCCGCCTCCGGGTCGGCGTCCGGCAGGCCGGCGGCGTCGAGCATCTCCCGGGCCAGGGCGAGCGTCAGCTCCACCACGTCGGCCGGCCCACCTCCGGCCAGCACCTCGACCGACTCGGTCACCTCGACCGCGTTGCCGATGGCCAGGCCGAGCGGGGTGGACATGTCGGTGAGCAGGGCGACCGTCCGCACGCCGTGCGCACCGCCCAGCTCGACCATCGTGCGGGCCAGCTCGCGGGCCTGGTCGACGGACTTCATGAACGCGCCCGAGCCGACCTTGACGTCGAGGACCAGCGCGCCGGTGCCCTCGGCGATCTTCTTGCTCATGATCGAGCTGGCGATCAGCGGGATCGCCTCCACGGTGCCTGTCACATCGCGCAACGCGTACAGCTTGCGGTCGGCGGGGGCGAGCCCGGCGCCTGCCGCGCAGATCACCGCGCCGACCTCACCGAGCTGGGCGATGAACTCGTCGTTGCTCAGCGCGGCCCGCCAGCCGGGGATGGACTCCAGCTTGTCAAGCGTGCCGCCGGTGTGCCCGAGGCCGCGCCCGCTGAGCTGCGGAACGGCGGCGCCGCAGGCGGCCACCAGCGGCGTGAGCGGCAGCGTGATCTTGTCGCCCACGCCGCCGGTGGAGTGCTTGTCGACGGTCGGGCGACGTACCGCCGAGAGGTCGAGCCGCTCACCGCTGGCGATCATCGCGGCGGTCCACCGGGCGATCTCCGGCCCGGTCATGCCGTTGAGCAGGATCGCCATGGCCAGCGCCGACATCTGCTCGTCGGCGACGACCCCCCGGGTGTACGCGTCCATCACCCAGTCGATCTGCGCGTCCGACAGCACACCCCCGTCCCGCTTGACCCGAATAACGTCAACAGCAGCAAACCCGCTCACCCTGTGGTTCCTTCTCACGTCGTCGTGCAGATCCAGACCGGCGGCCCGTGACCACGTCGGGGCGGGGGCCGACCGTGCCCGGCGGAGGGATCAAGCCTGACCGCCCGGAGCCGGGCACGGTCGGCCCCCGCCCCCCAACCTCAACCCCAACGAACCGGGATCTCCGCAGGCGGCTCCCCCTCGCCGGCCCAGAAGATCGTCCCGGTCGCGTCGACCACGACCACGCGGGGTGTGCGAGCCATCCCCCAGGTGATCGCCTCGGCCGGATCGTTCCAGCTCGGGGCCTCCTCCAGCACGCCGGTCTCGGCGCCCGCGTCGTCCCCGGCCGACCGCTCCCAGTACGCCGTCCAGACCTGCTGCCCCGCCGACATGTCCGGGTGCACGAAGACCGTGCCACGTCCCCGCCACGCGGCCAGCCGCTCCGGGACCACAGGCAACGGCGTCTCGCCGGTCACCGCCTCCAGGTCCTCCACACCGAAGGCGTGTGGCAGCAGCTCCGCCATCGTGAGCGGGCGGGTCTTCGACTCGATGAGGCAGTCCGGACCACCGTGCTCCCACAGCAGTTGTCGGCACCTGCCGCACGGCATCAGCGGCTCACCCGTGGCGTCGACGCAGGAGAGCGCGACGAGGCGACCGCCACCGGTGGCGTGCAGCGAGGAGACCACTCCACACTCGGCGCAGAGCGTCACCCCGTACGCGGCGTTCTCCACGTTGCAGCCGACCACGATGCGCCCGTCGTCGACAAGCGCGGCCGCGCCGACCGGGAACGTCGAGTACGGCGCGTACGCGTTCCGCATCGCCTCGGTGGCGGCGGCGCGCAGTCGCGCCCAGTCAATGTCGGTCATGCCGGCCATTCTGCCGAAGTAGCCCAGGTCAGAAGCGAGCAGGGCCACCTCCCCGACCCGGCACGGCCCAGCCCGGCGAAGGTGGCCCGCGGCACCGGAGCGTCGTTTCATGATCAAGTGATGAAAGGTAGGTCAGAGACCGCCTTGGCACCTACTTCTCATCACTTGATCACGGTGGGGGCTGGGCCCGGAGGTGCGTCAGCCCTTGATGCACATCGCGCCCAGGTAGGTGGCGAGCTGGTCGGCGAAAGCGAAGAAAGGCGCGCCGGTCGGGCTGAAGGGGACCTTCGACTCTGCATCTCCCGCGTGGGATCGCCAATCCTGAACCCGAGGACCGGCACGTGCGCCCCGAGGGGGATCTGATGGCGAAGTCATGGAATGGGCCGTTGTCCGAGAACGCTGTCCGCGCAATGTACGTGGGTGGCCGCGGTAACGCGGTGGCCCGCCGATTCGCCCGGCTGTGGGCGGCCGTGTACGCCGCTGGCCTGCACCCGAAGCGCTGGGTGACGCTGGAGGTCGCGGGACGCCGTACCGGTCGGCTCACCCGGTTCCCGCTGGGTATGGCCGACTGGCAGGGCGACTGGTATCTGGTGCCGATGTTGGGCGAGAGCTGCAACTGGGTCCGCAACGTGCGTGCGGCCGACGGACTGGTGACCATCCGGCACGGGCGTGCCCGGATCTGCCGTCTGGTCGAGGTGCCGGCCGATGAGCGTGCACCAATCCTCAAGCGGTATCTGGCGACGGTCCCCGGAGCCCGGCCGCACATCCCCGTCGACCGGCACGCACCGCTGGCCGAGTTCGCAGCAATCGCGGCGCAGTACCCCGCGTTCCGGGTCGAAGAGGTGCCCGTGAGCAGCCCGAACGCCCGTGACGAGGGGCCAGTGGGGTCATGACACCGGGCGCAGCCCTGGGCTGTGCCCGACGGGAGTCCCGCCGGGCACGGCTCAGGGGTCAGCCCTTGATGTACGGCTTGCCGTCGGCAGCCGGTGCGCGAACCCGGCCGACCAGGCCGGCGACCGCCAGGATCGTCGCCAGGTAGGGCAGCATGGCCAGGAACTGGCTGGGAATCGAGCTGTTGATCGCGCCCAGGTAGGTGGCGAGCTGGTCGGCGAAACCGAAGAAGAGCGCGGCGAGCAGCGCTCCGGTCGGGTTCCACCGGCCGAAGATCAGCGCGGCCAGCGCGATGAAGCCCTTGCCGCCGATCATGTTCTTGGTGAACGAGTAGAGCGCCAGCGTGTAGGACGCGCCACCGATGCCCGCGACCACGCCCGCCAGCAGGACGTTGCGGTAGCGCACCCGCAGCACCTTGACGCCGAGCGTGTCGGCGGCGATCGGGTGTTCGCCTACCGACCGGGTACGCAGCCCCCAGCGGGTGCGGAACAGCCCGATGTGGATCACCAGGACCAGGAGCAGGCCGAGGTAGAGGAAGATGTTGCCGCGGAACAGCGCCGGCCCGAGCACCGGGATGTCCTTGAGCAGGGGGATCTCCCAGTTGCTGAAGCGCGGCGCGCTGTTGTACTTCTCCGCGTCGGTCTGCATCAGCCGCTCGTAGAGGAAGCCGGTGACGCCGACCGCGAGCAGGTTCAGCACGATGCCCATGACGACCTGGTCAACCAGGTA
This sequence comes from Micromonospora sp. DT43, assembly GCF_049841645.1. Taxonomy (NCBI): domain Bacteria; kingdom Bacillati; phylum Actinomycetota; class Actinomycetes; order Micromonosporales; family Micromonosporaceae; genus Micromonospora; species Micromonospora sp. DT43. The sequence goes on along the minus strand of NZ_JBNCKR010000006.1, from coordinate 285,092 downwards.
GCGGATGGCGAAGACGGCCAGCAGCAGCGAGATGAACGCGCCACCGATGGCGGCGGCGACCAGACCCACCCAGACGTTGCCGGAGATGCTGCCGAACAGGGCGCCGCTGAACGCGCCCATCAGCAACTGCCCCTCGATGGCCACGTTGACCACGCCGGACCGCTCGCAGAGCACCCCGGCGAGCGCACCGAAGATCAGCGGCAGGGCCAGGATGAACGTGCCCCGGATGATGTTGACCAGCGGCATGAAGTTCTGCCCGGTCGGCGCGGCGGAGACCTGCCAGCAGAGGAAGGAGAGCACGAAGCCGACAAGCCCGACGCCGAGCACGGGGAGGAACCAGCGCTTCGGCACTCCGGCGAGCAGCGCCGCGCCTGCGGCGATCGTGATGATCCCGAACAGGATCGCGCCGATCGTGCCGTTGATCTCCAGCGCCGCGCCGGCCGCGTCGTCGCTGAGCGTGAAACGGGCCTGCTGGTCGGTCGCGAGGGCGCCGAAGAGCACCGCCGAGAGCAGGCCGAGGGCCAGCAGCGTGAGGCCGGCCTTGCGGGTCCGGGTCCAGAAGCCCTCGTCGACCCGGGCGACGGCGACGTCGGGGACAGCCATGGTGGACATGCGTTACCAGCCCTTCGCCAGGCTCGTCTGCAACCGGGCGGCCCGTGCGGCCCGGAGCTGGAAGATCGCCTTCACCAGGGCGGGTGCGGCGATGAAGATGACGATCAGCGCCTGGAGCACTGTCACCAACTCCAGCGAGATGCCGGAGTACGACTGCATCCGGTTGCCTCCGGCCTGCAGCGCGCCGAACAGCAGCGCGGCGAGCAGCACGCCCCAGGGCTTCACCCGGCCGAGCAGCGCCACCAGGATGCCGTCGAAGCCGATCTGCGCGACCACCAGCGGGGTCAACGCGCTGGCGGTCGAGCCGAGCACCATGTTCGAGCCGCCCAGACCGGCCAGGATCCCGGAGAACACCATGATCAGGATGTACGTCCGGGTGACGCTGATGCCCGCGGTCCGCGCGGCGTCCGGGTTGGCGCCGACCGCTCGCAGCTCGAAGCCGAGCGTGGACCGGTTGAGCAGCCAGGCGACCGCCCAGGTGGCCAGCACGGCGAGCAGGATGCCGGCGTGCACCCGCAGGTTGTCGCCGAGCAGGCGGGGCAGCTGCGCGGAGGTGTCCACCGCCTTGCTGATCGCGTCGGTCCGCTTCGGGTCCTGCACACCGTTCTGCACGATGAGCCAGGTCAGGAAGTACGTGGCGACGTAGTTGAGCATGATCGTGTTGATCACCTCGTGCGCGCCGGCGCGGGCCTTGAGGATGCCCGGGATGAAGCCCCAGAGGGCCCCGCCCAGAGCGCCCGCCAGCACCGCGACCAGCAGGTGCAGGCCGGGCGGCAGCGGCAGCAGGAAGCCGGCCAGCGCGGCCAGGATCACGCCGATGGTGGCCTGACCCTGCGCGCCGATGTTGAACAGGCCGCCGCGGAAGGCAAGCGCGACCGCCAGGCCGGTGAAGACAAGCGGCGCGGCGTACGTAAGCGTCTCGGAGATCGGCGCGAGCACGGCCTGCCAGCCGTTGCTGCCGTTCACCCAGCCGGAGAACGCCTCGGGGTCGAAGATCGAACCCTTGAACAGGTTCGCGTACGCCTCGCTCACAAGCGTCCAGCTGGAGCTGAAGGCGTCCGACGGTCGGGCGGTGATGTAGGAGTAGGTGTGCAGCACGTCCGGATCAGAAATGATCATCAGCACCGCGCCGACGACGACCGCCAGCACCAGCGACAGCAGGGTCACCGTGAAGGTGTTGGCCGCCCAGAGGTTGTCCAGGAAGAGCCGGCCCAGGGACGGATTCGGCTGCGACTCGGGGGCCTTCGGCACGGTGGTCGTGCCGGCCCGCTCGGTGTTGCCGAGCGCGTTCTGCGCCGCCTGCGCCTCGCTCGCCGGCTCCTTGTCCGGGGAACCCGACTGCGGATTGTCGCTCATGCCTCGTCCTCGCTCGCGGAGCCCGCGTCGCCCGCCGGGCTCCCGTCGTCCACGCCGGGCTCGCCGGCGGCGGGGGTCGCGCCGGCCGCGGCGGCCGCCTCCGGCTGGATGCCGGCCATCAGCAGGCCGATCTCCTCGCGCGGGGTGTCCGGGCCGACGATGCCGATGATCCGTCCGCGGTACATCACCGCGATCCGGTCGGCCAGCCCGACCACCTCGTCGAGTTCGCTGGAGACCACCATGACGGCGGTGCCGATGTCCCGCTCGTGAATGATCTGGCTGTGGATGAACTCGATCGACCCGACGTCCACGCCACGGGTCGGTTGGGCGGCGATGAAGAGCTTCAACGGCCGGGACAGCTCCCGGGCCACGATCACCTTCTGCTGGTTGCCACCGGAGAGGGTGCCCACCGCCGCGTCCGCCGATGACGTGCGGACGTCGAACTGCTCGATCCGCTCCTTCGCCGAGGACGCGATGGCGTCCGGCTTGAGGGCGAGCCCGGCGCCGAACGGTGGCCGGTCGTAGATGTCCAGCACGAGGTTCTCGGCGACGCTGAACTCCTTGACCAGGCCGTCCACGCTGCGGTCCTCGGGGACGTACCCGACGCCGGCGCGGAGCACCTTCTTGGTCGCCCAGCCGTCGATCCGGTCGCCGCCCAGGCTGACCGTGCCGGCGAGCACCGGGCGCAGGCCCATGATCGCCTCGATCAGCTCCGTCTGGCCGTTGCCCTGCACGCCGGCCACACCGAGCACCTCGCCCGCGCGCACGGTCAGGTCCACGCCGTCGACCGCCCGGATCTGCCGGTCGTCGTCGACGACCAGCCCGGCCACCTCCAGCACCGGCTCACCCGGCGTGGCCTGCTCCTTGTCCACGGTGAGCCGCACGCTGCGGCCGACCATCAGCGCGGCCAGTTCGTCCCGGCTGGTCTCCGGCGAGGCCGTGCCGACGGTCTTGCCGCGCCGGATCACCGTGATCCGGTCGGCGATCGCCTTGACCTCGCCGAGCTTGTGGGTGATGAAGACGATCGACTTGCCGGCCGCCTTCAGCGACCGCATGACCGTCAACAACTCCTCGGTCTCCTGGGGGGTGAGCACCGCGGTCGGCTCGTCCAGGATGAGCAGGTCGACGTCGCGGGTGAGCGCCTTGACGATCTCGACGCGCTGCTGGATGCCGACCGGCAGGTCCTCGATCACCGCGTCCGGGTCGACCCGCAGGTTGTAGCGCTCGGACACCTCGGTGACCTCGCGCCGGGCGCGCCGCCGGTCCAGGAAACCGGCGATGCCGCCCCGAACCTGCTCGGCCCCGAGCATGATGTTCTCGGCCACGGTGAAGACCGGCACCAGCATGAAGTGCTGGTGCACCATGCCGATCCCGGCCCCGATGGCATCGGACGGGCCCTTCAGCTTCAGCGGCGTGCCGTCGACCAGGATCTCGCCCTCGTCGGGCTGGTAGAGCCCGTAGAGCACGTTCATCAGGGTCGACTTGCCCGCGCCGTTCTCGCCGAGCAGGGCGTGGATCTCTCCAGGCTCCACCGTCAGATCGATGTGGTCGTTGGCGACCAGATCACCGAACCGCTTGGTGATGCCGCGCAGTTCGAGTCTCAGCGCAACCTCCTGGAGTGCGAGCGATGGTGCAGCGTAGCTGCCGGTCGACCGGGCCGGACCAGGCCGGTCACCGTGGCGCGCGATCGGCCGCTCCGGCACCCCGGGTGGTCACCCGTGGTGCCGGAGCGGCCTGATCGGTCGTACCTGTCCCCCGCCGCCCCTGCGATGATCTCACCGGAGGCGCCGGCCGGGTGTCACTTGGTCGGCTGAGCCTTCGAGGTGACGGTGATGGTGCCGGCGGCGATGTCCGCCTTGATCTTGTCGACCTCGGTCTTCAGCTCGGCCGGAACCTTGCTCTCGAAGTCGTGGAACGGGGCGATCGAGACACCGGTGTTGGCCAGGGTGCCGACGAAGCCCGGCTTGGCCTGCAGCTTCTCGCCACCGGCGGCCTTGATCACGGCCTCCTTGACGGCCTCCGGGATGTTCTTGACCACGGTGGTGATGATCGCGGCGCAGTCCGGGGTGCTCTCGCAGCCGTCGACGTCCACCCAGATGGTGTTGTACTTGCCACCCGACGCCTTGGCCGCGGAGGTGGTGCCGAGGCCGGAGCCGCCGGCGACCGGCATGATGATGTCCGCGCCCTGGGCGACCAGCGCGTCGGAGACCTTCTTGCCCTCGTCCTGCTTGGCGAAGTCGTTGGTGAAGGAGCCCTTCTGGGTCTCCTTGTTCCAGCCGAGCGCCTGGACGTTCTTCTTCTTCGTGGTGTTGTAGTACGACACGCCGTCGACGAAGCCGTCCATGAAGATCGTCACCGGCGGGATCGGCAGACCACCGTAGGTGCCCACCTTGCCGCTCTTGCTCATCCCGGCGGCCAGGTAGCCGGCCTGGAACGCGGCCTGCGCGGTGTCGAACTGCATCGGGTAGACGTTGGCGTCACCAGGGTTGGCGTCGACGATGCCGAACTGCTGGTTCGGGTTCGCCTTGGCGATCTTCGAGGTCGCGTTGGCCATCAGGCCACCGACGGCCAGGATGAAGTCGCACTTCTGGTTGACGAACTGCGTCAGGTTCGGCTCGTAGTCGGCCTCGGCCTTCGACGCGACGAACTTGATGTCGATGTTGTCGTTGGCGGCCTTGGCCTCCTGCAGGCCCTTCCAGGCGGAGGTGTTGAACGACTTGTCGTCGATGCCGCCAACGTCGGTCACCATGCAGGCGCTGTACTTCTTGGCGCCGCTGCCGGCGTTCTTGTCATCATCGGGGGCCTCGCCACAAGCGGCGGCGGCGCTCAGCACGAGCCCACCCACCGCGAAGATCGAGGCGATCCGCATCCCACGCACCGAGCGCAAGACGTCTCCTTCCCATTGCACACCGCGCCTAGTGCGGTGGCAGCCCATCAGCCGACCTGCGGGTGTGCCGCCGGCTGTCCCACGTTACGGACGGGAGCGTACGCCCGCGCCCACCCACCGGCCGACAATCGTGCACGACTGTTGAGCGCCTGTTACCCGGGTGTAACCCTTGCGTGGGGCACATCACTCTTCGTGCTGCTAACCGAGCGCCCAGGCGTCGCTAACGTCCGGTTTCGGGGGTCGGCCCCCTCCTCGGACGCTACCGCCAAAAGACCGCCACCGCCGCGTTGACCAGGGTCAGGCCGACGATCGCGAGGAAATGGCCGCGGTTGACCACGTCCCGCTTCCGGGAGAAGAAGACCATGACGAAGATCAGCAGCGCGATCACCAACTTCGTCACAAGTTTCGCCGGGTTCGGCTCGTCGTCCCCGCCACCGCGCAGCGGGGCGGAGAGACCGAGCCCGGTCAGCAACTGGATCACGGCACCCCAGAGCATGGCGGAATTGATCCGCAGTCTGCCGCTGACGTACTGAGCGATCGAGCCGCCGAGCAGCAGGGCGAAGCCGATCAGATGGACATAGAGGAGGATGAGTCGCAGTGCTTCCACGCCGCCCATCCTCCCCTATCAACGACAGTTCGTAGTAGGGGGCCGACAGGTCGGCGCGTCGAACCCGCTGGTCATCCCTTGACCGCTCCGGCGGTCAGGCCGGAGACGATGTAGCGCTGCAGGAGTTGGAAGACCAGCACGGTGGGGATCGCGGTGAGCAGTGTGCCGGCCGCGAAGATCCCGAAGTTGGTGTTCCGCTCGCCGCCCTGCAACATGCCTCGCATGCCGACCGCGAGGGTCTTGGCATCCGTGTCGGTGAGGAAGACGCTCGCCATCAGGAACTCGTTGATGGTGTTGATGAAGGCGAGGAGCCCGGTCACCGCGAGGATCGGCGCCACCAACGGCAGCAGGATCCGGAAGAAAACCTGCGCGTGCGACGCGCCGTCCACTGTGGCCGACTCGTCCAACTCCCGGGGCAGCGTGTCGAAGAAGCCCTTCATCAGCCAGGTGTTCACACCCAGCGCGCCACCCAGGTAGAGCAGCAGCAGGCCCCACGGGGTGTTGAAGCCGATCGCCGGCCACAGGTCCGTGATCGTGCCGAAGATCAGGAAGATCGCCACGATCGCCAGGAACTGCGGAAACATCTGGATCAGCAGCAACGACAGCAACCCCACCCGTCGCCCCTGGAACCGCATCCGGGAGAAGGCGTACGCCGCCAGCGCGGAGAGCAGGAGCGAGGCGAACGATGCGCCGCCGGCGATGAGCAGCGAGTTCAGAAACCAGTTGGCGAACTCGGTTCGCGCGAACAGATCCCCGAAGTTCTCGAATGACACCCCGCCGGTCGGCACCAACTCGGTGGACGACAGGGTGCCGAGCGGATTGAGCGCCGCCGAGACGACGAACACGAGCGGGAAGAGGCTGAACAGCACGCCCAGCAGTCCGACCAGGTGCCGCCAGCCGACCTCGGCGAACCACCGGTTCTTCCGCCTCCTCCCGAGGTGGTTGGCTGCCTCCGGTCCGCTCGTACCGCCCGTGACGGTGGCTCCGGTGAGTGTGGTCACGCGTACACCTCCTCCTGTTGGCGGGTCCGCCGGAAGCTGACCGCCGAGACCACCGCGACGATGGTGAAGATGAACAACGAGATGGCCGCGGCGAAGCCGAACTGCGCGGCCTGCCCTCCGAACGCCAGCCGGTAGGTGTAGGTGATCAGCAGGTCGGTGGCGCCGTTGCTGGGGTTGTCCGCCGGGAACGGCGCGCCCTCGGTGGTCAGGTAGATGGCGTTGAAGTTGTTGAAGTTGAACGCGAACGACGAGATCAGCAGGGGTGAGAGCGCGACCAGCAGCAGCGGCAGGGTGACCGCCCGGAACGACTGCCAGCGTGACGCTCCGTCGACCGAGGTGGCCTCGGTCAACTCCCGCGGGATGGCCTGTAGCGCGCCGGTGGCCACCAGGAACATGTACGGATAGCCGAGCCAGAGCTGCACCAGGATCACCGCCACGCGCGCTGACCAGTCCTGCCCGAACCAGTCGACACTGAGCCCGAACAGATCGTTGATCAGCCCGAAGTCGGTGTTGAACATGTCCCGCCAGACCAGCAGCATCGCGAAGGACGGCATGGCGTACGGCAGGATCAGCAACATCCGGTAGAGGTTGGTGCCCCGCATCCGGGGCGAGTGCAGCGCGAGCGCGATGAACATGCCGAGGATGAACGTGCCGCCGGTGGAGCCGATCGCGAAGGCGAAGTTCCAGATCAGCGTGCCGAGGAACGGTCCGGAGATCCGCTCGTCGGTGAGCACCCGGGTGAAGTTGGACAGCCCGACGTTCACCTTCCAGCCCTGGGCCAGCCGCTCGCCGTCGGCGGCGACGAAGGCGCCGGCCTCGCCGTCCGCGGTCCAGGTCTTCCCGCTGTCGCTGTCCCGAACGCAGTCACAGCCCGCGTCGTACGCCCGTAGGGCCTTGCCCTCGTACACCCGGGACAGGCCGGACGAGCGCAGCGCGCCACCGGCGGTCGGCACCACCAGGTCGGTGATGTCCTTGCTGCGGGCGCTGGCCTGGCCGATGTTCAACACGGTGTAACCCTCGGCCGCGGTGACCTTCCCGCCGGCGGCGACGGTGACAGCGCTGGTGTCGAGCGGACGCAGGCCCTGAGTGTCGCCGACGGAGACCGTGCTGGTTTGCGGGTCGGTGACCAGGAAGACCAGGGCGCCGGTGGCGGGGTCGCCCTTGGTGGCCACGGACATCGGGTACTGGGCGGAGCCCGGAACCTGCTTGACCGAGGAACTCTGGATCGCGACGATCGCGTCGTCCTTGCTGCCGCGGTGGCCGTCGCCGAAGTTGGTGAAGGCCGTGCTCGCGGTGTAGAGCACCGGCACGACCTGGAATGCGATCAGGAAGAGCGTGCCCGGGACGAGGTACTTCGCCGGCACGTGGCGGCGGCCCAGGTACAGGTAGAACAGCGCGCCGGTGGTCAGCACCAGCACCGCCAGCCCGGCCCACTTGCCGGCCTCCACGAGCGGGAAGGCCGCCCAGATCGCGATCCCGGCCACCAGACCGAGCAGGATCACCTTCGCGGCTAGGCCGGCCGCGGTGATCGGCGCGTGGTTCCGCGCGGTACGGGACGTGCGCGGGGACCCGGTGCCCACGGGCCCCCGGCCCGGGGTCTGCTGGGCAGACCCCGGGCCGGACAGCGGTGTCGTCATTACTTGATCGAGCCGGCGATCGTCTTGCCGGCCGCGGTGACCGTGCTGGCCGGGTCGGCGCCGCCGATGACGGCGGCCTCGGCCTTACCGAACGGGTCCCAGATCGCGGCCATGGCCGGGATGGCCGGGAGGACCTGGCCATCCTTGCCGGCCTCGATGAACTTGGCCAGGTCCGGGTCGCTGCCCTTGACCTGGTCCAGCGCGGCGGTCAACGCCGGCGGGCGCGGGTCGGCCTGGTAGAGCGCCACGGCCAGTTCCGGCTTGGCGACGTAGTTCACGACGAACTCCTGGGCGAGAGCCTTGTTCTTGCCCTTGGCTGCCACGTAGAAGGACTGCACGCCCACGAACGGCGCGGCCGCCTTGCCACCGGCGAACCCGGGGACGGCGGAGATGTCGTACGTGATGCCGGCCTTCTTCACGTCGGCGGTGGCCCACGGCCCGGAGACCAGGAAGGCGCACTTCTTGCCGGTGAAGGTGGCGGTCGAGTTGGTGTCGGCGATCGAGCGCTTCAGCACGCCCTCGCCCTTCTCGCCGAGCGCGGCGATCTTCTTGAACGCGGCGATCGACTCCGGCTTGCCCACGCCCAGGTCCTTCGGGTCGTAGTCGCCGTTCGAGGTGGTGCCGAAGAGGTAACCGCCGGCCGAGGCGTACAGCGGGTAGATGTGGTATGCGTCGCCCTTCTGGCCGACCTGCAGGCACAGCGTCTCGGTGACCTTCTTCTGCGCCTTGAGCTGCTTGCCGGTGGCGACCAGGTCCTCGATCGTCTTCGGCGCTTCGGGAGCCAGCTCGGTGTTGCGGATCAGCGCCAGGTTCTCCTGCGCGTACGGCACGCCATAGAGCTGGCCATTGAAGGTGACGGCCTTGATGGCGGTCTCGTTGAAGGCGGCCTTCTGCTCGTCGGGCAGTTGCACGGGGTCGATGGCGCCGTTCTGCACCAGATTGCCGATCCAGTCGTGGGCACCGATCACCACGTCCGGGCCGCCGCCCTGGCTCGACACGGTCACGAAGTTGTTCTGGAGGTCCTCATTCGGGACGGCCTGGACCTCGACGGTGACGCCGTTCTCCTGGCCGAACTTCTCGGCGAACGGCTTGAGGGCGTCGGTGCGCTTGTCGTCCGCCCAGATCACCAGCTTGCCGCCGGCGGCCTTGGGGGACTCCTTCGCGGCCGGCTCGTCGCTGTCGCCACCACAGCCGGAGGCGGCGAGCGCCAGGGCGAAGAGGGCGACCACACCCGCGGTACGGATGCGCATCGGTACTCCTGTCGTCATGGCGGATCCGCCGGGGGAAGGACGGTCCGCCAGTGGGAAAAGCTGAAAAGTTTTGCCAGTCGACGCAGCGATACTGCGCGCTGCTCGCGATATGTTGCGGGGACGTTAGCAAGACGTTGCAGATAATGGAAGGGCTTGCAGAGCGCCCCGCAAGAACTTGCCGGTGGGCTAAAGTGCCGCCATGCGCGCTCGACTGTCCGACATCGCCCAGCAGGCCGAAGTCAGCGAGGCCACGGTGTCGCGGGTGCTCAACGACCGCCCCGGCGTGGCCCCGGAGACCCGACAGGCCGTCCTCACCGCCCTCGACGTCCTCGGCTACGAGCGGCCGGCCCGGCTGCGCAAGCGCAGCGCCGGCCTGGTCGGCCTGGTGGTGCCCGAGTTGGACAACCCGATCTTCCCCGCGTTCGCGCAGGTCATCGAGTCGACGCTGGCGCAGAGCGGGTTCACCCCGGTGCTCTGCACCCAGACCGCCGGCGGTGTGACCGAGGACGAATACGTGGAGATGCTGCTCGACAGGCAGGTCTCCGGGATCGTCTTCGTCTCCGGCCTGCACGCCGACACCGCCGCCAACCACGACCGCTACCGGGCGCTCATCGCCCGACCGTTGCCGGTCGTGATGATCAACGGGTACGTCCCCGGCATCGGCGCCCCCTTCGTCTCCTGCGACGACCGGGAGGCCGCCGACCTGGCCGTGACTCACCTCGTCGCGCTCGGGCACCGACGCATCGGCCTGATCACCGGTCCGGACCGGTTCGTGCCGGTGCAGCGAAAGGTGGCCGGCTGGCGGGCGGCGATGACCCGACTCGCCGGCGTCGCCGAGGCCGACCTCGGCCCACTGGCCGAACTGACGCTGTTCGGTGTGGAGGGTGGCGAGGCGGCGGCCGGTCGGCTGCTCGACCGGGGCGTCACCGGCCTGGTCTGCGGCTCCGACCTGATGGCGCTCGGCGCGGTGCGGGCTGCCCGGCACCGCGGTCTGACAGTCCCCGGCGACGTCTCCGTGGTCGGCTACGACGACTCACCGCTGATGGCCTTCACCGACCCGCCGCTGACCACGGTGCGGCAGCCGGTCACCGCGATGGCGGTGGCCGCGGTCCGGGCCCTGGTGGACGAGATCAACGGGCACGGCGCCCCGCACTCGGAGTACCTGTTCCGCCCCGAGCTGGTCGCGCGGGGTTCCACCGCAGTGGCCCCCACCGCCGTGCGGTTTCCTTACGCAAGATCTGCTTGACTCTTGCAAGGGCGGGCGGCATATTGCTCAGACAGCCGCGCCCGAGCACGAGACAGACGGGGAAACATCACCAATGACCGTCAGCGCCACCACCCCGCCCCGCACCGACGACGACTGGTGGCGCTCGGCGGTCGTCTACCAGGTCTACGTGCGCAGCTTCGCCGACAGTGACGGTGACGGCGTCGGCGACCTCGCCGGCATCCGGGAGCGCCTGCCGTACCTGCGGGACCTCGGCGTGGACGCGCTCTGGCTGACCCCGTTCTACACCTCCCCGATGGTCGACGGCGGATACGACGTCGCCGACTACCGCGACGTCGACCCCCTGTTCGGCACCCTCACCGACTTCGACACGATGATCACCGACGCGCACGCCCTCGGCCTGCGGATCATCGTCGACCTGGTGCCCAACCACACCTCCAGCGCGCACCGCTGGTTCACCGACGCCCTCGCCGCCGGCCCCGGATCGCCCGAACGCTCCCGCTACCTCTTCGCGGACGGCCGGGGCGCGCACGGCGAACTGCCCCCCAACGACTGGGAGAGCATCTTCGGCGGCCCAGCCTGGACCCGGACCCCCGACGGCCAGTGGTACCTGCACCTGTTCGACCCGGCCCAGCCGGACCTGAACTGGCGCAACCCGCAGGTCCGCGCGGAGTTCGAGGACGTGCTGCGGTTCTGGCTGGACCGGGGCGTGGACGGCTTTCGCGTCGACGTGGCCCACGGCATGATCAAGGCCGAAGGGCTGCCGGACGTCGGCTTCAGCACGATGACGACCGGGCAGCGCCAGGTCGACCTGCTCGGCAAGGCCCGCCTGCCCTACTTCGACCAGGACGAGGTACACGAGATCTACCGCGCGTGGCGGCCCATCCTGGACAGCTACCCGGGTGCTCGGATGGCTGTCGCCGAGGCGTGGGCCGAGACCCCGCAGCGCCTGGCCCGCTACATCGGCCCGGACGAGCTGCACCAGGCGTTCAGCTTCGACTTCCTCGACGCCACCTGGTCCGCCGACTCGTTCCGCAAGGTGATCGACACCGCGCTGGCCGAGGCGACTGTGGTCGGCGCGCCCACCACCTGGGTGCTGTCCAACCACGACAAGCAGCGGCACGTCACCCGCTACGGCGACGGCCCGGAAGGGCTGCGCCGCGCCCGCGCCGCCAGCCTGCTCATGCTCGCCCTTCCCGGCTGCGCCTACCTCTACCAGGGCGAGGAGTTGGGGCTGCCCGAGGTTCTCGACCTCCCCGACGAGCTGCGCCAGGACCCGGCGTTCCTGCGGACCGGCGAGAGCCGCGACGGCTGCCGGGTGCCCATCCCGTGGAGCGGTGAGCTGGCGCCGTACGGCTTCGGGCCGGCCAGCAGCCAGCTGAGCTGGCTGCCCGCCCCGGCGACCTGGCGTGCCCTGTCGGTCGCCGCGCAGGCCGGCACTCCCGGCTCGACGCTGGAGCTGTACCGAGCCGCCCTGCGCATCCGTCACGAACACCCGGCGTTGGCTCTCGGCGCCGGCCCCGTCAGCTGGCTGGAGAGTGGACCGGGCGTGCTGGCCTTCTCCCGCACCGCCGGCGCAACCGTGCTGACCTGCGTGGTCAACCTCAGCGGAGCGCCGGTGGAGATCGACGGGTACGGCGAACCGATAGTCGCCAGCGCGACGCTCACCCGGCAGGGCGCCGGCCATCTGCTGCCCGTCGACGCGGCCGCCTGGTTGGAACGGCGCTGAGCGGGTAAGCCGTTCTCGACCTGGTCGTCCGTCGTGCCCCGCGCCAACGGGCGACTGGGCTACCGGCCCCTTGTGGTGGGGGGTGAGGTGCACCGGCGTCACGCGGAGTCCGCTCCGCGCGGCGCCGGTGTTCGCGTCACTTCGCGGTGAGCAGGGCCGCGATCCGGGTGAAGCCGGCGCGGACCTCGGCCTCGTTCGGCGGCTCGACGGGTTCACCGTGGCCCGCCTCGTCCGCCGCGGCGTCCAACTCCTCGTCGATCACGTCCTCGAAGTCGCCGTACAGGTCGGCCCCCTCGACCTGACGGGCCTCGTCCTCGGCGGCCACCTGCGCGGCGGCGATCTCGCTGCGGATCTCGTCCGCCGACAGCGCCGGCAGCAGCGGCTCGACCACTGCCATCAGCTGCTCCTCGGCCACCACCGCCTCGGCCAACGCCAACGCGTGCGGCCGCTCGTACGGCCCGCAGACCACCGGCTCCCACTCGTCGAGGTCGCCCAACGGCCCGAAGGTGATGATCCACGGCAGGCCGAGCATCGGCGAGTCGGCCGGCAGGTCCAGTGTCATGAGTGCGCCCACCGGCTCATCATGGTCCGCGAACGCGAGCATCGGTGCGGTTCTGTTCAGTTACCGCCCATCCGGCGGTCGATCAGGAGCCGGTCAGCCGGGTCGGGCGGCATCCAGAGCGGCCCGGACCAGGGCGAGCGCGGTGGCGGGCGGGACGCCGAGCCGAGCCGCCTCGGCCGCGTAGCCCGCCGCCGCCCGGTGCAGCCGGTCGACGGCGTCGTCGCGACCAGGCGCCACGAAGGTGCCGTTGCGCCCCCGGGTCTCCAGCAGCCCCGCCCCCTCCAGTTCCCGGTACGCCCGCGCCACTGTGTTCGCGGCCAGCCGCAGGTCGGCGGCGAGCTGCCGGACAGTGGGCAGGCGGCTGCCCACCGGCAACCGGCCGTCGCCGATCAACTCGGCGAGCTGCAACCGCACCTGCTCGTACGGGGGCACCGGCGAGTCCGCATCGACAGTTATCAGCACGTCCGGCACCTCCGCCATCAGCCCGCACCGCCCGGCGCGCCGGGATCGGTGTCCTCGTCGATGTCCACCGGCGGGGCGCCCTCCGCCAGATCCACCACGCGCCCGCTCGTACTGGTCGCGAGCAGCGCCGCCCCGAACAGCACCAGTTGGTTCAGCAGGTAGAGGTAGAGCAGCAGACCTACCGCGCCGGCCACCACCGTGTACGCCGGGTTGCGCTCGGTACGCACCACGTAGTACCGCCCGACCGTGTTGAGCAACGTGATGCCGACCGCCACCAGCAGCACCACCGGGCGCAACCGGGACCGGCTCATCCGCAGCCGGGGCACGGCGAGCAGCAGCGCGGTGGCGAGCACCGCGTTGACAAGCACGCTGAGCACCGCACTGACAGTGGTCAGGCCTACCGACCCGGTGCTGCGCAGCAGGAAGCGCAGCAGCGACTCCAACGCGTCCACCGCCGCCACCGAGAGGCCGAGCAGCACGAAGACGCCGATCATCACCCCCAGGTCGACCAGTCGCCGAACCACGAGGTTGCCGGGCTGTTGGTTGAGCGCGTACATGAGCCGCTGGGAGGAGCGGATCGCCTCCACCCAGCCGATCCCGGTGAAGACCAGGATGACCAGACCGACCACGCCGACAGTCCCGCTGGAGTTGGCGATCTGCTGCGCGTCCAGGAACGGCAGGTTCTCCTTGAGGAACCCGGCCGCCGCCGCGGAGACCTCGTCGTTGTCCTCGAGGATCGCGCCGAAGATGGAGTACGCGACCAGAGCCAGCGCGAAGACCGCGAAGAAGCCGTAGTAGGCGATCGCTGCGGCGAGCCGCCCGGCCAACACCTCGGCGTAGAGCGCCCCGGCACGCCACACGTGGTCGAACAGGTTCGACCGGCGGCGCGCGGCACTCACCCAGCGGTCGATGCCCGCCTCGATCCGGCCGATCACGTTCACGCGATCATCCTCGCCGATCTTTCACCGCCACCGTGGCAACCGGCGCAGGAGTGCTCGCCGCCCGGCGGGTCGCCGACCGTTCAGTCGCCGAGGCGGAAGTCCCGGCGGGGTTGCCACCGGGTCTGCCCGCTGTGCGAGAAGAGGGTGAACCCGTCGACCTCGAACATCGCGGAGAAGTCGGCCAGATCCTCGTACACCCTGTCCAACGCCTCCGGAGCGACGTCCTGCGCCACGGTGACGTGCGGATGGTACGGGAAACGGGTCTGGCGGTGCAGGCCCGGCGCGGTCGCGATGGCGGCGGCCAGCAGTTCGCATTCGCTGATCCCGGCGGCCACCGCGACGAACACCACCTGCGTCACCGGCCGGAACGTGCCGGTGCCCCGAAGGTGCAGCGTGAACGGCAGATGCGCGGCGGCCACGGCGGCGAGGTGCCGCTCGACGCCCGGCAGGACGGCGGTCGGGATCTCGGTCGGGCCGAGCAGCGTCACGTGCGCCGGTACCGCGAGCGGATCGCCCGCCTCGACCCGTCGCCGGGTGAGCTGGGCCCCCCACGGCTCCGGGATGTCCACAGCGATGCCGATCTGGACGGTGTCGCCGGACGGCGGCACCCCGTCACTGCGATCCACGCTCCGCGCCGTCACGTCGGCCACCGACCCGCCCACCTGTCCCCGCAGCGCTATTCGCCGCGCACCGGCGGGAAGAAGCCGACCCGCTCGTACGCGGACCGCAGGGTCTCGCCGGCCACCGACCGGGCCTTCTCCGCGCCGGCGGCGAGCAGCTTGTCCAGCTGGGCAGGGTCGTCGAGGTAGGTGCGCGTGCGCTCCTGGATCGGGCGGACGAACTCCGTCACGACCTCGGCCAGCTCCTTCTTGAGGTCTCCGTAGCCGCGGCCGGCGAACGCCGCCACCAGGTCGTCGATGGCCCGCCCGCTGAGCGCCGAGTAGATGGTCAGCAGGTTGGACACGCCCGGCTTGGTCTCGGCGTCGAAGACGATCTCCCGACCGGTGTCGGTCACCGCGGAGCGGATCTTCTTGGCCGACCGGGCCGGATCGTCAAGTAGGTCGATGATGCCGGCGGGCGAGGACGACGACTTGGACATCTTGGCCGTCGGATCCTGCAGGTCGGTGATCTTCGCGGTGTCCTTGACGATGTGCGGCGCGGGCACCGTGAACGTCGCGCCGAACAGCGAGTTGAACCGCTGGGCCAGGTCGCGGGAGAGCTCCAGGTGCTGGCGCTGGTCCTCGCCGACCGGCACCGCGTTGGCCTGGTAGAGCAGGATGTCGGCGGCCTGCAGGACCGGGTAGGTGAAGAGCCCGACGCTTGCCCGCTCGTTGCCCTGCTTCTGCGACTTGTCCTTGAACTGGGTCATCCGGCTCGCCTCGCCGAAGCCGGTGATGCAGCCGAGCACCCAGGCCAGCTGCGGGTGCTCGGGCACCTGCGACTGCACGAAGAGGGTGCTGCGCTCCGGGTCGAGACCGACCGCGTAGAGCTGGGCGGCCGCCACCCTGGTCCGCTGGCGCAGCAGCGCCGGATCGTGACCCGCGGTGATGGCGTGCAGGTCCACCACGCAGTAGAACGCGTCGTGGGTGTCCTGCAGGGCCACCCAGTGCCGCACAGCTCCCAGGTAGTTGCCGAGGTGGAACGAGTCGGCCGTCGGCTGGATGCCGGAGAAGACGCGGGGTCGCTCGGAAACGTCGGGCATGGCGATAATTCTGTCAGCAAGCGGGCCGGGCCGTCATGACGGGCCGGCGCGTCGGCCACGGCCGGCCGGTGTCGGGGCGCTGACCTCGCGTGGCACGCCCGCGCGTCGCTGCTCCGGCACGCGGAGCGCCGACACGGCGAGCCGGGCGACCCGACGGCCGTCCAGGGCCAGCACGCGCAGCAGCCAACCGTCCGCCGGGTCCGCCGGATCGGGGCCGCCGTCGTCGGGCGGTTCGGCGGGTACCGGCACCTCGTCCCCGGGCAGTGGCAGCCGGCCCAGCACGGCCATCACGTACCCCCCGACCGTCTCGTACGGCCCGGCGGGCAGCGTCACGCCGGTCCGCTCGGCGAAGTCGGCGAGGTTGAGCCGACCGTCGACCACCGCGGGCAGGCCGGCGTGCGCCGGGTCGGGGGGTGTGTCGTACCCGTCGTGGATCTCCCCGACGAGTTCCTCGATCAGATCCTCCAGGGTGACGATCCCGGCGGTCCCGCCGTACTCGTCGATCACCACCGCCAGGTGGTGGCCCTCCCGGCGCATCTCGGTCAGGGCGGCCAGGACCCGTTTGCTTCCGGGCACCTGCTTGACCTCGCGGGTCAGCTCGCCGACGGTGCCACACGGGTCGGAGTCCGGACGCAGCAGCACGTCCCGCAGGTGCACGAACCCGACCACGTCGTCGTGGGTGCCGTCGGTCACCGGGTAGCGGCTGTGCGTCTCGGCCCGCATGAGCCGGGCGGCCTCCGCGATGGTCAGCCGGGCCGGCAGGAAGACCACCTCGGTCCGGGGCATCATCACCTCGCGTACGAGACTCGCGCCGGCCACCAACACCTCGTCGATGATCCGCCGCTCGTCGGGATCGAGCACTGTGTTCACGGCGACGAGATCCCGTAACTCGGCCTCGGAGATGCGTTCTCGACCCGCCGCCGGACCGGCCCCGAGCAGGTCGGTGACGAGGCGGGTGGCACCGTCGGCGGTACGGACCAGCACCCGGGCGACGGCTCGGGCGAGCGGGCCGGGATCGCGGCGGGGCCTCCCCCGCACGCGTCGCCGGAGCCCGGAACGGGCCGCTTCCCGCATGACAGAGATGGTAGACACCGGGTGCCCGCCGTACCGGGGATCGCGCGGAGTCGAGGGGATGTGCGGCTCTGTTTAAACATGAGAGATTATGATGGAATGGGTTGGCGGCGTGGTCGGCTCCGGTCCCATCCGCCGCCGTAGGGTGATCACCAAGGGCCACGTCCCGGCGGGCCAGGCAGGAGGCAACGACGTGAAACTGCTCGTCACCGGAGGCGCCGGATTCATCGGCAGCGTGGTGACCCGGATGCTGCTCGACGCGGGCCACCAGGTGGTCGTCCTGGACGACCTGCGCACCGGTCACCGCGAGGCGCTCGCTCCGGACGCGACCCACGTCGAGGCGTCCATCCACGACGCCGCCCAGGTCCTCACCCCCGACGCCGGCTTCGACGGGGTGCTGCACTTCGCCGCCCTCATCGCCGCCGGCGAGTCGATGGTGAAGCCGGAGCTGTACTGGCAGAACAACACGGTCGGTTCGCTCGCCCTGATCAACGCCGTGCGCGCCGCCGGGGTGCCCCGGATGGTCTTCTCCTCCACCGCCGCTGTCTATGGCAACCCCACCGAGTTGCCGATCACGGAGACCGCGGTCAAGGCGCCCACCAACACGTACGGCGCCACCAAGCTCGCCGTCGACCTGGCGCTCACCTCCGAGGCCATCGCGCACGGGCTGGCCGCCGTCTCGCTGCGCTACTTCAACGTCGCCGGCGCGCACCTCGCCGGGGACGTCGCGCTCGGTGAGCGGCACGACCCGGAGACGCACCTCATCCCGATCGCCCTGGAGGTCGCCGCCGGCCGGCGGGAGAAGCTCCAGCTCTTCGGCGACGACTACCCCACTGTGGACGGCACCTGCGTCCGCGACTACATCCACGTCGCCGACCTGGCCCGCGCCCACCTGCTGGCGCTGGACGCCGCCACCGGGGGCCAGCACCGCATCTACAACCTCGGCAACGGCAACGGCTTCACCAACCGGCAGGTGGTCGACGTGGTCCGCGAGGTCACCGGGCACCAACTACCTGTCGAGGTGGCGCCGCGCCGCGAGGGCGACCCCGCCGAGCTGGTCGCCTCCTCCGCGCTGGCCCGCGACGAGTTGGGTTGGGTGCCGCAGAAGCCGACCCTGCACGACATGGTCGGCGATGCCTGGGCGTTCTACCGCACGCACGTCCTGGAGCAGGCGTGAGCGCGCCAAGTGGTGACGTCGCCGAGCGGGCCGCGGCCGGCTTCACCGACCAGTACGGCGGTCAGGCCACCGGCCGCTGGGCCGCACCGGGCCGGGTCAACCTGATCGGCGAACACACCGACTACAACGACGGGTTCGTGCTCCCGTTCGCGCTGCCGATGCGTACCGTCGTCGCCGCCGACCGGCAGGACGACGAGCGCTGGACGGTCTGGTCCGAGCTCTCCGACGAGACGATCACCTTCGGCGCGGACGACGTGGCCGAGCCCGGCCGGGTGACCGGCTGGGGCGCGTACGTGGCCGGGGTGGTCTGGGCGCTGCGCGAAGCCGGCCACGCGGTGCCGGGCGCCCGGCTGGCGATCGCCTCCGACGTGCCGCTGGGCTCCGGGCTCTCGTCGTCGGCGGCGCTGGAGTCGGCCGTGCTCGCCGCCCTGCTCGACCTCGGTGGGCTGGACCTCGCTCCCGAGCGGCAGCCGCGACTGGCGCAGCGGGCGGAGAACGTCTACGTGGGCGCGCCGACGGGCATCATGGACCAGTCCGCAGTGATCCGCTGCCGCGCCGGGCACGCGCTCTTCCTCGACTGCCGCGACGAGTCCGTCGAACAGATCCCGTTCGACCTGGACGCCGCCGGGCTGGCCGTGCTGGTCATCGACAGCCGCGCACCGCACCGGCACGCCGACGGGGAGTACGCCGCCCGCCGTCGTTCCTGTGAGGCGGGTGCCAAGGCGCTCGGCGTGACCGCGCTGCGCGACGTGACAGTCGACCAGCTCGACAGCGCGTTGGCCCGTCTCGACGACGAGGAGACCCGACGACGGGTCCGGCACGTGGTCACCGAGGACCAGCGTGTGCTGGACACGGTGGCGCTGCTGCGCGCCGGCCGGGTCCGGGACATCGGCCCGCTGCTCACCGCCTCGCACGTCTCCATGCGCGACGACTTCGAGATCACCGTGCCGGAGATCGACACGGCCGTCGAGGCGGCACTGTCGGCCGGCGCGCTGGGTGCCCGGATGACCGGCGGCGGGTTCGGTGGCTGCGTCCTGGCCCTGGTCGAGACCGATCGCGCCGAGGCGGTGGCGTCGGCCGTCACGGCCGCGTACGCCGAACGCGGCTTCACCGCCCCCACCACGGTTCCGGTCCTCCCAGCCCCCGGCGCAACCCGCCTGCACTGACCCCACCCTCCCGCGGTGACCTTTCGGCGGGGGTCTTCCTCTAGACGAGTAGCTCCTGACCCTGCCTGGGGCGGTGGCGGTGGCGCGGGCGGTGGCGCGGCCGGTGGCCGGCGGTGACCTCCGTGGGGGCGGATGCGGTCGTGAGCGGTATACCTCAGAGTCATATTCATACCTCTGAGGTATACCGCTCAACAGCACATCGACACGGCGGGCAGCCACACCGGACTTACTCGTCTAGTCGAGGGTGGTGCTGGGGGCGACGAGGACGACCTTGCCGTTGATCGGGGCGGTGGCAACCTCGACGTGCACCTGCGCCAGTTCGGCAAGCGGCACCCGCCGGGTCGCGCCGAGGTGCAACGTGCCGGCGTCAAGCAGGGTCACCAGCCCGGCGAGCTGTTCGCCGTCGGGACGGAAGAAGAGATTGACGCCCCGTACGCCGCGGGCCTCGTCGGACGCGGCGGGCATCCACACTGTGGTGTTGACAAGCACGCCGCCGTCCCGGATCACGGCGGCCAGGGCGGCCATCTGCTCCGGGGCGATCGGGGCGAAGTTGAGCACGACGTCTACCGGCTCGGACAGCTCCGGGATCCCGGGGCCGTGGATCTCGTCGGCGCCGGCCGTCTTGGCCTGCTCGGAGCTGCGCGGGCCGGTCGTGGCGATCACGTACGCGCCGGCGTTCTTGGCCAGCTGCACCGCGTAGCCGCCGACGACGCCACCCGCGCCGTTGATCA
Organism: Micromonospora sp. DT43; assembly: GCF_049841645.1. NCBI lineage: Bacteria > Bacillati > Actinomycetota > Actinomycetes > Micromonosporales > Micromonosporaceae > Micromonospora > Micromonospora sp. DT43. The sequence goes on along the minus strand of NZ_JBNCKR010000006.1, from coordinate 264,976 downwards.
GCACCCGCTGGCCGGTGGTCAGCTTCGCGTGGTCGAACAGCGCCTGCCACGCGGTGAGTCCGACCACCGGCAGTCCGGCGACGTCCACCAGCGGGACGCTCGTGGGGGCCGCCGCCAGGATCGGGGCCGGGGCGATGACGTACTCGGCGGCCGCGCCGGTGCTGGTCAGCGGCAGGGCGCCGATCACCCGGTCACCGATGTCGAAGCCGGTCACGTCCTGGCCGAGCGCGTCGACAGTGCCCGCGATGTCGATGCCGGGGGTGTGCGGCAGCCGGATCGGAATGGAACCCTGCATGACACCGGCGCGGATGTTGCCCTCGACCGGGTTGAACGACGTCGCCGCCACCCGGATCCGGACCTCGCCGACGCCGGGGGCCGGCTGCTCCACGTCTTCGTAGCGCAGGACCTCGGGAGTGCCGTACTCGTGGAAACGCACTGCCTTCATGACGAGCCTCGCCCTTCTGAAATCCGTTGTGCTTCGATTTCGAAGCACATCTGAACGCTAGCACGCTTCGAATTCGAAGCAAGTGTGGCGCAGGGGGTGACAACCGTCACAGACCATGGGCCCGAGCCTCAGACTCGGCTCACGCCTCAGTCGGCCCGGTTACGCCTGCCGCGAGGCCTGGCGGAGCGGGGCGGAGCGGCGCGCATGTGGTCGCGGACCCGGCCTAGGACTGAGTTGAGGGTGGCGACGTCGTCGCCGGTCAGGGGTTCGAACAACAGGTCCCGGACGCGGTCGACATGCCCGGGGAGCACCTGGGCGATCAGGTCGCGACCGACGTCGGTGACCGCCACCATGACACTGCGCTCGTCGTCCGGCGACGGCGAACGGGTGATCAGGCCACGCTTTTCCAGCAAGCCCGCCTGGTAGGTCAGCCCGCTGCGGCTGTACACGACACCGTCAGCCAGGTCGGTCATCCGCAGCTTGCCGCCAGGCGCGTCGACAAGCCGGGCGAGGAGCTGGAACTGCACATAGCTGAGGTCACCATCGACGCGCAGGTGCTCGTCCACCGCGTACTGAAGAAGGCTGCTGACCTCCACCAGAGCAAAGTACGCGCCAAGTTGCTCCGCGCTCAGGCGTGGTGCCGCCTCACTCATCCCGCGATCGTACCTGCTTTGAATTCGAAGTTATCCAGGGCGACGGCGTTGACCTGGAAGTGGGGCCTCCCACCGAGGGAGGCCACCACTTCACGGATCGGGCGGTCAGGCGGCTTCGACGATCATGGCAGCGCCCACCGTGCGGTTGGTGGCCTCGTCGATGATGACGAAGCCGCCGGTGGTGCGGTTGCGGCGGTACTCGTCGGCAAGCAGCGGCACCGTGGTGCGCAGCCGTACCCGGCCGATCTCGTTGAGCCGCAGCTCGTCGGCCGACTCGTCACGGTGCAGGGAGTTGATGTCCAGCCGGTAGTGCAGGCCGCGCACGATCGCGCGAGCCGACCGGGTGGTGTGCTTGATGGCGTACCGGGCGCCGACCCGCAGCGGCTGGGTCTCGTCCATCCAGCAAACCATCGCCTCGATGTCCTGCGCGACAGCCGGCGCGTTGTTCGGCCGGCAGATCAGGTCGCCCCGGGAAATGTCGATCTCGTCGGCCAGCCGTACCGTCACCGACATCGGCGGAAACGCCTCCGCGACCGGCCCGTCGGCGGTCTCCACGGCTTCGATCCGGCTCGTGAAGCCGGACGGCAGCACCATCACCTCGTCCCCCGGCTTGAGCACACCGGAGGCGACCTGACCGGCGTAGCCGCGGTAGTCGGTGACAGTCGTGGACTGGGGGCGGATCACGTACTGCACCGGGAACCGGACGTCGACCAGGTTGCGGTCGCTGGCGATGTGCACCCGCTCCAGGTGGTGCAGCAGCGACGGACCCTCGTACCACTGCATGTTCTCCGAGCGGGACACGATGTTGTCGCCGCGCAGCGCGGAGATCGGCACCACTGTCAGGTCCGGAACGTCGAGCTTCGCGGCGAAGGCGGTGAACTCGTCGGCGATCCGCTCGTAGACCTCCTGCGACCAGTCGACCAGGTCCATCTTGTTGACACACAGGACGAGGTGCGGCACCCGCAGCAGCGAGCAGAGGAACGCGTGCCGGCGGGACTGCTCCACCAGGCCCTTGCGCGCGTCCACCAGGATCAGCGCCAGGTCGGCAGTGGAGGCGCCGGTGACCATGTTGCGGGTGTACTGGATGTGCCCTGGGGTGTCCGCGATGATGAACTTGCGCCGGGGCGTGGCGAAGTACCGGTACGCCACGTCGATGGTGATGCCCTGCTCCCGTTCGGCGCGCAGGCCGTCGGTGAGCAGCGCCAGGTTGGTGTACTCGTCGCCACGGGCCGCGCTTACCGCCTCCACCGCCGCCAACTGGTCGGTGAAGAGCGACTTGGTGTCGTAGAGCAGCCGACCGATCAGGGTCGACTTGCCGTCGTCAACGCTGCCGGCGGTGGCGAACCGCAGCAGGTCCATGGGCCGCGCGTCACCGGTGGCCTCGGTGCCGACCGGGGCCACGATCTCGGTGGTCATCAGAAGTACCCCTCCCGCTTGCGGTCCTCCATGGCGGCCTCGCTGACCCGGTCGTCACCACGGGTCGCGCCCCGCTCGGTGATCCGCGTGGCCGCCACCTCCTCGATGACCTTCTCCACGGTGTCCGCGTCCGAGCGGACCGCCGCGGTGCAGGAGGCGTCGCCGACGGTGCGGTAGCGCACCTGCGCCTTGAACCGTTCCTCACCCGCGCGGGGACGGAAGAACTCGTTGACCGCGTAGACCATCCCGTCCCGCTCGATCACCTCGCGCTCGTGCGCGTAGTAGATCGACGGCAGTGGGATGCGCTCGCGGGCGATGTAGTGCCACACGTCCAGCTCGGTCCAGTTCGACAGCGGGAAGACCCGGATCGACTCACCCGGGTGGTGCCGGCCGTTGTAGAGCGACCACAGCTCCGGGCGCTGATTCTTCGGATCCCACTGGCCGAACTCGTCGCGGAAGCTGAACACCCGCTCCTTGGCCCGCGCCTTCTCCTCGTCGCGGCGGGCGCCACCGAACAGCGCGTCGAAGCGGTGCTTCTCCACCGCGTCCAGCAGCACCGGCGTCTGGATCCGGTTGCGCATCCCGTCACCGGACTCGCGAACCAGCCCGCTGGCCAGGGCCTCCGGCACGCTCGCCACCACGAGCTGCAACCCCAGCTCGGCGACCCGCTGGTCGCGGTATTCGAGCACCTCGGGGAAGTTGTGCCCGGTGTCGACGTGCATCACCGGAAAGGGGATGTTGGCCGGAGCGAACGCCTTCTGCGCCAACCGCAGCATGACGATCGAGTCCTTGCCGCCGGAGAAGAGCAGCACCGGGCGTTCCATCTCGGCGACGACCTCGCGCATCACGAAGATGCTCTCAGCTTCGAGGGCGTCCAGGTGGGAGACCCGGTAGGCCGCGGGGGACGTCATGACACTCGCTCGCTCATCCGATTTCCAGACCTTTCCGGTCGGACATGTCAAGAAGCGTGCTCAGGCTACCCGGAATGCCTCTGCAGCGCTGCAAGCAACCGGTTGGCGAGATCCTTGCGACAGACCAGCAGGTCCGGCAGGCGCGGATCCGCCTCGTTGTATCGAAGCGCAGAACCGTCGATCCGGGAAGCGTGTAGTCCGGTGGCCGTCGCCACAGCCACCGGGGCCGCCGAGTCCCACTCGTACTGCCCACCCGCATGGATGTACGCATCCACCTCGCCGGTCACCACCGCAGCGATCTTCGCACCGGCCGAGCCCATCGGCACCAGGTGCGCGCCGACGTCCTCGGCCAGGTCGGTGAGGAACACCGGCGGTCGGCTCCGGCTCGCCGCCAGACGGATCTTCCGCTCGCCGGCAGTCGCCGCCTCCACAGTCATCGGCGGGTACGCCGGCGGATAGTCGGTGCCCAGCACCCGGTGCTGCGCCGGCAACCCCACCGCCCCGGCAACCAGCCCGTGCGGGCTCGGCGCGTTCCGCGCCCATAGCGCGACGTGCACCGCCCAGTCCGAGCGGCCCTCCTCGGAGAACTCCCGCGTGCCGTCCAACGGATCGATGATCCACACGCGGTCCGCCGTCAACCGGGACACCGCGCCGGCGTTCACCTCGGCCGCCCAGGCCAACCGGGAGCCCTCGTCCTCTTCGGAGAGCACCGCGTCCCCCGGCCGCCACCGCGCCAACTCCGTACGGATCAGGTCGTGCGACACCTTGTCCCCGGCCGACTTCAGCGCGCCTGTGTCCGCGAAACCCAACTCCGCACGAAGGTCGAGCAGCGCCTGACCGGCCCGGGAGGCCAACCACCTGGCGAACGCCCCGTCGATCATCGGAGGACTGCCCATCTGCCCGCTCCCGTCGCCTCGCCGCGGCCTGTGCCCGCACGCACCGATCGGCCGCGACCCGCGTCGCCGGTCACGGCACGCCGAAAGGCGCAGACTACCGGCCAACCGTTTCCGATCCGGTACGCCGGGCCGCCTCAGCTGCCGTGGTAGAGATTCTGGGTCGGCTCCACGCCCTTGACGATGACCGACTCCACCACATCGGCAGCCCGGTCCACCAGGAAATCCAGCTCCTTGCGCTCCGCCGCGCTGAAATCCGACAGCACGTAATCCGCCGGGTCCTGCCGACCCGGTGGGCGACCCACACCGAACCGCACCCGGACGTAGTCCTTGGTGCCCAACGACTTGGACATCGAACGCAGGCCGTTGTGCCCGCCCTCGCCGCCGCCACACTTGATCCGTACCTGGCCGAAGCCGATGTCCAACTCGTCGTGCACCGCGACCACCTGCGCCGGGGGCACCTTGTAGAACTGCGACAGCGCGGCGACCGGCCCACCGGACAGGTTCATGTATGTCAGCGGCTTGACCAGCACCAGCTTCGGGCCGCCGAACCCCAGCCGCCCCTCCGCGACCTCGGCCACGGCCCGCTTGTGCCTACCGAACCGCGCGCCCACCCGCCCGGCCAGCAGATCAGCCACCATGAACCCGACGTTGTGCCGGTTGCCGGCGTACTCCCGACCGGGGTTGCCCAGGCCGACCACCAGCCACGGCCCCGCCTCGTCCGTCACGACCCGTCCCTTCCCGCCGTCGGATCGACCGACTCCCGATACGCCGGCAGGCGCCCCCGAAACTCGGGGACGCCTGCCGCACGAATACGAACCGATCAGGCCTCGGTACGCGCCTCGGCGCTCTCGCCACCCTCGGTGGTGTCCGCGCCCTCGGAGCCCTCGGTGACCTCGCCGGTCTCGGCCTCGGCCTCCTCGGTGGCCTCCTCGACCTCGGGCAGCGTCGCCTCAAGCTGCTCGGCGGTCGGCGCGGCGGTCACCGCGGCGACCGGCAGCGTCGGGTCGACGGCCAGCTCGACACCGCTCGGCAGCTCGACGTCGCCGGCGGTCACCGAGGAGCCCGCCTCCAGGCCCTCGATCGACGCCTCGAGGTGGTCCGGCACCTTGGTGGCGTCGGCGGTCACCGAGAGGGTGTCGTGGTCGTGCACGATCAGGGTGTCCCGCGCGGCCTCACCGGTCAGGTGGACCGGCACCTCGACGGTGACCTGCTCGCCCCGGCGCACCAGGATGAGGTCCACGTGCTCGAAGGTGTCCCGGATCGGGTCACGCTGGATCGCCTTCGGCAGCGCCAGCACCTGGGTGCCGTCGGTGATGTCGATCGCGAACAGCTGGTTGGCACCACCCTTGCGGATCGCGGCGGCGAACTCCCGCGACGGCAGCGCGATGTGCTTGGGCTTCTCGCCGTGGCCGTACAGCACGGCGGGCACCTTGCCGGCCCGGCGGGTACGACGGGCACCACCCTTGCCGAACTCGGTGCGGGGCTCGGCGCTGATCTTTACCTCGGACACGGGGAAACTCCTGATGCTTTCGCTACGGCGGCTTGTCGTCTTGCGGTGCTGGGGCGAGGGGCTCGCTGGGGCTCATGCGTCATGAACGACTGCCCGGAGCACCGCGTCGATGACGGTGCCTCCGTGCGGCGCTTTTCAGCGGCCCGCCGGGCACCCTCGCCGTGGCAACCGCACCAGTCTACCCGAGCTGTTTCCCGGTTTGTCGGCAGTCCCCGGTCACGGCTCCAGACCGGAACGCCGATGGCTTTCCCACCAGCGCGCCAGCCCCGTTTCCCACCAGACTGCCAGGTTTGCGCCCGTCGGCGCGTCGAATGTCGAAAGGGGGTGCGCCCTCAGCTCAGGCCACCGAACAGGGTGGTCACCGAGCCGTCGTCGAAGACCTCCCGGATCGCCCGCGCCAGAAGCGGCGCGATCGACAGCACGGTCAGCTTGTCCAGCTGCTTCTCCGGCGGCAACGGCAGCGTGTTGGTCACCACGACCTCGCTGATCGGGCTGTTCTTCAACCGCTCGGTGGCCGGGTCCGACAGGAGCGCGTGGGTGGACGCCACCACGATCTCCGCCGCGCCCGACTCCTTGAGGATGTCCGCCGCCTTGGCGATCGTGCCGCCGGTGTCGATCATGTCGTCGACGATCAGGCAGACCCGGCCCTCCACCTCACCGACAACCCGGTTCGCCACCACCTGGTTCGGCTTCATCGGGTCGCGGGTCTTGTGGATGAACGCCAGCGGGCAGCCACCCAGCCGGTCGGTCCACCGCTCGGCCACCCGTACCCGGCCCGAGTCCGGCGCCACCACTGTCATCGGCCGGCCGGCGTACCTGTGCTCCACGTACTCCGCCAGGATGTCCATCGCGAAGAGGTGGTCCACCGGCCCGTCGAAGAAGCCCTGGATCTGCGCGGTGTGCAGGTCGACCGTGAGGATCCGGTTCGCACCGGCGGTCTTCAGCAGATCCGCCACCAGCCGGGCCGAGATCGGCTCCCGACCCCGGTGCTTCTTGTCCTGCCGCGCGTACGGGTAGAACGGCAGCACGACGGTGATTCGCTTGGCCGACCCCCGCTTCAGCGCGTCCACCATGATCAGGGTCTCCATGACCCAGGTGTTCACCCCGTGCGTCACGGACTGCACCACGAAGGCGTCCGAACCACGCACCGAGTCCTTGAACCGTACGAAGATCTCGCCGTTGGCGAACTCGTACGCGTCGGCTGGCGTCGGTGCCACACCGAGCACCTCGCCGATCTCCTTGGCCAACTCCGGGAAACCCCGTCCGGAGAAGAGCATCAGGCTCTTGCGGTTTTCGGCGACGATGCTGCCCATGGGCCCGTCTGCTCCCGTTTGTCGGCGGTACCCGGCCCGGTGGTGGTGGGTCGGGGACTATTCGGTTGCAGTATCTCCCGCGCCGGACGCACCGCCCACCGTCTCGGCCCGCCCGTGCATTGCCTCACTGTCACTTGCGGTGCCGGCCACCTCCGACGCACCCTTCGCGTCGTTTGCACGCTGCGCGGCCTCGGCCGCCGCCGTACCGGCCCGCCGCTTCACCACCCAGCCCTCGATGTTGCGCTGCCGCGCCCGGGCGACACCCATCGCGCCCGCCGGCACGTCGTCCACGATCACCGAGCCGGCCGCCGTGTACGCGCCGTCACCCACCTCGACCGGCGCGACGAACATGTTGTCCGCCCCGGTCCGGGCGTGGCTGCCGATCACCGTGCGGTGCTTGTTGACCCCGTCGTAGTTGACGAAGACCGACGCGGCGCCGATGTTCGTCTGCTCGCCGATCGTCGCGTCGCCCACGTACGTCAGGTGCGGCACCTTGGAGCCGGCGCCGATCTCGGAGTTCTTCACCTCGACGAACGTGCCGACCTTCGCCTTGTCGGCGAGCCGCGCCGCGGGCCGCAGGTACGCGTACGGTCCCACGCTGGCGCCCGCGCCCACCTCGGCGCCGACCGCGTGGCTGCGCACCACCGAGGCGGCCGGGCCGACGATCGTGTCGACGAGCGTGACGTCCGGCCCGACAAGCGCACCCGCGCCGACCACCGTGGCGCCGCGCAGCTGGGTGTTCTGGTCGACTACCGCGTCGCGGTCCAGCGCCACGGTCACGTCGATCCAGGTGGTCGCCGGGTCGAGCAGGCTCACCCCGGTACGCATCCATGCCTCGTTGACCCGGTCGCGCAGCAGCCGCCGCAGCGACGCCAACTCCACGCGGTCGTTGCAGCCCAGCGTCTCGACGTGGTCGACGGCCACGTGCACCGCGACCGGCTCGCCTGCGGAACGGAGCAGGCCGAACACGTCGGTCAGGTACTCCTCGCCCTGGTCGTTGTCGGTGGACAGCTTGCCCAACGCGTCGCGGAGCCGCACCGCGTCGAACGCGTAGATGCCGGCGTTGATCTCCCGGATCGCGCGCTGCGTGGTGTCGGCGTCGCGCTCCTCGACGATCTGCTCCAGCCGACCGTCGGCGTCCCGGACGATCCGCCCGAGTCCGGTCGGGTCCGGCACCTCGGCGGCCAGCACGGTGGCCGCCGCGGCGGCCTCCTCGTGCGCGGTCACCAGCGCGCCCACCGTCTCCGGGCGCAGCAACGGCACGTCTCCGTTGATCACCACGACCGTGCCGGCGCCCTCCGGCACGGCGTCCAGCGCGATCCGGACGGCGTGCCCGGTGCCGAGCTGCTCGGCCTGGAGCACGGGCGTGGCGTCGGGGGCGATCTCGGCCAGGTGTGCCCGGACCTGGTCGGCGCCGTGCCCCACCACGACGACGGTGCGGTCGGCGCTCAGCGGCGCGGCGGCGCTCAGCACGTGACCGAGCAGGGTACGGCCGAGCAGGGGGTGCAATACCTTGGGCAGTGCCGACTTCATCCGCTTGCCCTCACCGGCGGCGAGTACGACGACGGTACGACTGTGGGGCTGGGGCACGACATGGCTCCCGTCGGGACGGCGGACACTCTCGCGGCCATGCTAACCACGGGGTCCGGCACCGTTCCCTGTTACCCCCAGTGAAACCCAAAACGGACTTAGGGGGCAGCTCGGCCGCCAGGGTTCGAACCTGAAATACGGGTACCAAAGACCCGGGTGTTGCCAATTACACCACGGCCGATCGCAACGTCAGGACGTCGTCGCTCCCCGACGCGCATCCCGCCGCTACACCTTAACGCCCGACGGGGGCGACGCCAGCACTCACGCCCTTCATGATCCTTGCGATCCTCCCGTGCCGCCCACGACCGAGGCGGCGGTCGCACCTCTCTCAGCAGGTCGTGACGGACCCTGGATCCGAGGGGCGCGGGCCCTTTCCGCAGTGCGGATCCGGCCTGCCTCAGTGACCGAACAACGGCTCTGAGCAGGGCTTTCGCACCTGCGTACGACAGCTTCTCGAAACTTCCCCGTGCGCTCTACCGAGCCGTAAGTTACGGTGACGTAGGCGTAGGTTCGTGATCGTTTCCGTCCCCTCTGCGAGGTGCCATGTCCACCACCATGCTCGAACCCAACACCGCCGGCCCCGGCCCGAAACCGCTCACCGACGGCAGCCAGTCCTCCGGGATCCTGGCCGCCCTGTGGGCCTTCGTCGTGATCCCCTTCGTGGCTCTGCTGGTCGCCGTGCCGATGGCCTGGGGCGGTTGGCTGGGCTGGAGCGACGTGATCATCGGCCTGGTCTGGTACGTGGTCTCCGGGCTCGGCATCACTGTGGGCTTTCACCGCTACTTCACGCACGGCTCGTTCAAGGCCAAGCGGTGGCTGCGGGTGACGCTTGCGGTCGCGGGTTCCCTGGCGGTGCAGGGCGAGATCATCCAGTGGGTGGCCGACCACCGCCGACACCACGCGTTCTCCGACCTGGAGGGTGACCCGCACTCGCCGTGGCGCTTCGGCACCAGCTTCTGGGCACTGACGCGGGGCCTGTTCCACGCACACGTGGGCTGGCTGTTCCGTCGCGAACTGTCCAACCGGGAGCGGTTCGCACCGGACCTGATCGCCGACCGCGACATCAGCCGGGTCGACCGACTGTTCCCCGTGCTGGTTGCCGTCTCGCTGCTCGGCCCGGCGCTGATCGGGGGCCTGGTGACCTGGTCGTGGCAGGGCGCGCTCACCGCGTTCTTCTGGGCCGGGCTGGTCCGGATCGGCCTCCTGCACCACGTCACCTGGGCGATCAACTCGGTCTGCCACGTGTACGGCGAGCGCCCGTTCGCGATGCGCCAGGGCGACCGGGCGTCGAACTTCTGGCCGCTGGCGATCCTGTCGTTCGGTGAGAGCTGGCACAACCTGCACCACGCCGACCCGACCAGCGCCCGACACGGTGTGCTGCGTGGTCAGGTGGACATCTCCGCCCGGGTGATCTGGCTGTTCGAGAAGACGGGCGCGGCGTCGCAGGTGCGCTGGCCGAAGCCCGAACGCCTCGCGGCCAAGCTCGTGAAGCCTGTCGCAACCCGATAAACCGGGCGGTGCCCCGGGGTGTCGCCTGGCAGGATGGCCGGATGACCGAGCGCAGCGGGGGGACCGGGCGGCTCGGCGGACGGGGGGCCGGGCCCGATCCGGGTACGGTCGGACGGCGCGGCAGGGTGGTCAGGCCACCCGCCAGTGAGGCGACAACGTGAACGGGCACAGCGGAGGCACCATCCCACGGCAGGGCGTGACCGAGCGCCAGCGAGGCGGCGACATGCCCGAGGCCAGCGACGATGCCGGCCGGCGCCCAGTGCCGGCTGCGGCGGCGAAACCCAAGCCCACCTCCCGGGTACGCATGTCGGCGGCCCAGCGTCGGGAGCAGTTGATCGCGACCGGCCGGCAACTGTTCGCCGAGCGCGGTTTCGACGCCACCTCCATCGAGGAGGTGGCGGCACGCGCCAAGGTCTCCAAGCCGGTGGTGTACGAGCACTTCGGTGGCAAGGAAGGGTTGTACGCGGTAGTTGTCGACCGGGAGGTCCGGGCCCTGCTGGACCGGATCACCACGGCGCTGACGGCGGGGCATCCGCGCGAGTTGCTGGAGCAGGCGGCGATGGCCCTGCTGGGCTACATCGAGGAGGAGACCAGCGGGTTCCGGGTGCTGGTCCGCGAGTCGCCGCTGTTGTCCGGGACGGCCACCTTCAGCAGCGTGATGAACGACGTGGCCCACCAGGTCGAGCACATCCTGGGCGCGGAGTTCAAGAGCCGCGGGTACGACCCGAAGCTGGCCGAGCTCTACTCGCAGGCGTTGGTGGGCATGGTCGCGTTGACCGGCCGCTGGTGGCTGGAGGTGCGCAAGCCGCGCAAGGAGACGGTGGCGGCGCACCTGGTCAACATGGCGTGGAACGGGTTGTCGCACCTGGAGGCGAAGCCCACGTTGATCACCGCACGCCGCCGCTGACCTCGTTCAGCTGCGGTGCGCGTCGGCCACCGGGTGTTTGCGGCGTTCCAGCTCCGCCTCGGCGTGTTCCGAGGGGCCGACCTTGTCGTACAGCCCGGTGCCGAGCAGGATCAGGCCGAACAGCATCGACACGATCACTGTCGACATCGAGAAGTTGAGGAAGTTCGCGTCGGTCTGCAGCACTGACATCATGAGGATGCTTGTCACCAGGAACACCACCCCGGCGGTGAGGTTCATGTAGTGGCCGAGGTTGCTGCGCCGGGACGCTCCGAAGATCAGGACGGCTCCGAAGACCACCGAGGCGAGTGAGAAGGCCAGGTTGGTACGGAGCCCCAGCGCCCAGTGGCTGCCCCTGTCGAAGAGCGGGTCACCGATCGTCTCGGCGACACCCCAGACGCCGAAGACCAGGATGTAGACGCCGATCAGTCCGGAGAGGACCCGGTAGAGCGGCCGTGCCGGATGGTTCACCGGAAAGTGCGGCATACCAAGACCCCCTGATTGACCGTTTCAGGGGAATTGTCGCCCAGGCCAGAGCCAACTGTCCGAAGAACCCCAAAGCCGAAGGGGTCCGCCAAAGGCCGGACCAGGTCAGGTTTTCGCCGGAGCCCGAGCTGCGCAGGGATCAAGCCTGACCGCCCGGAGCAGCTCGGGCTCCGGCGAAAACCCACGGCCGCAACCGCAGAAGATCAGAGAACCAGACGAGCCTTCTGGAAAGCCTCAGCCTCATCCTCCGTGCCGACCTTGCCGTACATGCCGGCCATGAGCAGCACCAGGGCGGCAGTCATCACGACGATCACGGTGAAGATGCTGAAGTTGAAGAAGTTGGCGTCGGTCCGGATGAAGGCCAGGCCGGCCAGGCCGATCACCATCAGGGCGTACGCCAGCCACTGGTTGATCGCCACGTCGATGTTGCGGCCCAGCGCGGTGCCGACCAGCACGACGAGCCCGAGCAGCACGCAGAGCAGCGAGAAGCCGAGGTTGGTGCCCTGACCGAGGACGCGGGTGTCGTCCTGGGCGAGGATCTCGTCGCCGGCGCCCGCGATGATGCCGAGCACGCCGAAGACCACCAGGTACAGACCGGTCAGCCCGCCGATCGCCCGGTAGATCGGCCGCGCGGGGTGGTTGATGGGGGTGTGGGCCATGTCTGGGTCTCCAAGGGTGAGGTGTCGCCGACGATTGTCCCGCATGTGTCGGTGTGACGCCGCACACGGCCCCCGCGCCGGCGTGCCCGGCACGCTCAGCTCTCGGGCAGGTCCTCCGCGAGGGTCATCCAGGTCTCCTCGATCCGTTCCCGTTCGGCGCGCAGGTCCTTGAGCTGGGTGTCCAGCTCGGCGACGCGGGCGTAGTCGGTGGCGTCGGCGGCGAGCTGGTCGAGCAGGGTGACCTCGCGCTGGTCGAGCTTGCCGAGCTGCCGTTCCAGTCGGGACAACTCCTTGCGCGCCTGGCGCACCTCGGCGGCGGACATGCCGCCTCCCGACGGAGAAGCGGGCGCGGAGGTCGAGGTGCCGCCCGCCCGGGGAGTGCCGGCCCGCTCGGCGGTCCGGGCGAGGTACTCGTCGACACCACCGGGCAGGTGCACGAGCCGACCGTCGCCGAACATCCCGTACGCCGTGTCGGTGACGCGTTCGATGAGGTAGCGGTCGTGGCTGGCCACGATGATCGTGCCGGGCCACGAGTCGAGCAGGTCCTCCAGCGAGGCGAGGGTGTCGGTGTCCAGGTCGTTGGTGGGCTCGTCGAAGAGCAGCACGTTGGGCTCACCCGCGAGCAGCCGCAGCATCTGCAACCGGCGACGCTCGCCACCGGAGAGGTCGCTGACCGGGGTCCAGAGTCGGCGATCGTCGAAGCCGAACACCTCGGCGAGCTGCGACGCGGAGACCTCCCGGTCGCCGAGCTGGACCCGGCGAGCGACCTCTTCGACGGCCTCCAGCACCCGCAGGTGCCCGGGCAACTCGGCCAGCTCCTGGGAGAGGAACGCCGGTCGCACCGTGGAACCGGTGCCGAGGCGGCCGCCGTCCGGGCGGGTGATGCCGGCGAGCATCCGCAGCAGGGTGGTCTTGCCGGCGCCGTTGGCGCCGAGGATGGCGATCCGGTCGCCGGGGCCGACCAGCCAGGTGGCGTCGCGCAGGATCTCCTTCGGGCCGGCGTGCAGCTCGACGTTCTCCAGCTCGTACACCTGCTTGCCCAGGCGCGAAACCGCCATCCGCTGCAGGGACATGGTGTCGCGCGCCGGCGGCACGTCGGCGATCAGCGCGTTCGCGGCGTCGATGCGGAACTGGGGCTTGGAGGTACGGGCGGGCGGGCCGCGCCGCAGCCAGGCGATCTCCTTGCGGAGCAGGTTCTGCCGGCGGGCCTCGGTGGCGGCGGCGACGCGTTCGCGCTCCGCGCGGGCGAGGGTCCAGGCGGCGAAGCCGCCCTCGTACGCGCGGACGGTCTGGTCGGCGACCTCCCAGGTGGTGGTGCAGACCGCGTCCAGGAACCACCTGTCGTGGGTGACCACGACGAGGGCGCCCTTGCGGCCGACCAGGTGCCGGGCCAGCCAGTCGACACCGCCGACGTCGAGGTGGTTGGTGGGCTCGTCGAGGATCAGCAGGTCCGAGTCGCGGACGAGCAGCGCGGCGAGTGCCACCCGCCGCCGTTCGCCACCGGACATCGGGCCGACCGGCTGGTCGAGGCCGAGGTGCGGCATGCCGAGGCCGTCGAGGATGTTGCGCACACCGGCGTCGCCGGCCCACTCGTGCTCGGCGCCCATGCCCTCACCGAGCCAGGCGGTGCCGAGCACGACGTCCCGGACGGTGGCGTCCGGGGCGAGGGTGAGCTGCTGCGGTAGCCAGAGCACACGCAGGTCGCGGCGGTGGGTGACCCGACCGTCGTCGGGGTCCTCCTGCTTGGTGAGCAGGCGCAGCAGGGTGGACTTGCCGGCGCCGTTGAGGCCGACCACACCGATCCGGTCGGCGTCGTCCAGGCCGAGCGAGACGTCCGTGAGCAGCCGCCCGGCGGCGCCGTACCCCTTGGACACCCGGTCCAGATTGACGATGTTGGCCACGTTCCACCCTTCAAGATCAAGGCGTCCGGGTGCCGGCGGGCACCTCGGGACGCCTGAGTCAAGGGTACGCGGACGCTCCGAACGCCCGCGCCGCGCGCCCGCGAGCCGGGTGGGAACGAGTCGTCAGCCGACGCGGGCGCCGGCGACCGGGCCGTGCGCGACCCGGGCCTCCCGGCACACGCCGGCGCTTGACAGTTCGGCGGCGATCCGCTCGGCGTCGGCCGCGTCGGCCGCGAGGAACACGCAGGTCGGTCCGGAGCCGGAGACGATGCCGGTGAGCGCGCCGGCCGCCTCGCCGGCCTTCAGGGTGTCGGCAAGCGCGGGCCGCATCGCCAGCGCGGCGTCCTGAAGATCGTTACCGAGCGTACCGGCGAGGACCCGGGGGGCACGTTGACGCAGCGCGCCCAGCAAAGCGTCGGTGCTGCCCAGCGGGGTGCCGGCGGCGCCGGAGTCGCGCAGCCGGTCCAGCTCGCGGTACGCGGCCGGGGTGGACAGGCCGACGTCGGCGATCGCCACGACCCAGTGCCAGGAGGTGGCCCGGGCCAGTACGGGGCTGACCGCCTCGCCCCGGCCGGTGCCCAGCGCGGTGCCGCCGTAGATCAGGAACGGCACGTCGGAACCCAGGTCGGCGGCGATCCCGGCCAACTCGTCGCGGGAGAGTCCGGTGCCCCAGAGCGCGTCGCAGGCCACCAGCGCGGCGGCCGCGTCCGCGCTGCCGCCGGCCAGCCCACCGGCGAGCGGGATCTGCTTGCGCAGGTGCAGGCGGGCGTGCGGCAGCACCCCCGCGTACCCGGCCAGGGCGTGCGCGGCGCGGATCACCAGGTTGGAGTCGTCAAGCGCGAGTTCGCCGGTGCCCTCGCCCTCCATGGTCAACGCGAGCGTGTCGCCCCGCCGGGCGGTCAGCTCGTCGTAGATCGAGATGGCATGGTAGACGGTGTTCAGCTCGTGGTAGCCGTCGCGGCGCAGCGGGCCCACCCCGAGGTGCAGGTTGACCTTGGCGGGCACCCGGACCTTCACCGGCCCGAGGGCCCCGCGTCGCTCGTCCTCGCCATCCGGTCGCCAGGCCTCGGTCACGGGGTGATGTCCCGTACGCGCAGGCGGATGTCGAACGGCTTGGCCACGATCAGCTCCTCGGCAGAGTCGGCGGCCAGCTCGTACCGGCCGTCAACCAGGTCGTACGCGTACACGTGCACCGGATTCTGCTCGATCCGCCAGTAGTGCGGGATCCCGGCATCGGCGTAGTCGGCCGGCTTCTCCAACCGGTCCCGCCGACGGGTGCCGGGCGAGACGACCTCGACGGCCAGCATGACCTGCTCAGCGTCGAAGTAGTGGCTTGTACCGACAAGAGGCCGGCGTAGTAGCACCACG
Source organism: Micromonospora sp. DT43 (assembly GCF_049841645.1). Taxonomy (NCBI): domain Bacteria; kingdom Bacillati; phylum Actinomycetota; class Actinomycetes; order Micromonosporales; family Micromonosporaceae; genus Micromonospora; species Micromonospora sp. DT43. The sequence continues at coordinate 249,415 of NZ_JBNCKR010000006.1, read as the reverse complement.
TCCGGTTCAAGGGTGTTGCGGTGGTTGAGCGCCACTCCGACGGCGGTAGCGGGCGACAGATCCAGCGGCGCGTGCTGTCGCAGCCACATCCAGAGCAAGCTGCTGATGTTCTGGTGGTCATAGGTGGGGGAAGGAACCACGACGAGGACTCCGTCACGTAGCTCGACGCGGGGGGCGTCGCCGGGCAGGGCCAGCACGTCCTCGATGGTGTGGTTGGCCAGTCGCTGCCGGACGGGATCCGGGCCCCACATCCCCTGGGCGGCGGGCTCGATCGGCTGCGCGGTCACTCGTACACCTCCTCGGCGGGCACGGCGTCAGCCTACTTCGCGGTACGCGGACCGGCCGGGGCCGACGCGGCGATGGCGGCGAACTGCTCGACGGTAAGTGACTCACCCCGGGCGCCGGGGTCGACGCCGGCGGCGGTCAGCGCGGCGGCCGCCCGGTCCGGGCCGCCGGCCCAGCCGGCCAGCGCGGCGCGCAGGGTCTTGCGGCGCTGCGCGAACGCCGCGTCCACCACGGCGAAGACCTGCTTCCGCTCCACGTCGGTTCGGGGCGGTTCGTGGCGGGTGAAGGCGACCAGACCGGAGTCGACGTTGGGCACCGGCCAGAACACGTTCGGCGGCACCTTGCCGGCGCTCCGGGCGTGGGCGTACCAGGCGAGCTTTACCGACGGAATGCCGTACACCTTGGAGCCGGGACCGGCGACGAGCCGGTCGGCGACCTCCTTCTGCACCATCACCAGGCCGTGTCGCAGGCTGGGCAGCTCGGCGAGGAGGTGCAGCACCACAGGTACGGCGACGTTGTACGGCAGGTTCGCGACAAGCGCGGTCGGTGCGGGCTCGCCCAGTTCGGCGGCGCGGACGCGCAGCGCGTCGGCGCGGTGCACGGTGAGCCGGCCGGCATCCGCCCCCGCGTGCCGGGCGGCGGTCTCCGGCAGCGCGCCGGCGAGCGTCGGGTCGATCTCCACGGCGTGCACGTGCCCGGCGACCGGCAGCAGCCCCAGGGTGAGTGAGCCGAGCCCGGGGCCGACCTCCAGGGCCACGTCGTCGGGGGTCAGCCCGGCGGCGGTGACGATCCGGCGCACCGTGTTCGGGTCGTGCACGAAGTTCTGGCCGAGCTTCTTGGTGGGCGCGACGCCCAGCCGGGCGGCCAGCTCCCGGATCTCCGCCGGGCCGAGGAGACCGGTCATGCCTGGCAGCGTAGCGGCGTGGTCGGGACCGGCCGCCGGGCCGGGCTCACCACGGCCCGAAGGCCCGGTCGCCGGCGGCGGAGATGGCCGCGCACAGCTCGTCCAGGTCACTGCCCGTGGTCGCGGCGAGCGCGCGGACGGTCAGCGGGATCAGGTACGAGGCGTTCGGCCGGCCACGGTGCGGCGTCGGCGTGAGGTAGGGGGCGTCGGTCTCCACCAGGATCTGGTCCAGCGGGGTGAGCGCGGCGGCCTCGCGCAGGGCTGTGGCGCTGCCGAAGGTGACGGTGCCGGCGAAGCTGAGCAGGTAGCCCCGGCGTACGCACTCGCGGGCGAACTCGGCGTCACCGGAGAAGCAGTGCAGCACCACCGTGTCCGGTGCGCCCTCGTCGTCGAGGATCCGCAGCACGTCGGCGTGCGCGTCCCGGTCGTGGATGACAAGCGCCTTGCCGTACCGCTTGGCGATGGCGATGTGCGCCCGGAAACTCGCCTCCTGCGCGGTGCGCCCCTCGTCGCCGGTGCGGAAGAAGTCCATGCCGGTCTCGCCGATCCCCCGGACCCGGTCGCGGGCGGCGAGGGACTCGATCTCCCGCAGTGCCTCGTCGAGGTCGGCCAGCCGGGGCGCCTCGTTGGGGTGCAGCGCCACGGTGGCCAGCACTGCGGGATACGCCTCGGCGATGTCCGCGCCCCACCGCGAGGACGCCACGTCCACGCCCACCTGGACCAGCCGGTCCACGCCGACCCCGGTGGCCACCGTGATCGCCGTGGCGATCGGGTCGTCGGACGGCCCACCACCGGGTACGCCGGCCTCGCTGACGGTGATGTCCAGGTGAGTGTGGCTGTCCAGCACCGGCCGGGGCAGCGGCTCGGGGGCGGGCGGGAACTCTCCGGCCCGCCGGGCGGCACGCTCGCGGCGGGTTTCAGTCGGCTCGCTCATCAGCGACAGCATCACACACCGGGCCCGTCCATCCGCCCGCCACCCGGCGTTCACCTCGACTACGCCGCGCGACTCTACCGTCGCCGCGTGAGCGAGCTCAGCAGTCCCGCCAGTGAGCGCACCGGGCTTCGCGTGGCGTTCGGCGGCGGCGTCTACCCGGCCGAGGAGATCGCCCGGGGTGCCGCGTACGAGCTGTTCAGCGCCGAGGAGGTGGCCGGCTTCGAGCGGGCGCCGCGCCCGGGCAGCGCCCTGCCGTGGCGTCGGTTCGTGCACGTCACCGAGGTGAGCGGGGTGCACGGGGCCGCCGAGCCGGCCGAGGAGCCGGAGACACCGCTGATGATGCCGGCGCACCGGGAGCGCGGCTGGTCGCACGTACACCACCTCAGCCAGCAGCCGTCCGCGGCGGGTGACCCGGTGTTGGCAGCGGTGCGCGCCTCGGCGGTGGTCCGGCGCGGCACCCGGATGGTGAAGATCCTCTCCGCACGGCAGCTCGCCGGGTACGTGCGGGGCTGGCTGCCGCACGGCTTCTGCTACCGGGAGCACGACGTGGCGCACCTGCGTACGCCGTCGGCGACCACGGTGCTGCGCACCGACGGCGACGTCGGTCGGGACGGCTCGGACGTGGCGTACGCGCTGCGCTGGCGGGCCGCCGACCCGGGCGACTACGACGTGCCGGTGGGCGAGGCGCACCGGGGTCTGACGGCGCTGTCGTCCCGGGACCGCCTGGGCCCTCCGGTGCTGGGCACCGGCTTCGTGCCGAGCAACGGCCAACTCGTCCCGGAGTTCATCACCCGGGACTTCGCCGACCTGCCGATGCCGGCGAACGCGACCCTGCTCGCCTACCCCGAGGAGGGGGTGGAGGTGGTGCTCTACAGCTACCAGGCCGAGCAGCGCGCCTGGCTGCGGATGGTGGGCCCGCAGTGGCGGCATCTGCTCGCCGCGGTGCCGGGCCTCTCCCCCGACCAGGAGTACGTGCCGACCGGCGACGCCCCGCGTTCCACCCAACTGGTCGGGCTGTACGGCGACACGGAGTACGAGGCGGTGGCCGACCTGCCCGGCGGGTTCCGGGTGCTGGCGATGACCCGGGCGGCCCGCTATCCGGTGGACGCGGTGGCCCGCCGGGTCCGGTTCGCGCAGTGGCGGGGCGTGTCGTGCCTGGTGCTGCGGGAGGAAGCCGGCTGGCTGCGGTTGCGGCTGCGCCACCCGGACCCGGACGCGGTGATCGCCACCGGCGCGCAGTGCCACGACCGGGGTGTCTACGAGACGTGGGCACCAGGCACCGAGGTGAGCAACGACCAGGTCATGGACACCCGGTACGCGATGTGACGTCCCCCGGCGGCCGGATGCCCTGCCGCCGGGGGCGTCGTACGCTCAGCCGGCCAGTCGGGCCAGCTCCTCGTCGACGATCGACGGGTCGAGCTTGCGGAACACCGGCTTCGGCGCGGCAAGCGGCGTGCCGGTCTCCAGCGGCACCGACTCCCAGCGCGCGCCCACCGTGTAGTCCCCGGTCAGCACCGGGTAGGACGGCCCACCGTCCAGGTCGTCGACCTGCTCGATGACAGGCATCGGCGCGTGCACGCCGGTGCGGCCGAGCAGCTCGTGCACCTGCTGCGCGGAGTGCGGCAGGAACGGGGTGAGCAGCGTGTTGGCGTCGCTGATCACCTGGAGGGCGACGTGCAGGACGGTGCCCATGCGGGGCTTGTCGGCCTCGTCCTTGAGCTTCCACGGCGCCTGCTCGGACAGGTACTTGTTGGCCTCGGCGACCACCCTCATGGCCTCGCCGATGGCCTGCTTCTGCCGGTGCCGGCCGATCAGGTCACCGACCGTGGTGAACCCGGTCCGGGCGACTGCGAGCAGCGCCTCGTCGGCCTCGGTGAGCCCGGCCGGGTCGACCGGCGGGATCGCCCCGAAGTTCTTCGCCGCCAGCGAGACGCACCTGTTGACCAGGTTGCCCCAGCCGGCGACCAACTCGTCGTTGTTGCGGCGCAGGAACTCGGCCCAGGTGAAGTCGGTGTCGTTGCTCTCCGGGCCGGCGGCGGCGATGAAGTAGCGCAGCGCGTCCGCGTCGTAGCGCTCCAGGAAGTCGCGGACGTAGATGACGACCTTGCGGGACGAGGAGAACTTGCGCCCCTCCATGGTCAGGTATTCGCTGGAGACCACCTCGGTGGGCAGGTTGAGCTGGCCCAGCTCGCCCGGCTCGCCGTCGCGGGAGCCCTCGCCGGAGTATCCGGAGAGCAGCGCCGGCCAGATCACCGAGTGGAAGACGATGTTGTCCTTGCCCATGAAGTAGTACGACCGGGCGTCCTTGCCCTCCCCGTCGGCGGACCACCACCTGCGCCACGCCTCGGGGTCGCCGGAGCGGCGGGCCCACTCGATCGAGGCGGACAGGTAGCCGATCACCGCGTCGAACCAGACGTAGATCCGCTTGTCGGGGCGGTCCCGCCAGCCGTCGAGCGGGATCGGCACGCCCCACTCCAGGTCCCGCGTGATCGCCCGGGGCTGGAGGTCGTCGAGCAGGTTGCGGGAGAACCGCAGCACGTTGGGCCGCCACCCCTCCCGGGTGTCCAGCCACTGGCGGAGCACGTCGGCCAGGGCGGGCAGGTCCAGGAAGAAGTGCTCGGTCTCGACGAACTTCGGGGTCTCACCGTTGATCCGCGACTTCGGGTCGATCAGGTCGATCGGGTCGAGCTGGTTGCCGCAGTTGTCGCACTGGTCGCCGCGCGCGCTGTCGTACCCGCAGATCGGGCAGGTGCCCTCGATGTACCTGTCGGGCAGGGTGCGCCCGGTGGACGGCGAGATCGCACCCATGGTGGTCTTCGGCACGATGTAGCCGTTGCGGTACATCCCCTCAAACAGCTCCTGCACCACCGCGTAGTGGTTGCGGGTGGTGGTGCGGGTGAACAGGTCGTAGGAGAGCCCGAGGCCGTGCAGGTCCTCGACGATGACCCTGTTGTACCTGTCGGCCAGCTCGCGCGGGGTCACCCCGTCGGCGTCGGCCTGCACCTGGATGGGGGTGCCGTGCTCGTCGGTGCCGGAGACCATGAGCACGTCGTGGCCGGCCATCCGCATGTACCGGGCGAAGACGTCGGAGGGAACGCCGAAACCGGAGACGTGGCCGATGTGGCGGGGGCCGTTGGCGTACGGCCAGGCCACTGCCGCGAGAACGTGACTCATGAGCAGCAAGCCTAGTGACCCGCCCGGGGCATCCGCGAACCAATAGGGGTGTCGGGCCGCCGGACCGGACCGACCACCCCGCCCATTGGTCCGATTTGTCGTCGACACGCGGTCCACCTGCCCGATCAGCCCGCGCTACCGGTGTGCAATGAACATCGTGACTGGCAGAGGAGCGGCCCGGGACCACGACGAGCGTCCCACCGGGCCGACGGACGGCGACGAGCCAGGCTCGGCGTCCGGCGCACCGCGGGGCACCGGAGTCGCGCCGCACCCCCGGCTGGTCCCCGCCGCCGCACCCGATCGGCCAACCCACCAACGGCCCACGCCGTCCGGGCGGGCGGCCGCGCCGCGAAGGGACGGGTCGCCGGAGGTCACCGCGACCCCGGCCCGGCCCACGCCGACCGCGCCGGCCCCCACCCCGGCGCGGCCCAGCCCGACGGCACCCGCGCCCAGCCCGGCCCGCCCGAACCCGCCGGGCCCGTCGGCCGATACCACCTCGGCGGTACGCGAACCGGCCCGAGCGTCCGACGAGGCGCACCCCGCCGCCGGGGCTCCCGTCGTGGCGCACCCAGCCGCCCGGCCGCCCGTCCAGGTGGAGCCGACCACCGGGGCACCGGTGGACGCGGTGCCACGCCGGGTGCCGGTACGCCAGCAGAGCCGTCTGCGGGATGCCCACCGGGTCGACGGTGACCGGCCACCGGACGACGAGGTCGCGTTCTGGGCGCCGATCGAGGAGGTGCACTGGGACGGCACCCCCATCCAGGAGGACGTCGCCCCCAAGCGTCGCGCCCTGGCGAGGGACCGCCGCGCGGCGTCGCGGACGACAGCGTTGCCGGACCCGCTGCCCGGGCTGACCGCGCTGGTGCTGCTGAGCCTGGTCGCGGCCTTCTTCGCCTGGGTCAGCGCCGGCCCGTTCTGGCTCGCGGTCGGGCACGCGCGAGACGGCACCGTGGCGATCGACCACTGCACCGGCGGCGGTCTCACCCAGCGGTGCCGGGGCATCTTCACGGCCGACGACGGGCGCTTCCTGGCCCACGGGGTACGCGTCAGCGGCGTACCCACCGGGGGCGACGCGCCCGGGGCTGCGATGCGGGCACGGATGACCGGCCCGGACGGAGGAACCGCGTACGCCGACACCGGCGCCGGCCGACACCTGCGCTGGCTGCCCGGGCTGCTGGCGGTGCTCGGCTGCGCCGCCGGCATCGTCCGGTGGACGGGGTCGGCACGTCTGCCCGGCCGGCGACACCGCCGCTGGGCGGTGGCCGCGGCTCTCGCCGGCCCGGCGCTGATCACCCTCGGCTTCCTCGTCGCCGCCTGGTGACCCCGCCGGCTCTTGATCCACGGGTTCGGGTTCGGTTCTGGCCGCGCTGGAATGGCTCAGGCCCGCCCGATCACACCTTGAGGACGTCCACGTCGTACAGCGCTATCGACGCGTCGCGGGAGGCCAGGGTGAGACTCTCGGTGATCGCCTGGGCCACCAACATGCGGTCGAAGGGGTCGCGGTGATGTGGCGGCAGGCGGCCAGCGGCGAGGGCGTGGGCGTGGGTCACCGGAAGTTCCCGAAAGCCCATGTCTCTGACCCGCTCGGCGAGGTCGGGGGGCCCGGCGAGTTTCCCCGTGCTCTGTTTGATGGTGATCTCCCAGAGTGTGACCGGGGAGAGGAAGATGTCCGGCTCGTGGCGTAGCCGGTCGAGGAACTCGACGCCGACGGTCGCGTCACCGGTGATGGCCCAGAGCGCGACGTGAGTGTCCAGCAGCAGGGTCATGCGCCGACGCCGAAGTCGGCGGCGATCTCGGCGTTGGTTTCTGGTGAGTCCCAGTCGCCGGAGAGGTCCAGTCGGCCGGCGAGGGAGCCGACGGCGGTGCGGTTGGCTCGCCGGACCAGGGGCACGACCTTTGCCACAGGCGTGCCGGCCCGATCGATGATGATCTCCTCGCCGCGCTCCACCCGCTCGATGATGCGCGACAGATGGGTCTTGGCATCATGCATGTTGTAGTGCACAGCCTCAGCCGACACGACGCGACCTCCCTGGTTAGCTAAGGACTTAGTTTAGCCTGCCTGACCCCGTGCGCCGACGGTTCGACTGCTCGGATCCGGAACGCCGAGCGGGTCAGCTGTGCACGATCGTGTAGACCTCGCGGCGGCGCAGCGCGTATTCGGTGGCGACGTCGGTGATGGCGTCCCGGCGGGACCGGCCGGCGGCCTCCCGCTCGGCGACGGCCGCGCGCAGGGCGTCGTCGTCGGGGCGTTCCGGGGCGGTCGCCGGTGAGCCGGCCACCACCAGGGTGATCTCCCCGCGCGGATCGCCCTCGGCGGCCCACCGGGCCAACTCGCCGAGGGGACGGCGGAGCACCTCCTCGTAGGTCTTGGTCAGTTCCCGGCAGAGCGCGGCCGGCCGGTCCGCCCCGAACGTCTCGACCAGGTCGGCGAGCGCCGCGCCGATCCGGTGCGGCGCCTCGAAGAAGACGAGGGTGCGCTCCTCGGCGGCGAGGGCGCGCAGCCGGGACCGGCGGGCGCTTCCGCTGCGGGGCAGGAACCCCTCGAAGCAGAACCGGTCGCAGGGCAGGCCGGAGACGGCGAGGGCGGTGGTCACCGCGCTGGGACCTGGCGCGACGGTGACCGGCGCCCCGACGTCCAGCGCGGCCCGGACCAGCCGGTAACCCGGGTCGGAGACGCTCGGCATGCCGCCGTCGGTCACCAGCGCCACCGCGTACCCGCCGAGGATGACCTCGACCAGTTCGGGCGTACGCCGTTCCTCGTTGCCCTCGAAGTAGGAGACGATCCGGCCTCCGACTGTGATGTCGAGGTCGCGGGCCAGGCGGGTGAGGCGACGGGTGTCCTCGGCGGCCACCACGTCGGCGCTGGCCAGCACTTCCCGAAACCTCACCGAGGCGTCGGCGGGGTTGCCGAGCGGGGCACCGAGCAGGATCAGGCGCCCAGCTTCGGACATTTCACCCACGTGATCGTCTCCTTCATCGACAGCGAATACCGGTATCAGGGACGACGGGCGCCACACGACACCCTGGCAGCCTACGATCGCCGGGTGACGAGTGCGTCGACAGCGCAGAGCCCGAGCGCCGACCCGGCCGACACGGTCGAGGTGACCGGCGAGCCCAGCCCTGGCCAGGACCCGACGGCACCACGTGCCGACGGCGGGGGGGTGTCCGCCGGGGTCCGCCGCCGGTTCGCCACCGTCGACGCCCGGATGGACCCGTTCTCATGGATCGCCACAGCCGTGGTCGTGGCGATCGCGGCGATCCTGCGCTTCGTGGGCCTGTCCAGCCCCAAGGGCAAGATCTTCGACGAGACGTACTACGCCAAGGACGCGTACGGGCTGATCAGCCGGGGCGTCGAGTGGAACTACAAGGACAACGTCCCGTCGTACGTGGTGCACCCCCCGCTGGGCAAGTGGCTGATCGGCGTGGGCGAGTGGGCCTTCGGCTATCAGGACGCGGAGTCGAAGGTCTCCGTCGGCGGGCACCTGTTCACCACCGCGCCGGAGTTCGGCTGGCGGTTCTCGGCGGCCGTGATCGGCACGCTGTCGGTCCTGCTGCTGGTCCGCATCGGTCGGCGGCTGTTCCGCTCGACGGTGCTCGGCTGCGCTGCCGGGCTGCTGCTCGCCCTGGACGGTTTCCACCTGGTGCTGTCGCGCGCGGCGCTGCTCGACATCTTCCTGCTGTTCTTCGTGCTGGCCGCCTTCGGCGCGCTGGTGCTCGACCGGGACTCCCGACGTCGACGCTGGGCGCGCGCCCTGGACGACGGGCTCGACCCGAGCCTGCCGGGGCGCGCGGGCCGACCGCCGACCGGCTGGCGCACGTGGCCGTGGTGGCGCCTCGCCGCCGGGGTGCTGATCGGCTGCGCCTGCGCGGTCAAGTGGAGCGCGCTCTACTTCGTGCCGGTGTTCGCCCTGTTCGTGGTCCTGTGGGAGGTCGGGGTCCGCCGCTCGGCGGGCGTCCGCAGGCCCTGGCGGGACACCCTCCTCGACGAGGTGCCCTGGGTGGTGCTGGCCGGCGTGCTGATGGTCGGCACCTACCTCGCCACCTGGTCCGGGTGGCTGCTCAGCGACGACGGCTACTACCGGCTGGCGTCGTCGGCGGCGTACCCGACCGGCTCGCTCAGCGACACCCCGGTGATCGGCCCGCTGATCAACCTCTTCGAGTACCACCGCGCGGCGTACGGCTTCCACGCCCAACTCGACGATCCGCACAAGTACCAGTCCTGGCCGTGGCAGTGGCTGCTGCTCGGACGGCCGGTGGCGTTCCACTGGTCCGGCGACGGCGCCTGCGGCGCACCGACCTGCGCGTCGGAGATCCTGCTGCTCGGCACCCCGCTGCTCTGGTGGTCGTTCCTGCCCGCCCTGGTGGCGCTGGTGTGGCTGGGCGTGGCCCGGCGGGACTGGCGGGCCGGCGCGATCCTGCTCACCGTGGCCGCCGGGCTGCTGCCCTGGTTCTGGTTCGCCCTCGACGGTCGGACGATGTTCTCGTTCTACGTCGCGCCGGCCCTGCCGTTCCTGGTGCTGGCCGTGGTGTACGTGCTCGGCGCGCTCATCGCCCCGGCCGGGGGTGACGTGGGTGAGACGGCGGCCCTGGTGCCCGGCGACGCGGGCTATGAGCGCCGGCTGGTGGGCAGCGTCGCGGCCGGGGCGTACGTGCTGCTGGTGGCGCTGTGCTTCGCGTACTTCTATCCGATCTTCGTGGGCCGGCTGATCCCGTACTCGGACTGGCTGTCCCGAATGTGGCTCGACGGTCGCTGGATATAAGCACCGGCAGGCGACGCGCCGCACAGCGCGACGGAAATCGGGCCCGCACGCGTCTCGCGTGCGGGCCCGACCTCTTACACAAAGACGCGCGCCCCGATCGCCTGCCACGGGGGAAGCGGGCGATTGGGGCGCGCATCAAGAGCTTAACCACCGCGCACCACCGGCACAACGGGTCGACTTGGGTCAGATTTCCGACGGATATCGGCCGGGCCGATACTTGCCATAAGGCAGTTGACCGAGGGTGACCTGGCGTGGACCCAGCGCCCCGAATTGGCCGTCGCGACACCGACGAGGACTGCCGACGAGGACTGCCGGTGATGCGGCCCGACGCACTAGGCTCGCCGTGGTCGCGTCGCGATCGTGACGGGAGGCGGGGTGCCGTGGAACTGTTGGACCGGGTCCGGGCGATCTGCCTCGCGCTGCCCGAGGTGACCGAGCGCCCCAGCCACGGGTCACCGACCTGGTTCGTCCGGGACAAGAGCGTGTTCGTGACCCTGCACGCCGACGGGCACCACCAGAACGACTTCCCCCACCTGTGGTGTGCCGCGCCGACCGGCGCCCAGGCGGAGCTGACCGCCTCGGATCCGGCCCGCTTCTTCCGCCCGCCCTACGTCGGTGGCCGGGGGTGGCTCGGCGTACGACTCGACGGCGACGTCGACTGGGCCGAGATCGACGAGTTGTGCCGGGACGCGTACCGGGAGATCGCGCCGAAGCGGCTTGTCGCACTGCTCGACGCCCCCGCCTGACCCGGCGGTTCCGCGCGTCCCCGGCCATCCCGGGACGACCAACCACCCCAATGATCATCCAAAGTGGATCTCACTACACTGCGGGCCGTGATCAACTTCAGACGATCGGCGGCCGTCCTCCTCGGACTGCTGGCGACCACCGCGCTGACCGGGCCGGCCCCGGCGGCGGCCGACGAGGAGCAGGTGGCCGAGCCGCCCCGGGTCGAGCTGGTGCTCGACGTCAGCGGTTCGATGCGGGCCGCGGACATCGACGGGCGCAGCCGGATCTCGGTGGCCCAGCAGGCGTTCAACGACGTGGTGGACGCGCTGCCGGAGGAGACCCAGCTCGGTATCCGGGTGCTCGGCGCGACCTACAAGGGCAAGGACAAGAAGGTCGGCTGCCAGGACACCCAGCAGATCGTTCCGGTCGGGCCGGTCGACCGCACACGGGCCAAGGCGGCGGTCGCGACGCTCCGACCGACCGGGTTCACGCCGGTCGGGCTCGCGCTGCGCTCCGCCGCGCAGGACCTGGGCGCCGGCGCCACCACCCGGCGGATCGTGCTGATCACCGACGGGGAGGACACCTGCGCGCCGCCGGATCCGTGCCAGGTGGCCCGGGAACTCGCCGCGCAGGGCACCAGCCTGGTCGTCGACACGCTCGGTCTCGCGCCCGACGAGAAGGTACGTCGCCAACTGCTCTGCATCGCCGGGGCCACCGGAGGCACCTACACCGCCGCGCAGAGCGCCGACGAGCTGACCGGCCGGATCAAACAGCTCGTCGAGCGGGCCGGTGACACCCACACCCGAGCCCCCACCGTGGTCGGCGGCGCGAACGCCTGTGACTCCGCGCCCCTGCTCGCCCCCGGCGTCTACGCCGACCGGGAGGCGTTCTCCGAGCACCGCTACTACCGGGTGCCCGTACGCCCCGGGCAGGAGCTGCGCGCGTCGGTGAGCATGTCGCTGGACCGGCCGGTGAACCGGGACTACGGGGTGCTGCTGCGGGCCACCGCCGCGGATGGCCGCGAACTGGTCCGCGGCGCGGACGCCGGCAGCGGCCGGGCCGACGTGCTCTCCGCCGGTCTGCGCTGGTCGGCCACCGCCGACGACGAGGACACCGACGACGACGAGAACGCGACAGCCGAGACCTCGACGCCCGTCGTCGAACCCACCACCGTCTGCCTGGTGGTGAGCAACTCGTTCGCCGCACGCCCGGGCACCGCTGCGACGCCCGGCATGCCTGTGGAGCTGACCATCGACGTGGTCGCCGCCGCCGGGGCCCCGGACGGGCCCGATCTCGGACGGGGCTGGGTGCTGCTCGCCCTGCTCACCGTGGCCGGCCTGCTCACCGGCCTGATCGCCGGCCTGCTCACCCGCTGGTGGGTCGCCACCTGGAGGGAGAACTGATGCGTACCGCACTGTTCCGGTCGCTGGCGGCGCTGCTCGCCGCCGGTGGGGCCGCGCTGCTGCCCGGGGCGGCCGTGGCGGCCCCCACCCCCTCTCCGGGCGCCACGCCGGTGACCCGGGCCGGCACCTCGTTCCTCACCGCCACCCCGATCACGGCCGGCCAGCCGGTGCGGGTGGACGCCTCGGTCGGCGACCACCTCTACTGGTCGTTCGCGGCGACCGCCGGTCAGGTGCACGAGATCAGCGCCACCGTCACCTTCCCGAAGGCACGCAGCGGTGCCTCCACCTGGACGGTGGACGTGTTCGACGGGCTGCGCCGACGGCAGGCGTGCACCGCCGGGGCGCAGACCCCGACGGTGGACGGCAAGGCGTCGAGTGTGGCGTTGGGCTGCACACTGCGCGAGGTACGCCCCTGGGCGGAGCCATGGTCGGCCGACCCGCTGCCCGGCACGTACGTCGTCCGGCTCTCCGTCACCGACCTGCCCGAGCCGGATCTGGGCGCGCCCGTCGACGTGGACCTGCTGGTCGGCGTCCTCGCGGACCGGGGCGCCTCGGCCGACGACGGTGCGCTGGCCGCGCCACTGGTGCCGAACACGAAGGCGGGGACGGTGCTCAACGCCGTACCGACGCCAGACCCGGAGGCCGACGACGAGGGCGACTCGCCGGCGGACTGGCTGCCGGATCTCGGCTCGCGATGGATCTGGACCGGCATCGGCGGCGTGCTCGCCGCGGTGGCCGGGGTGGTCGGTTTCGCGCTGACCCGGCGGCCTCGCCGGGCCTGAACCCGTCCGGTCAACCGGTGGCCCCGCGCACCTCGGGCGGGGCCACCGGTGGGCTCAGCGGCGTCGCGCGCCGCGTGGGAGCCAGCCGATGAACCGGTTCTGGAGCGACATCACCGGGGCCGCTCGCAGGTCCTCGGCGGCGGCGGCGAGACACGAGCCCAGGTAGACGCTGAGCATCGCCCGGTCACCCCCGTACTCCGCCAGCAGCCGGGTGCGCTTCGTCGCGCACGGCCACTCGTCGCCGCAGGAGCCGCAGCTCCAGCCCGGGGTCGTCGGCGCGTGGTCGTCGGCCCGACCCCTCGGCCGTTCGGCGCCATCGCTCATCGCAGGTCCTCTCCAGATGTCCACGGGACTGGCCAGCTATCGATGGTGGTCCCCCCGGAGCCATCCTGGAGAGCGCGACACGTGCCTCCGGTGTTACATCTTTGCGGTAGCTTCTCCCGTCGTGGGAGTCGGAAATCTGACTGACGAGCTAATGCCTCCGCACTACCCGACGGTAGGCGGCGGACATGCGTGACCTCCTGCCGCCGACGGTCGCCGTGGCCGTCGCCGAGACCCACGACTGGACCGGCGAACTCCTCGCCGCCGAACAGGCGTGTCTCGGCGAACGGGCGGTGCAGACCCGTCGCCGGGACTTCACCGCCGGCCGGGTCTGCGCCCGTCGGGCGATGGCCGACCTCGGCCTGCCGGCGGTGGCCGTGCCGGCCGCCGCCGACCGCGCGCCCGTCTGGCCCGCCGGGGTGGTCGGCGCCATCACCCACACCACCGACTACTGCGCCGCCGCCGCGGCACGCGCCACCGACCTGCGATCGGTAGGCATGGACGCCGAACGGCACCGCGAGATCAACGCGGGGGTACGCCGACTCGTACTGCTGCCCGAGGAGGAGGAGAGCCTTGCGCGGCTACCCTCCGATATCTTCTGGCCCATCGTGCTGTTCAGCGCCAAGGAGACCGTCTACAAGGTCTGGCACCCGGTCGTCGGAAGCTGGCTGGACTTCCACGACGCCCACCTCACGCTGGACCCGGACGCCGGCACGTTCACGGCCCGGATCGCACCGGGGCGGGTGGACGCGGCCGAGGTGACCGATCCCCCGAGCACGATCACCGGCCGGTTCGTGGTCGCCGACGGCCTGGTACGCACCGCCGCCGTCCTCACGCTGCGCTGACTCCCCGCATCGTCCATCCTGGCCGGTGCGCCGACGCGCACGGACGATGGGACACGAGCCGGCGCGGCGACCGGCCGTTCGGCGACGCACGGTAGCGTCGGCGGGTTCCCGAACCGCACGTACGAGGCGCCAAGGAGTACGGTGACCCACCCCCACCCCCCCGCCGGACCGCAGGATCCTCAGCAGCCCAGCCCGGAGCCGCCGACGCAGCCGTTCCCGGCGACACCGCAGCCGCAGCAGTCCGCCGCCGATCCGACGGTCCCGCAGGCGCCGATGCCGCCCAACCCGTGGTCGGCAGCGGCGAACCCGCCGCAGCCGCCGTTCTCGGGTGGCGCGTACCCGCAGGCCGGTGGCGCGTACCCGCAGGCCGGTGTTGCGTACCCGCAGGCCGGCGGTCCGGGCTACCCGATCAAGACGCCGCCGCCCGTGCCGACGAAGAACTCCAACAGGACAGTGGTGGCCATCGCGGTGACCGCGGCCGTGCTCACCCTGCTCTGCTGCGCGGGCGGCATCGTGGCGGTGGTCATCGGCGCGAACCACGTCGCGAACGAGGTGCCCGAGGCGCTGCCCACCCCGGCGGTGACCCGTGGTGTCGGGCAGCCGCCGGCCACCGCCGCGCCGTCGCCCCGCGCGTCCGCCAACAGCGACACCCGGAACATGTCCGCCGGGGACACCCTCGTCATCGACGACAACGGCGGCACCGTCGAGATCACCGTGACGAAGTTCAGCACCGCCACCAAGCCCTGCACGTCGTACGGCCTCAAACCCGACGAGGGCATGTACGTGATCGCCGACGTGACGGTGACGGTCACCAAGGGCACCGGCTCGGCGAACCCGTTCTACTTCCAGTGGGTCGCCGCCGACGGCACCGAGACCAACGCGATAGCCGGCATCTTGTCCGGCTGCGGCAAACCGATGCCGGCCGCCAACGACCTGACCGTGGGCACCAAGCGGACCGGCAGCGTCGTGTTCGACGTGCACGACACCTCGGGCGTCTTGGAGTACCAGCATGAGTTCGCCACCGCCGGTTCCTGGAAGCCGTGACGTGCCGTGGGGCCGGCACACGATGGGCCGGCCCCACGCACGTGCGAGGTCGAGTGTCAGCCGCCGGTCCAGCGCACCGGGGTCACCCGGTCGGCGATGAACGCCCACTTCCTGGACTACTACCTGGTCCTGCGCCTCCGGCACGGCGACCGTGACCGTGCCGCCGACGTGGAGGCGATAGTCGTCGAGCGGTTCACCCGCCACCACGACTTCTCCACCACGGGCCTGGACAGCGCGAGCTGGACTCCGTCGGGCGTCGGCTGGTGGAGTTCCGCCGCACTCAGCCGAACGATGCGTCTCGATCCGGATCTACTCGCAAGGGTGGTCCCCGCTGCACGCAGCAGCGCCGAGAGCGCCTACCGCAGGCTCGGTGGTGGACAGCTACCCACCGAAGCCGTGCTGCGTACGTACTTCCAAGACCACCAACCGTTCGCGACCGCCGCGCCGCTGCGGCTCGGTCCTGCCCACCCACCGGCAGGCTTCCACGAGCGGCGCGTCTACCGCGTCCTCTTCGCCAAGGATCTCCGGGCGGACCAGGTGGCAGGACTGAGGGCGAGCTGGCGGACGCCCTCCGGTGACACGACCGGATCGGCCGCCAGCGGTCACCTGGAGAAGGACGGCGACCGGATCACCTGGGAACTACGACGGGTTGGCCACACACTCGCCTGGGGTCTCGACGTGACAGTGCTGCTGAGGACCGGCGCGGCCGAGGTGGTGGGCCCGACCCTGTCCGGACTGACCAACGTCCTGCGACAACACGGCCTGGTCCCCGTATCGACGGAACGCTTCTCCTAGAGCGCACGCATACCGCCCCGCTTGATTACCGTACGTGATAGAACGATTGCCGAGCGAGCAGACGAGGCGGCAATCCGGTGGCAAAGAGCAGCCCTGCGCGGCTCCTGCGAAAACGAGAGTCATCGCGCCAGGCGTCGGCCCTGGAACTCTTCTTCGACCTGACGTTCATCTTCGCGCTGACGCGGCTGTCGGACCGGCTCCTGCACGACCTCAGCTGGCTCAACGTCGTACAGACGATGGTCCTGCTCGGCGCCGTCTGGTGGGTCTGGGTCGCGACGGCCTGGTCCACCGACTGGTTCAACCCCAACGAAGCGCTGATCCAGCGGCTCGTGGTGGGGGTGATGCTCGTCGGGCTGGTGATGGCCGCCTCGGTGACGCTGGCATTCGGCGCACACGGCATCTTCTTCGCTGGCGCGTACGTCCTCGTCCACCTCGGCCGGGCGGCGACCCTGCTGCCGGCCCTGCGCGGGCACCCCGCGCAGCGGCGCACCCTGGTCGTCGCGGTGTGGTTCGGGGTGTCCGCCGCCCCCTGGCTGGTCGGGGCGTTCCTGCCGGCCGGCCCCCGCCTGGCGCTCTGGATCGCGGCGCTGGGCATCGACTTCGCCGTCGCCTACGTGGGGTGGCCCGTGCCGAAGGTCGGGCAGGTCCCCAGCGAGCAACTCCGGGTCGTCGGCGAACACCTGGCCGAACGCTTCGGCCAGATCAGCATCGTCGCGCTGGGTGAACTCATCCTGGTCAGCGGCACCACCTACGCCACCGGCCCGTTCGAACTGCCGCAGAGCGCCGCGGCCGTGCTGGCCTTCGCCAACGCGGTGGCGCTGTGGCGGCTCTACTTCCTTCCGGAACACCGAGCCCTCAGCAACTCCCTCGAGAACCACGGTGCCCAGATCGCCGTCATCGCGGCCTATCGGCACCTGTCCTTCGTCGCTGGCATCGTCTGCATCGCGGTCGGGGACGAGATCACCATCGGGCTGTCCACCGAGGGCACCGAACGTCGCTGGGGTGCCGGCCTGATCGTCGTCGGGGCGGTGCTCGTCCTCTGCGGCCGGATCGCGTTCAAGGCCACCAGCGGGATCTGGTCACTGGGCTCACTGCTCGGGGTCGCCGTCCTCCTCGCACTGACACCGCTGCTGCTGCGGCTGCCGCCGATGGTGGCTCTGGCAACCACGACACTCGTGCTCGGCGTGGTCGCCTTCGCACCCAGCACGATCGGCCGCCGGGCAGCCAAGGCCGGCGGGATCGGCCTCGACCGCACCTGAGGGCCGGGTAACGGCCGTGCGGCGGCGACGGCCGCCGGCCCGCCGATCACTGAGTGAGCCCGGCCCCCTGCGGCGACGTACGTTCTCAGGGCTGGTCAGGTGTGATGTCTCGCTGCCGAGCGACCGTTCGTCGTACACCACGGCGGCGAAGGGTCACCCACGCGAGCAGGCCGAGGCCGATGATGGTCAGCGGGCCGAACCAACCGCCGAGGCCGCCTAGATCGAGCTCCTGGCGCCCCGGGTTGCTCGCGATCGGTCAGGCGGCGGAGGAGTTCTTCGCCGGCCGCGAAGTCGGGCTCGACCCCTACTGCTCTTCCGTGGCGAACAAGATCGAAAAAGGCCGTCTCCGACTCGCGGAAACGGCCTTTGACCTGGGGTGGAGCTGAGGGGATTTGAACCCCTGACCCCCTCGATGCGAACGAGGTGCGCTACCAGTCTGCGCCACAGCCCCCCACCGGCGAACCGGCTTCGGTCCCACCCGGCTTACACCGGGCGGGCCGGCAGCAAGGCTAACAGGTCGCCGACCTCCACCGCGAATCCGCCCCCCGGTGCGCCGCCCGCGCCAGCACGGAGATCGACTCGCCTTCCAGGAAAACGGGGCATCCCGGACGCCCCAATACCGCCATTTCCAGGAAGTGGAGACGATCAAGCCGGCCGAGACGATCAAGCCGGGCCGACGGGTCAGGCACCCCGGCCGGCCTCGTAGGGGCGGCCGCGCAGCCCTCCCGAGCGGCGGTACGAGACCGAGCCACCGTTGACGGCCGCCGGTAGGTCTCCGGGGCGGTCGAGGCCCATGGCTGCTCGGCGTACCCCCTCGCGTTGGGCCGCCAGGCGGCGCTGCGCCTCCCGGCGGGCCGCCGCGCGGCGGGCCTGCTCCCGGCGAACCTCGGCCTGGCGGGCGGCCAGCCACGCCGCCTCCCGGGCGCGGGCGCGGCGTCGACGACGGCCGGCGAGGGCACGCCCGCGCAGGTGTACGACGTACAGGGCCAGCAGCAGGAAGGTGACCGAGAACCCGATCCAGAAGCCGGGGCTGACGAACAGCACGCCGATCAGTTCGACGACGTTGAGCAGCAGCAGCGCGGCCAGCACCCGGCGTCGGCGGTACACGGCGGGGGTGTGCTGCCGGCGCGGCGGACGACGGCGGGATCGCTTGGCGGCCGGCGGTACGGCGCGCAGGCGGCCGGAGCGGCGGGCCGCCGGAGGCGCGGAAACCGGCGCGGCCAGCCTCCCCGTAGCCACATCCTCACTGAGGGTGACGACGAGGGAGCGCGGCGGGTGGACGGGCTGCCGTCCTGGCACAGTGCGGCGCCGTCGACGGCGTTGGAGCACCCGTGCCGTCGACTGCGCCCGCTCCGCCACCAGCCGCTCGGTGGCGTCGTACCGGCGAACCAGCGCCGGGGCCAGGGCGAGCAGGCCGGCGGCGGCGAGGACGGCGAGGAGCACCGAGGTCGGCACCCTCACCCCTCCCGTCACCGAATTCGGAGCAAGGGCTCCCCGACCGCAGGATCTTCCACCGATCGTGCCTGGGTGCGTAGATCGTCCGGACGGTGAGCGCTTGCCGCAGCTTGCAGTTACTTGAGGTTACGGCGCACCGACCGTGATGCCGCCGCGCCGCGCCGATCCCGTGCGTGGGACGCCGCTACCGCGCGGTGGCGCGTACCCGGTGCCAGCGGGCCAACAGACCGCCCTCGGCGGCGACCTCTTCGCTCGTCATCGCGTATCCGATGTGGTCCCGCCAGGCGCCGTCGATGTGCATGTAGCGCACGTGGTACGACTCCTCGCGGAAGCCCAGTTTCTCCACCACCCGCCGCGACGGTCGGTTCTCCGGCCGGATGTTGACCTCCACCCGGTGCAGTCCACCGGGGCCGAACGCGTGGTCCACGGCGAGGGCGAGCGCCGTCGGGATCACGCCCTGGCCGGCGACCCGGGCGTCGACCCAGTAGCCGACGTAGCCGGAGCAGAAGGCGCGGCGCACGATGCTGCCGACGTTGAGGTGCCCGACCAACCGGTCCCGGTCGGCCTCGCGCAGGCAGACCGCGAACGGCATTCCCTCGCCCTCGCGGGCCGAACGCCGCTGGTCACGGTGCACCCAGCGGAACGCGGCAGGCGAGTTCAGCTCGTCCCAACTGCCCGGCAGCGACGACTCCCACGGTGCCAGCCAGGCCCGGTTGGCCCGGCGGATTTCCGACCAGGCCGCCGCGTCGGAGCGCCGGTACGGCCGCAGCAGCACCGGGCCGTCGACCAGCACCGCCGGCCAGCCGGGGGCCCGCTCGGGTCCGAAGAGGCTCACAGGCACAGTCTCCCGCGCGGGACCGGTTCGTGCGCAAGTGGAGCCACCACCCGCACCGTCGAGGAGCAGACGGGCAGACTCACCGGCGCCTGTCGAGCAGCAGGACGTCCACGGTGGAGCCGGCGGCAGCGGTGGTGACGCGCTCACCGAGCACCAGCAGCCCGTTCGCCTCGGCGAGGCCGGAGAGGGTGAACGGGCCACCGCGCAGCGGCTGCACCGTGTAACCGCCGCCGCGCCGCTCCGCGACGTGGGCGGGCCGGAACTCACGCAGCCCGCCGGGGGACGAAACGGTCTCCAGCAGGTGCGCCCGAACGCTGGGCCGGAACACCGGCTCGGCGCCGGCGAGCAGTTGGATCGCCGGTCGGGCCAGCACCTCGAAACCGATGAGCGCGGCGCCCGGGTCACCGGGCAGGCAGACCACCGGCACCTCCTCGGCGCCGACCGTGCCGAACCCGAGCGCGGTGCCGGGATAGAGCGCCACGTCGGTGAAGGTGACCGGGCCGGCCCGGCCGCCCTCACGGCGGGACAGGATCCGGCGCACCATGTCACCCGGACCGGTGCCGGTCCCCCCGGTGGTGATGATCAGGTCGGCGCGCAGGGTCTGGTCCTCCAGCAGCCCGCGCAGCCCCTCCGGGTCGTCGTCACAGATACCGACCCGGTACGCCAGTGCGCCCACCTCCGCCGCGGCGGCGGTCAACGCGTGCGAGTTCGCGTCCACCACCTGGCCGGGCTGGCTGCCCCGACCCACGTCGACCAACTCGTCGCCGGTGGCCACGATGACCACGCGAGGGCTGGGCCGGACCACCACGTGCCCGATGCCGGTGGCGGCGAACACCGCGACAAGCGCCGGGGACACGTACGTGCCGGCGCGGGCGAGCAGGGTGCCGGCCGGCAGCTCCTCACCGGCGCGGCGTACCCCGTACCCCCGTTTGGGGGTGCGGAAGATCTCGACGGCGGCCATGCCCTGGTCGGTCCACTCCACCGGGACCACGACGTCCGCGGCGACGGGCAGCGGCGCCCCGGCGGCCACCGAGAAGCACGAGCCCGGGGTGAGGCGCACCGGCCGCCAGCTCGCCGCGCCGAGGTCGCCGACCACGTTGAGCCGGATGGTCCGCCCGCCGGGCGTGCCGGAGGGGGCCGGGACGTAGCTCGGGCCCCGGCCCCCTCCGGAAATGTCCTCCCAGCGGGCCGCGTACCCGTCCACGGCCGCCTGGTCGAAGGCCGGGAAGGAGTGCGGCGCGACGACGTCCTCGGCGAGGACGTTGCCGTGCGCCTGGGTGAGGTCGAGGTCGAGTGGCGGCAGCGCTCGTAACCTGCGCAGCACGCTGCCCAGGTAGTCGGCGAGCGGCGTCAACTCGTTCGCGGCCGCCTCGGCGTCGGCCGTCGCGGTCATGTACCAGATCCGCCTGCCGCGTCGGCCTTGACGAAGTCGGCAAGCCAGGCGCGGAACTCGCTGCCCAGGTCCTCGCGCTCGGCGGCGATCTGCACCACCGTCTGGAGGTAGCCCAGCGGCATGCCGGTGTCGTAGCGGGTGCCCCGGTAGACGATCGCGTGCACCGGGACGCCCTCGGTACGCAGCAGCTCCATCGCGTCGGTCAGCTGGATCTCACCACCGCTGCCCGGCTTGGTCCGGCGGATCGCGTCGAAGATCTTCCCCGGCAGCACGTACCGGCCGAGCACCGCGAGGTTGCTCGGCGCGTCCTCCGGCTGCGGCTTCTCCACCATGCCGGTGACCTTGACGACCTCACCGATGTCGGTCAGCTCCGCCTCGGCCGGCTCGACGGAGGCGATCCCGTAGCGCTTGGTCTCGGCCGGGTCGACCTCGAAGAAGGCGAGCACCACACCGCCGGTCCGGGCCTGCAACTCCAGCATCGCCGGCAGCAGCGGCTCGGACGGCTTGACGAACTCGTCGCCGAGCAGCACCGCGAAGGGCTGGTCGCCGACGTGCGACTCGGCGTACCCGATGGCGTGGCCCAGCCCGAGCTGCTCCGGCTGGCGGACGGTGTAGATCTCGGCCAGCTCACTGGGCCGGCGCACGGCGGCCAGCCGCTCGGCGTCGCCCTTCTCCTCCAGCCTGGTCTCCAGGTCGGGGCGTCGATCGAAGTGGTCCACCATCGACGTCTTACCCCGACCGGTGATCAGCAACACGTCACCGATGCCGGCCTGGGTGGCCTCCTCGACGATGTACTGCAACACCGGCCGGTCGACCACCGGCAACAGTTCCTTCGGGACCGCCTTGGTGGCCGGCAGGAAGCGGGTGGCCAGTCCGGCGGCCGGGATGACGGCCTTGACCGCCAGGGGACGGCCGGTTGCGGCGACCGTCGATGAGGGGTTCGCTGAGTGCTCCGACATGCCGCGAGACTATCGGCCACGGCTCTGCCGCGGCGGGTGTGGCCCAGAAGACGCGCCGCCGCCCGGCCCCGGCCCGGCGACGTCGGGGCCGGCCCGCGCGGCGTCCGCGGCGGTGGCCGTCGGCTCGTCGACCGGATCAGGCCGGGCGTGCGCGGGCCCCGACCGGTTCGATTCCGGTACGCCCGCAGCCGACTCGGACCGGGCGTGGCCGCCCGGCTCCCGCGGGACCTGCACGGGTCGGCCGGCACGCGGCAGCCCGTCGGATGGGCTGACGGCGCCGGCGGGCACCGGGATCTCCCGCGTCGGCACCTCGGGGCGGGCCTCGGCCACGCGGTAGGTGTCCCGGCCGGCCGCCTTGGCCGCGTAGAGGGCGTCGTCGGCGGCTTCCAGCACCTCCCGTCCGGTGCTCCCGTGGTCCGGGTAGACGGCGATGCCCACCGACACGGTGACCACGATCGGCCCCGCGTACGCCTCGACGGCGATCGGTGTCTCGCGCACCGCCGCGCCCAGCCGCTCCGCCACGATCGCCGCTCCGCGTGCATCGGTCTCCGGTAGGAGCAGCACGAACTCCTCACCGCCCTGCCGGAAGGCCAGGTCGACCTCGCGGATCTCACCGCGTACCCGGCGGGCGAACTCGGCAAGCACGGTGTCCCCCGCCGCGTGCCCGTACGTGTCGTTGACGTCCTTGAAGCGGTCCAGGTCGAGGGCGAGGACGCTGAGCATCCGGCCGAACCGGCTGGCCCGTTCCACCTCCCGCCGGATCGACTCGCGCAGGTAGCGGTAGTTCCACAGCCCGGTGAGCGGGTCGGTGAGGGAGAGCCGCTGCGCCTCCTCGTGCACCCGGACGTTCTCCACCGCCACGGCCGCGTGCCCGGCGAAGGTGCGCAGGGTGTCCAGGTCGTCGTCGTCGAACTCGTCCGCGCCCACCCGGTCGTAGAGGGCCAGCACACCGAGCGCCGCCGCCGGAGCGCCGGACTCGTCGAGACTCCTCTCACCGCCCGGGACTGTCGTGGTCGCGCCGCCGAGCGTGGTCGCGCCGCCGAGCGTGGTCGCGCCGCTCGGGCTGGTCGCGCCGCCGGGGGTGGCGAAGGGAACCGCGACGTAGGTGCGGCAGCGCGGCTCGCCGGTCGGGACGTCGGCCGGTTCCATCCGGCCCCGCTGCGGCTCGCCGGTCGCGGCCACCGCGCCGACCACGCCGACGCCCACGGGCACCCGCAGGCCCTGCGACCCGTCCGGGTCCCCCGCCGGCCAGCGCCCGTCCAACCCCTCGCCGCACTGCGCGACAAGCACCCCACCGGCCTCCACCAGCAGCACCGCGCCGGCCCGCGCCCCGGTGGCGGCGATGGCGCTGTGCAGGATCACCCGCAGGATGCGCTGCAGGTCGTGGGTGCTGGCCAGGGTGTCGCCGAGCACCGCGAGGTGCCCGCGGAGCTGGTCGCGGCTGCTGGTCAGCGCCGCGACGTACGACCCCGTCTCGCGGGTCATCCGGTTGAAAGCGGCGGCCAGCCGACCCAGCTCGTCGTGGCTGCGCACCGGCACCCGGGCGGTCAGGTCGCCGTGCGCCACCCGGTCGACCGCACCGGCCAGCTCCGCCAGAGGCCGGGTGGTCACCCGGGCCAGACGCCAGGCGGTGAACACGGCGAGCAGCCCGGCCAGTACGACCACGCCGGCAAGCGTGACGTGCAGCATGGGCGGCCGCTCGCTCGGCACCGACAACACCAGCGGCAGCGGCTGACCGGCCGACGGTCCGATCCGCCGTACGTACCGGCCCTTGGGGGTCTCGGTGACCCGCTCACCGCTGGCGCCGCCTGCTGCGGCCAGCACCGCGTCGCGTACCTCCCGGGATTCGGTGGTGTGCGTGAACCGGGCGGCGCTCGCGCCGTCGTCGAGCAGAGTGACCGCGACCCCGGTCGCCGCCGCCAGCCGGGCCACGAAGGCCGGGTCGACCAGGTGCGCCGCGGCCACCGTGCCCAACGGCGCGCCGGTCGGGTCGCGGCGGTCGACCCGGGCGGCCAGCGCGCGGACCGGGCCCGACGAAGCGGTGGCCGGCTCGGAGCAGTCCCGCCAGGGGGTCGGCGGAGCGTCGGGCGAGGCGTACGTGACGCGTCCGTTCACGTCGGTGACAAGCACCGCCGCGGCCAACCCACGGCCGACGAGCTGGCTGGCGGCGACGGCCGGGTCACCGGTGAGGGCGACCGCGTCGGCGGTGGCGCGCAGCTGCTGACAGAGCGCGTCGACCGAGGTACGCACCGTGGACGCTGCCACCGCGAGGCGCTCGGTGGACCGGCTGCGGTCGACGGCCGTGACTGTGGACGCGACGAAGAACGCCCCGAGCAGGACCGGGCCGAGCACCACCACGAGGAAGGCTGCAGTCAACCGCCCGCGTAGCGTCACTCGGTCCCCCCGGAAGTTCCGCCTCCGTTGCTTGCGATGCTGACACAGAGCAACCGTGGGAGTGGCGTTGCGTCAGGAGTGTTGCGTGCCGGAATTTTCTGATGAAGCGGAAGTGACCCGAGTGACGAAGCGGGACACCCGGGTCGACCTGCTCGCCCGCCGCCGGGCCCTACCCCCCGCGGCGCGGGCCGAGGCCGCCGGGCGCGTCCAGGCCGAGCTGATCGCCCTGGTACGCCGGCTGCGCCCGCGCCGGATGACGGCGTACGTCCCGGTCGGCTCCGAGCCGGGCGGTGCCGACCTGCCGGAGGTGCTGCGGTCGGCGCTGCCGCCCGACGCCGAGTTGCTGCTTCCGGTGCTCCGTCCCGACCTTGACCTGGACTGGGCCGCGTACTCCGGACCGGACGCTCTGGTGGCGGCCGGCCGGGGCATCCGGGAGCCGATCGGCCCCCGCCTCGGCGTGGCCGCGGTCACCGGCGCGGAGCTGGTGGTCGTACCGGCGCTCGCCGTGGACCTTCGCGGACGACGGCTGGGCCGCGGCGGCGGCTCGTACGACCGCGCGCTGGCGCGGGTGTCCGGCGTGACCCTGACCGTGGTGCCGTTGCACGACGGCGAGCTGGTCGAGGCGCTGCCGGCGGAGCCGCACGACCGTCCGGTCCGCTCGGTCGTCACCCCCGCCGAGGGGATGCGTACGCTTGACAACGGCCCGGGTACGGCGCACGGTGTCGCGCCCCACACGTCCGCTGGACGAACCCGGGCCGAATGACGCACCATTGGCACTCGAATACGTCGAGTGCCAACTGGCCGAGCCCAGATACCGGAGGAGAACGTGCCCACGTACCAGTACGCCTGCACCGCGTGCGGTCACCAGCTCGAGGCGGTGCAGTCCTTCTCGGACGAGCCGCTGACCGAGTGCCCGGCGTGTGAGGGGCGGCTCCGCAAGGTCTTCAACTCGGTCGGCATCGTCTTCAAGGGCTCGGGCTTCTACCGCACCGACTCCCGCGCGTCCGGTTCTGAGACGACCGCCGGCGGCAAGCCCGCCAAGTCCGAGTCGTCCTCGTCGTCCTCGTCCTCGGGTGGGGATTCCGGGTCGTCGTCTTCGTCCTCGTCGTCCGGCTCGTCCTCCGGTGGGTCGTCGTCCGGGTCGTCCTCGTCCGGGTCGTCGTCCGGTGGATCGTCGTCCGGTGGATCGGGCGGCGGCAAGGCGCCGGCGGCCAGCTCCGCGTCCTGACCGCAGCCCGAGCCGGCCTTGATCCACTCGGAGTGCAGGAAGTCGGCCCCTCCGGGCCGTGTTGATCGCCCGGATTCCAGGAACCCGAGTGGATCAAGAAGCCGGATCCTCTTGCCGTGCCGCAGCGAGCCCGCCGTCCTTAGCAGGTCCGGCCGGCCGGTGGGCGTTATCCACAGGCCGGCCGGTTGTCCACAGGCGGGGACAAAGCGTCCGCACCGCCGGCCGTCGCCGGCCTAACGTGCCGCTCTACGGGTGCCACCATGACGGCACCCGGGACGGAGGCGGCAAATGATCATCCGCAAGCTGGATTCCGCACGGGCGTTGCGTCCACTGCGCCGGCCGGCCCTGCCCGCCGGTCGCGCCGTGCTGCGGGCCGGGCTGGTCGCCGCGCTGCTCGGCCTGGCCGCCGCGATCCTGCACACCCCAACCGGCACGGACACCCCGGCCGGCTGCCCGGCGACCAGCGGCGCAGTCGGGGTGCCGCAGCGGCTTGCCGACCCTGCCATGCGGGCGGCCGTCCGTCTACGGGTCGCAGGCAGGATGTCAGTCCAGCCTGCGGAACCTGCCGCACGGGCGGTGGTCCGGCGCGTGGCTTCGGGGTCAGTCCCAGTGTGGGGGGCGTTGGGCGAGGAGCCAGTCGTCGTTGTCGCTGCTCCGCTCGCCCCAGCCGTGGTCGGTGTCGTCCGTGGTCTGCTCGGGCAGCACCACGAAGTCGTCGCTCAGGTCGACGGTGCGGTCATCATCGCCGCGCGCGCCCAGCGTGCCGGGGTCCTCGGTGCTCACGAGCGGCAAGACTAGCGCAGGCGACAGCGGCGGGCCGCTCGCCGACCGTTGGCACACGGCTCAGAAGCGACCGGACCGCCGGCTTCGTTGGTAGCGTCGGACGGCGTGACGACCCCCAGCGGCGGCAGCACCCCTGACGACGACTACTGGCGCCGGCCCGGGACCGGCGACGGCGCGACGGCCGACCAACCCCCACCCGCCACCGCAGCCACGAGCGGCTACGCGGGCCCGCCCCCGAGCGTGCCGCCCCCGGCCGGCTGGCGTCCCCCGGTGCACCTGGAGCCGGCTCCGCCTCGACAGCTTCCACCACAGGACATGGCCGGGCTGGATGCCGCCGAGCAGCGTTCCCAGCGGGTCACCTGGGGCTTCGGCGCCGCAGCCGCCGTGGTGCTGGTGGCTCTGGTCTGTCTGCTCTGCTCGCGCATCATCTTCTGAGCGCCTCACCTACTGCGCGCGACGTCGAACGAGCGACGACGAACGAGCCACGACGAACGAGCGACGACGAACGAGCGACGTCGAGGGAGCAGCACCGACGGGTGCCCGCCCGTCAGAGGGTGGTGCCCCAGACGGCCTCCGCGCCGGAGTGACCGGTCAGGTAGACGTAGATCAGGGCGGCGAGGGCCAGCGCGACGACCGCCACCGCGAGCACTGGCGTCACCAGCGCCGGCAGCCGCGGCACCCGAGGGTGCCCGCTGGTCGCCACGAGCAGCGCGATGGCCACGATCCCCAGGGGCACCACGATCCGGAACAGGATGTCGCCGTAGCGGGAGTGCTCGAAGATCTGGTCGAGAATCTGGCCCTGGTAGCCGCGGGCTACCAGGGCGTCGGTGAATGCCTCACCGGATTGGACGGCCACGAACGCGGTCACCGGTGCGACGACGGCGAGGATGCCCAGCGCCCAGTCCAGTCGGTGCCGCCAGCGCGGCAACCCCACGTATCCGATGGCCAGCACCGCCAGCAGCGGGACGAAGACGACCACCGCGTGGACCACGAGGACGTGCACCGGTAGGCCCAGGATCTCCTCGAACATCGACACCTCCAGGTGGATCACGGTGCGGGGATCGCCAGCGTACGGACCGCCGGTCATCCCCGAGCTCTCGCCCGAAAGACACGCGCGCGGCGGCGATCAGGTTCAGCACGGCGCTACCCCGCGCGCCGGTTCTGCTGGCTGTGTCCGTTGCCAACCAGGGCGGACGACGGTTGTCGCTGCTGGTCGTCGGTCTCCACCCAGGCGGTCTACGACGTGCTGGGGGCGTTGAGCCGAGCCGGGTTGTCCCGTCGGATCGAGCCGGCCGGCAGTCCCGCCCGGTACGAGGCGCGCGCCGGCGACAACCACCATCACGTGGTCTGCCGGGGCTGTGGCGAGATCGCCGACGTCGACTGCGCGGTCGGCAGTGCTCCCTGCCTGGAGTCGGGCGTCGCGCACGGCTTCGAGGTGGACGAGGCAGAGGTGACCTTCTGGGGTCTCTGCCCGAGTTGCCAGTCGCTCCGCGCCGCCGACAGCTGAACCGGCCCACACCGGCGCCGACCAGCGAGCCGTGGCACGCTTGGTAGGTGGACTCCGATGACCTCGGCCTCTTCGGTCCGGGTTCGGTCACGTGGAAGGTGCACGAGGAGCCGATCCTGATCGTCGCCGGCCTGCGCTCGCTCTACCTCCAGGCGTTGCACCCCCGGGCCATGGCCGGGGTCGCCCAGAACAGCAACTACCGCACCGACGCGTGGGGACGACTGGTCCGAACCGCCACCTACGTGGCTACCACCGTCTACGCCACGACGGCTGAAGCGGAGCAGGCGGGGGCGCGACTGCGTCGCCTGCACGCCCGGCTGCGGGCCACCGATCCCGGCACCGGCGAGGAGTTCCGGATCGACGACCCGGCCCTGCTGCGCTGGGTGCATGTCACCGAGGTGGAATCGTTTTTGAGCACGGCCCGGCGGGCGGGTCTGCCGCTCACCGACGACGAGGTGGACGGCTACTACGCCGAGCAGCGCCGGTCGGCCGCCCTCGTCGGGCTGGACCCGGCCACTGTGCCGGGTACCGCTGCCGAGGTGGAGGCGTACTACCGCGCCGTACGGCCGGAGCTGCGAATGACCCGGGAGGCCGCCGAGACGGCGCTCTTCCTCACCGCTCCGCCGCTGCCGTGGAAGCTCAGCCTGCCGGCCCGGCTGGGCCTCACCCTCGGCCCGCCGCGCTGGGCGTACCTGGGGATCGCCGGCACCGCGCTCGCGCTGCTGCCCCCGTGGGCCCGGCGGATGTACGGCGGGTTGGGGCTGCCCACGACCGAGTTGTCGGCGGACCTCACCCTGCGTGCCCTACGGCTGGCGCTCGGGGCGGTGCCGCACCGCTACTTCGAGGGGCCGCTGGTGGAGGCCGCCAAGAAGCGGGCCGAGCGGCACGCCGCGACCCCGCTGGCCGGCTGACCGAGCCCGCCCGGCCGGGGATCAATGCGGGCCGGCGCCCGAGGGCAGGCGCGGGCCGGCCGTATCAGCCCTCGACGGGCCGGTCCACGGCCGCCCACGGCTCCTTGCCTGGTGTCTGTGCCCCGGTCGGGCAGTGCCGCCGGTAGTCGCACCAACCGCAGCGCGGGCCGGGCGACACCGGGAACGCCTCGTCGGCGTCGCCGCCGTCGGCGACCGCCCGCTCCGCGGCCATGATGTCGCGGGCCGTGTCCTCGGCCCGGGTCAACTGGCGGGCCAGCGACTCGACGGTGTGGTCGTGGCCGGCGACCGTGCCGGTCGGCAGGTGGTGCAGCTCCACCCTGCGGCACGGTCGGCGGAACACCCGCTCGGCCGCGTACGCGTAGAGCGCCAGCGCCTGCGAGCCCCGGGCGTCGTCGGCGTCCAGCCCGGTGCGGCCCGTCTTGTAGTCGACGATGACCAGCTCCGGACCCTCGGGCCCGGGCCGCGAGTCGATGCGGTCGGTGCGGCCGTTGAAGGCCAGCACGGCGGTCTTGACCGCCACCACACGCTCGACACCGAGCGGGTCGGCCTCCGGTTCCAACGTCTCGACGTACGCCTCCAGCCAGCCCAGCGCCCGCCGGTAGGCGGCCCGCTCCTGCTCGTCGTCCCGGTAGCCCTCACGGACCCAGGTGCCCTTGAGCAGGGTGGCCAGCGCCTCGGGGCGACGACGGTCGGCGGGCAGCGCATACCAGTTCTTCAGGGCGGTGTGCACGCTGGCGCCGAGCGAGTTGTGCGCCCACGGCGGGCCCTTCGGCGGTGCGGGCCGGTCGACGTAGGAGTAGCGGTAGCGGCGCGGGCAGTCCGCGTACGCGCCGAGCTTGCTCGGGGTGCAGACGAACAGTCGTTCCGGCATCCCCTCGAAGCCGAGCTGCTCGGCGCCACCGGGGCGCTGCTGAGGGGCCCGACCGCCCGCGGCGGGTCGTCCGGCTGAAGAGGCTCGTCGCACGCCTGCGATCCTGCCATCCCCCGCCGACATTTCCGGTGTGCCGGTCAGGCCATGTTCACGTACTGCGTGACGAAGGCCGCGACCGCGTCGGCGATGAGCTGGACGGCGATCGCGGCCAGGAGCAGGCCGGCGATCCGGGTCAACACCTCGATGCCGCCGGGGCGGAGGATCTTCACGATGCCGCCGGAGAAGCGCAGCACGATCCAGACCGCGACCATGACGGCGAGGATGGCCACGGCGATGGCGGTGAAGTCGCCCAGCCCGTCGGCCTGCTGGACGAAGAGCATGGTCGCCACGATGGCACCCGGGCCGGCCAGCAACGGGGTGCCCAGCGGCACCAACGCGATGTTCGAGGTGACCTGCTGGCTGGGATCGTCTGCCTTGCCGGTCAGCAGTTCCAGTGCGACGAGGACGAGCAGCAGCCCACCGGCGGCCTGCAACGCGGGGAGGTCCACGTGCAGGTAGTCGAGCAGGGTCTGCCCGGCCACCGCGAAGATCACGATTACGCCGAGGGCCAGCGCGACAGCCTGCCAGGCCGCTCGGTTGCGGTCCCGTGCGGGCAGCGGGCCGGTCAGCGCCAGGAAGATCGGCATCATGCCCGGCGGGTCGGTGATCACCAGCAGGGTCACGAAAACCTCGCCGAACAGCTTCAGATCCACGTGATCAACCTAGTCGCGCCCGGGTGGGCGAAATACGCGGATCAGCCCGAAGCGACCTCGGTCACCCCGGCGGCGACGATCCGTTCGTACGCCTCGACGCCTGTGGTGAACGCGCCGAGCTGGACGCTCTTGTGGGTTCCGTGAAAGTCCGAGGAGCCGGTGACCAGCAGGCCCAGTTCGGTGGCGAGCGCGCGTACGTGCGCCTGCTCGGCCGGGCTGTGGTCCTCGTGGTCGGCCTCCAGGCCAGCCAGCCCGGCGGCGGCCAGCTCGGCGATCAGCTCGTCGGGCACCACCCGGCCGCGTCGGGTGGCGCGCGGATGGGCGAAGACCGGTACGCCCCCGGCGGCCCGGACCAGCCGGACCGCGCGGAAGACGTCGATGTCCTCCTTCGGCAGCCGGTACCGCTCACCCAGCCAGGCCGGGCCGAACGCCTCCCGGGTGTCGGCGACCAGTCCGGCACGGATCAGCGCCTGCGCGATGTGCGGGCGGCCCACCGTGCCGCCGCCCGCCCCGGACAGGATGTCCGGCCAGCTCACGTCGATGCCGTCGGCGCGCAGCAGCGCCACGATCCGCTCGCCGCGCTCCTCGCGGGCGGCCCGCACCCGGGCCAGCTCGGCGACCAGCTCCGGGTGTTCCGGGTCGAACAGGTACGCCAGTAGGTGCAGCGGTACCGGCGGGTGCGAGCCGGACCAGTGGCAGGACAGCTCGGCGCCCCGGATCAGGCGCAGACCGGGCGGCAGCGCACGCACGGCCGGCGCCCAACCGGCGGTGGTGTCGTGGTCGGTGATGGCCAGCACGTCCAGGCCCGCATCGGCGCCGGCGCGGACCAGTTCGGCCGGACTGAGCGTGCCGTCGCTGGCGGTCGAGTGGGCGTGCAGGTCGATCCGCGGCGCGGGGCCGGTACGCGAGGTCACCTCCCGACGCTATCGGGAAGACCCGAATCCGGCTCGCGTAGGTGCCTCCCAGCCGGAGGCGCAACCTTCAGCGCCCGTCTGCCGAGACGCGGCGAAGAGCTGCTGGCCTCAGGATCCGGTGACCAGGACCGGCCGGTCACCGGGCTGAAGGCCGGCGACGGGCACCGGTTCGGCCGGTTGCCCGGCTCGCACCCGTTCGATGTCGACCTGAACCAGCTTGCCGGCGCTGTCGACGTAGGAGACGTCCGTTCCGGTCGTCCAGGCGACAGCGCCACTCAGCGTCGGGCCGGCCGGCACGGCGTTCAGCGTCGTACCGAGCCTCTCCAGGTCGACCAGGAGAGCGCGGTCGCTCGCGCCGACCTTTCCGTTCACCAGGAGCCAGCGCCCGTCGTCGGACACGCCGCCCGCGCCGTCCAGGCTCAACTGCGTGCCACAGGCGGTGCGTACCGGTTTCAGAGCCCGCTTCGGGTCGAGTACCGCCAGGCAGGTCCCGGCGGGCCCACTCGCGGATACCTGACCGATCAGCCGCCCGTCGGGCAGCGCACCGTAGACGTTCAGGGTGCCCCGCTCGAACACCGGGATCAGCTCCCCCCCGCCGGGCCGCCACAGGGCGTGGGCCGGCCCGTTCCGGTCGAGCCGGATCAGCACGCTGTTCCCGACGAATCGGACGGGTTCCGCGTCGTCCGGGACCGAAGTACGCACCGTGCCGATGAGCTGGGTACCGACCACTCCCGCCACGAGGAGGTCCTTGCCGTCCCGCCAGGCGACCTGGCTGGCGTCGGGCGCGAGAACGATCTGGCCCGCGCCGGCCAGCAGCACCTGCACCAGGCCGTCGTCCTGGGCGACCCAGAGAGAACGGCCGGCGGTGGTCGGGGCACCGACCACCAGCAGACCGGCGCCGCTGGGCAGGCTGTGGGCGCGTTCGGCGTGGCCGACGCTGGGCAGCGCCAACCGCTTGCCGTCGGGGTTGATCAGGGTGCCGTCGAGGAGCAGGCCAGCAGGCGTTCCGGGCGACGGCGGAGGTGGGGCGACGGTGGCTGAGAGGAGCGGCCGGACGGACAGGTCCGGATCGCCGATCACGACGGTGGGGGAGCCCTCCCGGCCGGTCTCGTCGGCGAGCTGCGTCATGCCGACGCCGATCAGCACGGTGGTGACCATTCCGAGCGCGACAGCGACACCGGCCCG
The DNA here is from genome assembly GCF_049841645.1 of Micromonospora sp. DT43. Taxonomy (NCBI): domain Bacteria; kingdom Bacillati; phylum Actinomycetota; class Actinomycetes; order Micromonosporales; family Micromonosporaceae; genus Micromonospora; species Micromonospora sp. DT43. Next base: position 216,975 of record NZ_JBNCKR010000006.1, on the reverse strand, counting down.
CCGGCGTCGGATCCGGTTGGCCCGTCGGATGGCCTGACCGGCCGGGTCGGCGGTCAGTGGACGGGTGACGGCAACCTGGTGCGAGAGAGTCTCCCGCACCGCACCTTCCAGCTGGTCACGTCGCACCTGGTTAGGACGCTGCGGACCGTCCGTCAGGTTGTCGGGCCGCCGCGGGAATGCGCTCACTGCTGGTCTCCGGCACCGGTGCCGACGGGCACGGCCGCCGGAGCGGTAGGCAGCTCGACCGCCGGTGCGATCGGGCGGGGCACGGATGGGCCGGGTGCCACCGCTCCCGGCTCGGCCCGACCGGCCGCCGGACGTGGCGTCGCCGCGTAACGACCCCCTGGAACTCTCCCGACAGAACCAGGTCGGGCAGCGTCGGCGCCCCGGCCGGCTCCGGCAGCGTCGCGACCCCGGCCGGAGGGAGCGGCGTCCCGGGTCCGACCCGAGGAGGCGGCCGCACGGGCCCGCCCCGAGAGGGCGGTGTCGGTGCCCCGGTTCGCACCGGGGGTGTCGGTCAGGTCCGGGGTGGCGGCACCCATTCGTCGGCGCAGCGTGGCCAGCGCCCGGAACGCCTGGCTCTTCACCGTGCCCGGCGAGATGTCCAGCAGCGCGGCCGTCTGCGCTTCCGACATGTCCTCGTAATAGCGCAGGACGAGCACCGCCCGCTGCCTGCTGGGCAGCTCCCTGAGGTGTCGCCAGAGCAGGTCGCGGTCGAGTTGCTGCTCGATCTCGTCGACGCCGGGTCGTTCGGGTAGCACCTCGGTGGGGCGTTCACCGTGCCAGCGCCGACGCCACCAACTCGTCGAGGTGTTGACCATCACACGACGGGCGTACGGCTCGACCGCCTCGATCCCACCGAGCCGCTTCCAGGCGAGGTAGGTCTTGGTCAGCGCCGTCTGGAGCAGATCCTCGGCCGTCGCCCAGTCGCCGGCGAGGAGATAGGCGGTTCGGAGCAGGGCGGCGGAGCGAGCCGCGACGAACTCGCGAAACTCCTCCTCCAACGGGTCCCTGCTCGCCACCGCACACCTCCGCACCCATACCGTCCTGGCAGAGTGCCACGTCAGAGGTGTTCCGGTCCATGACGAAAGGTGTGCACTTGCTCCGATGTTCGGACGAAAACTTTCACGCCCCGTCGTCGGCCTTGGCCTCGTCGGCCTCCTTGCCCAACCGCGCCTCGACCGCCTGCGGCTCGTACATCTCTTCCACGACTCGCAGGTACAGCTCGTTCGGGTTGGGCAGATTCTTGACCTCGCGCAGCGCCTGCTCCTGGCCGGCGGACTCCAGGACGAAGGTGCCGTAGTTGAGCGCGCGGCCGGTCGGCGTCTGCTCGTACTTCATGTCGGTGACCCGGACCAGCGGCATCATGGCCACCTTGCGGGTGACGATGCCGTTGACCACCATGACCCGTTTGTTGGTCAGGATGAACCGGTCATACCACCAGTCGGCGACCTTCCAGGCCACCCAGCCCATGACGGCGAACCAGAGCAGCACCGCGATGGTCGTCAGCGCCCCCACGTTGTTACCGGCGAGAAAGCCGGACAGGTAGCCGAGCACGAACGTCGCCGCGACGCCGATCAGGAGCGGGTTGGCGAGGTGGATCCAGTGCCGCTTCCACTCGCCCCGGTAGCGCTCGGTGGGGAAGAGGTAGCGGGCGACAAGCGAGCTGGGCTCGTCCTCCAGCGGAAGCACCCGCCGGGGGGTCGCCCCCGTCGCATCGGCACGAAGCCCCGCCAGCTCGTCCTCGGAGATCTGCGGTGGCTGGTAGGCGGCCTCGGGATCACGGATCCAGCCCCGACCGGACCGCCCTTCGCCGGCATAGCCGGGCCCGTCGCCGTAGCCGACGTCGTCCGAAAGGGACGGCCCATCGGACAGGCCGGGACCGGCTCCGTAGCCCGGGCCGTCATCCGGCCCGATCCGCGGGATCGGCTCGGTGTCGCGCTCGCGGCGTTCCCGGTCAGGATCGTCCGGGTCGAAGGGTGGACCGGAGGGGCTGCCCATCGCCGGTTAGGCGACGAGGCTGGTGAAGAAGTCGCCGAACCCCTGGGCGATGTCCATGATCCCGCCGCCCAGAGACTTGAACACATCAGCCGCAGAGTTTGGCCGATAGGCGACGAAGAAGATCAAGAATGCGATTCCGGCCCAGGTGAGGACCTTCTTGACCATGGCGGGCCATCCTCTCGCGCGGCGCCGGGTCCCATTACCGCAGCGGCACCCAGAGTATCAGTGTGGTGTCGTACAGTGAAGATCTGCGTCCGTTCTCCGTCAAACCGGAAGGTGTCAAGCTCTCCCGGACAGGTACGGAGACGGTGCGCCGTACACGAGCTCGGGCGGAGTCCACTCGGTCAGGTCGTGTAACACGACCTCTTCCGCGAGGAGATGACCCGCGCTCGCCGGCCAGGCTATCGCATGTAGCCACATTCCCCGAGCCTCGCCGGCGTACGCGCTTCGATCCGTCGGAGAATTAACCAACCACAGTGGAGTCGGATGCCCGCCGACCCGGATCCTGGCCTGCCCCACGTGCTCGGGGTGCCCCGGACCGGGGTCGGTCAGCGCGTCGACGAGTTCCGGTCCGGGATCAGGGCCGGCCAGACCGGCGAGTCGGGTGCCCAGACCGACGCCCGGCTCCTCGGCCACGAAGACCAGATCCGCCGGCCCGTCGTCGAGCGGCGCGGGCCCCGCGCAGGCCACCGCCGTCGCCCGCACCCCCGTGCGGTCGTCACCGGCGTACGCCACTCCGGTGAGGGTCCAACCGGGCGGTAGCGGCCATGGGCACCACAGCGGCGTCCCCGGTGGACCCTCGGCCGCGGTGATCCGCTCCACCACGCTCGCGATGATCTCCGCTCCGATGTGTTCGGGCACGTGCAACGGCGGCACGGGACCGCAGCGCAGGCACCTCGACTCGGTGTGCATCAGATCCGGCGCCCGTACCGGGCCCCCGCATCTCGGACAACTCACCGCGACACTCACAACTCCACCGTCACCCCGCAACGCCGACACGTCAAGCCGGAACGTCCGATTCGGCCGATGGGGCGAGGGTCAGTCCGGCGGCGGGCCGGCGTGGGTACGGATCCACGCGTGCATGGCGATGCCGCTGGCCACACCCGCGTTGATGGACCGGGTCGAGCCGTACTGGGCGATCGAGTAGAGCTGAGCGCAGGCGGCGCGGGCGGGCTCGGACAGGCCCGGTCCCTCCTGGCCGAAGAGCAGCACGCAGTCCCGGGGCAGGGTGCCGGTCTCCAGCGGGCGGGAGCCGGGCAGGTTGTCGATGCCGAGCACGGGCAGCCGCTGCCCCGCCGCCCAGTCGACGAACTCCTCGATCGTCTCGTGGTGACGAACGTGCTGGTATCGGTCGGTCACCATCGCGCCGCGCCGGTTCCACCGTCGCCGTCCGACGATGTGCACCTCGGCGGCGTTGAAGGCGTTGGCGTTGCGTACCACCGTGCCGATGTTGAAGTCGTGCTGCCAGTTCTCGATGGCGACGTGGAAGCCGTGTCGGTGCCGGTCCAGGTCGGCGACGATCGCCTCGTGCCGCCAGTAGCGGTAGCGGTCGACCACGTTGCGCCGGTCTCCCTCGGCGAGCAACTGCCTGTCGTAGCGCGGGTCCTCGGGCGGGTCCCCCGGCCAGGGGCCCACGCCCACCTCAAGCTGGTCGTCGGTCACGGTCATCAGAGGGTACGGACCGTCGCGGCGTCCGCTGCGGCGGCCCGCCGACCTCAGCGCAGGCCGAGCGCGTCACCCAGCCGGTCCAGGAAGCGTCGGTCGGCGGGGCTGGCCAGACGTCCGCCGGGGCCGGGCACCGCCCGGCAGACGCGGGCCGCGACCGACTGCACCCATTGGCGGTACGCGGCCGAGTCGGCGGGATCAGCCCGTTGCGCCAGGACCCGAACCGCTGCCCGGCAGGCGACCAGCAGGTCCACCAGGTCGGTGAGCCGCTCGGCGGGTGCCGGTGCACCGTCGTGGCGGGCGTAGATCGCGGCGACGACGGCACGGACCAGATCGCTGTCGAACCCCCGGCCGGCGGCCACCGCGTCCAGGCCGGCCAGGCCCGCCAGCACACCCCGTTCCGGGCGGCCGGCGCCGGGCGCGGCGGCGGCCACGAGCACCCGAGCGGGGAGGCTGGTGAGCAGGTCCCACTCGGCGGCGGAGTAGACGGCGGTGGTCAAGGGTGCGGCGCGGCGGCCGGCAGAGGGCGGCTCTCCGGCGACGGAGTGGCTCATCGGAACCTCCGGCGCCAGCATAAGCCCCGAAAGGGTGACCGACCCCCTCCCCCGCAGAACCTCCTGCGGGGAAGGGGAAGCCCGGTGGCGGGCGGCGGAGGCCGGGGAGCCTCAGCGCGGGTCGGGGAAGCTGGGCCGCTCCGGGTCCACTCCCTCGGCGACGGCGCTTGCCGCGTACTCCTGTTTGGGGACCATGACCTTGCGGCGGAAGACGCAGACCATGGTGCCGTCCTGGTTGTAGCCGCGGGTTTCCACCGAGACCACGCCCCGGTCGGGCTTGGAGCCGGACTCCCGCTTGTCCAGCACTGTCGTCTCGCCGTAGATGGTGTCGCCGTGGAAGGTGGGCGCCACGTGCCGCAGCGACTCGACCTCCAGGTTGGCGATGGCCTTGCCGCTGACGTCGGGCACCGACATGCCGAGCAGCAGGGAGTAGATGTAGTTGCCGACCACGACGTTGCGCTTGAACTGGCTGGCCGTCGCGGCGTAGTGCGCGTCCAGGTGCAGCGGGTGGTGGTTCATGGTGAGCAGGCAGAAGAGGTGGTCGTCGTACTCGGTGACGGTCTTGCCCGGCCAGTGCCGGTAGACCGCGCCGACCTCGAACTCCTCGTAGTAGCGGCCGAACTGCATCCTGGTCCCTTCGACGGGCGGCGATGAAGTTCGGCACAGCATGCCTTATCGATGGTTAAGGCAACGGTCGGGGCGCGGCCTCGGCGGAAATGTCACACCGGTCACTCACCCGAGGGGAGACGCAATGAGCGGCGGGGCCCTCCCCGGCACCCGCCGCCCACGCTCTGATGTGAGGAATTCTGCCCTACGGCGGCATGGGTTCAACAGAGATCGAGCTCACATTTATCTTTTTGTAACAATACTCTCCGTGACGAAGCGCGGGTTGATCAGCGATCTCCGCAGGCCGGATACCGCCTCGTCAGGGCTCAAGTTACCGATTCGTAGCGCTTGACTGGGTGGATCTCCCTGGAACCGCTCCCATCACCGCAGGTCACGCAAGTGCGTCATGCACTTGCGTTCCGCAGGACGGTGTGAACTGACACTCTTCGATGACCGCCGAGGGCCCCGGGCAGCCCGGCGCACGTTTCGCGCTGGACGACCCGGGAATTCGATACGGTCAGCCCTGGTTCTACGGGACGCAGACAAACCGCGGTGATCGGAGAGTGCAATGGCAACCGTTGAGCTGACCTCGGCGAACTTCGACGAGGTGACCGGCAACGACGGCATCGTCCTGGTCGATTTCTGGGCCGACTGGTGTGGTCCGTGCAAGCGGTTCGCCCCGGTCTACGAGCGCTCCTCGGAGAAGCACCAGAACATCGTCTTCGGCAAGGTCGACACCGAGGCTCAGCAGGAGCTGGGCGCGAAGTTCGACATCCGGTCGATCCCGACGATCATGGCGATCCGCGACGGCGTCATCGTCTTCGCCCAGCCGGGCGCGCTTCCCGAGTCCGCGCTGGAGAACCTGATCGAGCAGGTCGAGGCGCTGGACATGGACGACGTCCGCAAGCAGCTGGCCGAGCACAACCACTGAGCCGTCCCCGCGACGGCGCGCGAGGGCCGGGCCCGGTTCGGGTCCGGCCCTTCGTCGTACCCGGGCACCCGCGCATGATCACCGACCTGGGCAGGCGGAACTGACCGTCGGTGGGACCCGGCGCGGCCGGTACATCCCGTATCGTCACCACCCGATGGAGACCCTCACCACCCGCGGGCGCGCGACCCGGCTGGGCGCGACAGCCCTCGGTCTCGTCCTGCTGCTGCTCGGCACGTTCTGGGGCAGCGACGACGACTTCCCGTTCGGCCCGTTCCGGATGTACGCCACCTCGAACCCGCCGAACGCACCCGCTCCGGACACGCGCGTGGAGGGGGTGAACAGCACCGGTGCCGTGGTCGATCTCGACCAGAACGCGACAGGCATCCGCCGCGCCGAGATCGAGGGCCAGCAGGACCGGTACGCCGCCGACCCGACGTTGCTCGCCGAGGTCGCCGACGCGTACGCCGAACGCCACCCGGACGCCCCGGCGCTTGTCGAGGTTCGCATCGTCATCCGCTGGCACGGCATCCGCGCCGGCCGGCCCACCGGAAAGCACACCGACGAGACAGTGGTCCGCTGGCAGGTGGCCCGATGAGCGGCTGGCTGACCGAGGCGGTGCCGCGCGGCCGGATCGCCGCCTTCCGCACCCTGATCTACCTCTTCGTCGCCGCCGACCTGGTGGTCTTCACCCCGTGGGTACGCACCAGGGCCAGCGTGCCCGGCGAGCTGTACCAGCCTCTGCTGATCGGCCGCCTGCTCCCACTGCCGACGCCGACCCCCACGGCCGTGGCGGTGATCTTCTGGGCGCTGCTGCTGCTCGCCCTGCTCGCCGCGAGCGGCCGGGCGCCCAGACTGCTCGGCTGGTCGGTCTGTGCGCTCTACCTCGAGTGGATGATCATCGCGATGAGCTACGGAAAGGTCGACCACGACCGGTTCGGGCTGCTCGTCGCACTGGCCGTGCTGCCCACCGCCGGCCGGGCGCGCCACGGCGACACCACCCGCACCGAGGCCGGTGGCTGGGCACTTCGGGTCACCCAGATCGCGGTGATCTGCACGTACTTCCTGGCGGCCTGGGCCAAGCTGCGCTTCGGCGGCCCGGACTGGCTGACCGGCTCGGTGCTGGCGCGGGCCATCATCCGACGCGGCACCGACCTGGCGGACCTGATCGCCCAGGTGCCGTACCTGCTGATCGTGGCCCAGTTCGGCATCGTGGCCTTCGAACTGTTCAGCCCCGTGGTGTTCCTGCTGCCGGCCCGCTGGCGACTGGCCATGGTCGGCTTCTTCTACTCGTTCCACGTGGTGACAATCGCGACCATCACGATCTCGTTCGCGCCGCACCTCGCCGCGATGACGAGCTTCCTGCCGCTGGAGCGGGTCCGCCCGCTGGTCTGGGCCCGCCGGCTCGCCGGCCGCGACACCTCAGGATCGACCTCGACGGACGTCGACACCGCGGCGACGCCACCAGATCAGGAGCGGGTCGGCGCCGGCACGAAGCCGACGCCGCTCGACGATCAGGCCCCGGTGCTCGGGCGGCCGGCCGGCCCGTAGAGCCGGTCCCGGGCCTCCTGCGGCAGGGAGCACGCCGCCGTACCACCGGGGAGTCGGTGCCGGTTGCGCGCCACCCAGCGGTACGCGGGCCAGGCCACCGCGCGCGCCGGCGGGAACCGCAGCCCGGCCCCGGCGACCCGCCAGAGCGGACCACTCGCGGCGAGCAGCTTCGCGATGGCGTCCGGCCCGGCGGCGCGTGAGCCGTCCGCGCCGACCCACTGCACGGCCTCCTCGCACTGCGCGGCCGTGAGACCGAGCGCGTCCAGGTCGGCGAACTGCCAGGGCACCACCCGGGCGGCGGTGGGGATGCGGCGCTCGATGAACTCCGCGCAGCTCGTGCAGAACGCGCAGTCCCCGTCGTAGACGAAGGTCGACCTCTCCATGGTGTCCATCCTCCCCCGCGCGACCGCCCCTTGGGCTCCGGTGTCCGGCGCGTCACTTGCGCGCACCTCGTACACGTGTTCGAATAGTGGCCATGCGCTGGGACAACCTCACCGCTCCCCCGGCTGAGGGAGACCCCGAGCGGGCAGCGCCAGCGACGCCACCCCTGCCGCTGGCGCTGCCCGGCGCCGTCGTGCGCACCTTCGACACCCCCGAGTTCGCCGGGATGACCTTCTACGAGGTGCAGGCCAAATCCATCCTCAACCGGGTGCCCGGCCAGTCCCGCGTCCCCTTCGAGTGGACCATCAACCCGTACCGGGGCTGCTCCCATGCGTGTGTGTACTGCCTGGGTGCAGACACCCCGATCCTGATGGCTGACGGTCGCACCAAACCGATCAGCGAATTGGAGCCGGGCGACCGGATCTACGGAACGGAACGACGCGGCGCCTACCGGCGCTACGTCGTCACCACGGTGCTCGACAAGTGGTCCACCGTGAAGCCTGCGTACCGAGTCGCACTTGCGGACGGCACCACGCTCGTCACCAGTGGGGACCACCGGTTCCTTTCGGATCGTGGCTGGAAGTACGTCACCGGGGCCATGCAGGGCGTTGGCCAACGCCCCTACCTGACCACCAACAACCGCCTGATCGGTACGGGCGGGTTCGCGACCGGGCCCAAGGAGTCACCCGACTACCGGCGGGGTTACCTCTGCGGCATGATCCGCGGGGACGCGCATCTGGGCACCTTCTCGTACGCCTATGGGGTCGTGCACCGGTTTCGTCTGGCGCTGATCGACGACGAGGCATTGAGTCGGAGTGAGCGATATCTTGCCCAGGAAGGCATCGAAACCACGCGCTTCTCCTTCTCTCCGGCGAGCGGCAGTCGCCGAGCCCTGTCTGCCATCCGCACCTCCAAAGGGCGGGACATTGAGAGGATCACCGAACTGATCCAATGGCCGGTCAGCCCCAGCGACGAGTGGCGACTCGGCTTCCTGGCCGGCATCTTCGACGCGGAGGGCAGTTGCAGCAAAGGCATCCTGCGCATCAGCAACAGCGACGACGCCATCCTCGACCAGACGACGGCAGCGCTACGGCACTTCGGGTTCGCCTGCGTACAAGAAGATCCCGGCCTACCTAACCGTGTGCGGACCGTCAGGGTGACCGGCGGCCTGGCAGCCCGGCTCCGGTTCTTTCACCTGACCGACCCGGCCATCACCCGCAAGCGGTCGATCGAGGGCGCCGCACTGAAGAATCAGAGCGCACTCAAGGTGGTGGGCATCCAACCGCTCGGGCTGGAGCTACCCCTGTGGGACATCACCACCGGCACCGGCGACTTCATCGCCAACGGAGTGGTGAGCCACAACTGCTTTGCCCGTAACACGCACACCTATCTCGATCTCGATGCCGGCGCCGATTTCGACCGGCAGGTGATCGTCAAGGTCAACGCGGGTGAGCTGGTCCGCCGGGAGTTGGCCGCGCCGAAGTGGCGGGGCGCGCACGTGGCGATGGGCACCAACGTGGACTGCTACCAGCGGGCCGAGGGCCGTTACCGGCTCATGCCCCAGATCATCGCCGCGCTGCGCGACTTCGCCAACCCGTTCTCCATCCTCACCAAGGGCACGCTGATCCTGCGCGACCTGCCCCTGCTGCGCGAGGCCGCCGAGGTGACCCGGGTCGGCATCTCCTACTCGGTGGGCTTCGTCGACGAACAGCTCTGGCGTGGCGTCGAGCCGGGCACGCCGCATCCGAGCCGCCGGCTGGACGCGGTCCGCCGGCTCACCGACGCCGGCTTCGAGGTCGGGGTGCTGATGGCGCCGATCCTGCCCGGGCTGAGCGACGGCGACGAGTCGATCGACGCGACGGTGGCGGCAATCGCGGCCGCCGGGGCGACAAGCGTGACGCCGCTGGCGCTGCACCTGCGCCCCGGTGCCCGGGAGTGGTACGCGCAGTGGCTCGCCCAGGACCATCCGCACCTCGTGCCCCGCTACCGCGAGCTCTACCGGGCAGGCGCGTACGCCCCGCAGGCGTACCAGCGGGAGCTGACCGCGCGGGTGCGGATCGCCGCCCGCCGCCACGGGCTGCACCGGGGTGAGGTGGGCGACAACCGTCGCCTGCCCGAGCCGCCGCCCCCGCCGGCCGCCGAGCAGCTGACCCTGCTCTGAGCGAACGGCGGCGTTACAGTCGGCGGGTGCGTACCGCTCAGCAGATCCTCGCCGACTCCGCAGTCATCGCCGTCGTGGGCGCGTCGCGCGACCCGCGCAAGGCCGCGCACGGTGTGCCGTTGCAGATGCAGCAGTACGGCTGGCGGATCATCCCGGTCAACCCGACCGTCGACGAACTGTTCGGCGAGCGGGCGTACCCGACGCTTGCCGACATCCCGCACCCGGTGGATCTGGTGGACGTGTTCCGGCCGGCGGCCGACGCCGTGCAGGTGGTCCGGGACGCGGCGGCGATCGGTGCCCCCGCGGTCTGGCTGCAACTGGGCATCGTCTCGGCCGAGGCGCGACGGATCGCCGAGGAGGCCGGGATGGACTATGTCGAGGACCGCTGCCTCATCGTCGAGCGCGCCGCCGCCAACCTGACCCGCCTGTCCTAGTTCCCCGGTGGTCGTACCCTCGCGGCATGGTCCTTCTGCGGCTCGGTCGCGTGCCTTCGCTTGGCGATGGGCTCTGGTTGCGCCGGGTCTCGGCTCTGGCGACCGCGATGGCGGTGACGGCGGGGGTCGCCGGTGGGCTGCTGCTGGTGCCTCCGATCGACTCCGCCATCGTGAGTCTGACGGTCTGGCTGACCATCGGCGCCCGACTGCTGAGCGGGCGGTGGTGGCCACGGCGGGACGGCCACCTGCGCTGGCGGGAGCGTGTCGCCGGCCTGGACACGGTCGAACCGGGCCTGGTGGCACGTCGGTCGCTCGCCGGGTGGGTCGACCTGGTGGCGGGGGCGATCCAGTTGATCGTCATCGGCGGGTGCCTGCTCGCCAGCCTGCCTCCGCACGGCCGCTGGGTCGACATTGTCCGGCCGGTGCTCGTCGTCGGGTTCGCGGTCTGGACCGGTCGGACGGCCTATGAGGAGGCGCGGTTCACCGGCCGGTTGGCGCTTACCGTCAGCGCGATCCGGCACGGCCGCACAGCTCTGGACTGGACGAACATCGACCGGGTCAGCCCGCACCGGCGCAACGGCCGACTGGATGGCGTACGGCTGCGGCCGGCGGTCTGGCGGTCGCTACGGCCCGCGCCGGTGGTCGGTGGCAGGGACACGGCGGTGCCGGAGGATCGTCTGATTGCCGCCCTCGACGACTACCGGTTCCGACCGCAGGACCTGGCCAACGAGCCACGGCAGGGGTCGCTCAGAGCTTGTACTCCTTGAGCAGCCCGCGGGAGATGATGGTCTTCTGGATCTCCGAGGTGCCCTCCCCGATGAGCAGGAACGGGGCCTCGCGCATCAGCCGCTCGATCTCGTACTCCTTGGAGTAGCCGTAGCCGCCGTGGATGCGGAACGCCTCCTGGACGACCTCGGCGCAGTATTCGGAGGCGAGCAGCTTGGCCATTCCGGCCTCGACGTCGTTGCGCTGGCCGGCGTCCTTGAGGCGTGCGGCGTTGACCATGAGGGCGTGCGCGGCCTCGATCTTCGTGCCCATCTCGGCGAGCTTGAAGGCGATCGCCTGATGCTTGGCCAAGGGCTGGCCGAAGGTCTTGCGCTGCTGGGCGTACGTGACGGCCAGCTCGAAGGCGCGGATGGAGATGCCGCAGGCGCGGGCGGCCACGTTGACGCGGCCCACCTCGATGCCGTCCATCATCTGGTAGAAGCCACGGCCCACCCTGTCGGCGCCGCCGAGGATGGCCGAGTCGGGCACGGTCACCCCGTCGAGCACCATCTCGGTGGTCTCGACGCCCTTGTAACCCATTTTTTCGATCTTGCCGGGGATGGTGAGGCCGGGGGCGGTCTCGCCGAAGCCCGGCTCCTTCTCCAGCAGGAAGGTGCTCATGTTGCCGTACACCGACTCGGCGCCGGTGTCGGTCTTGACCAGGGTGGCCACCACCGAGGAGTACGCCCCGTTGGTCAGCCACATCTTCTGCCCGTTGAGCACGTAGTTGTCGCCGTCGCGGACGGCCCGGGACTTGATCGCCGAGACGTCGGAGCCGGTCTCGGGCTCGGACATCGAGAACGCGCCGCGCACCTCGCCGGTGGCCATCCTCGGCAGCAGGCGGGCCTTCTGCTCGGCGGAGCCGTGCTGGGAGATCAGGTACGCCACGATGAAGTGGGTGTTGACGATGCCGGAGATCGACATCCAGCCCCGGGACAGCTGCTCCACGACGAGGGCGTACGTGAGCAGCGACTCGCCGAGCCCGCCGTACTCCTCGTCGATGGTGAGCCCGAACAGCCCCATCTCGCGCATCCCGTCGAGGATGTCGGTGGGGTACTCGTCGGCGTGCTCCAGCCGCTGGGCGTGCGGGATGATCTCCTTGTCGGCGAACTCCCGGACCGTCTCCAGGATCGATCGCTGCACATCGGTCAGGCCGGGCGTCTGGGCGAGTCGGGCCATCTCAGCCTCCGGAGATCCGCGCACTACTCATGGGTAACTGAACGCTCGGTCAGTATCGGCCTCCCGGGCGCCACGGCCAAGGTGACCAGTCCCCACAACAGCTGTGAAAAGGTTCACCGCTGCGGGTAGCGTCCGGCGAGAGGGACTTTTCCGGCACCGGTAGGAGGCCAGCCGTGAGCTACCCGCCACCGTCGGGCCCCCCGTCTGACGAGCCACCACCGTCACCCTACGAGCCACCCCGGGACCAGTCGCCGTACGCGCCGCCGCCGGCCGGCCAGTCGCCGTACCCACCGCCGCCGGACCAGTCGTCGTTCGGGCCGCCGGAACGCTCCCCGTACGGCCCCCCTGCGGACGAGCCGTCGCCCTACGAGCAGCAGAGACCGCATCAGCCGGCGCACTGGGGGCAGCAGCCGCCGTACCCGCCGCAGGGCCCCTACGGCCAGTACGGCCCGCCGCCGTCCGGTCCCGGTCGAGGCACCAACGTGCTGGCGATCCTGGCGCTGGTGTTCGCCTTCGTGTTCCCCCCGGCCGGCGCCGTCCTCGGCCACCTGGCCAAGCGACAGATCCGCACCAGCGGCGAGGACGGCGACCAGCTCGCCACCTGGGGGCTGATCCTCGGGTACGCCTTCACGGCGCTGACCCTGCTGGCCTGCTGCGGCTGGCTGGCGCTCGTCATCTTCAGCAACAACGGCGACAGCGGCGGCTACTGACCCGCACGGCCGATCACCGGAAGCGCGCCTCCCGGACGCTGTTGCCGCCGTCCACCACAAGCATCTGACCGGTGATGTACGAGGCGGCCGGCGAGCAGAGGAAACTGATGGCAGCCGCGACCTCGTCCGGGGTGCCCGGTCGACCGACAGGCGTGCCCAGACCCTGCTTGATCTCGGCCATGGTGGACGCCGCCGTGTAGATGGTGCCCGGCGCCACCGCGTTCACTGTCACCCCGTCGGCGATCATCTCCATTGCCAGCGCGCGGGTCAGCCCGACGACTCCGGCCTTGGCGGCGGCGTACGCGGCCTCGGTGGGCAGGGCGTTGACCGGCCCGGCGGTGGCCGCGAGGTTGACGATCCGCCCCCAGCCCCGCTCGGCCATGCCGCCGATGAACGCGCGACTGCACAGGAACGCGGTGGACAGGTTGCGGTCGATCTCGCCGCGCCACTCGTCGTAGGTCAGCTGAGCGACGGGACGCAGCACCCCCTGACTGGCCCGGCTCGCCAGACCCGCGTTGTTGACAAGCACCTCGACGTCGCCCAACTGCTCGGCGACCGCATCGGCAAGCGCGCCGACCTCGGACTCGTCGGTCAGGTCCGCGACGAACCCGGTCACCCCCAGCTCACCTGCCCGCTCATGGATGCGCCGGGTGGTGCTGACGATTGCCACCCGCGCCCCCAGGTCGGCGAGCCGCCGCGCGGTCGCGTACCCGATGCCGTCCGGGCTGCCGGCCCCTGTCACCAGGGCGACCCGCCCGTCGAGCCGCATGGTCACCGGGTCGGTGAGTGCGACCGGCTCGTCGTCGGGGCCGGCCGCGCCGGCCGGTGTGACCGCCCGACCACGGCGGCCCACACCTGGGCGGCTCACGTCCCGTCGCGGTCGGCTGCCGGAACGGTCCGCGGCGCGCGCGTCTAATGCCATGCCAGGGATCCTGCCCGTTACGAACGGCCCGAGCAACGCGGCACCCGGGAGCGGGGGCATCGGGTTTGGTCACCCCTGGCTACTCTGACGGCGCACCCGAGCCGACGGAGAGTTCGCATGACCAATCCCCCACCCCCCGGCAATTGGACCGACCCCACCTGGTCGGCTCAGCCGTCGAGCGCACCGCCGGACCCGACCCTGGTGGCCGGCCATCCGGTACCGACCCAGCCCGGCCCCGGAAATCCGTACGCGCCTGTCGACCCGTACGCGGGTGGGCAGTTGCCGCCGGGGGCCTACGCGCCGCCCGGCTACCCGCCGCCGCCCGGTTACGGCTACCCGCCGCCGCCGAAGACCAACGGGCTCGCCATCGCGGCGCTCGTGCTGGCGCTTGCCGGCCTGACCACCTGCGGCATCACCGGGCCGATCGGGGCGATCCTCGGTCACGTGGCGCAGAAGCAGATCCGGGCCAGCGGCGAGGGCGGCGAGGGGATGGCGAAGGCCGGCATCATCGTCGGCTGGATCGTCACCGCGCTGATGGTGCTGGGGATCGCGTTCTACGTCGCCGCGATCATCTTCGCGGTCACGACCGGCAACGACAGCGGCAGCGACAGCAGCTACTGACGCGGCCGGCGGCGGCCGTCCCGGCGTGACCGGTCACTGGGCTGGCGGGGTGAACGACGAGGTACGGCTCATCCCGGCGGCGCGGCCCTTGGCGGCGATCACCAACGCCATCTTGCGGGACGCTTCGTCGATCATCTCGTCGCCGAGCATCACCGCGCCGAGCTTGCCGCCGGCCTCCGAGGTGTAGTGCTCGTACGCGTCGAGGATCAGCTCTGCGTGGTCGTAGTCGGCCTGGGCCGGCTGGTAGACCTCGTTGGCGGCGTCGATCTGGCCCGGGTGCAGCACCCACTTGCCGTCGAAGCCCAGCGCCGCCGAACGCTTGGCCACCTCGCGGAACGCGTCCACATCCCGGATCTGCAGGAACGGGCCGTCGATCGCCTGCTTGTCGTGCATCCGGGCCGCCATCAGGATCCGCATCAGGATGTAGTGGTACGGGTCGCCCGGGTAGTCCGGGATCAGGCCGCCGACCACAAGCGACCTCATGTTGATCGACGCCATGAAGTCGGCCGGGCCGAAGATGATGGTCTCCACCCGGGGCGAGGCGGCCGCGATCGCGTCCACGTTGACCAGACCGGCCGCGTTCTCGATCTGGGCCTCGATGCCGATCCGGCCGACCTCGAGACCGAGCGTCTTCTCGATCTGGGTGAGCGTCAGGTCCAGCCACTGCACCTGGGCGGCGGTCTGCACCTTCGGCAGCATGATGCAGTCGAGGTTCGCCCCCGCGCCCTCGACCACCTCGATGACGTCCCGGTAGGTCCACGGGGTCGTCAGGTCGTTGACCCGGACCACCCGGGTCTTGCCCGCCCAGTCACCGTCGTTGAGGGCGGCCACGATGTTCTTGCGCGCGTCCGGCTTGGCCAGCGGGGCGACGGCGTCCTCCAGATCGAGGAAGACCTGGTCGGCGGGGAGGCCCTGCGCCTTGCCGAGCATCTTGACGCTGGAACCCGGCACGGCGAGGCAGGACCGGCGGGGACGACCGACTGCGGCCATGGATGTGCTCCTTCCAGCGGCCGGCAGGCACGCCGACGCCACCTGGCTCCGAGGAAAACTTAACGATCCCAAAGGGTGTGGTGACGTCACGGTAACCTCGCGCCATGACCGGGGTGAATGGACCTGTGGAAGATCTCACTGAGCGTCGACTCGTGGTGGTTACCGGAGCAAGCTCCGGCATCGGACTGGCCGCCGCGGTGAACTTCGCGTGCCGTGGTGACGAGGTGGTGCTGGTCGGGCGGGACCCGGCCCGCCTCCAGGCCGCGGCGGAACGGGTACGGGAGACCTCCGGCGCGCGCCCCGAGCTGTTCCGGGCCGACTTCGCGGTCCTCGACGACGTGCGTCGGCTCGCCGGGCGGCTGCGCGACGCGTACGACCGGATCGACGTGCTGGCCAACAACGCGGGGGCCATCGCGCTCCAACCGCTCACCACCGTCGACGGCTTCGAACTGTCGATCCAGGCCAACCACCTGGCCCCCTTCCTGCTGACCAACATGCTCGCCGACCGGGTGGGCCGGATCGTGGTGACCGCCTCGGGCGCGCACCGCTTCGGAGCGCTCGACCCGGACGACCTCAACAAGCCGCTGCGCGGTTACCGGCCGATGGGCGCGTACGGCAGCAGCAAACAGGCGAACATCCTGTTCACCGCCGAGGCGGCCCGCCGCTGGCCGGGCATCCGCACGTACAGCTTTCATCCGGGAGTGGTGCGGACGCGGTTCGCCAACGACAGCAGGCTGGTCGCCTTCGGCATGCGGGTGCTGCCGTTCCGCAGCCCGGAGAGCGCCGCCGAGACGCTGGTCTGGCTGGCCAACCAGGATCCGGCCCGGCTCATCGACGGGGCGTACTACTACAACCGCCGGCCGCGTCGGCCGTACCGCAAGGCCGCCGACCCGCAGCTCGCGGCCCGGCTCTGGGAAGCCAGCGCCACGGCCGTCGGCGTCGATGGATAGCGTGGCCGCCATGCTGACTCTTGTCGCCGTCGTCGATTATCCGGCCGGGGCCGAGGCCGCCGGGCAGCGCTACGAGGACACCGTGCTGGCCCTGCTCGGCCGCCACGGCGGCCGTCTGGAACGACGGCTGCGCGACACCGACGGGCAAGCCGAGGTACACGTGATCACCTTCGACGACCGGATCGGCTACGAGTCGTTCCTCGTCGACCCAGAGCGAGTCGACCTGCGCGCCGCCCTCGGCGAGGCAGCCCCGAACACCCGGGTCATCGAGGTCCACGAGCTCTGACCGCCCGGTCGGTCCGCCGACCCAGGCCGCGCTGCTCCTTTCTCCACTTCATCACGTGGTGACGGCGAGAACAAGACTTGATCTTGACGGGTGTGCCGGTCAGGGTCGAGGCATGGAATTCGATGCGACGGCCACCGCACGCCGGGCCCTCTGGATCGGTGGTGGGCAGTGGGCCGGCAAGTCCACAGTCGCCGTGAAACTGGCCCTGCGGCACGGACTGACCGCGTACCTCTATGACCGCCACGACGCCCGCGGCCACGACGATCGACGCATCGCCGACCGAGTCCGGCGGGGTGAGCCGCCGGCCGGGCCCGATCCGGAAACCACCTGGGTCCGCACGGACCCGGCACGGATGGCGGTCGACACGCTGGCCGCTTTCCCCCGCCGCTTCGCCTGGGTCCTGGACGACCTGAGTGCGCTGGTGCCCGGCCGCCGGGTCGTGGCCGAGGGGTGGGGACTGCGCCCCGAACTGGTGGCACCGGTCGTCGAGTCGTTGCGGCAGTTGGTGGTGCTGGTGCCGACCGCCGAGTTCCGCGCCCGCCAGATCGACCGACTGCCACGGGCGCGCGCGGTCACCACCGGGGTCAGCGACCCGGAGCGGGCACTGCGCAACCGGTGGGCACGCGACGAACTGGTGGCGGCGGACGCGGTGGTGCAGGCCGAGCGACTGGGCGTACGGGTGATTCGGGTCGACGGCAGCCTCCACGGCGACCAGTTGACCGATCTGGTGGCGGAGCACTTCGCGGCGTACCTGTGAGAGCCGTCAGCCCTCCAGTGGAGCGGGATCGGCCGGCAGCGCGGTCGGTGGCGCCGCTCGGCGGCCGGCGCGGGCGGCGCCCAGCACCACCACCACGACTCCGACAAGGAGCAACGCCATGCCCAGCAGCGCGTACGGGCGGGGCAGCTGACCCAGCCAGGCCCAGCCGAGCAGGGCCGCGCCGGGGGCCTCCAGCAGGATCAGCACGCTCACCGTGGTGGCGGGGATCTTCTGCAGGGCGTAGTTGAACATCGAGTGCCCGAGCAGTTGGGCGCCGGCCACCAGGGCCAGGATCGCCAGCCAGGTACGCCCGTCGAAGCCTGTCATCCGTACCCCGCCGACCAGGCAGACCACAAGCAGGATCAGCGCGCAGATGCCGTAGCAGATGGTCGTGTAGGTGGTGGTGCTGATGCTGGCCCGGGCCCGTTCACCGAAGGCGGTGTAGACGGCGGCGAACATGCCGCCGGTCACCGCCAGCAGGTCGCCGACGACGGCCCGGCCGGAGATGCCCACGTCGGCGCCGGTGGCGATCACCGCTCCGCCGACGGCCACGACGATGCCCATCCACACCACCGGCGGCAGCCGACGGCCCTGGGCACGCGCGATCAGCCCCTGCCAGACCGGCTGGGTGGCGCCCAGCGCGGTGGCCGCGGCGACCGAGGTGAGCTTGGCGCTCGGTACCCAGGTCGCGAAGTGCCCGGCCAGCGCGACCCCGGAGAGGACGCAGAACAGGCCCTCCCGCCGACCCACGCCGACTGTCAACCTGCGGAACTCCGCCCGGCGCCGCGCCAGGGAGAACGGACCCAACACGGCGACCGCGAGCAGGTTGCGCCAGAACGCAATGGCCAGCGCGGGGGCGGCGGCGTACGCGATCAGCGGCGCGGACGACGACACGGCGACCACGGCCAGGCCGACCGCACCGGTGGTCAGCGGATCGAGGGGACGGCGGGATGTTCCAGGGGGCACGGGAAGCAATCCTCACACGATCACGGACAGCACCGACCGTCAGCACTCCGTTACGATCACGCGGGCCGCGTCGGCGACCCCCGACCGCCGGAGGCGCTTCGCCATGCCCAGCTACCAGGCGGTGCTGTTCGACTTCTTCGGCACGCTCACCCGTTCGGTGCAGCGCGGGGCCGCGCACCTCGGCACCGCCGAGCTGCTGGGCTGCCCCACCGAAACACTTACCGAGGTGCTGAATCGCACCTACTACGAGCGGGCCAGCGGCCGGTTCGGCAACGCGGAGGCGACCCTGCGGTGGGTGTGTGCCCAGGTCGGCGTACACCCAAGTGACCGTGCCCTGCGGGCGGCGGTGGCGTCCCGGCACCGCGCGGTCCGCGCGGACACGCGGCTGCGGGCCGACGCGGTGCCCGTGCTCGCGGCGCTGCGCCAGCGCGGCCTGCGCACCGGCGTGATCAGCGACTGTACGCACGAACTGCCGGCCTTCCTGCCGCAGCTCGCCGTAGCGCCCCTGCTCGACGTCCAGGTCTTCTCGGTGCAGGTGGGGCGGTGCAAGCCGGACGCGGCGCTCTACCTGACCGCGTGCCGTCGGCTGGGGCTCGCGCCGGACGAGTGCCTGTACGTCGGCGACGGCGGCAGCCAGGAACTCACCGGCGCCGAGCGCGCCGGGCTGACCGCCGTCCGGCTGGCCGCGCCGGACCTGGCCGAGCACATGGTGTTCAACGCAGACCGGGAATGGCGCGGCTGCACGCTCGGCGACCTGCGCGAGGTGCTCGACCTCGTGGGCACCGTCGAAACCGTCGGCGTGGGCACCTTCGGCGTCGGCTCGGGCGTCGCCGGCCCAACGACCTGACCGCGCCGACCAAACGGGCCAGCAGGCCAGCGGGCCGGAGAGCCGGGGAGCGGGCCGGGCCGGGCCGGGCCGGGCCGGAGAGTCAGCGGGCCGGCGGGCCGGGGAGTCAGCGGCGGCGGACCCGGTGCAGGCGGAACGGCTTGCGGGTGGCGCGGACCGCCGGAGTCTCCCGGGGCTGCTCGGCCTGCGCGTCGGACGGCAGGCCGGCGCCGGTCAACGGCTCGCCGGCCGGGGCGAGTCGGTTCACCGCGCAACCCTCGGCGGCCCAGCGGGACACCAGATCGGCGGTCGGGCCGGGCGCGTTCAGGCGCTTGGCCGCCACCAGCGGCGCGGTGGTGTCCCACGCGTCGGTGCCCGGCGCCAGTCGGGTCACCCCGGCCGGCCAGGTGACGATCCGTCCTCCGTGGTCGCCGCGCAGGGTGACCTGCGCCTCGGTCGCGTCGGCCAGCCCCGGCGCGGCCTGCTCGCCCGGCCCGCTCACCACGAAGAGCGCGCCCTCCAGCGGGGCGCACCAGAGTGCGAGCGCGGGCCCGCCGGACACGCTGACCCAGGCCACCGCGGCCTTCTTCATCGCCTCGTCGACAAGCGGCGTGCCACCGGAGGCATCTTCGTCCGTCACACGGACATTCTCCCGCATCGGCGCCGTCAGTCAGCCCACGAACGGGGGCACGGCGATCTCGCCCCGGGCCACCGGCATCACCTGACCGGCGACCGTCGCGCCGGCGGCCACACCGTTCGCCGCGGTCACCGTGCAGGCCAGCGCGGACGGACGATTCATCTCGATGCCCTGGCGCACCGCGTAGTGGGCCTTCCCCTCCCCCGGCAACAGGCCGGTCGCCACCAGCCAGACCCCGAGCCCGAGCGCCGCCGAGCCGGTCGCCGGGTCCTCCGGGACGCCGATGCCCGGCACGAAGACCCGAGCGTGCGCGGTTTGCGTGCCGGCGTCCCAGGAGAAGACGCTCAGGTGCGCCACCCCGTACCGCTCCGCTGCCGCCGGGTTCACCCGCGCCCGGGCCACCGCCTCCGGGCGGACCGGCAGGTACGGGAACTCCAGCCCGCAGCCGGCCACGCGGGGTGCGGGCCCGGCTTGGTCATGGTCGTCCGCGACCAGCCCGGCGATCTCCAGCAACGGCTCCGGGTCCAGCTCGGGACCGAGGGTGGGGCTGCCTCCGGTGAGCGTCGCCCCGGACGCGGTCACCTCGATCGGCAGCACACCCGCCCCGCACTCCTGGGTGACCTGCCCCACACCGAACATCCCGCGTCGACTCGCGGTGACCGCCGCGCCGACGCTCGGGTGCCCGGCGAACGGCAACTCCTCGGCCGGCGTGAAGATGCGGGCCCGGTAGGTGGCCCCCACCTGGGTCGGTGGCAGCACGAACACCGTCTCGGAGAGGTTGAACTCCAGTGCGAGCGCCTGCATCTGCTCCGTGGCCAGCGCCTCCGCGCCGAACACCACGGCCAGCGGGTTGCCGGCGAACGGGCGGTCGGTGAAGACGTCCACGATCTCGTAGGCCAAGGTCGACATGTTGATAAACACTAGGCGCTTAGGCTGGTGCCCGTGAGCACGCCGACCCGGGTCTACATCGCCCGTCTCGCCGGAGTCGCCGTCTTCGATCCGAACGGCGACCAGGTGGGGCGGGTCCGTGACGCCGTGGGACGGCTGCGGGCTACCAAACGTCCCCCCGAGGTGGTGGGTCTGGTCGCCGAGATGCCGATGCGCCGACGGATCTTCCTGTCCATCAACCGGATCACCTCGATCGACGCCGACGCGGTGGTCCTCGGCTCCGGCACCCTCAACCTGCGCCGCTTCGAGAAGCGCCCGAACGAACTGCTGGTGCTCCAGGAGTTGCTGGACCGGCGCGTACAGCTCGAACCGGGCGGCCAGCCCGGCGCTGTGGTGGACGTCGCGATGGAGTGCACGCGCGGCGGTGAGTGGTCGCTCAGCCGGGTCGCGGTCCGCGAGCAGACCGGCCGGCTCAGCCGCCGCGGCCACCTGCACCAGGTCGAGTGGGACCGGGTCCGTGGGCTCAGCGGCATCGCCGACAACCGGGGTACGGCGAACCTGCTCGCCGTCCTGGAGGACATGCGCCCGGCCGACCTGGCCAACGCCCTGCAGGACCTGCCCGACTCGCGGCGCAACGAGGTCGCGGCGGCGTTGAACGACGAGCGGCTGGCCGACGTGCTCAGCGAGCTGCCGGAGCACGACCAGGTGGAGATCCTCGCCGCGCTGGACCGGGAACGGGCCGCGGACGTGCTGGAGGAGATGGACCCGGACGACGCGGCGGACCTGCTCAACGAGCTGCCCCCGCCGGAGCAGGACGTGCTGCTCGACCTGATGGAGCCGGACGAGGCCGACCCGGTACGGCAGCTGCTCAAGTACACGCCGGGCACGGCGGGCAGCGTGATGACGTCGGAGCCGGTCATCCTGCCGCCGGACGCCACAGTCGCCGAGGCGCTGGCCCGGATCCGGGAGCCGCAGCTCTCCCCCGCCATCGCCGCGCAGGTCTTCGTGACCAGGGCACCGCAGAACACCCCGACCGGCCGCTACCTGGGCATGGTGCACTTCCAGGCGTTGCTGCGGGAACCACCCGCCGACCTGCTGGGCAAGGTGGTGGTCAACGACATCGACCCGCTGCGTCCCACCACCCCACTTCCGGAGATCACCCGCCGGATGGCCACCTACGACCTGGTCGCCATGCCGGTGATCGACCGGAGCAACCGGCTGGTCGGCGCCGTGACTGTCGACGACGTGCTGGACCACTCGCTGCCCCGGGACTGGCGAGACCGGGACGCCCTGGGCACCCCGGGCACCTCCGACGCGGTACTGGACGGCGACGGTGGCTGAGCAGCGCCGCACGGAGCGGCTGGACCAGCCCCGCGAGCCCCGGGGCATCAAGCTCCCCCGGTTCGACGCAGAGGCGTTCGGTCGCTGGTCGGAGGGCATCGCCCGGGGCATGGGCACCGCGAACTTCATCGTCGTCATGACCGTGGTGATCGCGATCTGGTTCGGCTGGAACACTCTCGCGCCGGCCGAGCTGCGCTTCGACCCGTACACCTTCACGTTTCTCACGCTTGTGTTGTCGTTGCAGGCCAGCTACGCCGCGCCGCTGATCCTGCTGGCCCAGAATCGCCAGGCCGACCGGGACCGGTTGGCGCTGGAGGAGGACCGACGGCGGGCCACGGCCCAGAAGGCGGACACCGAGTACCTGGCACGGGAGATCGCCGCGCTGCGGATCGCGCTCGGCGAGGTGGCCACCCGCGACTTCCTCCGTTCCGAGCTGACCCGGCTGGCCGAGGAGCTCGACGAGGCGGGGCAGCGCCGGCAACGCCTGGAGCGCCGGCAGCAGGAGAAGGACGGCCAACAGGAGCGGCGCGCGCAGCGGGCGACAGACGGCCTGGGGTTGGACGAGCCGCGCGACGACCTGGACGGGGACTTCGCCCGCGACGCCCGACCCGACCGTTGATCAGCGGGTCGGGTACGGGTCATCGTTTGGCTCACACCACTCGCGGCCAGCGGTCGGAGGGGATGCCCCGCGACGTAGCATTGCGGGCATGTCAGCACCCGTGAGCACCGTCGAGGACGCGATCCAGGCCGCCCTGGCCACCGTCAACGACCCGGAGATCCGCCGGCCCATCACCGAGCTGGGCATGGTCCGGTCCGCCACGATCGACGCCGACGGCGTCGTACGGGTCGAGCTGCTGCTCACCGTCGCCGGCTGCCCGCTCAAGGACAAGCTGCGCGGGGACATCACCGCTGCCGTGGCGGCGGTGCCCGGTGTGGCCGGCGTGGAGATCGACTTTGGCGTGATGAGCCCCGAGCAGCGGCAGTCGTTGCAGTCGCAGCTGCGCGGCGGTGGCGCCAGCGAGGAGCCGGTCATCCCGTTCGCCCAGCCCGGCTCGCGCACCCGGGTGTACGCGGTGGCCAGCGGCAAGGGCGGTGTCGGCAAGTCCAGCGTGACGGTCAACCTGGCGGCGGCGCTCGCCGCCCGTGGGCTCTCCGTGGGCGTGGTCGACGCGGACATCTACGGCCACTCGGTGCCCCGGATGCTGGGCACGGAGGCCCGACCGACACGCGTCGAAGACATGATCATGCCGCCGCAGTCGCACGGCGTGAAGGTGATCTCGATCGGCATGTTCACCTCGGGCAACGCGGCAGTGGTGTGGCGCGGCCCGATGCTGCACCGGGCGTTGCAGCAGTTCCTTGCCGACGTCTACTGGGGCGACCTGGACGTGCTCCTGCTCGACCTGCCCCCGGGCACCGGCGACGTGGCCATCTCACTGGCCCAGTTGCTGCCCAACTCGGAGATCCTGATCGTCACCACACCGCAGACCGCCGCCGCCGAGGTGGCGGAACGAGCGGGCGCGATCGCCCTGCAGACCCACCAGCGAGTCGTCGGCGTCATCGAGAACATGTCCTGGCTGGAGCTGCCGGACGGCTCCCGGATGGAGATCTTCGGCGCCGGCGGCGGCACGGCCGTCGCCGAGTCGCTGAGCCGGACCATCGGCGCACAGGTGCCGCTGCTCGGTCAGATCCCGCTGGACACCCGGGTCCGCGAGGCCGGCGACGCCGGCAACCCGATCGTGCTGGCCGAGCCGGAGTCCCCGGCCGCGCAGGCGCTCGGCGCGGTCGCCGACCGGCTGGCGCTGCGCCGTGAGTCGCTGCTCGGCAAGCCGCTCGGCCTCAAGCCCGCCGGGCGCTGACCACCCCGAACACCGTCAGCCCGTCGGCCGTTCCTGGCCGGCGGGCTGAGTCGTGTCAGGAGGTGGCCCGGCCAGGCCGCCGCGGCACAGCCCGGCACAGGCCCGGCACAGCCCGGCACGGCGCGGCGCGGCCGGCACAGCCTCGCCCGGCCCGGCCCGCCCGGCACAGCGTCGCACGGCATGGTCAACTCGGGTTTCAGGAAGTCGGGGTATCCCGCGCCGGTTGAAAGGCCGACTTCCTGGAAACCGAGTTGATCAAGGCAGACGGCAGTCCCGGACGGGCACGGGCCCGGACGGGCACGGGCCCGGACGAGACCAGGGCCGCGGACGCGAGCCCAGGGCGGCGCGGGGCGCAGGCCGGGGCGAGCCGGGCGGCGCGGGTCGGTCAGGTGGCGTCGTCGTAGCTGGCCCGGGGAGCCGGCGCCGGCGCGGAGCCGGTGGCCGTGCTGGGCCGGGCGCCGTTCGACCGCGGGTCCACGGCGTTTGCTACGTCCTTCAGCTCGTTGTGCACTCCGCTGACGTCGGCGCGCAGGTTGTCGTAGACGCCCTGCATCGGCTTGCGGATCGCCGCCTCGTCCTCCTCGCTGAGGAGGTGCTTGCGGATGAAGGCCTTCGGGTGCAGATCCTCGAGCTGGATGTCGGTGCCCAGCTCGCGACTGAGGTCGCCGGTGGCGTTGCGGGCCATGTTGCGCAGATTGCGCACCATCCGCAGGCCGTCGTTGATCACGGCAGGCAGCCGATCACCAAAGATCAACAGCGCCAGGAGCAGCAGCGCCCCGACTTCCCACATGTTCAGGTTCTCGAACATCCCGCGGGCCTCCTCTCGGCGTCAGCAGCAAGACTACGCACGTCGGACGGCTTTCCGGCAGGGGGTGACCCGCTGTTCACTTGGCATCCGCGGCGAGGGTCACCGACGTGTTCTGCCGAGTGGACCCCCGCCTGAACTCGACGGTCACCACCGAACCCGGGGCGAACTTGCGGACCAGGGCGATCAGGTCGGTCGGCTCGGTCATCGGCCGGCCGTTGAGCTTCAGGATCACGTCGCCGACCTTCAGCCCGGCCCCGGCCGCCGGCCCGGAGGGCTCCACGGCTGCCAGCCGTACGCCGCCGTTGGCGCCCGCGCCCGGCCCACCCACCTGGGCGCCGATGACCGTACGACGGGCCTTGCCGGTGCCGATGATGTCCTGGGTGACGCGCTTGGCCTGGTTGATCGGGATGGCGAAGGCGAGCCCGATGTTGCCGGCCTCCTGCCCCTCGGCCACCAGCGACTTGATCGTGGAGTTGACGCCGACCACCCGTCCGGCGCCGTCGACAAGTGGACCGCCCGAGTTGCCGTGGTTGACCGCGGCGTCGGTCTGGATGGCCGCGTAGTAGCGCACCGGGCCACCCGGCTCGCCGGCCTGCATCGTCCGGTCCAGGGCGCTCACGATGCCGGCGGTGACTGTATTGGCAAGCGACAGGGGTGAGCCGACGGCGAGCACCGGGTCGCCGACGGCAAGCGCGTCGGAGTCGCCGAACTCCACTGGTCGCAGCCCCGTCCGGTTCACCTTGATCACCGCGATGTCGGACTCCGGGTCCTGACCGACGACTGTCGCCGGAGCGGAGGTGCCGTCGTTGAAGATCACCGACGCCTTGCCGCTGCTGCCGGCCACCACGTGATCGTTGGTGATCACGTGACCGTCGGCGCTGGCGATGAAGCCGGAACCCTCGCTGGTCCCGCCGAGGCTGCTCACCCGGACGGTGACCACGCTGGGCAGGACACGTTCGGCGACTCCGGCCAGAGACTCCGGCTTGCGCTGGGCCAGCGCCGGCGGGTCCGCGACAGGCGCACCGAGCACCGTGCCGGCGGCTGCGCCGCCGCGTACCGCGAAGGCGTAACCCAACGCGCCACCCAGCGTGCCCGCGAGCAGCGCGGTGATCACCGGAATGAGCAGCAGATGGCGCAGCGTCGGTCGGCCCGGCGCGTCCGGGTCGGTGACCGGCTCGGGTTCGGTCCCCGCCACCACCGCCCCGGGCACCACCACCGCGGCGGGTGTCGCCGGGTCGCGCCACGGATCGCCGAGCGCGTCGGACCACCAGGGCGACGCACCGGCCGCGGGCGCGGTGTCGCTCCCCGGCGTGGTCGGCGGCCCCACCGGCGGGACCCCTGCCCCGGGCGGGCGCGCCGCAGCCGGAGTCTCACCGCCCCGCCGCCAATCCCAGCCGTCGGTCACGTCGGTGCCTCCCAGTCCGTCCCCGGATTCCGCGCCGGCTTCGCCCGGCCACGGTTCGACGCGGTCGAGGCTGACGGAATACCGCTTCCAGGATTGCACGGATGCGCGCGGTGGAGTCAGCGGTTGCCTCCGGTGATCGCGAGGGGGCGGAGGCGCGGCTGCGCCTCCCGCCGGTCGCCTCTACGCTCACAGTGCCAACCCGCCCCCGCACCACGCACCGCCCGGAGGTGCCCCATCGCCACGGTCGCCGGTTCCGGCGGTTCGACGACCCAGGCTCAGCAGTTCGCCGAGTCGTACGTGACCGAGGATCTCGTCCTACGCACCGCCCGCAGCCTGGCCCACGAGGTGGGCCTCGACGCGGTCACACCTGGAGCGGGGGCGGCGCTGCGGCTGTTGGCCGCGGCCGGTAACGCCCGCGCGGTGGTGGAGATCGGCACCGGCACGGGCGTGAGCGGTGTCTGGCTGCTGCGTGGCATGCGCGTCGACGGCGTGCTCACCACCATCGACGTGGAGGTGGAGCACCAGCGGATCGCGCGCCGGATCTTCAGCGAGGCCGGCTTCGCCGCAGGCCGCACCCGGATCATCACCGGTCGTGCGCTGGACGTGCTCCCGCGGCTCGCCGACGGGGCGTACGACCTGGTCTTCGTCGACGCCGAGGCGACCGGGTTCCACGCCTGCGTGGAAGCGGCGCTGCGGCTGCTGCGCCCGGGCGGCGTGCTCGCGCTCAACGGCATGCTGGCGCACGGTCGGATCGCTGACCCGGCGGCCAGGGACGCGGAGACGGTGACGGTCCGCGAGACGATCAAGGCGGTCCGGGAGTCGGAGCACTGGATTCCCGCGCTGCTCCCGGTCGGGCACGGGGTCCTCGCCGCCGTGAAGTGCTGACCGTCAGTCGATGCTGGCGAGCCAGCGCAGCAGCGAGCGGACGCCCCAGCCCGTCGCGCCGCGGGTGAGTTCGGCCTGGTCGCCGTCCGCCCAGGACGGGGCGGACATGTCCAGGTGCAGCCAGCGGTCCCGGAGCTCGCCGGTGAACTCACGCAGGTAGAGCGCGGCCACCACCGAACCGGCGCCCTGGGCGGGCGCGCTGAAGAGGTCGGCGATCTCGCTGCCCAGGTATTCCACGTAGTCGGTGTGCAGCGGCAGCCGCCAGGCCGCCTCGCCGGCCGCCGCGATCGCGGCCAGCAGGTCGGCGGCCAGGTCGTCGTTCTCGCTGTAGAGGGCGGCGGTGCGCTTGCCCAGCGCCACGGCGTTGGCACCGGTGAGGGTGGCCAGGTCGATCAGCAGATCGGGCTTGAGCTGCCGCACCGCGTACGCCAGCGCGTCGGCGAGGACGAGGCGGCCCTCGGCGTCGGAGTTTGTCGTCTCGCTTGTCGTCCCGCCGTAGTGCCGGATCACGTCGCCGGGGCGGAACGCCGAGCCGCTGACCATGTTCTCGGCGAGCGGGGCCAGCGTGGTGATGCGGACCGGCAGGCGCAGCGCGGCCGCGCCGAGGGTGGCGGCGACGACTGCCGCCGCGCCGGCCATGTCCTTGCGCATCAGCTTCATCGCCGGCACCGGTTTGATCGAGAGGCCGCCGGTGTCGAAGGTGATGCCCTTGCCGATCAGCACCACGTGGGTGCGCGCGTTCGCGGGATGCCAGTCCATCTCGACCAGCCGCGGGCCACTTGCCGAACCGCCGCCCACGGCGAGGATCCCACCGAAGCCCTCGGCGGCCAGCTGGGCCGGGCCACGCACCGTCAGGCGGAGGTCCGGCAGATCGGCGGCGGCGGAGGTCACCTGGTCGGCGAACCACTGGGGGGTCTTCACCGAGGAGGGGGTGTTGGTCAGGTCACGGGCGAGGCGGGTCATCGTGGCGGTGGTCCGCGCCGTGGCGAGGGTGCTCTCGTGAGCGGCCGGGTCGGCGACCAGCAGGTCGACGCCGTCGAGCGCGGGTGGGTCGTCGGCGTCGGTCATCCGGAACCGGTACGAGGCGAGCAGCAACCCCTCGGCCAGTCCGCGGACCGCGGCCGGAGTCACCTCGCCGGGCAGCGCGATAGTGATGTGCGTCTCATCTGCTGCGGCGCGGGCCAGAGCCGCGCCGGCGTCCCGCCAGGCCGACTCCCCGCCGTCGCCGATGCCGAGCAGCATCAGCCGGCCAGGGCCGCGCCCGGGACGCAGATGGGTACGGATCTCGCCGGGTCGACCGCTCAGTCGGGCGACCGGCACCAGCGCGGCAGCCTCCTCGGCGGTGCCGTCCGGGAGCGCCACGGCGGTCGGCACGAGCTCGGCCGAGGCGTCGCCCTCCATCGCCGACTCGGCGGGGCGGACCGGCAGGACGAGGACTTCGAGCCGCTCGGACTCGGCGAGCGGACGGATGGCGAGCACGCGGAACCGCACCTCCAGGAAACGTCGCAGGGTGGGAGCGGGCCATCGCCCGCCCACACCGATGAAGACCCTGAGCCACCGGCGATCCCGGTGGCTCAGGGCCCAGGAAACGCTCCGGACGACGTACGCCGTCCGGGTCGTTTCTCACTCAGCCGGCGGCTGCCTTCAACGCGTCACCGAGCGCGTTGGCCTCGTCGGGAGTCATCTCGACGACGAGCCGGCCACCGCCCTCCAGCGGGACCCGCATGACGATGCCCCGACCCTCCTTGGTGACTTCCAGCGGACCGTCGCCCGTCCGCGGCTTCATCGCCGCCATGTTGTCTCCCCTCAGACCTACACCAGGGTCGGTGGGTTGCCCCACAGCCACTTCGTCACGACCACCCGCAACTGTCGCGGGGGTGTCGACAGACGATTTTCCCTGATGAACACCGCCGGACCCAAACCGGAGCAGCATTGATGTAACAGCATCTAGCTTATCTTGAGAAGGCCTGTCACAATGTGCGGTCATGCAGGCACGGTCGGCACTCTTCGACCTGTACGGCGACCACCTCCGACCGAGAGGCGGCCGCGCACCGGTCGCCGCCCTGGTCAAGCTACTGGCGCCGCTGGGAATCGCACCGCCAGCCGTTCGCACCGCCGTGTCCCGGATGGTGCGTCAAGGCTGGCTCGACCCGCTCCGGCTGGCCTCCGGACCGGGATATTCGATCACACCAAAAGCCGCTCGCCGACTGGACGAGGCGGCGGCCCGGATCTACCGGACCGGGCGGGTCACCTGGGACGGGCGGTTCGACCTGCTCGTGCTCGAGGCGCCGGGTTCCCGACGGGACCGGCAGCGACTCGCCGCCACCCTCAGCTTCCTCGGCTACGGCACCCTCGACGAGCAGACCTGGGTGGCCACCCGGCCCGCCGAGGACGTCGACCTGCTGCTGGCCGAGGCCGGCATCCGGTTCGAGCGGTTCACGGCCTCGCACTTCTCCGGCACCCCCGGCGCGATGGGCGTCGTCCGCCGAGCCTGGGACCTGGCCGAGATCGGCCGCGCGTACGAGCGATTCGTCGCCGACCAGCGCCCGCTGCTCGGCGCGGTCACCGTCCGCAGCACCGACGAGGAGGCGTACGCCGCCCGGTTCCGGCTCGTGCACGCGTGGCGTACCTTCCTGTTCCGGGACCCGCAGCTGCCCCCGGCGCTGCTCCCCGAGCGCTGGCCCGGCACGGCCGCAGCCAGCTTCTTCGACCGGCACGCGGCTCGCCTGCGTCCGGCCGCCGACCGGTACGTCGAGCAGTGCCTCGACGCCGGGAACCGCATCGTTCGACAGAAGGGTCGTTAGACACGTGACCGAGCCGTTGCTCGTCGACCGGACCGACGCCGTCGTCACCCTCACCCTGAACCGGCCGCAGGCGATGAACGCGCTCGACCTGGCTCTCAAGGAGGCCCTGCGGGACACGCTTGCCGAGCTGGAGACCGACCGGTCCTGCCGGGCGGTCGTGCTGGCCGGGGCCGGTGGGGCGTTCAGCGCCGGGCAGGACCTGCGCGAGCACGTGGCCACCCTCGGCAACTCCTCCGGCCCGCCGCTGGACACCGTGCGGGCGCACTACAACCCGATCGCCGCCCGGTTGGCCAACCTGCCCAAACCGGTGGTGGCCGCGGTCCGGGGGATGGCCGCCGGGGCGGGCGCGTCGCTGGCCTTCCTCGCCGACATCCGGATCGGTGGCCCGAGCACCAGCTTCCTGATGGCCTTCGCGAAGGTCGGACTGGCCGCCGACACCGGCGCCTCCTGGACGCTGCCCCGGCTGGTCGGTCACGCCAAGGCCGTGGAGCTGCTGATGCTCGCCGAGCCGGTCCGCGCCGAGGAGGCCTGCCGGCTGGGGCTGATCACCCGGCTGACGGACGACGACGAGCAGGTGCTGCCGGTCGCGCAGGAACTGGCCAGCAGGCTCGCCGCCGGCCCCACCGTGGCGTACGGGGCCATCAAACGGCAGCTCTCCATCGCCGACGCCGGCACCCTCGCCGACGCCCTCTCGGCCGAGGCGCAGGCCCAGGCGATCTGCGGCGCCACCGCCGACCACCGGGCTGCCACCCTCGCGTTCGTCGCCAAGCAGAAACCGGTCTTCGAGGGACACTGAACGCGATTCGCACCCCGCCCTTACCGTCCTCGTACGCGGGCCGCCTAGCGTCGGACCGCATGAGCGATCGTGAAGCGGTGGCACACCTGCTGCGTCGGGCGACCTTCGGGCCGACCGCCGACGAGGTGGACGCGGCCGAGCGGGCCGGGCCGGCGGCGACCCTGGACAAGCTGCTCGCCCCGGCTCGGGCCGACCGGGGCGCGGCGGCCACCCCGCCGCCGACGCTGCAAGCCGACCCGTACGCCGGGCTGACCAAGGAGTCCACCCGCGAGCAGAGGCAGAAGGCCAATGCCCAGCGCAAGGAGCAGCTCCAGCAGGTGACCCTCTGGTGGCTGGACCGGATGGTCGCCGCCGAGGACGGGCTGACCGAGAAGCTGCTCTTCTTCTGGCACGGGCACTGGGCGACAAGCGCGCAGAAGGTCAAGTCGGCGCGGGTGATGCTGAGCCAGTTGGAGACCCTGCGCCGCCACGGGCGCGGGCCGCTGGCCCCGCTTGTCGCCGCGATGGTGCACGACCCGGCTCTGATCATCTGGCTGGACGGGCAGAAGAACACCCGCAAGGCGCCGAACGAGAACCTGGCGCGCGAGCTGATGGAGCTGTTCACCCTCGGCATCGGCGCGTACACGGAGGCCGACGTGAAGGCCGGCGCGCGGGCGTTGACCGGCTGGACGGTGGACCGGCGCACCGGCGTCGCCCGCTTCGAGGCCAAGCGGCACGACCCCGGGGAGAAGACGATCCTGGGGCAGACCGGCCGCTTCGACGCCGAGGCGTACGCCGGACTGCTGGCCGCCCAACCGGCGGCGGCGACGTTCGTGGCCGGGCGGCTCTGGTTCCGCTACGCGGGCACCGACGTCCCGGCGCCGGACGGCCTGGCCGGCGGGGACACCGTCGCGACCCTGCGCACGATGTTCTCGTCGCCGGCCTTCGCCCAGACCCGGGGCACCCTCGTGAAGCAGCCGGTGGAGTGGCTGGTCGGCGCGCTGCGACAGCTCGGCGTCCGGCCGTCCGCGCTGCCGGAGCAGCAGCGCAAGCAACTGCTGTCCGGCCTGAACGCGCTGGACCAGGTGCCGCTGCGACCGCCCAGCGTGGGCGGCTGGCCGGCCGGCGCCGCGTGGCTGACCACCTCGTCGTTGCAGGCCCGGCTCCGGATGGCCGGGATGCTGGCCGCCGCGGCCACCCCGGCGGTGCTGGCCCGGCTGAGCGCCGCGCCCGCCGCCGGCCGGCCGGATGCCCTGGCCCGACTGCTTGTCGTCGACGGCTGGGGCGCCCGCACCCGGGCCGCCCTCACACCGCTGGCCGGCGAACCACGGAAACTGCTGGCCGCCGGCCTGGTCAGCCCCGAGTACACAGTCAGCTGAGCGGAGGAGTCGAGAAATGGACGCCCTGACCCGACGCAGGTTCCTGCTCACCAGCGGGGTGGTCGGCGCGGGTGCGCTGGCCGCCGGTGCCGGCGCGTACGGCCTGCGGGACCTGCTGGACACCTCCGGAGACCGGGACCCGCAGTCGCGGACGCTGGTGCTTGTCACCCTGTACGGCGGCAACGACGGCCTGAACACAGTCATCCCGTACGGCGACCCGGCCTACCGGGCGGCCCGCCCCGAGCTGGCGTACCCCGACGGCGAGGTGCGGCGCCTGGACGACGACTTCGCCCTCAACCCGGCGCTGGAAGGGCTGCATCAGCGCTGGTCGAGTGGCGGACTGGCGATCGTGCGTGGGATCGGCTACCCGAAGCCGGACCGCAGCCACTTCCGGTCGATGGACATCTGGCACACGGCGCAACCGGACCGGCCCGGCAACACCGGTTGGCTCGGCCGCTGGCTGGATCAGGCGGGCGGCGACCCCAGGCTGGCGGTCTCGTTCGAGCCGGCGCTGCCGCCGCTGCTGGCCGGGGCGCACAGCGCGGGCGCCGCCGTGCCGGTGACCGACCGCAAGGCCGCGAAGGGCCTGCCGGCGGAGACGCTCACCGCGTTCGCCGCCGCCGAGGCGGGCGAGTCGGCCGCCCGGGGCCGCGCCGCCGCCTGCTTCGCCGACCTGCGGTCGGTGGACGAGATGATCCGCCAGGTACGCGACTCCGCAGCCACGGAGGCGGACGACCCGGACGGTGAGCAGGCCCCGGCGACGGCCACCGGCGGGGCGCGAACCCCGCTGGACGCGCAGCTGGACCTGGTCGCGCAGTGCGTGGAGGCGGAAGTGTCCACCCGGGTCTTCTCGGTGTCGCTTGGCGGCTTCGACACGCACGCCGACGAGAAGCAGTTGCAGGCCGTCCTACTGGGTCAGCTGGACCGGGCGTTGACCGGGTTCGCCGACCGGATGAGTCGCAGCGAGGCGGGCCGGAAGGTGGTGGTGGCTGTCTACTCCGAGTTCGGTCGCCGGGTCCGGGCCAACGCCTCGGACGGCACCGACCACGGCACCGCCTCCGACATGCTGCTGCTCGGCGCGGGGGTGCGCGGCGGCTGGCACGGGGACGCGCCCAGCCTCACCGACCTCGACGACGGCGACCTGAAATACACCACCGACTTCCGGGACGTCTACGCCACGCTGCTGGAGCGGGTGTTGGACACCGATCCGGGTCCGGTGCTCGCCGACTGGCGGGGACGACTCGACAAGCTGTTCTAGTCGTCCTCTTCCGGGTCCTGGTTGGCCGCCGCGCCCAGCACGAACGCCTGCATGGCCAGCTCGTCGCCGGCCGGTGACACGAAGGCGGGCAGCTCGCGCGGCCCCAGCTCCTGCACGTACGACCAGAACAGGCGGACCGCCTCGGCCGGCGTGCCGGCCTCGATCGGCAGGTCGAGGCTCACCAGCCAGGTGCGCCGCGCCGGAGGCGGGCCGAGCTGGTCGGCAAGCGCCCGGAAGGCGGCCGGTTCCAGCGCGGTGACCGGCCCGTCGAGGGTGAGCAGGTCGGTCGGCACCGGCTCGTCGAAGGCCCGCCGGGTGTACGTCACGACGAGCGTCCCCGGCTCGACGTCGGACTGCGGATCGTCCGGGTCCTCGGAGTGCCGCTGCGTCGGCGCGGTGACCCGACCGAGGGCCACCAGTCGCGGCGGCGCGTCGGCAAGCACCGCCACCCGGTCACCGGGGCCGGGGCGACCGACGTCGGTCAGCCCGGTCAGCTCCAGGGTGTCGTGGTGCACGAGCCGCTCGGCCTCGTAACGCTCCGCCGGCAGCAGCACCGCCCAGGTGCCCTGCCCGTCGGCGTGGCCGGCCGCACCGGCCCGCTGTGCGGTCTCGGTCGTCATGCCTGCCATCCCATCACGCCGCCGGTCAACGGGTGACGTGACAGCCGACGATGTGATCGTCGACCATCCCGGTGGCCTGCATGAGGGCGTACGCGGTGGTCGGGCCGACGAATCGGAAGCCGCGCTTCTTGAGTGCCTTGGCCATGGCCGTCGACTCTCCGGTGATCGGCGCCAGCTCGGCGAACGAGGCGGGGCGGGCCGGCCGGCGCTCCGGCGCGAACGACCAGAGCAGCGCGGACAGCCCGTCGGGCAGCTCCAGCGCGGCGCGGGCGTTGGCGATCGCCGCCTCGATCTTGGCCCGGTTGCGGACGATGCCGGCGTCGGCGAGCAGCCGGGTCACGTCGGCGTCGCCGTAGCCGGCCACGGTGGCGATGTGGAACTCGTCGAAGGCCAGCCGGAACGCCGGGCGTTTGCGCAGGATGGTCAGCCAGGACAGGCCGGACTGGAACGCCTCCAGGGTCATCCGCTCGTAGAGCGCGTCGTCGCCGCGCAGCGGCCGCCCCCACTCGGTGTCGTGGTAGACGGCGTAGTCGGGGGTGCTCGCCCCCCAGGCGCAGCGGGCCAGCCCGTCGGCGCCGATCACCAGGTCACTCACGTCGCACACGCTAGGCCATCGCACCGACAGCCCCGCATCGTCGGGTTCACCCGGCCGGCGGCACGGTCAGGGCAGGCGGCCCTGCTCGACCAGACGGCCGAACCTCTTGAGCGCCTGGGTGAGGCCCAGCTTGGAGCCGGGCCAGAGCACCGGCCACGCCAGCCGACCGGCCCGGCCGCCCGGCAGGTGGAACCACTCGTGCCAGACGACCTGGGTGCGGGTCTCGCCGAGTTGGGTGCAGCGCAGGACGCCGGGGCCGCGCAGCACCTGGCCGTGGTGCACCACGCCGATCTCGTACGGCTCGTCGACCCGGACCACGCGCATCTCGTCGCGCAGTGTCGCCCGGCCGAGCGCGGTCACCGCCTCGATCCGGCTGCCCTCGCGCCCGTCGCCCTCGACGACCCGGACCCGGGTGAATGGGATCCAGTCCGACTGCCGTTCCCAGGCGAGCAACGCGGCGAAGACCCGGGCCGCCGGAGCGTTCACGATGACCGTGGCGGTCACCTCACCGGCGCCGGGTTGGGCCGCCTCCCGAAGATCATCAGCGCCCTCCGGGCCGGTCACACCGTCTCCGACCGGACCACCGTGCCGTGCTGCCCGGCACCGCCGGCCGGCTCGTCGTCAGCCGGCGTGCGGTCGACCGGCTTGTGGTCGGCGGTCGGCTCGCTGTCGGCCGGCGCCATGCCGTCGGAGTCGGCAGGCGAGGAGGTGGCGGCGGGCAGGGCGTCCGCCCCGGCCGCTGTCGTACCCGCGTCGGCCGGCACCGCTGCCGCAGCCGGCTCCGCCGTGGTCGGGCCCGGCACCGCCCCGGCAGCCTGCTCCCGGGCCTGGCGCAGCACGTCCGCGTCGTCGGTGCGACCCTCGCGCAACGCGATGACCTCTGCCTCCAACACGCTGATCAACTCCGACTTGTAGCCGATGTCGTAGGCGGCACGACGCATCGCCTGGTCGACCTGCGCCATCCGGTACCCGCGCAACCCCGTGTCGAAACGGACCGCGCCCACATCGGATTCCCGCAGTGGTCGGGTGCCCGGCAGCGGGATGGCCTGCGAATCCGGTTCGGTCGGCGTGAGGCCGGGATCGCGGCCACTTACCAACACCGTCACGCCGAAAACCACCGCCGCGACAGTCAACGCCACGACCAGGAGGAGCAGAAGCTGACCCATGCACTGATCGTGGCACGACAGCCGGCTGGGAGCGACCCCACCACCCCGATCGCCATCGACGCCCGCGCCCGACCAGCGGGCCCGCCGACCGACCGGCTAGCGTCGGTGGCGGCCGGAGCGGCGGCGACGGTGCGGACAGTCGGGAGGCGTCATGGCCGGGGCACTTCGGCTTGGTGGGCGGACGTTCGCCCCGGATGAGCTGGTGGTGATGGCCATCGTCAACCGCACACCGGACTCGTTCTTCGACCGGGGCGCCACCTTCGCCGCCGACAGCGCCCTACGCGCCGTCGAGCGGGCTGTCGACGAGGGCGCGGCGATCATCGACATCGGCGGGGTCAAGGCGGGGCCGGGCGCCGACGTGGACGTGGCAGAGGAGATCCGGCGGACGGTGGACACCATCGCCGCCGTACGGGCCGCGTTCCCGGAGGTGGTCATCTCCATCGACACCTGGCGCGCCGAGGTCGCGACGGAGGCTGTGGCGGCCGGCGCGGACCTGCTCAACGACACCTGGTCGGGCGCAGACCCGGCGCTCGCCCGGGTCGCGGCGGACACCGGCGCCGGTCTGGTCTGCTCGCACGCCGGCGGGCTGGTCCCCCGGACCAGGCCGCACCGGGCCGCCTTCGACGACGTGGTCGCCGACGTGGTCGCGACGGTGACCGGGCTCGCCGAGCGCGCGGTCGCGGCAGGCGTACGCCCCGACGGGATCCTCATCGACCCGGCGCACGACTTCGGCAAGAACACCAGGCACTCCCTGGAGATCACCAGGCGGCTGGACGAGCTGACCGCTACCGGGTGGCCGGTGCTTGTGGCGCTCTCCAACAAGGACTTCGTCGGCGAGACGCTGGACCTGCCGGTGGCCGAGCGGCTGGAGGGCACGCTCGCAGCGACGGCGGTCTCCGCCTGGTTGGGGGCTCGGGTGTTCCGGGCCCACCAGGTCGGGCCCACCCGTCGGGTGCTGGACATGGTCGCCTCGATCCGCGGCGACCGCCCGCCCGCGGCGACCCGGCGGGGTCTGGCCTGAGTCGTCCGGTCGCGGTAACCGACGTGAACGGCAGGCGGAGCGGCACGATCGCCGGAGGTCGCGGCGCTCAGGTCCAGCGCAGGATGTTCCTACGCCAGGCGTAGAGGATGCCGAGGGCGAGCACCGCCACGAACACCGCCATCTCCACGACCGTGACCAGCCCGAAGCCCGGCCGGTCGAAGACCACCGCCCACGGGAAGAGGAACACCGCCTCGACCGCGAACAGCACGTACAGGTAGGCGTAGACGTAGTAGCGGATCTGCATCTGCGCCCAGTCCGCGCCGACCGGGTCGAGCCCGCACTCGTAGCTGGTCCGCTTGCCGAACGGGTCGGCCGGACGGGCGGGACGTAACACCCGGTTGGCCGAGAACGCCGTCACAAAGAACAGGACACTGACGAGCAGCAGGAGCCCGAGCGTCGCGTACGAGCCCAGGTAACCGGTCACGTCGGCAGCTTACCGCCCACCCGAACGGGCCGTCCCAAACACGTTACGGATTTGTTTCCGGGCGGGACTAGTGCGCCGAGGCAACTGTTAACGAACATTGGACTTCCACCCATGGCACCGGAGGACAGATGGCCCGCGTGAAGGTATCGCCCGATCGCCGGGCGGCGGGGCGACCTCCCGCGCCCCTGCTGGTGACCTCGCTCGCGCTCGGGCTGCTCGCGGCGCTCGCCGCCGCTCCGACCCTCGCCAGCGCGGCGGTGCCGCACACGCACCCGATCGCCGCCGTGACGGAGTCGGCGCCGGAGCCCGACCCGGACCCGGAGACCACCCCGGCGGAGGAACCCACCCCGACCGAGGACCCGGGCGGCGATCCCGTGCCGACCGACCCGGCGCCGGAGACCACCGCGCCGCCACCGGAGACGACGCCGCCGGCGCCTCCGCCGACCACCCCGCCGAACGTGCCGGCACCGACCACCACCGCTCCCGCCCCGGCCGGCAGCACCCGTCCGCCGACGCTCGGGCCGCCGGCTCCCCCGGTCCAGCCGCCCGCGCCGGGTGGCACGCAGGCGCCGGCGTCCAGTCCGCTCGGCGTGCAGGTGACCACCGAGGACGTCACCCTGCCCGAGGCGTACTGGAACGCTGCCAGCACCACCACCACGCTGCGGGTCACCGTGGCGAACACCGGCACCGTCGCGCAGCGGGTGCGACTCTCGTACACCCTGCCGGCCGGGCTGAGTGACGCCGGGACGAAGGGGTGCGTCGCCGCGGGCGGTGGCGCGTACCGCTGCGGGGCCTGGACGGCCGAGGCGGGCGTCCGGTTCAGCAGCGTGGTCCGGCTGCGGGTGGCGGGCAACGCCTGGGAGCGCATGCCGATCAGCGGCTCCGTGCAGGTCGTCGCGGACGCGCCGGGGGTGCCCGATGAGGTGGCCGACGACCAGGGCTTCGCGGTGCTGTTCCCGCCCGGCCCGCCGGTGCCCGGGATCTCGCTGGACGCGGACGAGGTCGCGTTCGACATCAGCGGCGCGGCGAGCACCCTCGCGGTTCGGCTGGTCAACACCGGCACGGTGGACGCCGCCGGCCTGGTGGAGGTGATCCTGCCGGCCGGGGTGAGCGTGCCGACCCCACCGGTGGGTTGCGTGGCGGTCGAGACGTCCCGCACCCGGTGTGACGCGGGTCTGCTGGCGGCCGGCGAGACCCGCGAGCTGCGGCTGCCGGTGGAGGCGACCGCTCAGGCCCAGCGGGAGGCGCCGCTGTCCGGGGCGGTGATCGGTCAGCTCGACCCGCGCAACGGCGCGACCCGGCGGGTGCAGATGAGCTTCCGTATCACCGCGGCGGCGGCGCTTGCCACGCCTGTGGTCTCGCCGCCCGCGCCGACCGGCTCCCAGGGCGTACTCCCGGCGGGCGCCACCACCGACGACGACGGCATGACCTCGGTGCAGCGCACCGCGGTCATCCTGATCGCGGTCTCCGCGCTGCTGGTGGTGCTTGCCCTCACGCTGGCGACCACCTCGCTGCGCCGCCGGTTCGGCGGGTCGGCCGCCGAGCCCGCCGCTCCGCCCGCCGACTGACCGATCGACGACCCTGGCCGTCACCCGGCCGGGGTCGCGGCCGGCCGTGGACGGTGATCTGAATTACGGCGGGCGGGGCGAAACCCCGCAATGCCGGGCAAATCTTACGTTGATCGGGTCTCAGTCGGCGGACCTCCGGGGAGGGTCGGGGGTCCGTTCGACGTAGGCTCTCACTGAGGAACGACAGCGGACCGGACCAGCCTGGGGCGGTGCGGTGGAACGTTGCGTCAAGGAGGTCCCGTGGCCGGGCAGGGCGAGGTCCCGCAGTCGCGAACGAAGGTGGCACAGTGACCAAGCAGATCCGTCAACTCGACCGGGTGGTCATCCGGTTCGCCGGTGACTCCGGCGACGGCATGCAGTTGACCGGCGACCGGTTCACCTCGGAGACGGCGCAGCTCGGCAACGACATCTCCACGCTGCCGAACTTCCCCGCCGAGATCCGGGCTCCCGCCGGCACCCTGCCCGGCGTGTCGAGCTTCCAGGTGCACTTCGCCGACTACGACATCCTCACGCCTGGCGACGCGCCAAACGTGCTGGTGGCGATGAACCCGGCCGCGCTCAAGGCCAACCTGGCCGATCTGCCGCGCGGCGCGGACATCATCGTCAACACCGACGAGTTCACCAGGCGCAACCTGGCCAAGGTCGGCTACCAGGCCAGTCCGCTTGACGACGACTCGTTGGCCGGCTACGTCGTGCACCCGGTGGCGCTGACGTCGATGACCGTCCGGGCGCTCGCCGCGTACGAAGTGTCCAAGAAGGACGCCGAGCGGTCGAAGAACATGTTCGCCCTCGGCCTGCTCTCCTGGATGTACTCGCGACCGTACGAGTCGACCCTGCGCTTCCTGGAGCGCAAGTTCGCGGCCCGCCCCGAGTTGGTCGCCGCGAACGTGGCCGCCTTCAAGGCCGGCTGGAACTTCGGCGAGACCACCGAGGACTTCGCGGTCCGGTACGAGGTCAAGCCGGCCAAGATGCAGCCGGGCACCTACCGCAACATCACCGGCAACGCCGCGCTGTCGCTCGGCCTGGTCGCCGCCGGGGTCCGCTCCGGGCTGCCGGTCTTCCTCGGGGCGTACCCGATCACGCCGGCGTCGGACATCCTGCACGAGCTGAGCAAGCACAAGCGCTTCGGTGTGCTGACCATGCAGGCCGAGGACGAGATCGCCGCGGTCGGAGCCGCGCTGGGCGCGTCGTACGGCGGTGCCCTGGGGGTCACGACCACGTCCGGTCCGGGTGTGGCGCTCAAGAGCGAGACGATCTCCCTGGCGGTGGCGTTGGAGTTGCCGCTGGTGATCGTGGACGTGCAGCGGGCCGGCCCGTCGACAGGTATGCCGACCAAGACCGAGCAGGCCGACCTGAACATGGCGCTCTACGGGCGGCACGGCGAGGCCCCGGTAGCGGTGATCGCGCCGAAGTCACCGTCGGACTGCTTCTTCGCGGCGTTGGAGGCGGCCCGGATCGCGCTTACCTACCGCACGCCGGTGATCCTGCTGTCGGACAACTACGTGGCGAACGGCTCCGAGCCGTGGCTGCTGCCCGACGTCGAGTCGTTGCCCGACCTGCGGGTGGAGTTCGCCACCGAGCCCAACGGCGACGACGGCACCACCTTCCTGCCGTACCTGCGCGATCCGGAGACCCTGGCCCGGCCGTGGGCGATCCCCGGCACGGCGGGGCTGGAGCACCGGATCGGCGGCCTGGAGAAGGCCGACAAGACCGGTGACATCTCGTACGATCCGGCGAACCACGACTTCATGGTCCGCACGCGGGCCGCCCGCATCGAGACGATTCCGGTGCCGGACATCGAGGTGGAGGACCCGGACGGCGATGCCCGGGTGCTGGTGCTGGGCTGGGGCTCGACGTACGGCCCGATCGGCGCGGCCTGCCGCGGGGTTCGCCAGCGCGGGCTGTCCATCGCCCAGGCGCACCTGAGGCACCTCGCCCCGATGCCGGCCAACCTCGGCGAGGTGCTGCGCTCCTACGACAAGGTGGTCATCCCGGAGATGAACCTGGGCCAGCTGGCCCACGTCATCCGGGCCCGCTATCTGGTCGACGCGATCAGCTACAACCAGGTCCGAGGTCTGCCGTTCACGGCCGCCGAGCTGGAGACGACGCTGGAAGAGGTCCTGAAGAATGTCTGAGCCTGTCGCCCTCAAGCTCACCGCGAAGGACTTCAAGTCCGACCAGGAGGTGCGTTGGTGCCCCGGGTGCGGTGACTACGCGATCCTGGCGGCCATCCAGCAGTTCATGCCGGAGTTGAACATCCCCCGCGAGCGGACGGTGTTCGTCTCCGGGATCGGCTGCTCGTCGCGTTTCCCGTACTACATGAACACGTACGGGATGCACTCGATCCACGGCCGCGCGCCGGCGATCGCCACCGGCCTGTCGGTGTCCCGGCCGGACCTGTCGGTCTGGGTGGTCACCGGTGACGGCGACGCGCTGTCCATCGGCGGCAACCACCTGATCCACGCGCTGCGGCGCAACGTCAACCTCAAGATCCTGCTGTTCAACAACCGGATCTACGGCCTGACCAAGGGTCAGTACTCGCCGACGTCCGAGGTCGGCAAGGTCACCAAGTCGACGCCTGCCGGCTCGGCCGACGCGCCGTTCAACCCGCTGTCGCTCGCTCTCGGCGCGGAGGCCAGCTTCGTCGGTCGGACCATCGACTCCGACCGCAAGCACCTGCAGTCGGTACTGCGGGCCGCCGCCGAGCACGAGGGTTCGGCGTTCGTGGAGATCTACCAGAACTGCAACATCTTCAACGACGGGGCGTTCGAGCAGCTCAAGGACCCGTCCACCCGGGACGACTACCTGATCCGCCTGGAGCACGGGCAGCCGATCACCTTCGGTGCCGACGGGCAGTTCTGCGTGGTACACCCGCCGGGCGCGTTCGGCCTGGAGGTTCGGGAGACCAGCTCGGTCCGCCCGGAGGAGATCGTCGTGCACGACGCGACGGTCAACGACCCGGCGTACGCGTTCGCGCTGTCCCGGCTGCCCGGCCTGGACCTGCGCAACACCCCGATCGGGGTGTTCCGGTCGGTGGACCGGCCGTCCTACGACAGCGTGGTCCAGGACCAGCTCGCCGCCGCCAGGGCGACTGTCACCGAGACCCCCGAGCAGCAGCTCGCCGGCCTGCTGGGCAGCGGCGACACCTGGACGATCCTCTGACCCGTCCGACCTGAACGACAGCGGCCGTCCCCGGTACCCGGGGGCGGCCGCTCGCGTCGTGCCATGCTGCCTCAGCGCTGGGCGGAGGCCGGGGTCCAGAGGTTGTCGATCTCCTTCTCGCTGGCCGCGAGGCTGGTCTCGTGCAGCGGGATCAGCTCGGCCATCGCCGGCACCGACGGCGCGAGGGTCAGCTCGGTGCTGATGAAGCGGGGCTCCAGGCCGGTCATCGACAGGCCGTGCGGGAGCCACTGCTCCGCGTGGTCCCAGCCGTGGCGCGGGGTGCCCTCGCCGTAGCCGCCGCCACGGGTGGCCAGCACCACGAACTCGCGGCCGCCGAGCAGACCCTCCTGTGTCGTCGGGTCGTAGGTGACACCGGCGACGACCAGGTGGTCGACCCAGGACTTGACGCTGCTGGGGGCGCCGTAGTTGTAGAGCGGCAGGCCGAGCAGCACCACGTCGGCCTGCTTCACCTCGTCGACGAGTCGCAGGCTGAGCTCCCAGGACTCGCGCTGGGCCGGGGTGTGCTGGTCCGGAGGCGTCATCCGCGCCAGTCCGCCGGCCGAGTCCAGGTGCGGCAGCGGCTCGGCGCCCAGGTCACGGTAGGTGACCGTGCCGTCGGGGTGTGCCGCGCGCCAGGCGGCGGCGGCGCGGGCGGTGAGTCGCCGGCTGACCGACC
This sequence comes from Micromonospora sp. DT43, assembly GCF_049841645.1. Taxonomy (NCBI): domain Bacteria; kingdom Bacillati; phylum Actinomycetota; class Actinomycetes; order Micromonosporales; family Micromonosporaceae; genus Micromonospora; species Micromonospora sp. DT43. Next base: position 174,433 of record NZ_JBNCKR010000006.1, on the reverse strand, counting down.
AGTCGCCCCGGATGCTCGAATCGATATGCAGCAGGTTCATGATTCCTCCTCCAAGGATCGTATGTGTTGCACCAACTATTTATAGCAGGCAGATGTTCCGACGCGTCGGTAGACTGGGTCACATGTCCGCCCTGCCGCTGGATCCCTCGGAGCACCGCTCGGGTGCCCTGCTGGACCACCTGGCCCGGCGGATGCGACTGCGGGCCGAGTCGGTGCTGGCGCCACTGGGCCTGCGGCCCCGGCATCTGGTGGCACTCACGGTGCTGCGCGCGGGCGGGGGCACCAGTCAGCAGGCGCTCGCCACCACCCTCGAGATGGACAGCACCAACATCGTCGGGCTGCTCAACGACCTCGAAGCGAAGGAACTGGTCGAGCGGCGGCGGTCACCCCAGGACCGTCGACGACACGTCGTCGAACTCACCGACGATGGTGCGAAACGCCTCAAAGAGGCGGAATGCGCCCTCGCGGGCGCTGAGGACGAGGTGTTGGGGGCGTTGGAACCAGCCGAGCGGGAGACGCTCTACGAGCTGCTCCGGCGTGCCGCCACCACGACACCGATCAGCTGCAGCGCGGCGATCGACGAGGAGCCCGACGCCTGCTGAGGCGCCAGAGCACGGTGCGTCAGACAGTCGTCGCGGACTGCGGGCGGTCGTCGCGGACGTGCACCAGCATGTCGCCGGTCTCGATCACCGCACCGGCCCGGTCGGCCAGGGTGACCACCTTGCCCCGCCGGACCAGGGCGATCACCAGCGAGTCCAGCTCGCGCGGCGAGCGACCCACCTCGTCCCGCTCGGCGGAGCGCATCGCCAACGCCATGCCCTGCCCCGGCGTGAGCAGGTCCTCCACCACGTCGATAAGCGGCGGCGCCGAGGTGGACAGGCCGAGCAGGCGGCCGGCGGTCGCCGACGAGACGATGACGTGGTGCGCGCCGCTCTGCTTGAGCAGTGGGGCGTTCTCCGCCTCCCGCGCCGCCGCGATGATCCGGACCTGCCCGGCGGTCAGCTGCCGCACGGTAAGCGCCACCAGCACCGAGGCGTCGTCACTGTCGGTCGCGATGATGACGGCCTTCGCGTTCTTGACGTGCGCCTCGTTCAACACCGACGACCGCGTCGCCGACCCCTCGATGGCCACCAGCCCGGCCGACGTGGCCTGCCGCAGGGCGACGCTGCTGCGCTCCACCACCACGATCCGCGACCGGTCCAGGCCGTTCTCCATCAGGGCGTTGACCGCGCTGCGGCCCTTGGTGCCGTAGCCGCAGATGATGACGTGGTCCTTCACGACTCTCCTCCACCGCGACAGGCGACGGCCGGTCCGGTACTGCTCGGTCAGGACTTCCAGGGTGGTGCCGACCAGGATGATCAGGAAGAGCACCCGGGCCGGGGTGACGAACAGGACGTTCACCAGCCGGGCCGACGGCGCGGCCGGGGTGATGTCCCCGTAGCCGGTCGTGGAGAGCGAGACGACCGCGTAGTAGAAGCAGTCGAGCAGGGTGAGGCCGTCCTCGTTGACGTCGCGGTAGCCGTCCCGGTCCAGGTAGACCGCCGCCACCACGGCGAAGACCAGACCCAGGGCAGCAGCGAGCCGGAGGCTCAGCGCGCTCAGTGGGCCCCGGCGCTGCGCGGGAAAATGGATCACCGTCGAACCTGTTCCGCCGCCGTCGCCTGCACGACCACAACATAGCGGGTACGCCGCACGCCGGACGCCCGGGTTGCGCGCAGCGGACAACCGCGGCGGCCCTTGCGTACGACTACTTGACGACAACGACGAACCGGTGCAGGCCGGCTGACGGAGGGGGCGCGACCCTCGTGACGACGAGCGGCGGACGGCGAGCCGAGGCCGACGACGAATACACCGAGTACGTCCAGTCCCGGATGGTCCAGTGGCGACGGACCGCCTACCTGATGTGCGGGGACTGGGACCGGGGTGACGACATCCTGCAACGCGTCCTCACCGAGTTGTACCGCTCCTGGGCGCGAGCGCGGCAGGCCGACCACCTGGACGCGCTCGTCCGCACCATGCTGCTGCGGCGGCTGATCGACGAGCGGCGGTCGCGCTGGGCGCGGGTCCGGCTCGGCGCCGCCCTGCCGGAGGCGCCGACGACCACCGTCGATCCGACCGACCGGATCACCCTGGTCGGCGCGTTGCGGCAGGTGCCGCCGCGCCAACGCGCGGTGCTGGTCCTGCGGTTCTTCCAGGATCTGAGCGTCGAGGAGACCGCCCGGGCCATGAGCTGCTCCACGGGAACCGTCAAGAGCCAGACGGCCAAGGGCCTGGCCACCCTGCGCACCCTGCTCACCCCCACCCTGACCGGCAACTGAGAGGAGCGACGATGCTTGACGAACGCCAGATGAGCGACCTGATGCTGGCCGAGGTCGAATCGGCCGAGCGGCCCTCCGCCGTGCTCGATCTGGATCGGGCGATGACCACCGGGCGGCGGCAACGCCGTCTCGCCCGAGGTGCCGGCGCCGCGCTGCTGGCCGCCGCTCTGACCGTCGGCGGGCTCACGGTCCCCGACCTGCTGACCCCCGATCGAGCGCCGGAGTCGGCCCCGAACGGCGCCGCGGGCGGCGAGGGCCCGACCGGGCTTCCGGCCGCGCTCACCACTGTCGACCCACAACGGGTGTACGTCCGGTTCGGCTGGCTGCCGAGCGGGTTGCCGCAACTCCAGTACCAGGCCGGATTGCTGCTCTCCGGCCCCGGCGTCTACCTCGGCGCGTCCACCGCGCCCGGCGGCGGCCAGTGGAGGGGCGTCGCCGTCACCCTCTATCCGAAGGGAGTGCAACCCGCGGCGCCTCAGCGGGACAGCGGCGAACCCGCCCAGCCCGGCAAAACCACGCCCGGCCCGGAGCTGAACGGCGGGGCGAGCAGCTTCACCTCGTACGGCGGTGCCGAGCAGCCGGAGGCGATCCTGCGGTGGCGGTACGCGCCGGACGGCTGGGCGCAGCTCAAGGTCGTCGGCACCGGCCCGGACGTGCGGGGTACCGCGGTCCAGGTGGCCAGGTCGCTACGGTTCGACGACGACCCGGTCCCGATGCCGGCGACGGTGGCGGGCGTGCCGGCGGCGCTACGGGTCATCGCCGTCGACGTGCAGGAGTCGCTGGACGAGCCGAGGGTCTGGTACGCCTCGACCACCTGGTCGCCGGAGTCGGTCACGGGTGATCCCGGCCAGCAGCGGGCCCGCACGATGACGGTGACCATTTCCCGGTACCGGAACATCACCGATCCCGCCGACAACGAGTTCGTCGACCCGAACACCACGGTCGACGGGCACCAGGCGCGGTTCGGCGGCCAGAACGGCTCCGAGTCGCTGACCGTCTACAACGTCGACGGGGCGAATGTGACGATTGATGACAGTGCCCTGCTTCCCGCCGGTGGCACCCGGGCGCTGTTCCCGACGATCAAACTGGTGACCGAGCCGGCCGCCTGGCACACCCACCTGCACCGGTGAGACCCGGGTCCGCGCCGTCGAGCGGCGCGGACCCGTTTCGGGTCGGCCCGGACGGCCGGGGACGGGCATGATGGGGGTGTTCCTCGACGACGACCGCGAGAGTGAGGCCGGCATGTCGTTGCTGCGACGAGTGATCGGTGGGGTGCTGCGCCGGCTGCGCCAGAGTCAGGGCCGCACACTGCGCGAGGTGGCCGCGTCCGCCGGGGTGTCCGTGCCCTACCTGTCCGAGGTCGAGCGGGGCCGCAAGGAGGCTTCGTCGGAGGTGCTCGCGGCGATCTGCCGGGCACTCGGCATCCGCCTGTCCGACCTTCTCGAACAGGCCCGCGACGACCTGCGCCGGGTCGAGCCGCGCATCCCCGCCGCGCCCCGGGCGGCGCTGGCCCAGCTGGAGCGGGTGCCGTCGGCGCGCACCGAGACCGGTTCGACCTTCCGGATCGGCTTCCAGCCGAGTGGGTCGACGCCACCCGTGGCCGCCGTCCCGGCCCCCGTCCGGCAGCCGGTCGGCCCGGTGCTGCGGCTGGGCGGGCCGATCCTGCACGTCGGCGGTCCGGCATCGCCTGTCGGGTCGACAGTTGGCGGGGCAGGGCTGCGGGTCCGGCTGATCGCCTCTGCGCCGGCCGGGCGCCCCGGCCCGCGTACCTCCAAGATGCTGGCCTGCCGCCGGGCCCGGGCGGGCCGGCGGCGGCTGACCCTGGTGTAGGCCGGCCGGGTTCTGCCCTGGGCGGATCTGCCGGCGGCAGAATCCCTGGTCAGCGGCCAGGCGTCGCCGCACGCTGGAGGGGCCGGTCCCCCGGGCGGTCTCCCGCCCGCCGGCACGGTGGAGGGCGGCGGCAGATGATCGGGTACGGCGTGTGGATGCGGGACGGCGGGCAGCCGACCTTCGGCGACCAGGTGTTCGAGCGGCTGCTGCGGGAGCGGATCGTCTTCCTCGGCACCGAGGTGACCGAGGAGTCGGCCAACCAGATCTGCGCGCAGATCCTGCTGCTCGCCGCCGAGGACGCCGACCGGGACATCTACCTCTACATCAACTCGCCGGGCGGCTCGGTGAGCGCCGGAATGGCCGTGTACGACACGATGCGCTACGTCCGCAACGACGTGGCCACGCTGACGCTCGGGTTCGCCGGCTCGATGGGGCAGTTCCTGCTCTGCGCGGGCGCGGCCGGCAAGCGGTACGCGCTGCCGCACTCGCGGATCATGATGCACCAGCCGTCCGGTGGGATGGGCGGCACCGCCTCGGACATCACCATCCAGGCGGAGAACATGCTGCACGTGAAGCGGACCATGCAGGAGCTGATCGCCCAGCACAGCGGACGCACGCTCGACGAGATCCAGCAGGACTGGGACCGCGACCGGTGGTTCACCGCCGAGCAGGCCAGGGAGTACGGCCTCATCGACCGGGTGCTCGCCCGAGCCGACGAACTGCCGGCGGACTGACCGACCCGGAGGCACCCCCGGGTGGTGCTCGTTGGTTAGGGTCACGTCTATGCGTCGACTGATCCCTACCCTTTCGATTGCCCTCGCCGCCGCCCTCGTGGCCGGTTGCGGCACCACCTCTGGCGACACCGGGGGGTCCGGGTCCTCCGCCGGCCCCTCCGCCGCTCCGGCAACGTCCAAACTCGAACCGACCGCCGCCGTCCGGCAGGCCATGGAGCGCAGCCTCGCCGGCACGGTCACCATGGACGCCTCGGTCAAGGCCGGCAACCAGTCGATCACCCTCAGCGGCAAGATGGACCCCGCCGCCAAGACCATCCACGTCACTGGGAACGCCCCGGAGCCGATCGAGGCCCGGCTGATCGGCGACGCCGCCTACATCAAGTCGGACTCGCTCGACGGCAAGAAGCCCTGGATGAAGATCGACCTCAGCAAGCTCCGGCCGACCAGCTCGCTGCGTCAGTCGTTCGACCTCAAGGCGCAGACCGGCATCATCGGCGGCATCGTGACCACCCAGGAAGTGAGCCCCGGCCACTACAGCGGCACCGCCGACCTCAACAAGGCCGCAGAGGCCGCCGGCACCGACGGCGGAATGCGCGACGGCCTGGAGTCCACCGCCAAGCTGGCGAAGGATCCGAAGGCGATCCCCTTCGAGGCGACCGTCGACGGCGACGGCCGGCTCACCGCACTGTCCTACACGATCGCCACGAAGAAGGTCGGCGATCTCGTCACCGACATGAAGATGAGCGGCTTCGGCGAGCAGGTCTCGGTGACCGCACCGCCTGCCGGCGACACCGAACCGGCCTCCGCGGACATGTACGAGTTCCTCTGACCCCTACGACGACGCGGTGCCCTCCGGATCATCCGGAGGGCACCGCTGTTGTCCGGGCTCTGCTGTGGGGCTGCGCGGTAACGTTTCGCCGCGCTGTCCCGTCCTTGGGGTGACAACCACAAGGAGGATCCATGTTCGCCGCTTACGTGACAGTCACCATCATCGCTTCGGTCTTCACCGCCATCGCCGCGGTCACCTACCTGATCGGCCACGACTATCCCAAGGCCCAGGCGGACATGAAGCGGATCCCTCATTCGTGGCTGCCGGTGCTGGGCCTGCTGCTGGCGGCGGGCTCGGCGGGCCTGCTGGTCGGGTTCGCCGTGCCGCTGCTGGGCACACTCGCCGCCGTGGGTCTCGTGCTGTACTTCGTCGGCGCGCTGATCGCGCACCTGCGGGTGGGGTCTCGCAAGCTCGTGGGATGGGCGGTCTTCTTCGTCACCGTACTGGCCGCGCTGGCCGCGAACCTGGCCTACCGCTTCTAGGCGAGCAAGTCCTAACCCTGGCCTGGGCGGCCGGCGGTGACTGTCGGTCACCTCCGTGGGGGCGGACGCGGTCGTAAGGGGTATACCTCAGAGTCATATTCATACCTCTGCGGTATAGCGCTCAACAGCACATCGACACGGCGGGCAACCAAGAGGATGCGCAGCCCTCTTCACCGCAACCCCAGCCGGGTCATGAGTTAGGACCTACTCGTCCAGGCAGGCTTTCGCGACACCCTGCTCCGCTACGAATACGAGCCGATCGGTGTCGCGTCGTCGCGGGTGGGGCCGCCGGCCAGGCGGTCCCCAATGGTGCGCTGGAACTCCTTGAAGGCGGGCAGTTCGGTGAGCCCGGCGCCGTCGACGACGTGAACGAAGGTGACCCCGTCAGCCAGCCGGAAGGCGCTGTACCGCAGGCCGGGCGGTGCCGTGGCCGCCAGTTCGGCGAAGACGTTCTCGATCAGACGCTGGTTCTCGTCTGCCGCTTCGGGCTTGGTCTGGTAGCGGATCACTGTGGCGCTCATCGGGCCCTCCCTGCTGTTTTCGCTGTCACTGGTACTGACCGCGCGGAACCCGGAAACTCATCGCCAGTTTGCCCGTCAGGAGCCGATCGAGGAGATGCCGTGGACCTGGAGGACGAGTTCGCGCAGCACCGGAGTGAGCTGGTCGCGCACTGCTACCGGATGCTCGGTTCGCTGCACGACGCGGAGGACGCGGTACAGGAGACGTACCTCCGTGCGTGGCGGGGATTCGCGGAGTTCGAGCAGCGCTCGTCGGTGCGGACCTGGCTCTACCGGATCGCCACCCGGGTCTGCCTGAACGCGTTGCAGCACAGCAGCCGCCGGATGGTGCCGTCAGCGTTGGGTGCTCCCGGCACCGATCCCGACGACCTGGAGGCGCAGGCGCTGGAGGCGACCTGGCTGGAGCCGTTCCCGGATCTCCTGCTGAACGCCGACCCGGCCCTGGTGGTGGGGACCCGGCAGAGCCTACGGCTGGCGATGGTTGCCGCGTTGCAGCACCTGCCACCGCGGCAGCGCGCAGTACTGATTCTGCGGGAGGTCCTCGCATGGCAGGCGTCCGAGGTAGCGGATCTGCTCGAAACGACGACGGCCGCGGTGAACAGTTCACTCCAGCGGGCGCGTGCGGAACTGGCCAGGCTCGCACCGGCCGAGGACCAGTTCAGCGAACCAGAGGAGCCCGCCCGCCGTGCGCTTCTCGACAAGTACGCCACAGCATTCGAGAAGACCGATCTGGTCGCGTTGGAGGGCTTACTGACCCAGGACACCAGGTGGGAGATGCCGCCGATTCCCACCTGGTTCGACGGTCGCAAGGACGTACTGCGTCTGCTGACGGCGAAGCTGCTGCCGGGAGAGGGACGGCGCATCATGGTGGAGACGTCCGCGAACGGTCAGCCCGCGTTCGCCTGCTACACGCGCGGACGGGAGGGCACCTTCCACGCGCACACCCTGCAGGTGCTGACAGTGACCAAGGCCGGGGTCTCCGCGGTGCTGGCGTTCCACCGAGCCGACCTGTTCCCCCTCTTCGGACTACCGATCGACAGGCGTCCGTAGGAGTGAAGGCCCGCCCGTGGTTGGTATGACACCGTAGGCCCGGCGTGGTGGGATACCGCGCATGGCCGAAACGTATGCCCCGGTCCTGGAGATGTTGTGGGAGACGCACGATCCCAGCGAGACGCTGAGTGGAAGGTTCGGCTTCAGCGACGGTGACTCGGCCGGCCGATGGGTAGCCGACACGCTCGACGAGCACTGGGGTGTTCGAGTCGATTCCTGCGACCGGATCGTGATGAGCGGCGGCAACGCGCTCGCCTGGGTCGGCACGCCGGCCGGCCGGATGCTCGCGAAATGGTCGGTAATGCCCGGCCGTTTCCCACGGCTGGCGGCGATTGCGCGCCTCACGAGCTGGCTGGACGGCCAGGGTCTGCCGGTTTCGGCACCCGTCCCGGCTCGGGACGGCCGCCTGCAGGTCGAGGCCTGTCGCGTCTCGATGGGTCTGCAGCGGGTGATCGCGGGCGAGCTTCTCGACACCGCCGACCCTACCCAGGTGTGGGCGGCCGGCGCGCTCCTGGCCCGGCTGCAGGAGGCGCTGGCGGCCTGCCCACATCCCGACCCGGATCCCGTCTCCACCTACTCCGCTCCCGCCGAGCCGCTGGCGGATCGGGTCATCGGCTGGCTCGACGGGCACACCGAGCAGGTGCCAACGACCCTCCGCGATGCCCTCCGTGGTCTGGTCGCCGCCGCCCCCGCCGACCCGTTGGCACGGCAGCTCCTGCACTCCGACTTGCGGGCGGCCAACATTCTGTGCGTCGGAAGCGAGATCGTCGCGGTTCTGGACTTCGAGGAGGCCCAGCGGGACCACCCGGTCGTCGAGTTGGCCCGGTCGGCGGTCCTGCTCGGCACCCGCTACCACGACTGGGGGCCGGTGCCGGTCGCCGTGCACGCGCAGTTCCGCGCCGGCTACGAGTCGGTTCGCCGGCTCAGCCCGGCGGAGGCGGCCTGGTGGGACATCGTGGTGCTCTGGCAGACGCTGGCCTTCGTGCCGCCCGGCAACGACCCGACCGGCTGGGGAGCATCGGCGCTGAGCCAGCTGCACGAAGGTTGAGAACGAGGTGCGCCACTGCCGGGACCGGCCGGTCTGGTCGTGGATTCGGTGGCGGAACGTCTGCCGCTGCGGTGCAGAGCTTCCCTGCCACTCCCGTCACCGCATCCCGATCAACCGTGGGCACTGGCCGGGTGAGGGCCAATGACACGGTACGGACCGGTTCTGCCCCTCTGGCTGTGCGAGACGCTCCGCCTCCGCTTCGTCGGCTGGCTGCCGTGAGCGCGCTCAACCCCGGCGACCTGCTGCTGATCGGGCCGGCGTGCTCGCCGCAGTTCACCGGGGACCGGGCGCTGCGGCTCCGGCTCGTGTCCGTCGGGGAGATCGACCCGTACAGCGGCTGGATGTGGTTGACGGGCTACGTCCTGGACTCAAGGGGCGACGCCACCGCCAAGCGGGAGCTGTACGTCCAGCGCACTGGCATCGTGGTCGAGAAGAGGGCTCCCGCTCCACCTCTTGTGGGCCGGAAGCCGTACGCCGAACCTCGCCCCGCCCGCGCACGAGTCGGCTAGCGCCACGAGAGCGCGATCCCCCATCGTCCATCGTTGACTGCCACGTCTGCCCTGATCGTCGCTCAGCTGGTGCCTGCCCTCACCGTCACCCGCTAGTCACCCGCCCGCACCGCGGGGAAGGCTTTGCTACACATTGCCTCGACATCGCGTAGCCCCTCGTCCTCCTCGTAGATACAGGCCGCGCAGATGGAGAGGTTGCGACCGTCCGGCCTCGGGTGTACCTGCCGCGCGTGCCCGCACTCGGGACAGGGCTCACCATCGTGACTGGTCATGCTGTGATCGTCGCAGGTGTGCACGCTCAGCTCGAAAATCTCCGCCGCCATGCCGGGCCAACGCTGTCTCGCTGGAAGTGGCTGGGCAGCCATAAGCTCGGCCGATGGCGTCAGTGATCCAGGCGGTGGGCGTCGTCGGCGTCGCCGGGATCCTGGTCACCGTGGTGGTCCTCGCGCTGATCTCCTTCTGGAAATCACGGCATCGCCAGGCAGACGATGATGCTGGCGACTTCCCGCTCAGCCCCCCGCTGGGTGGGGACAGCGGTGACGGCAGCTGCTAGTGCTCCTGCGGCCGGACGCCCGGTGCCGGTAGGCATGAATCTCTCGACGATGGCGGTGGGGACCACGCGGACGCGAACGCTTAGCCCGGCCGCGCCGGCGCGCACTGCGTCGAGCGACCCCTGACCGAGGCTCGACACACCGAGCAGGCGCTATCGACACGGAGTAGGAATTCCTCGGAGTTCATCCGATCGGAGTATCTCTCTGCACACATAACACCGACGGCCGAAGTCGATCGTTTACCGGTTCGTGACTTCTCGGGGGATTGGTAAAGGATGATGGCCAAGTCGGTATTGTTAAGCAAACGAGCGCAGTTGACGTTTCTGCCACTGGCGGGTCTCGCGGCCCTGTTGGCCCTGACGTTGATGGTGGCCCAGCCTGGCGCGGCCGAGCCGAGGGCGGTGATCGACCCGGTTGCACCTGCTCAGGGCTTCCTGGTGATGACGCAGGGAAATGCCAGGCTGCTCGGCAGCGAGAATGAGGGCACCGTCGCCATCGGCGGCAGCCTGAGCTTCAGTAACTATCAGGTAGCGACAAACACCGCCGGCTCGTTCATCGTCCAAGGTGACACCAACCCGACCGCTCTTGTCGTTGGCGGCCAAGTCGATTTCGCCGGCAGCGTGCCCGGCACCCGCCTCCAGGTGCTGCAGAACGGATACGTGAAGGTCGGCGACCTGACCGGAGCCTTCGTGCGGGACGTGGACAACAACGGGGCACTGGTGAACACTCGCGTGTTGCCGGCCAACGACTACGACGCGAGTCCACGTGTCGAGTTGGTCACCCGGCAACCCGTGCCCAGCGTCGGACCGGCCTCGCCGATCGACTTCGCCGCCGCGTTCGCCACCTTCCGGCAGACCGCCGGAAGCCTCGCTACCTGCCTGCAGAACGTGGTGCTTCGGACGCCGGAGGGGGCAGTGCTGCCACGCCCGATCCCACCGGGCAGCAACGCTGTGATCACGTTGACCCCAGGGGTGACCAACACGCTCAATCTGAGCGCGACCGACCTGGCCAACATCGGGACCTTCACCTTCGCCACCCAACCCACCGCCGACACACCGCTGCTCGTCAACGTGGACACCACGGGCGTGGCCGACGATTTCGTCTGGCAGGTCCCGACGTTCGCCGGGATCGGTGGCCCCCAGGCACGCTTCATCTTTTTCAACTTCCCCACCGCTACGTCGGTCACGCTGACGGACGCCAGCGCGACCCTCGAGGGCACGATCTACGCCCCTAACGCCGACCTGAACGCCCTCACCAACAGCAACATCGAGGGCAGCGTGATCAGTCGGACGCTGGTCCACGACGGCGGAGAGATCCACGACTTCCCGTTCTCGACCGCCCTCAACTGCCAGCAGCCCACCCCGAGCCCGACCGTAACGCCGACAGGCAGTCCCACCACTACCCCGACTCAGACACCAACGCCGAGCCCGACGGTGAGCCCGACGGTGAGCCCGACGGCGCCTACCCCCAGCCCGACGCAACCGACACCGACCTTCCCGCCGCAACCAACACCGACGCAGCCCCCGCTGCCGGTGACCGGTCCCGCAAGCCTGCCCCTGGCCGGCACTGGCGCAGTCCTGACGGGAGTGGGGTTGACCCTGCTGTTGCTCGCAACCAAACGGCGTCGCGCCCAACGCTGATTCGGATGAACAGAAGTCACCCCGAGGCGGGACAACCGCCTCGGGGTGACGCCCTGCTCGCCTGCACTCGCGAGGTTCCCTCTGCGGCCCGCGCCGCCGCCGACCGCGATCCACGTCAGGCCGGAAGAGCGCGGCTGTCGACACACCAGGCCAATCCGATCGCCCCGCAGCGTTATTGCCGGGTTTCCGGAGGACGTCTCACGCATGCATAGATAGAAATCGAAGCCCTGGCTGACTTTCCGCTGGTCAGGGCCTCGCTTTGGTGCCCCCGGCAGGATTCGAACCTGCGACACACGGTTTAGGAAACCGATGCTCTATCCCCTGAGCTACGAGGGCGCGAGTGGTCAGTGTAACGACCTGCGGGTCGACCCACGTTGGCAGGGAGCGACCCGTGTTGACCTGCGTTGGCCCGGTGAAACGCCTCGACCGACGACCACACGCGGATCACCACGGACGGGCCTGCGACCATGATCGCCAGCGCCGGTCACGGTCAGGTCGCGTCAAAGCGGTGCGCCCGGGAGATCGGAGCGACAAGGGCTGAACGAGCGGTTGCGGGGTTGCGCTAATTACGCCTCCGGCGGAGGCGCCCCCAGTTCCTGAGTGAGCGGGCTGGCACTGGCGGGTCACGGTCCGCGGGTGGTTACGGTGGGTCGACCGTGGTGGGCGGTGTCGAGGCCACCCCGGTGCCTGCGACTAGCCTGCGCTGCCGGACGGCGGGAACCGCATGCCGGCCGACACGGGGTCGGACCGGACACGCGGTCAGCACGCCATCGTCACCAGGCCCATACGGTTGGCTCACCAAGCCGCTCGCTGAAGTTGGCGCCGAGGCCCGGTGTGGCCTCGACTCGCAAGAGCCGACCGTCCTTGTCGAACACCTTCGCCTTGACCACTCGACGAGGATCGACACGCACCGCTACCGTCCCAGCGTCGAGCCGGCCGCTGGCGATCACTCGCTCCTTCCCGTCGAGCAGCTCGACGCGGACCGCCGATTCCGGTCCAACGACCAGCACGCCGCCTGCCTCCCTCGGTACTTGGACGACGACCAGGTCAGGACTCCCAGTAGCGGGCCAGTAGTCACTCGGCGACCCCGACCCCGGTTGCGGTGGCGGCGCAGCCTCGGTCTTGAGCAACGCGGCGCAGCCACCGTCGGCCGAGCATGAATTCACCAACACGGCCGCTGGTGCGCCGGGTACCCAGTCGGGCAACCGCCCGCCCCAGATCACCTCAGGTGCCGGTCCGGTGAGTCCGTGACCATCGAGCTCCCTCTGCAGGTCGCGCACGGCGGTGGCGGCAAGTGTGGCGTCCACCGAGCCGCGCGCGCCGGCGGTGGACACCGGCGAGGCCGCCTCGGTCGGGTGGACGACACCCAGTCCACCAGCTGCCGGACCGGCGTAGCGCACCACGCCTTGGCAGGTGAACCGCCACCGTTCGGTCGCGAGGCCCGCCCCCCGGACGATGAAACCCTCGGTGCTCACCACCTGCCAGCTCCGGGCAACCGATCCGTCCGGCTGGATCCGGCCGTCTGAGGAGGCCTCGACGAGACATCCGGCCGGTGCGAGCCCGACCGTGAGGTCGGCGACGTGGCGGCCGGTCACCGGCATTTGAAGAGCGCCGAAGACGTACGGGGTCAGGGGTTGCGGTTCGTCCGGAGTGCCGGTCTTGCTCAGCAGTTCCTTCACTGATGCTCCGGCCTGAGCGTTTCCTGAGCGGAGCAGCGCATGTGTGTCGTCCAGGAAGGCCACCACCACGCTACGGGCGCCCGGCGTGTCGTGTGCGAGCAGCACCTTGACCTCGTCGAGCATCGGGTCGACCAGCAGCTCTGCGCGGGCGGCCCGGTACTGCCGCTCGATGTCCGCGATCAGCGCCTTGTCGCCGGCCAGGTTGCCCCGGGTCGGCGAGTCGAGCAACTGCCGCACCATCGGCTGGTCGATGCGGCTTGCCGGCTGGTACGTCTCGGTTGCGGGTGGCGGCGACGCTGCCACGCCGGGGCCCGCCAGCCGGCCAGCGGCACCGACTACCGGCAGCGCCATCGCCACCACCGCCAGGCCGGCCGCGCACGTCACTGCCACCCGCCGCTGCCGGCGCCGATGCACGCGGGCCAGCAACCGCTGGTACGGGTCAGGACCCGGAACCACCGGCTCGGCGATCCGGGCCAACGCTTGCCGAAGCTCATCGGCCATCGTTCACACCTCTCCCTCTCGTCATGACCGGAGCCACGTCCAACGGCGCCTGATTGTCGAGCGGAGGCACCTGCTCATCCGATGCAGATGAGCCGACCGACGAGGCCGGCAGCACCGCACGTAGCCGGACGAGCCCACGCGACGCCTGGCTCTTCACCGTGCCGATCGAGCAACCAAGCATCTGGGCAATCTGCGCCTCTGGGAGGTCCTCCCAGTAACGCAGCACCAGCACAGCCCGCATACGGGGCGGCAGGGTATGCAACGCGCTGAGTACCTCGTCGCGAACCACGACGTCGTCTGCCACATCTGAACTCCGGCCCCGCTCGGCGTGCAGTCGCCAGGCACCGGTCACCCCGGCCAGGAATTCCCGAGAACCGAACCGGTGCCACAGACTGACCCGCTCGTTGGCCATGATTCGGCGGACGTAAGCCACCGGGTCGTTCACCTGCCGCCAGCGGCGCATCACCCGCATCAGCGCGCTCTGCACCAGATCTTCGGCCGCGTGCCGCGAACCGGTCAGCAGGTACGCAGTCCGCATCAGATCCGCGTACCGGATCTCGACGAACTCGCGGAAACCGTCATCCGTCACCTGCACTCTCCAGTCCTAGCGGGGCGCCACCGACGAGAGGAAGACCGTAGGAACGCCGAAAAGGTTGACCGACAGTCGCAACTCCGCAGAGACCGGAAACCTCACGCCGAGACTTGGCCGTAAACCGGACATGGCTCTACGGCTCATTCCGTGTAAACCACGGGCCAGATGGATCATCACGCGTGTTCGCTGTGGAAGGGTTTCGCAGCGGCAGACGAACCGCCGCTATTGCATCAGCAGTCGAAGGGTCCGTCCCACGAACCGGACCCCCGCCCGGCCGCTGATCGCCTCATCCAGATCAGCGAAGCCGCCGAACGGGTCGGGCTGAAAATCCGCACCATCCGCCACTACGAGGAAGCCGGCCTGACCACCCCTCCGCCCGCAGCGAGGCGGCTTCCGCCTCTACACCCAGCCCGACCTCGGCCGGCTCGCCATGTTCCACACGGCCGCCACCACCCGCGTCGTCGGTGACCGTGCTGAGGGCGGGGCGTGCGGCGCTGTAGGTCATGGCCGCGATCAGGACGGTCGCTACCCCCACGTGCAGGGCGCCGAGGATGACCCGGGTCGCGACGTCCAGACCGGAGGCCATTAGCGGCGCGAAGGACACCAGCAGGACCCCGAGCGCGGTGATCGTCCATACGAGCCGCGCGGACCGGGGCAGTACCCGCTCCAGGAATGCGAGCAGCGCCCACCCAGCCAGGGCTGCGGCCAGCGCGACGATCACGACCGGAACAAGACCGATTTCCAGTGTTTCCCGCCCGGGTGGCCCACCGGCGACGGTGAGCCGGTACCCCAGCAGCGGGACAGCGACCATCCAGAGGGCGGCGGCCACACCAACGGCCCCGGCCACGCCCCAAATTCGGTGGCTGCGGTTCATGTGGCAGCCGACGCAGGTTCGACCACGCCGTGCAGGAACACGTCGACAAGCGTCTCGACCGGAGTCTCCGCGGCCCCGGGCCCTCCTCGCCGGCCCATGAGAATGCCGAGGAAGATGACGGCAAGCTGTTCGACCGGCAGTCGCAGCGCGGCCCGGTCGGGTTCCAGCAGTCGAATCAACGCCTGGTGAGTGCGCTCGCCCGCCGCTGCCCGACCACCGGTCGCGCTGCTGTCAGCCGACCCGCGCCGCTCACTTCGGCGGCCACTGGAGTGCAGCGCCGCGATCACCGCGCTCATCCGATCCAGGTAGGCATGCAGGGTCGCTGCCGCCTCGGTCAGCCTGGCGGCCAAGGGCTGATCCAACGGCACTGCGTCGAGTTCGGCGAGAACATGGTCGTTACGCAGGGCAGCCGACAGACAAGCGTCCAACAGCTCGTCCTTGTCGGCGAAGGCCCGAAACACCGTCGCCTCACCGATCCCGGCCGCTTTGGCGATCTGCAGGGTGGTCACTGCGGAACCCTGCTCGACCAGCAGAGGCAGCGCCGCAGCAACAATCATCTCGCGTCGATCTTCCGCACTCATCCCCGGCGCTCTGCGCCGGCTGGGCATCTCAGTCATGCTAATCAACATAAGGAGTGAGGACTCACTCCGTCAATGAGATTGCTGGAGATCGAACCCGAGCGACCGTTACTGGCACCTCGCCAGCCGGATTGCCCCGCTCCGGCCGACCCGAGCGTCCTCGCGGAGCATGGCGAACCCACGGTTGGGGACAGCGCGTTTCATTGACGTAAACCGATGGTGAACTTACTATCGTCGAATCGATTCGACCCTGCGGACCCGTGGCCTGTAGGTAGACAAGACCAGGCTGCGGCGGCTCCGGCGCCATACGGCGCACACCACTTCAGCCCCGTCGTCGAGAAGGGCTTCCGATGACAGACCTGCCCGTGAGTCGTAGGCGCCTGCTCGTCACCACCGCGCTGACCGCCGGCTCGGCAGCCCTGACCCCGGCCGTGGGCGCCCGACGGGCAGCCGCCGTTGCGCCTCAGGCCACACCGCCCGAGCGTGGGATCTACGACGCGACCCCTGCGGCAACCTGGACCGACGGGTTCCTCACCGGCAACGGCGAGTACGGCGCCGTCCTGTACGGAACGCCGACCCTCGAGAAGGTGATCTTCAATCACCACCGCTTCGTGCTGCCCAACGGCAGCCGGGGCGTGACTCCGCCAGTAATCTCCGGGCGGCTGGCCGGCGTACGAGACAAGGCGCTGGCCGGAAACTACGCCGGAGCCAACACGGACTTCGCGGCCGGCTGGAGCCTGCGCTGGACCCAGACCTACCACCCCGGCTTCGAGTTGCAGATCAGCACTCCCGGCATGACCACGACCAACGGGTACGTCCGCAGCACCGACTTCCGGACCGGCGAGGTCACGTCCACCTGGACCGACAGCAACGGCACCTGGACCCGTCGCGCCTTCGCCTCCCGAGCCGACAACGTCGTCGTACACGAACTGACTCCGGCATCCGGCCGGTCGATCGACGCGACGCTGGGCGTGAACACCGCCCTCGCGGGCGTCCCCGGCTCGGTCCGTTTCACCACCCTGGCCAGCGTCATCGACGGTTCCGGTTACCTGAACCTGCGCGGCACCTACCCGTCCGGGCAGGGCGCGTTCGGCTTCGAGGGCGTCACCCGGGTCGTCGCCACCGGTGGCACGGTGGCCGCGAACGGGTCGACGATCGTCGTCAGCGGGGCAACCAAGCTCGTCCTGTTGACCAAACTCGACCGTTACGAGTCGCCCACAGCCTGGGACAGCAAGCCGTTGCACGCGGCGCTGGCCGCGGTGCGCGCCGACTATGCCGAGCTACGGACCCGGCACGTCGCCCTGCACTCGGCGATGTACGACCGCTCCCGCCTGGACCTGAACGTCTCCGCCGCCGACCGGCAACTGTCGACCACCCAGCTGATCGCCCGGCAGAATGCCAACCGCAACACCATCGATGTGGCCCTGCTGGAGCGCCTCTACGACAGCGGCCGTTACCTGTTCATCTCCTCCAGCGGCGTGCTGCCGCCGCGGCTGACCGGAATCTGGGCCGGCACCTGGAACGGCGCCTGGGCCGACGATTTCACCACCGATGCCAACATCAACCTGCAGGTCGCCGGCGGCAACACCCTCGACCTCACCGACGCCATGCAGGGCTACTTCAACCTGATCCTCGGCCAGCTCGCGCACTGGCGCACGAACGCTCGCAACCTGTACGGCGCCCGCGGCTTCCTGGCCCCGTCGCGAACCGACGGCGAGTACGGGTACATGCTGCACTTCGATCCCGGCTTCCCCGGCCAGTGCTGGACCGGCGGCGCGGACTGGTTGCTCTACCCGCTGCTGGAGTATTACCAGGTCACCGGAGACCGGACGTTTCTGGCCGAGAAGCTGGGCCCGGCGCTGATGGAGCTGGCGCTGTTCTACGAGGACTTCCTGACCCGCACCGACTCGGCCGGCCGTGTGGTGTTCGTACCGTCGTTCTCGATGGAGAACTCGCCGGCCAGCACGAACGTCCTACTGGCGATCAACGCCACCGGCGACATCCAGGCCGGCAGACACGCCCTTCGAGCCGCCGTCGAGGCCGCCAACGCGCTCGGTGTCGAGCAGGGCGCCGGCCAGGGTGTCGCACGCTGGACGGCCCTGCTGGCGAAGCTCCCGCCCTACACGGTCAACGGCAGCGGCGCCCTCGCCGAATGGTCCTGGCCGGGTCTCACGGACCGCTACAACCATCGGCACGTCCATCACCTGTACGGCGCGTGGCCCCTGCACGAGATCAATCCCGAGGAGGCACCCGCGCTGGTCACCGCCGCGCTCAGGGCCCTGGCGCTGCGCGGTGACGAGAACACCTCGGCGCACGGCAGCCTCCATCGAGCCCTCGCCTCCGCTCGGCTGAAGGACGCCGCCGGCGTCTACAGCAACCTCCGGAAGATCATCGGCAACAACATGATCTTCCGGTCGCTGATGACAGCACACAACCCGAATCTGGAGACCTACAACGCCGATGCGGCCAACACGCTGCCGGCCGTGCTCAGCGAAGCGCTCGTGTACTCCAGGCCCGGCGTCATCGAGCTGCTGCCCGCCCTGCCCGGCCAACTCGCCAGGGGCACCATCACCGGGGTCCGTGGACGCAACCAGGTCCGCATCCACAGCCTCTCCTGGGATCTTCCTGGTCGCTCGGTAACCGTGGCACTCACCTCGACGATCACCCAGGCGATCACCCTCATCAGCCGGCGCGGGATGGCATCCGTCACCACCTCCGCGACTGTCGCTCCCTCGCCCGTCGGCCCGCATGCGCGGGTGATCTCGCTGACGGCCGGGCAACAGATACAGGTCGTCGTGGGTCTACCAGCCGCCGCCGGCGGCGTCGTTCGACTTGTCAACAGGCGCAGCGCAAAGGTGCTGGACGTCAACGGCGGCGCCACCACGGACGGGGCAGGCGTCATCCAGTGGCCGTGGACTGGCGCAACCAACCAGCAGTGGCGGCTGTTATCCAACAGCGATGGCTCATTCCGACTGTCCGGCGTCAAGAGCGGCAAAGTCCTGGACAGTCCAGGTGGCTCCGGCCAGGGCGCGGCACTCGTCCAGTGGGCCGACAACGGCGGACGTAACCAGTGGTGGAACCTCGTCCCGGCAACTACCAGCGGATACCACCGGTTCGTCAACGTGAGTAATGGCCTGTGTGTCGGGATCGAAGGCGGCTCCACCGCGGACGGCGCCAGGGCGGTCCAGCAACCGGTCAGCGGCGAGACCAGCCAGGAATGGCAAATCCTCGATGTCTGATGCGGGAGGTCAGAGGCACTGGTCGCCGCGGTGTCGTGCCGGGGAGACGTGGTTGGCACGGGAGTGAGCGGCTCAGCGCGTAGCCCGGCCCAGAGGACACATCTACCTTTGGGGAGCACGCGTTAGTCGATCGCCTCTTACGCGCCGAATCCCTACGGCGACGACGCGAACAGCAAGGTGACACGCCGCCCCTAGAAACTGTTGCTAGCGCAGGTGAAGTAGCAGCCACAAGCCACTGGTGTGGGCTGGGTTACGAGCCCTGAACGGTCAGGGCAACAGCGGCAACGCATTGACCATCTTTTATCTCAGTTGTTAACATGTGACGTCTGATGAATGCCTGACGCCGTAACACCCTCGAAAAACTCAGGCGCCGCCCCTCGTCAACGTTCCGCTTCTCCTGCCCTTCGGTCGCGACGACCGGGGCGGCTGGGGCCGCCGCTGCGTCGCTCGGCTTGCTGAAGGAGACAAGATGTCTGAAGTGACACGAAGGAAACTTCTCGGAGCCGGGGCGGCCGGGGCTGGTGTCATGCTGCTGCCGGCGGGTTGGACCGCAGCCGCGCGGGCCGGGTCGGTTGCACCCCCACAGGTGCTGGCGGCCAACGACATGGCGTTGTGGTACGACGAGTCGGCGGGTACGGATTGGTTACGGGCTCTGCCGATCGGTAACGGACGGTTGGGCGCGATGGTGTTCGGGAATGTCGACACCGAACGGCTGCAGCTCAACGAGGACACCGTGTGGGCCGGTGGCCCGTACGACTCGGCCAACACCCGTGGAGCCGCCAACCTGGCGGAAATTCGGCGAAGGGTCTTCGCCGATCAGTGGACGCAGGCGCAGGACCTGATCAACCAAACCATGCTGGGCAGTCCGGTCGGGCAGTTGGCCTACCAGCCAGTCGGCGACCTGCGGCTCGCTTTTGGCAGTGCCAGCGGGGCGTCGCAGTACCAGCGGACCCTCGATCTGACCACGGCCACCACTACCACCAGCTACGTGCTCAACGGGGTGCGGTTTCAGCGTGAGGTGTTCGCCAGCGCACCGGACCAGGTGATCGTGATCCGGCTGACCGCTGACCGGGCAAACGCGATCACGTTCACCGCCACGTTCAGCAGCCCGCAACGGACGAGCGTGTCCAGCCCGGACGCCGCCACGATCGGCCTCGACGGTGTTTCCGGCAACATGGAGGGCATCAACGGGCAGGTCCGTTTCCTTGCTCTGGCCAATGCCGCCGTGAGCGGCGGCACGGTCAGCAGCTCCGGTGGCACGCTGCGGGTCTCCGGCGCGACAAGCGTCACCCTGTTGGTGTCGATCGGTTCCAGTTACGTCAACTACCGCACCGTCAATGGCGACTACCAGGGCGTCGCGCGGCGGCACCTCGACGCGGCCCGCACCACCGGCTTCGACCAGTTGCGTGGCCGCCATGTGGCCGACTATCAGGCGCTGTTCAACCGGGTGTCGATAGATCTGGGACGCACGACTGCGGCCGACCAGACCACCGACGTGCGGATCGCGCAGCACGCGAGCGTGAACGATCCGCAGTTCTCCGCGCTGCTGTTCCAGTACGGTCGCTACCTGCTGATCTCCTCCTCACGGCCGGGCAGCCAGCCGGCGAACCTGCAGGGAATCTGGAATGACCAGATGGCCCCGTCCTGGGACTCGAAGTACACCATCAACGCGAACCTGCCGATGAACTACTGGCCGGCCGACACCACCAACCTGGCCGAGTGTTACCTGCCGGTGTTCGACATGATCAAAGATCTGACGATCACCGGCGCCCGCACTGCTCAGGTGCAGTACGGCGCGGGGGGTTGGGTCACCCACCACAACACCGACGCGTGGCGCGGCTCGTCGGTGGTCGACGAAGCCCTGTGGGGAATGTGGCAGACCGGCGGCGCGTGGCTGGCCACGATGATCTGGGACCACTACCAGTTCACCGGAGACGTCGAGTTCCTGCGCGCCAACTACCCAGCCATGAAGGGCGCCGCCCAGTTCTTCCTCGACACGCTGGTCAGCCACCCGACGCTCGGCTACCTCGTCACCAACCCGTCGAACTCGCCCGAGCTGCGTCATCACACGAACGCCAGCGTGTGCGCGGGGCCGACGATGGACAACCAGATCCTGCGTGACCTGTTCAACGGCGTCGCACGGGCCGCCGAAGTCCTCAACGTGGATGCCACCTATCGGGCCCAGGTACTGACTGCCCGGGACCGGCTGCCGCCGACGCGGGTCGGGTCCCGCGGCAACATCCAGGAATGGCTCGCCGACTGGGTGGAGACCGAGCGGACTCACCGGCACGTCTCCCACCTGTACGGGCTGCACCCCAGCAACCAGATCACCAAACGCGGCACACCACAACTGCACCAGGCCGCACGACAGACCCTGGAACTGCGCGGCGACGACGGCACCGGCTGGTCACTCGCCTGGAAGATCAACTATTGGGCACGACTGGAAGACGCCACACGCGCCCACAAGCTCCTCCGCGACCTGGTACGCACCGACCGACTCGCACCGAACATGTTCGACCTGCACCCGCCCTTCCAGATCGACGGCAACTTCGGCGCCACCTCCGGCATCGCCGAAATGCTGCTCCAAAGCCACGCCGGCGAACTGCACCTCCTGCCCGCGCTACCATCCGCCTGGCCGACCGGGCAGGTCACCGGGCTCCGGGGCCGCGGCGGATACACCGTCGGCGCCGCCTGGGGCAGCAGCCGAATCGAGCTCGTCGTCGTTCCCGACCGCGCCGGAACCATCCGCGTTCGCAACCGGATCTTCGCCGGCACCTTCGAACTGCGGGACGAGACGAGCGGCAGCGCCGTCCAGCCGACGCGGATCGAGGCCGATCTCGTGGAGTTCGCCGGCCAGGCCGGCCACACCTACCGCGCGTCCGGGGTCAACTCGGGGCCGGTCGAGGCTGGTGCGTACTACCGGCTCGTCGCCCAGCACAGCGGTAAGGCCGCCGATATCAACGGTGCGTCCACCGCCGCCGGCGCGGCGCTGATCCAGTGGCAGAGCGGCAGCGGACAGAACCAGCAGTTCGATTTTCTGTCGGCGGACGGGGGCCACTTCCGGATCAGGGCGCGGCACAGCGGCCTGTTCCTGCAGGTCGCCAGCAACAGCACCGGTGCTGACATCACCCAGCAGCCCGACACGCCCAACGCCGCCAGCCAGCAATGGCGGATCGACGACCAGGGCGGCGGGGTGGTCAGGCTCATCAACCGGCAAAGCGGTCTGGCAATGGACGTTTGGCAGGCCTCGACCGCCGACGGTGCCCGCATCTCCCAGTGGACACCCGGCACCGGCACCAATCAGCGCTTCAAACTTCAACGAATCTAGGGGCTTCGGAGCTGTCTCACGGCTACCGATCACCCAAGGTTTGACCTGCGCTCGGGTGAGGGCCAGCCGGCCCTCACCCGAGCGGGATTCCGACGAGGTTGTAGGTGAAGGCCACCGTCAGGTAGCCACCGCGAGTCCGTTCAGGGACGGCAGGCCATCAGCGCCACCGACCCGAGGATGACCGTTTCGGTGAGGGCGTTCAGGTCCGACGCCATCAAGGCTAACCAGCCGGGAGACCATTTACGTGCGTCAGGAAATCGATCTTCCACGCCGCAGACGGGTCAGCTTGTCCGGGTCGAGGATCATGTCGATGGCGACGATGCGTTCGCCGTCGACGGTGAAACCGACGACGGCGACGGGCCTGCCGCGCCGGTCGCGGGCGACGACCCCGGCGGCGCCATTGACCAACGCGGGAGCGCAGAGGCGCGCGAACAGTGGCCCGGCGTCGGCCGCCCGGGTGGCCACCGCGCGGGCACCGGTGAGTACGGCCGGCGCGAACCGTGCACGTCGTCCATGGTCGGAGCGGAACACCACGTCGGGATCCAGCAGGGTCAGCAGGGCGTCGAAATCGCCGGCGCGTGCGGCCGCCAGAAACGCGTCGACGACACGTCGCTGGGCGGGCAGGCCGGCCCGGGGCTGCGGAGCGCCTTCACGTAGTCGCCGCCGGGCTCGGCTGGCAAGCTGCCTGGTGGCCGCCGGTGTACGTCCCACGACGGCGGCCACCTGCTCGAACGGCATGCCGAACATGTCGTGCAGCACGACCGCGAGCCGTTCGGCGGGCTCGAGGCTGTCCAGCACCACGAGCAACGCGATGCCGACCGCGTCGGTGTGCAGGCTGGCTTCCTCGGGATCCCCGTACTCACTGACCAGCGGCGCCCATGTTGCGCCCAACTGCTCGCGGCGCGCTTGCCGGGCCCGCAGCATGTCGATGCACACCCGCCCGACAAGCGTGGTCAGCCACGCCGCAGGGTTGATGATCGCGGTTGGGTCCGCGCGCGTCGTCCGCAGCCATGCCTCCTGCAGCGCGTCGTCGACCTCGGCCTGCGAGCCCAGCAGCCGATAGGCGACGGCCCGCAGTTGCGGGCGGTGCTGCGCCAACTGCTCGGCGAACCACTGCTGGTCGTCCATGTCCCTATTTCCCGAACGCTTCCCGCCGCAGCATCGCCAACAGCGTCGGAGTGCCCTCGGCGGTGGTGACGGCCACGGTCCGCCTGACCCAGGTGGTGTCGGTGGCCTGGGCCAGCAGACAGGCCGCCAGGTCGGCTCGGCTGGTGAAGATGCCGTCTGAGCGGCTCTCGGAGAGCCGGTATCGGGTGACGCTGTCGCTGTCGAACAGCCCCGACGGGCGCACGATCGTCCAGTCGAGGTTGCTCTCTGACACCAGCTTCTCCATGGCGCGCATGTCGTCGTAGGTGGACTTGCCGATCGTGGCGGTGACCAACGGCTGGATGACGCGGTTGAGCAGGAACCCGCCCTCGGCATGGTGATGCGGCTCGGTGGCACTGGAACTGACAACGACGAGCCGGCGTACACCCTCGCGGCGCATCGCGGCGAGGACCGTCGCGGTGCTGCGGCTGTAGAGCCGCACCGGTCGCCGAGTGAACGGCGTGCCGAGTGTCGACAACACCACGGCGGCACCATCCAAGGGGACCTCCACGGTGGCATCGGCGGCCACCACCTCCAGGCCGGGGCCTCTGACCGGGTACGACTGCGGCTGCCGGGTCACCGCCCGCACCTCATGGCCGGCGTCCAGCGCCATCTGTACCAGGCAACGGCCCGTGCCCCCGTTCGCGCCGAGAACGACGATACGCATCCGGTGTGCTCCCTTCCGAGGTGGCTTCGAAAGGATCGTCGATCCGCCCGGTGGGTTTGTGACATGCGAGGCGCGACGGGCAAGGAGGGGGCCCCCGGCCGACGGTCAGGACGTGCAGAACGACGCGGGCTCGGTCAGGCCGAGTTCCTTGCAGTCCCATCCGTTGCCCTGGTCCTGGAGTCGCCAGCCCTTGCCGGCCGTGTAATGGAACAGGTAGATGATGGCGCTGGCGTTCGGGCGCTCCACGTCGACGGCGGCCCACGTCTCGACGCACTCCACCGGCCTGGACGCGAAGGACCACCCCACCGGCAGCTCGACCAGGGTCCCGAGGCTCTCAGTCGACGGACAGGTGGGTTTTTGAGGGTCGACACTGGTGGGGGTGGCTGCGGGCGGCAGCAACGGGTCGGGCCGGTTCAGGGTGGCGAATGCGGCCGTACCGCCGATGGCGAACACCGCCGCCACCGCGGCGCCGGTAGCGACAGCCCTGCGTCGTTGCACCTGCCGCGATCTGCGCAGGGTGCGTTCGTACATGTCGGCGGTGCCGCCGAGCTCGCTCAGGTCGGACATGGCCTGACGCAGCGGCCCGAGGTTGTCGGTCATCAGGCCTCCTCCATCACGGCCGAGATCAGGTCCGGCGCTATCTGGCGCATGCGAGCCAGCGCCTTGCTGGTTTGACTCTTGATCGTGCCGACCGAGCACTGCAGAAGTTCTGCGGCCTCGGCTTCGCTGCGGTCCTCGAAGAACCGTGCCACCAGCACGGCCCGTTGCCGCTGTGTGAGTTGGGCGAGAGCCTGGTGCAGGGCGACCTTGAGATCGGTACGGCGAGCGTGGTCACTGCCGGGCTGCGCCACGTCGGCGAGTTCCCCGGGCAGGGACTCGGCTACCTTGCGGCGCCGCCACCAGCTGACATGCTGGTGGTACATGGCGGTGCGGGTGTACGCCTCGAAGTGCCCGGGATCATTCAGCCGCCGCCGGCCCCGATGGGTGCGGGCCAGCGCATCCTGCACCAGGTCCTCGGCGAGGTGCCGGTCACCGGTCAACAGGAACGCCGTCCGCAGCAACGCCGGCGAGCGGGTCCGCACGAACTCACAGAAAAGATCGTCTATGGAGTCCGCCATGCTCCGCTCGTTCCCCCCACCTACCCCAAAGTCCTTCAGGCAGCGGCGGCGTCGATGCGGCCGGTTGACTGTGGCGCACACCTTAGCTGGTGTGCGCCACAGCAAACGACAGCGGTCACCCGGTCAGTAGATGCAGAACGGCGCCTCCTTGAGGCCGAGGTCCACGCAGTCGTATCCACTGCCATCGCCGTGGTACTTCCAGCCCGTGCCGGGCACGAAGTGGAACAGGTACGAGCCGTCACCGACGCCCGGGCCCTCCGGATCGGCTCCCGCCCAGTCCTTGACACAGTCGACACTGCCGAAGGTCCAGCCCTTGGGAAGTTCGACCAGAGCCTCGAGGGTCTTCGCCGAAGGGCACTTGGCACTCATGGCCGTACCGCTCGTCGGCTTCGACGCCGGCTTCGGTGCCGTCTTCGTCGGCTCCGAGACGCAGAACGGCGCCTCGCTGATGCCGAGATCCTTGCAGTCCCAGTCGCTGCCCTGGTCGTAGTACTTCCAGCCCGTCCCGGACACGAAGTGGAACAGGTAGACGCCGTCACCCGCCGTCGGGCCCTGCGGATCGCCCGTAGCCCAGTCCTTGAAGCACTTCACTTCCCCGAAGGACCAGCCCTTCGGGAGCTCGACAAGCGACTGGAAGGTCGTCCCGGAGGGACAGTCGGCAACCCCCGCCGCCGGGGCAGCCACCGCGGGCGACGCACTGGGGGTGCCAGCGGCCACAGCAGTCGGCGTCGGAGCGGATGCGGTTGGGCCAGGACCAGACGACTCCCCGGAGTCGCAGGCTGACAGTCCAATGAGGACAGTGGCAACGGGCAGCAGCAGGAGGTGACGAGCAGACATTTCCGGACCCCTATGGATCGTGGCGATCGTCGCTTACATCGGGGTACATGCGATCCGCCGCCCGCAGGTTGCCGCCACCCAGAAAAATTCTTCGAAATCTTCGGCGATCTTGCTCAGGCGGTGTTCACCGCAGGTCACGCCCAACGACCCCGCGCGCCCGGGGGCCACGGCCAGGAGTCCGGCGACCCACGACGGCCCCTGAGGAGACCCGCGGCGGACAGCCCAGAAAATCTATGCTCAAACGGCTAGACATTCTTGAGGGCCAGGGATACTGTTCCTCAGGTATAGAGCAGAGGGATACGAAGACGCAGACGGACCGCCCGGCCGTGAGGTCACGACGGGCGTCGGAGCAGGACCAAGTTTCTGCTCCAGAACGGCAGTGAGCACGTCAGCCCCGGCGTGATGCGCGACGGGGCACCGCAGGTGGGGCCAAGGAACCGCTCAGGGCTCCAGCTGATGTTCGCCGTACGTGTGCGGGGCCGTGAAGTTGCGTGGGCTCCGACACCGGCGGACCGTACGTCGGCAAGTTGGAAGAGATGCAGAGGAAAGGGAGGGCCGTACACCGTTGGATCGCCCGCTTTCGGCCGTCATGTCCGGCCGGGCGGACACCGCAGTTTCCATCGAACGAGAGGTGGTCTCCGGTCACGCATATGCGATCCTCGCACCCGTTGCCGTCAGTGACGGCCGGTGTGGATACGAAGAGCCGACGTTCCAGTCGGCAGATGGTGTTCTGACCCGTAACCCTGGGCCCCGGCGCGTAAGCGCCGGGGCCCTCGACGTGGAGGTGACATGGGGCGAAACCCCGAAGACATGTTCGGCGACGAGGACTACCCCGCCTACACCATCGGGCAGGCCGCGGAGATGCTCGGCACCACGCAGGATTTCCTGCGCCGGCTGGACGAGGCGAAACTGATCGACCCGCACCGCTCCAGCGGCGGGCACCGCCGCTACTCGCGCTACCAGCTGCGCCTGGCCGCCCGTGCCCGCGAGATGGTCGACGGCGGCACCGCCCTGGAGGCGGCCTGCCGGATCATCATCCTGGAAGACCAACTTGAGGAAGCCCTCCGGCAGAACAGAGAGCAGCAGTGAGGGCCACGCCCGGTGTACTTCCCAACCGGATCCGCGCCCCTCGCAGGCCGGGCACGGCAGGACCCATGCCCGGCGTGCCCACCCACCTATCGCTTGCAGGCCCGCCTCGACGGCAGTTCCCACGGCGGAGCTAGTCGATCGGGGTACCGCCTTCGGCCTTCGCCTGGAAGATCTCTCGCTCCTTGGCGTTGCGGGTCAGGGCGGCGGCTCGCGCGTACTCCTGCTGGGACTCGGCCGTCCGACCGAGCTTCGCCAAGAGGTCGGCGCGTACGGCGGGAAGCAGCGGGTACTGGTCCAGAGCCCCACTCGCCTGCACCCGGTCAGCGATGCTCAATCCCTCGGCCGCCCCTTCGGCCATTCCGACCGCGACCGCCCGATTCAACTCGGCAACCGGTGACGGCCACACGTGGGACAGCACCAGGTAGAGCGCCGCGATTCGTGACCAGTCGGTCTCCTGCGTAGACCGGGCTCGGGCGTGACAGGCGGCGATTTCGGCCTGCAGCACGAACGGTCCGAGTATGCCGCCGATCTCCTGCGCCCGAGCCAGGGCGGCGAGGCCGCGCCGGATCAGCAGCCGGTCCCAGCGGGTCCGGTCCTGGTCGCCGAGCAGAATTGCCGCACCGGCCCCGTCCGTGCGCGCCCACGTTCGCGACGACTGGATTTCCATCAGCGCCACCAGCCCGTGCACCTCGGCCTGGTCCGGCATCAACCCGGCCAGCACCCGGCCCAGCCGCAACGCCTCCCGGCAGAGGTCAGGCCGCATCCAGTCCTGGCCGGCGGTCGCCGAGTATCCCTCGTTAAAGATCAGGTAGAGGACTTCCAGGACCGAGGTGAGCCGCTCGGCGAGTTGATCCGGTGGCGGGAGTTCGAACGGCACCCGCTTGGCGGCCAGGGTTCGCTTGGCCCGCACGATCCGTTGACCAACTGTCGATTCGGCGACGAGGAAGGCCCGGGCGATCTCTTCGGTGCTCAGCCCGCCGAGCACACGCAGGGTGAGCGCGGTACGCGCCTCGGTTGACAGCACCGGATGGCAGGAGATGAAGATCAGCCGCAGCAGGTCGTCGCCGACGTGGTCGTCCAACGCGTCGTCCACGGCGTCCTGCTCGTCGACAGGCGCGATCTCCAGGGCCCGGCCGATCTCGGCGAGCTTCTCGCCGTAGCGGATCCGCCGCCGGACCAGGTCGATCGCCCGGTGCTTGGCGGTAGCCATCAGCCACGGGCCGGGATCTCTCGGCACGCCCTGCTTCGGCCACTGTTCAAATGCGATGACGAGGGTGTCCTGGGCGATCTCCTCGGCCAGGCCGACGTCACGCACGATCCGGGTCAGCTTCGCGATGAGATGAGCCGCCTCGATCCGCCAGACCGCCTCGACAACGCGATATGGATCGGTAGCCGTCACGGCTACCGATCCAACCACCATCGAAGATCTCGCCCGCTCATCCCTGTGGTGCGAAGTCCTCCGGCCCGAAGACCCGCGAGACCTCAGCCTCCCCCTCCCAGCCCTGCCACAGGTCACGGTGCAGCCGCATGAACCGGCCGGCCCACTCGACAGCCTCCTCCTTGGAGCGGACCTCGTACACCACGTAGCTGATCAGCTCCTTCGCCTCGGCGAAGGGACCGTCGACGACGCTGAGCCCACCGGCGGTGACCGCGATCCGGGCGCTGTTCGCGGTGGGAGCCAGCCCGCCCATGTCGAGCATCACGCCGGCGTTCGTCGCGTCCATACCGAGTTTCGCGATCGCCTCCATCAGCTCGGCAGGCGGCGGGCCGTCGGGCTGTGCTGCTTTGAGAATCACCAGATAACGCATTTTTCTTCTCCTCCGGACATGCACTTCGGGTTGGCTCGGAACAAGTGTGGTTCGGCTGTGCTGACGATCAGTGCCGCGACACGCGCCGGTAGCGATCGACCGCGACGGCTGCCTGCCAGCCCGAGATCAGCAGTACGGCAGCAGTGAAGGCGAGGATGCTCCAGGCGGCGCCGGCACCCGCGGTCAGACCCAGGAAGCTGACGCCGAACACCACACCGACGCCCCGCGAGGACCAGGCCCAACCAGTCGCGCCCTCGGCGGCGAAGCGGCGGGCCAGCACGAAACACGCCGCGATCAGGCAACTGAACCCGACGGCCCCGGCAGCGAAATGACCGTAGCCGTGCCAACTGATCGTCCCAGGGCCCTCCGGCGTACCGACCGGGAAACCCAGCCCCGGGTCCGCGCGCAGCAGACCGGCGGCAATCAGGCTCACGCCGTACGCGCCGATCAGCCTCGGTGCCCAGCGCGCCCCGGGCCCACTCTCCAGCGCCCGACGCAGTCCGACCGCGAACACGACTGTCAGCAGACCGCTCACCAGGAAGTTCGTGATGTGGATCCAACCTCGGTCACCGTTGCTGAGCATGCTCCACGCGTGCCGTGTCGGGTCGAATCCGGACCGGGTGAACACCTCGACCAGCGACACCGCGACGTACAGCGGGCCGGCGATGACGCCGTACGCCAGGAGGGATTTCGTGACCCGGACCGCCGGGTCGCAGGTCATCGCGGTCGACGTGGTGGTGGTCATCTGCTCGGTCATGGTCGTTGCCCTTCGCGGCGGGTCGGCTTGTCCGGCCCTTCACCCAGTCCCTCGAACGGCCAGACGCGACTTCGACAACCCACCCCAAGATTTTTTTGAGAGCGCGATGATCAGCCCTGCCGTGTTCGGCGCAGGCTCGGTCACGGCGTTGTGTGCAGCCCACGCAGCCTTCGTCGACCGCCTACGAGTGGGATGCGCGGGCGACGCGGCGACGCTCGGTGAGCCGTCGTGCCTTCACCGCGTTGCCGCAGTCGGCCATGCGGCACCAACGGCGGGACCCGCTGCGGCTCTGGTCGAGGAACAGCCAGCCACAGCCACCTTCGCGCACCGGGCAGCGGCGCACCCGGGTCAGGTCGGCCGTCAGCATGACGTCGAGGGCGGCCTCGGCGATCCGGTCGAGCACCAGCATGGCCGGCACGGTGCCGTAGGCCACCCGTACCCGCGACCTGTCGAGCACGAATCGTGCTCGGGCGGCCGCTCCGGACCAGCGCTGGTGGAGTGCGACAAGCGCGGCGCCGGCCGCGACGGGGTCACCCGCCGAAGCACCGTCCGCGTCGGTGATCGCGGCGAGCAGCACGAGAAACAGCCCATCCCGGATGTCGCGTACGGCGGACAGTCCCGCGTGCGCCGCCGCGGGTTCGTCGCGCCACGCCTGCTCAACCTGGTCGGCCTCCGCGTCGCTGAGCACACCCACGCGGGCCGACCAGCGCAGTAGAGCGGAGCTGTCGGACAGGAAGTCGTGTGGCGACGTGCCCCCTCGCTCGAGTGTGTTGACCAGATCGAGCGCGGGATGCCCGCCGACCAACGGTAGCTGGCACACGTCGAGCGGCATGCCGGCCATGCTACCACCTAATCCACTGAAGACGGTTTCGCTGCGGACGGCGTCACCCCCATGGAACGTCCTAGTCAGAGAGTCGGAGGAATTCCAGCTCATCTATGCTACCGTCAAAACTCATTTAGCTGGAATCACGCCACAGCGCCTGTGATCGCCGTGCCGCAGGTGCGGCGGAACTGGGAGGCAGCCCATGACGCACCCACGACGAGCGGTCTACGCCCTCGCCGCGTTGTCCGCCGCCACCTTCTGTTACGTCACCACCGAGGTGCTCCCGATCGGGCTGCTCACGCTTATCGCGCCGGACCTGGGGCGCTCGAGGTCCGAGGCCGGCCTGCTGGTGACCGGGTACGCCGTGGTGGTCATGATCGTGGCGCTCCCGCTGACCCGGGTGACTCGGCGAGTGCCCCGGCGCCCGCTGCTCGCCGGCACCCTCGGTGTGTTCGCCGCGGCGACGACGGTGTCGGCCCTCGCAACCTCGTACGAGATGTTGCTCGCCGCACGGCTGGTGTCCGCCACCACAAACGGTGTCTTCTGGGCTGTGGTGTTCCCCGTGGCGATCTCGATGTTCCCCGCGAACATCCGAGGCCGCATCGTGGCTCGACTGTCGATCGGCAACGCGCTCGGCCCGGTCCTCGGCGTGCCGCTGAGCACCTGGTTGGGCGCTCAGGCCGGGTGGCGGGCCGCCTTCGTCGCGATGGCCGTCCTCGGCTTCGTCATCTGCATCGCGGTCGTCCTGCTCCTGCCGAGCGTCACACCGCAGGACAGTGCCGGCGACACCGGGGCGATGCCGGATCGACACCGCTTCGTCGTGCTCCTCGTCGCCACCGTCCTCGCGGTCACCGGCGCCATGGGCGCGTTCACCTACATGACCGTCTTCCTCCTCGACGTCAGCGGGTTCGCCGCGGCATCCCTCGGCATGCTGCTCTTCGTCCAAGGCTCGTTCGGCGTCGTCGGCACCTGGGCGGTCGGCCGGATCCTGGACCGGTTTCCGCTCGGTGTGGTGCTGGGTCTGCTCGGGCTCCTCACCGCCGCGATGGTCGGCCTCGCCGGGGTCGGCGCGAACAAGGCACTGACCATTCCGTTGCTCGCCGTGGCGGGAATGTCGTTCAGCTCGCTGATCGCGGCACTCCAGCACCGCATCATGCAGGTGACCCCATCCACCACCGACATGGCGTCGGCCAGCCTCAGCGTCGCGTTCAACCTCGGCCTCGCGGCCGGCTCACTCATCGGTGCGGGCCTGCTGGCGAGGGCCGGGGTGCGCGTCATCCCGTTGTTCGGGGGCCTGCTCACCGCCGGGGCGTTCGCGTTGCTCGCCTGCCACGAGCTGTCCCGCAGGAGACCGCGAGAGCACGGAACGGCCGGTCACGATCCCGAACGGCAGCCGGTCGGGCAACCCGCTGCTCACTCTTGAGTCCCGTGACCCGCCCTGTGCAGCAGGTTCCATGGATGACGTAACCCCGGCCGCGAGGGTTTGAGCAGGGACTCCCCGGAGACCTCACAACGGTGTGTGCTTGAGAGGGCTACCGGCAGATCGACACCACTGCCGCCCGTCGTCCGCCGCGCCGGGCGGTGGGCTCTCCACTCGACGAACGACAGGGAGAACAGCATGCGTACGGTGAAGTTGGGCGAGCTTGAAGTTGCCCGCATCGGTCTGGGCGCGATGGGAATGTCGCACGGCTACAGCGGCGCCGGCAGCGACGATGCCGAGTCGATCCGCACCATTCATCGCGCTCTCGAACTGGGCGTCACACTGATCGACACCGCGGAGATCTACGGCCCGTACACCAACGAGGAACTTGTCGGTCGCGCCCTGCGGGGCCGCCGCGACCAGGTCGTGCTGGCCACCAAGTTCGGCCTCGTCTCGCATGACGGCCGCGTCCCCGGGGGCCTGGACAGTAGCCCGGACAACATCCGCACCGCGGTCGAGGGCTCACTCAAGCGCCTCGACACCGACCGCATCGACCTGTACTACCAGCACCGCGTCGACCCGAGCACCCCGATCGAGGACACCATGGGCGCGCTCGCAGACCTGGTGCGGGAGGGCAAGATCCGCTACGTGGGCCTGTCCGAGGCGTGGGTCGACACCATCCGGCGTGCCCACGCCGTACACCCGGTCACCGCCCTGCAGTCGGAGTACTCGCTGTGGACCCGTGACCAGGAACAGATCCTTCCCGTGCTGCGCGAGCTGGGCATCGGGCTGGTGGCGTACTCCCCGCTCGGCCGTGGCTTCCTCACCGGCGCCCTACGGTCCCCGGCGGACGTCGAGCGCCTCGACGACAGCGACTTCCGCAAGAACCACCCGCGCTTCACAGGGGAGAACTTCCAGCGCAACCTGCGCATCGCCGACCAGGTGCAGGAGGTCGCCGACCAGGCGGGGGCGACCTCGGGACAGGTCGCGCTGGCCTGGCTGCTGGCCCAGGGCGACGACATCGTCCCCATTCCCGGCACCAAGCGGGTGAGCCGCGTCCAGGAGAACGTCGCGGCGGACACCGTCACGCTGACGCCCGAACAGGTCGCCACCCTCACCGCGCTGCCAGTCGCCGAGGGCGGTCACCACACCGACGAGCAGATGCGGGTGATCGAGCGCTGACCAGCCCATCAACCCTCCAGCTGAGCCCGGAAAAAGCGATCCGGGCCGCCGAAGGGTGAGTTGGTACTCCCGGTCCCGTACCGGAGAAAGGCAGCGGGCCCGGCGCGGAGGGTGATCCTCCGCGCCGGGCCGCAGTATCGGGTGGGGTCAGGCGGACGCGCAGATGGCCGCGGCCGGGCCGGTGCCGGTGCCCTGGAAGCCGAAGTTTGTCGACTGCCCGGCGCCGACCTGTCCGTTGTAGCCCACGTTGGTGAACCGGACGGTTCCGCTGGCGCCGCTGGCCTGGGCGCTCCACACGCCAGTGATCGCGCTGCCGCCGGGCAGCGTGATGGTCACGGTCCAGCCATTGATGCTCGCGGAGCCGGCGGTGACAGTCACGCTCGCGGTGAATCCGCCGTTCCACTGGTTGACCGCGACCGAGGCGGAGCAGCCGTTACCGGTCGGCGGCGGCGTGGTGGGCGGAGCCGTCGTCGGCGGAGCGGTAGTCGGCGGCGCAGTCGTCGGCGGGGCCGTGGTCGGCGGCGCAGTCGTCGGCGGAGCCGTCGTCGGCGGAGCGGTCGTCGGCGGGTTGGGCGCGCCGTTGGCCAAGCTGAAGGCCAGGTCGGGCTGGAACGAACCGGCCGTGAAGCGGCAACCGTCCGCCTCCCCCGGCGGCTTCACCCAGAGGTACGCGTCGATGTTGGAGTCGCCGGTGTTCGTGGTCGGGTACGGGCCGATGCGCCTGTCGGTGTTGTCGTCGCCGCACCAGTCCCCGCTGGCACCACCGTTGCGGCTGGTGTCGATGACCTGGCGCTTGCCCGAGATGCCCATGCCGTTGAGGGAGGAGATGACGTTCCGGCCGAAGTTCGCCTCGTTGGAGGTGGAGTTGAAGTTCGACACGTTTGTGAAGAAGCCGTCGGCGTACTGCACGCCTGCGGCCCGGAGCCGATTGGCCGTCTCACCCGCGCTGTTCCAGGTGGAGTGGCCGCCGTCGAGGTAGACCTTGGCGTTGGGATTGCCCGACTTGATGGTCCGGGTTGCCGTCGAGATCGCCTGGTTACGGGCGTTGAGCTCACCGCTGCTCAGGCACGTCGTGAGGGCGAGGGAGTCGGTCTCCAGGATGATGATGACCGTCTGGTTGCCCAGCCCTCGGGCGAAGTTGGACACCCACGTCTGGTACTGGTTGAGGTCCGGCGCACCACCGGCGCTGGCGCCGCCGCAGTCCCGGTTGGTGATCTCGTACACCGCGAGCACCGGGATCTGCTGCGCCGCGTTGGCGGCGCCGATGAACCCGGAGACCTCGGACTGCACAGTCGACGGGTTGAAGTTGGCGAACCAGCGGGCCTGCGGCTGGCTCGCGATCTTGTCGCGGATGACTGCGGCACGCGAGTCGCCGGGGTTGGCGGCGACCCAGCGGATGACCGCCGAGCTCGGGTCGCGGTAGAGCGATCCGGAGAGCGTGCCCGCGGAGGCGCTGCTCACGGCGAGGCAGACGCCGATGGCGGCGGCGCCCACGACGGCCGCCGCGCTAGTGACCGCCGATCTGCGGCGGAGCGACGAGAGGATAGCCACGACGTGTTGCCTCCTGGTCACATAGACGTTTCCAATTTTGTGGGAGCGTTCCCATGGACGGTAGCGGAGGCACGCGCCGCTGCCAAGACGTACACGCTCATCGATAGGATCGGAGTCGCCGATGGTCGCCCGCATTGGACGGCCACGCGAACGGCCGGGCGCGGGTGCCCCTGCCCGACTGCTTGACCAAGGGCACCCGCCGGATCGCCGTGGCAAAGGCCCGAGCGGCGATCCACCTGCTGCATATCGGCAGCCGGTGCTGTATCGCCATCGAGGAGAGCATCGCGCTACGCCTGTCGCGAAGGTGATGCGTATCGTGGACAGAACGGTCGTCCGGGGTCCTGGGAGAGGCGTCGACATGGCAGACGGCAACCTCTACTCCGGCTCGCACTGGCAGCGCTACGCCACCCGCGACACCGACGAGGCGCACGACTTCGTCCGGCGGGCTTTCCTCGACATCAAGGTGCGGTTCTCCGGTGAGGGCCGCGACGGAGCCGGCCTACGCACCGCCACCACCTCGCTCGCCGACGTCGGCGTGACCCGGCTGCACTACTCGGCGCGCACCCAGGCTCAGACGGCTCCGGACGGCGACCTGAACATCGCCTACCTGATGGGCGGCCGCTTCACAGTCGCCAGGGCCAAGGACGAGTACCGCATGCGGTCCGGAGACGTGATGCTGATCCTGCCGGACCACTCCGAGGACCTCACCTACGACGACATCGACACGTTCGTCGCCCGCCTTCCCCGCGCCCTGCTGGAGGAGGTCGCCCACGCAAAGACCGGCATCAACGGTACGGAGCTGCGTTTCGACAGTTCCCGGCCGATCTCGGCGGCGCTCGGTCGACACTGGACCCAGACCCTCTCCCACCTGACCAGGGCCGTGCTGTCCGACCCCACCCTCATGACCAACCCACTGATCACCGAGAACGCCCGCCACCTGCTCGCGGCGACGGCCCTGGCCGTGTTCCCCAACACCGTCCACACCGCGGCCCTGCGCTCCGCCGGCGAGGTGACTCCCCGAGCGTTACGCCAAGCCGTCACCTACGTCGACGACCACGCCGGCCAGCCGATCACGGTCGACCAGATCGCCGCCGCGGCCGGCGTGGGTGCCCGGGCGCTGCAACTCGCGTTCCGCCGTCACCACGACACCACCCCGATGCGGTACGTCCGCCGGATCCGCCTCGAACGCGCGCACCGCGATCTGCAGACCGCCGATCCGAGCACGGGTGTCACCGTCGCCATGATCGCCACCCGCTGGGGCTTCACCCACCTCGGCCGCTTCAGCACGGACTACCGCGCCGCCTACGGCAGCAGCCCCAGCCAGACACTGCGCACCTGACACGTGGCCTCGGCACCGCCATCCGCGGTGCGACCGCCGGCCCGCGACCGTTTGCCGGCCCGCCCGGGGTCCATCCGGTCACCGGTCGCCACCAGCGGGTGATTCAAGCAGAGACCGGCCTCGCGCAGGGCACGCGTGACTCAGGCGGCGGTGCTGCCGGCACCTCCGTGTCGATTCGGGTGCCAGTTGCCACAAGCAGGTGGGTCACGCACGGGGCGGCCTCGCGCAGGGTCAGCGTGACCCCTGCGCGGGTGGCGGCGTGCTGTGCCCGCAGCAGGGCGCTGATGCCGTGGGCGCTGAAGAAGGTCACCCGGGAGAAGTCGAGTACCAGCCGTACGGGACGCCGGGCGATCACGTGTTCGGCCAGCTCGCTGACGAGGTGCGCGGTGCTCATGTCGACCTCGCCACGAACGGTGATCACTGGCGCCAACCCAGCGCTGTCCAGGTCGAGCGTCATGATCGGCTTGGCGGGTTGAGCGCGGTGCCGATCAGGCCTGGTGAGGACGGACATGTCGCCTCCCGATCTGGTGCATCGGTGAGTCGGATCCGCCGCGGCATCGAGACGCGCGAGCGGTTGACCTGGGCACATGTCTTGACCCGCCGTCCACCCTACCCACGATTTCGCCGTCGACACCACCCAGGTGGCGGACGGTCTCACTTCGCGCCCACGGCCGCTCGGCGGGATATCCTGGCGAATCTGTAGTCCACATCCGCCTTACCTGGATGTGGCGAATCGGCGTCAAAGCAACGGCGTTGGTCCCGAATCCGCCCCGGTGGGTCCGTGCAGCGGTCCGGCGACAGACGGGCTGCCATCCGCGCCCCGCCTGGTTCCTGCTGTACGACGGGCGTGCCAGCCGTGAGGACCTGGTGCCATGGCCTCCCCGCCGACGGACCCCGCTGACGCCTTCGCCGAACTCGGCCGCATCAAGCTCGGTGAGGTCGCTCTCGATGACGTGCTGCAACGCGTCGCCGAACTCGCCAAACGCGTCCTCTCCACGCCGGTGGAGGTGTCCGTCACGCTCGTTCGCGGCGGCACCGGGCGCACCGCGGCGTTGACCGACGACCTGGCACTCGACATGGACGAGCGGCAGTACGCCCAGGGAACCGGCCCCTGCCTCGACGCCGCCGCCAGCGGCGACCTCATGTCCGTCCCCGATCTCCGCGTCGAGGACCGGTGGCCCGACTGGACCGAGCGCGGGCTGAAGACGGGGGTGGGCAGTTCCGTCTCAATCGGCCTGCCGATCCAGGAGGCGGTAGTCGGCGCGTTGAACGTCTACGCCCGCACCCCGCACGCCTTCGACGACGACACCATCACCGTCCTACAGACCTTCGCCGCGTACGCCGCCGTCGCCCTCGCCAACGCGCACCTCTACGACAGCACCGCCACCCTCGCCCAACAGATGCAGGAGGCGATGGCCAGCCGCGCCGTCATCGAACAGGCCAAGGGCATCATCATGGCCGAACGCCGCTGCACCCCCGACGAGGCCTTCGCAATCCTGTCGAAGGTCTCGCAGGACTCCAACCGCAAGCTCCGCCACGTGGCCCAGGCCCTCGTCGACCGAGCAGCCAGGAAGCCCTCCGCGTCCTGATCCTGCCCGCGGCGCGGCGGCCGGTCGTGCTCGACGCCGACACCGCGGCACCTGGTCAGGTGCCGGTCGGCGCGACGGTACGGCTGGCAGCCATCGCATGGGCTCTCCGGGCCGCAACCTGCCGGACACGGCATTGACATATTTCACTGTGCGATCTAGCGTCGGGCCGAATCGATTCGACGCCGAGGCGTGTGCTCCGGCGCCGTCCGACGGTCGGTCGCGTGGTGTTCGGGTGCGCACGGTGCGGGCCACCAGCGATTCGACGACCACCTGGTCACGCCTGGGCAGCGCGACCAGTGGCGAGGCTGTGGCGATGAGCCGGCCGGGTGCCGTGGCCGCTTCGCCTTCCGGAGTTACATCCACGGTGAGTGTGGCCGGCGGGGGCGACCAGGAGTGGCATGCCGTGGCGGTGCAGGAGTCGCCGTGGACCCCTACACCTGAATCAGTTCGTGCCGAGTGGCGGGAGCCCCATCATGACAAGACGTAGACCCATCCTTGGTTCACTCGCGACGGCGGCGCTTCTCGTCGCGACAGTGGGCGTGACGGCAATGACAGGCGGTCTGAGCACCACCGCGTCGGCCGCGGACATGACACCGGCCGCGGCGACCGCCGGGTGCGGCAAGGCGCCCACGTTGACAAGCGGTCAACGGTCCATCCAGAGCAGCGGCCAGAACCGTAGCTTCATCCTGCGGATCCCCGACAACTACGACCGGAACCACCCGTACCGGTTGATCTTCGGGTTCCACTGGAACGGTGGCACCATGAACGACGTCGACGGCGGCGGGTCGGACGGGGCGGCCTGGTCCTACTACGGGCTGCGGCAGCAGGCGAACAACAGCACCATCTTCGTCGCCCCCCAGGGCAACGGCAACGGCTGGGCCAACCCCGGCGGCCAGGACGTCACCTTCGTCGACAACATGATCAGCCTGATCGAGGCGGACCTGTGCGTCGACACGACGCAGCTC
This sequence comes from Micromonospora sp. DT43, assembly GCF_049841645.1. Lineage (NCBI taxonomy): Bacteria > Bacillati > Actinomycetota > Actinomycetes > Micromonosporales > Micromonosporaceae > Micromonospora > Micromonospora sp. DT43. The sequence continues at coordinate 135,842 of NZ_JBNCKR010000006.1, read as the reverse complement.
TTCGCGCTCGGCTTCAGTTACGGCGGAGGCATGAGCTATTCGCTTGCCTGCTCCCGGGCCGGCGTCTTCCGCGCCGTCGCGGTCTACTCCGGCGGGCAGCTCAGCGGGTGCGGCGGCGCCACCCAGCCGATCGCCTACATGGGCATCCACGGCATCGGCGACCCGGTGCTCAACGTCTCCGCCGGACGGTCCCTGCGGGACACGTTCGTACGGAACAACGGGTGTACCCCACAGAGCCCGCCGGAGCCGAGGGCGGGCAGCCTGACCCACATCACCACCACCTACTCGGGCTGCCGAGCCGGCTATCCGGTGGTGTGGGCAGCCTTCGACGGCGGGCACACCCCCGGCCCTGTGGACGGCGGCGGGGACAGCGGCGCCAGGACCTGGACCAAGGGTGAGGTGTGGAGGTTCTTCACCCAGTTCGGCAGCACCGATCCCACGCCGACCCCGACCGTGACGCCGACGGCAAGCCCTACGACCACCCCGCCGCCGAGCGGCACGTCGCCCCTGCGCAACGGAAGCTCCGGGCGGTGCCTCGACGTCAACGGCGCCACGCAGACCAACGGCGCGGCAGCGATCATCTGGGACTGCCACGGTCAGAGCAACCAGAGCTGGACCTCGACCGCGGCCGGGGAGCTGCGCGTCTTCGGTGGCAAGTGCCTTGACGTCAATGGCGCCGGCACCGCGAACGGCAGCTCGGTGATCATTTGGGACTGCAACGGCCAGTCCAACCAGCGGTGGCGGTCCAACGCCGACGGCTCGATCACAGGTGTCGGTTCGGGCCGGTGTCTGGACGTGGTCGGCAACGGCACGGCCAACGGCACGCGCGTCCAGATCTGGGACTGCAACGGCGCGACCAACCAACGATGGAGCCGCAGCTGAGCACGGACAGGCATCGGTAGGGATCTCCACGGACACGGGCCGGCGGCCGAACCACTCGGGGCGGCCGCCGGATCCGCCCGACCGAAATTCATCATATCTATCAACCGATTTTTCGACGATCCGTCGCCAGAGGTCGCGGAAGGCGATCGACAAAACGGCAGTTCACAGGGCGTTGACCGCCGATCGATCCGGTGCTTAACATATGACGTCTTTTCATTAAAGATCTTCGATAGGCGGCCTCCTGCGTGGTACGGCAGCTCGATGCGCCGTACGGCTCCGGGGCCGAAACGCCTGGGGAGGCGAGCCAGATGTTCGACAGAGAGAATCATCGGCACAGCACTGACGACGGTGGGCCACGCCGGTCATGGCGGAGCACGTGGCATCCGCGTCGGTTGGCCGCATCGTTAGCGGGGGCGGTGGTGCTGGCGGCGGCAGTGCTGACCGGGTTCGCCTCTCCCGCCCAGGCGGCAACCGCCATCACGATCAACGGTGGGTCCGGTGGACGGGCGCTCGACGGGATCGGCGCGGTAAGTGGCGGTGGCGGCAACAGTAGGTTGCTTATCGACTACCCGGAGCCCCAGCGCAGTGACATCCTGGACTACCTGTTCAAGCCGGGCCGCGGCGCTGCCATGCAGCTGCTGAAGACCGAGATCGGCGGGGACACCAACTCCACCTCCGGCGCCGAGCCCAGCCACGAGCACACCCGGGGCAGCATCAACTGCAACCGGGGCTACGAGTGGTGGCTGATGGAGCAGGCGAGGTCGCGCAACGCCAACATCGCCCTGGCGGGCCTGGCCTGGGGAGCGCCGGGCTGGATCGGAAACCGCAACTTCTGGTCCCAGGACTCGATCGACTACCTGGTGGCCTGGCTGGACTGCGCGGCCACCCACGGGCTGACCATCAACTACCTCGGCGGGTGGAACGAGAAGGGTTACAACGCCAGCTGGTACAAGAACCTCCGCTCCGCCCTCAACTCCCACGGCTACAGCAGCGTGAAGATCGTCGCCTCGGACGACTTCGGCTGGGGCGCCGCCGACGAATCGCTGCGCGACCCGGCGTTCGCCAACGCCGTACAGGTCTTCGGCAGCCACTACGTCTGCGGCTACCGCAGCGCCCAGACCAGCTGCCCCAGCTCCGGCAACGCGGTCTCCACAGGCAAGCAGCTCTGGGCCAGTGAGAACGGCTCCGACGACTACAACGCCGGAGCGCAGGCCCTCGCCCGGGGCATCAACCGCGGCTACATCGACGGCAAGATGACCGGTTACATCAACTGGCCCGCCATCGCCGCCATCACCCCGAACATCCCCTGGGCGACCACGGGCGTGGCGGTTGCCCAGCAGCCCTGGTCCGGCGCGTACTCCATCGGCAAGAACACCTGGGTGATGGCGCAGACCACCCAGTTCACCGCCCCGGGCTGGCGCTACCTCGACGCATCGAGCGGCTACCTCGGCGGCAACCGCAACAACGGCAGCTACGTCTCGCTGAAGTCCACGAACAACAGCGACTACAGCACCATCATCGAGACGATGGACGCCGGCTCCGCGCAGACCCTCGACTTCACAGTCACCGGCGGCCTGTCCACCGGCGCCGTGCACGTCTGGTCGACGAACGTCCGGTCGAACAACACCGCCGACCACTTCGTCCGGGGCAGCGACCTCACGCCGAGCGGCGGGCGCTTCTCGCTCACCGTCCAGCCCGGCTACGTCTACAGCATCGCCACCACCACCGGTCAGGGTAAGAGCACGGCGACCAGCCCGGCCGCGGGCAACCTGGCGCTGCCGTACAGCGACACCTTCGACAGCTACGCCGTCGGGCGCGAGGCGAAGTACCTGATGGACCAGCAGGGTTCGTTCGAGATCGCCGGCTGCGCGGCTGGTCGCGCGGGCCAGTGCGTACGCCAGATGTCGGAGCAGACGCCGATCTTCTGGACGTCCGGTCAGGCAGAGCCGTACACGCTGCTTGGCGATCTGTCGTGGCGCAACTACACGGTCTCCTCGGACGTGCTGCTGGAGAAGTCCGGCTACGCGCAGCTCATCGGTCGCGCCAACACGTACAACCACCAGGGGCCGCAGAACCTCAACGGCTACTACTTCCGGGTGACCGACGGTGGCGCGTGGTCCATCAGGAGCAACAACACAAGCGGCAACTGGCGCACGCTGGCCAGCGGAAACACCTCGGCGCTGGGCACCGGCCGTTGGCACAAGCTGTCGCTGACGCTCAACGGGAGCACCCTCACCGCGGCGATCGACGGCACCACAGTCGGCACGGTCTCCGACTCGACCTGGGTCGCCGGCCAGATCGGGTACGGCACGGGTCAGGGAGTCACAGCCCAGTTCGACAACCTCACCATCACGCCGGTCGGCAGCTCCGGGAATCCGGGTGCGACCACGGCGATCCGGGGCGCGGGCTCCAACCGGTGCCTGGACGTCAACGGTGCCAGCCAGGCCGACGGCTCGGTCGTGCAGATCTGGGACTGCAACAGCGGCGCCAACCAGCAGTGGACGCTCACCGCGAGCAACCAACTGACCGTCTACGGCAACAAGTGCCTCGACGCGGCGGGTACCGCAGCGGGAAGCCGCGCGCGGATCATGACCTGCAACGGCGGTGGTGGCCAGCAGTGGCGCGTCAACGCCGACGGCACGATCACCGGGGTCGCGTCGGGGCTCTGCCTGGACGTCAACGCCGCGGGCACCGCCAACGGCACCGCCGTCCAGATCTGGACCTGTACCGGTGGCAGCAACCAGCAGTGGATCCGCGGCTGACGGGCTGACGTCCGCACGAGGACCCGTACCGGATCGTGGCGGCCGGCCGCTCAGCTGAGCGGCCGGCCGTCGCCGCGTTGTCGTTGGGGCACCTGACCGAGGCGGGAGTATCGTGACGGGCCTGTAGCCCACATCCGCCGTACCGGGTGTGGCGAATCGGCTTCAAGCAACGGCGTTGGTCCCGAATCCGCCCCGGTGGGTCCGTGCAGCGGTCCGCCACGCGTGGGCCGCCATCCGCGTGCCCTCATCCCCCCGGTCCGATTCTGGTTGGGGGCGCGCCGGCCCTGAGGACCTGGTGCCATGCCCCGCCCGCCGACGGATCCCGCCGACGCCTTCGCCGAACTCGGTCGCATCAGGCTCGGCGAGATGAGGCTCGACGACGTCCTGCAACGCGTCGCGGAGCTGACCAAACGGGTGCTGTCCCCGCCGGTGGAGGTGTCCGTCACGCTCGTTCGCGGCGGGACCGGGCACACCGCTGCGTTCACCGACGACCTGGCCCTCGAGATGGACGAGCGACAGTACGCGCACTGGCGCGGCCCGTGCCTGGAGGCCGCCGCGGGTGGCAGCATCCTGTCCGTGCCCGACCTCCCCGCCGAGGACCGGTGGCCCGAGTGGGCCGAACTCGGACGGGCGGCGGGGCTGGGCAGTTCCGTGTCGGTCGGCCTGCCGATCCAGGAGGCTGTCGTCGGCGCGCTGAATGTCTACGCCCGCATCCCACACGCCTTCGACGACGACACCATCACCGTCCTACAGACCTTCGCCGCGTACGCCGCCGTCGCCCTCGCCAACGCGCACCTCTACGACAGCACCGCCACCCTCGCCCAACAGATGCAGGAGGCGATGGCCAGCCGCGCCGTCATCGAACAGGCCAAGGGCATCATCATGGCCGAACGCCGCTGCACCCCCGACGAGGCCTTCGCAATCCTGTCGAAGGTCTCGCAGGACTCCAACCGCAAGCTCCGCCACGTGGCCCAGGCCCTCGTCGACCGAGCAGCCAGGGACACCTGAGCGCTGGGCCACCGAAGCGCCGGGGACACCCGCGCTCCGCGCGGTTAACTGCCGCGGGCCTTGCGGGTGCTGTTGTTGCTGGCCTTGCGGATGGCCTCGACGAGGTCGGACTTCCTCATCCGGGACCGGCCACGGATGTCGAGTTTCTTCGCCACGCCAATCAGGTGTTCCTTGCTGGCGTTGGCGTCGACCCCACCGGCGGTGCTGCCGGAGGAACCACGGCCGCCAGCGGCCTTCTCGTCGCTCGGCCCCTTCTTGCCCTTCGGCTCCCAGTGGTCGCCCACCTTCTCGAAGGAGTGCTTGACCGCAGCGAACGCCGTGCGGTGGGCACGCTCGCCCTCGCCGTACGAGTCGACCGCCGAGTCGTGCGCCTCCGCGTAGGTGTCCTGTGCCTTCTTCGGGGATCGCTTCAGGGTGCTGGGCATGTCCTTCCGTGCCGGCATCGTCGCTCCTCTCATCGACTGTTCTGGGTGACGTGCCCGCGCCAGCAGGGCACCAAACGCCCGTTTCGGCGGGAGATCCGAGATGCTGCCGCTGGACAGGTTTCCGCCGCAGGAGCGGGGTTACCTCTTGCTCGGGACCGAGGAACGACAGCCGATCACCGAGGGGATCCGTCATGGCCCGACCCAGGATCGTCATCGTCGGCGGAGGATTCGCCGGCTTCCACGCCGCCCGCCGCCTGACAGGCGTCGCCCGTGGCGCCGCCGACGTGGTGCTGGTGAATCCGACCGACTACTTCCTGTACCTGCCGCTGCTGCCGGAGGTCTCCGGCGGGGTGCTCGACCCGCGCCGGGTCACCGTGCCGCTGGCCGACACCCTGCCCGGCGTACGGGTGGTCCTCGGTGAGGTCGACGGCATCGACACCGACGGTCGTACCGTCTCCTACGCGGACCCCGAGGGACGCCCCGGCCGGCTCGCGTACCACCGGCTGGTCCTCGCCGCCGGCAGCGTCAACAAGCTGCTTCCGATTCCCGGCGTCGCCGACCACGCCCACGGCTTCCGTGGCATCCCCGAGGCCCTGCACCTGCGCGAACGGCTGATCCAGCAGATCGAGATGGCCGACGCCACCGACGACCCGGTCGAACGGGAGGCCCGCTGCACCTTCGTGGTGGTCGGGGCCGGCTACACCGGCACCGAGGTCGCCGCCCAGGGCCAACTGTTCACCGACGAGATCATCCGCCACCACCCGAGACTCAACGGGATCCGCCCGCGCTGGCTGCTGCTGGACACCGCCGACCGCGTCCTGCCCGGGCTCGCCGACCGCATGTCCCGGGTCGCGGGGCGGGTCCTGCGCGAGCGCGGGATCGAGGTGTGCCTGGGTACGTCGGTCGCAGAGGCCACCGCCGACGGCGTCCAGCTGTCCGACGGCCGGTTCGTGGCGTCCCGCACCCTGGTGTGGTGCGTCGGGGTGCGACCCGACCCGCTCGTCGGGGCGACCGGCCTGCCCACCACCAGGGGGCGGGTCACAGTCGACGAATACCTCGCCGTGCCCGGCCACCCGGAGATCCTCGCCTGCGGCGACGCGGCCGCCGTACCGGACCCGGCCCGGCCCGGTGAGATCACGCCGATGACCGCCCAGCACGCCGTCCGACAGGGCCGGCTTGCCGCCGACAACATCGCCGCCTCGTACGGCGTCGGTCGACGCCGCCCGTACCGCCACCGCGACCTCGGTTTCGTGGTCGACCTCGGTGGCTGGCAGGCCACCGCCAACCCCCTGCACGTGCCGCTGTCCGGGCTGCCGGCCCGCGCCGTGGCCCGCGGTTACCACCTGCTGTCCCTGCCCGCCAACCGTGCCCGCACCGTCGCCGACTGGCTCTTCGCCGCCGTCGGCTCCCGACCCAGCGTCCAACTCGGACTCGTGCCGGGCGCCGCGGTGCCACTGGACACCGCCGCACCGGAACGGGCCCGAGGCTGATTCCTCCTGCCAGAACCGGGCGGCCTGCACAATGCCGCCCGTCACCGGCTCGTGCCCGGAACCGAACGCCCCGCAGCCGAAGGGCTGCGGGGCGCGGCGGCTGTTGGCTCGGCGCGGTCACCCGTGGCGGGCGGCGCGGTCGCGGTCGGCTTCGGCGTCCGCCCTTCCGACCGGGGTGCCGTCGCCGTCGCGGTTCGCACGGGACAGGTCCACGTCGGCACCGGCCCGGGCGGCGTCCGCCGCCGCGTCGTCCGCGCCGACGACCTCCCCGCCGGAGGTGGCGCCGTCGCCGTCGTCCTCGGTCAACCGCCCGGCGGCGGCCAACCCGATCGGTACGTACCTGGGCTCGGTCATCTTGTCCTCCTCAGGATTCGCTGCCTCCCCTACCGCTACCCCGGCTCGCCCCGGGCACACCGCACAAGTCGGACCGGTTGGACCGGGCGGGCGTCGCCCACCTCGCTGTCGGCGGACTCCATGTCGGAGAGTCAGGGCGTATCGTGTGCTGGCCGCGCCGCATCGGGCTGACCCTGGGGCGGCCGGCAGCCGTCACACGGGGGAGGTCTGATGGCGCAGTTTCCCAGCGGTGACTTCGACGCGGCGACCGAGCGGTTCGTCGCCTCCTGGTCGGCGGGCATCTCCGAGCGGGCCGCCCGGGCGCAGGAGTTGTCCGAGCGCGTCGCGGAGATGTCGGCGACCGCCGAGGGTGCGGACGGCGCGGTCCAGGTGACCGTCGCCGCGTCCGGGGCCATGACCGACCTCCGACTCGACCATCGGGTGCTCAGCTGGCGGGCGGACGAGATCGCCGCCGAGGTGCTGGCGGTGATGCGCCGGGCGCAGGGGCGGCTGGCCCCGCAGGTGGCGGAGGCCGCGGCGGAGACCGTCGGCGCCGACTCCGAGACCGCCCGCGCCGTCGTCGGCAGCTACGAGTCGCGCTTCCCCGCGGTGACCGAGGAAGACGAGCAGGGGTACGCCGGGTGGGGTGACCGTGGGCGCTGAGGCAGCCGGGTTCGAGGTCACCACCGCGGCGGTGTCGGCGCACGCCCGTTCCGTCGACCGGATCTCCGGGGGGATCGGCGCCGCACACGACGCGGCCGCGTACGTGCGGATGGGCGCGGGCGCGTACGGGCACCTGCCTGTCTGCCAGGCGCTCCCCTTCCTGTTGGACTTTCTCCAGGGCCCGGCCGTGGACGCGCTCGCGGCGGCGCAGGAGGCGTTGCACAGCGCGGCCGGTGCGCTCGACGGGACTGTGGACGCCTACGACCACACGGACGGAACGATCTCGGCCTCCCTCGGGCGGATGCACCGATGAGCACCGACGTGGCGAACCCGCTGATCGCCGCCCGGCAGGACACCACCACCGCGTACAGCGGCGTCGGCCTCGTCGAGAGCCTGGTCGACCTGCGCAACGGCATCGAGAGCGGCTCCTGGGTCGACTTGACCATCGGCGGCTTCGGTACGTCGATGGAGGTGCTGGCGACCTGCGTCGACCCGATCGGGTCGGTCGTCTCGTGGGGGGTCGCCTGGCTCATCGAGCACGTCAAGCCGCTCTCCGACGCCCTCGACTGGCTGGCCGGCGACCCGGACCAGATCACCGCGTACGCGCAGACGTGGCACAACGTCTCCCGACACGTGAGCGATCAGGCCACCGCTCTGTCCGAGGCGGTCCGCACCGAGATCGCCACCTGGACGGGTCCCGCGTCGGAGGCGTACCGCCGCTACAGCGACCAGCACCTGCGCCACCTCGCCGGCCTGGCGGACGCCACCGATCTGATCGGCACCGTCGTGGAGGGCGCGGGCCTGCTCGTGGCCCTGGTCCGGGAGCTGGTCCGGGATCTGATCGCCGACTTCGTCTCGGTCCTCGCCGTCCGGCTGTGGGTGTGGCTCGCCGAGGCCGGCCTGACCCTGGGCGCGGCCACTCCGCTGGTCGCGGCGCAGGTCTCCTCACTTGTCGCCAAGTGGGCCGCCAAGGTCGCCGGGCTCCTCACGGCGCTGGCCCGCAGCGTCAGCCGCCTGCGGCCGATCCTGTCCAAGCTCGGCGAACTGCTCGACACCCTCCGGACGGCGCTGAGCGGTCTCCGGCGTACCCCTGGCGGGTCGAGCTCCACCGACATGCCGGCCCCCGGCCCGGGTGCGCGCGGCTACACGGATCCGGCCGGCGGCGGGCAGCCGCCGCCGTGGGCCCGGCAGGGCGACTGGCCACCCGACTTCGACCGCGAGCCGGGGCCTGCGGGTGGCGGCCCGGCGCACGGCGGACCGCCCGGAGCACCGCCGGCGGCGGGCGGGCCGGGCCACGCCGGAGGGCCGCCGCACGGCGGCGGGTCAGGCCATGACGGCGGGTCAGGCCATGACGGCGGTCCGGCGCGCGACGCCGACGAGCCGCCGGACTCCGACGGGCCCGACACCGCGGAGCCCGGGTCCACAGCCGATCCGCTGGTGCCCGATCATGCGAGCGAGGCCGAGTTGCGGCTGCTCGGCAGGGAGGTGCACAGCATGACCGAACTCGACCCCGGCGGACACGTCAACGACGCGTACGAGGTCACGTTCACCGACGGTACGCGCGGCGTCTACAAGCCGAACGTGCCGGAGAACGAGTTCGTCCAGGTGCGTTCCAGCATTCCGGAGAACGAGCTGGCCCCGCGTGAGGTCGCCGCCTCGCGCCTGGACGAGGATCTGGGCTTCGGGCTGGTGCCGACGACGGCGCGCTGGGACGGGCCGCACGGGGCCGGGTCGATGCAGGAGTTCGTGGAGAACGCGAGCCCGGGCCGCCCCGCCGCTGACTATCCGAGGGCCGAGGGCGAGCGGATGGCGGTCCTCGACTACATCAGCGGCAACACCGACCGGCACATGCTTAACTACCTGACCGGGCCCGACGGCCGGCTGGTCGCCATCGACCACGGTTACTCGTTCCCCGAGTCGAACGCCGAGCCGTTGCGCTCGGACTTCGTGACACAGCAGATGAACCGGCCGCTGAGCCCGGAGACGATGGCCCGGCTCCAGGACACCGACCCGGCGGTGCTGGCCGACCGGCTGCGCGGCACCGGCCTGAGTGAGCAGGCGCTGTCCGGTGCGATGGACCGTTTCAACGAGATCCGTGCCCGGGGCACGATCACGGGCGAGGCGTGGAACGCCTTCCGCCCGCCGAGCCCGTAGTGAGTGGGCCGTGGTGAACCAGGAGGCAGGCATGACCGAGCAGGCGGCGACCAGGGTGGCGCTGTACACGTTCGCCAAGCACACCAAACATCGGGTGGCCGAGTTCAATTGGCAGCCCGGCCAACCGGTGTCGCTGACCATTCTCGATCCGGAGTGGGGTGCGGTCGCACAGGACTTCTACGACAACGGCGTGCCGGCCGGCGCGCACCGGGTGTCGCCGGAGGCCGGCCCGGAGTTCATGCGCGCCCTGCTGCAACGATTCCGCGCGAGCTACTACAAGTTCGTGGACGAGAGCGACTGACCCGCCACCGCACCGGTACGACAGCCGCTGCCGCACCATCGCAACGCCGCAGGGCGGTCTCGCGGTCTTCCCCGTACTCTGGCGACCGTCAGCGGGCGACGAACCATGAGTCATCCGACGAAGCCGGACAGGAGAGGGGCGACCACGGCATGGCGGCGATATCGGGCCAGCGGTCGACTGCGGTGCGTTCCGGGGAGGCGGCCGAGGAGGATCTGCGGGCGCTGTTCGGGCAGTCCATCGCCGTTTTCGCGTCGCTCGTGGGGCCCACGCATGTGGTGGAGACGGCGAACCAGGCGTTCTTCGTCACCATCGGTGAGGAGCGGGCGCGCACCGGGGTTCCGGTCGCCGAGCTGATGCCCGAGTTGGCCGGTCAGGGCTTCGTCGATCTGCTGGACGAGGTCTACCGGACGGGTGAGCCCTACACGGGTCGGGACGCGCGGATCGTGCTGGGCACCGGCCCGCACGCGCGGGAAGCGTTCTTCGACTTCACCTACGAGCCGCGCCGCGACGCCGGCGGCACCGTGACCGGGATCCGCGTGATCGGTGTGGAGACCACGCAGGTCAAGCACGCCCAGCGGCTGATGGCCGAGCACCGCGCCATGCTGGAGCAGATCGCCCGCCAGGCGCCTCTGGCCGAGGTGCTCGACGGGATGGCGCGCTGCATCGAGAACCTGGCACCGGACCAGGTGCTCGTCTCCGTGCTGCTCGCCGATCCGGACGGCCAGCACCTGCGCCACGGCGCCGCACCGAGCCTGCCCGAGTTCTACAACCAGGCCATCGACGGGATCGCCACCGGCGAGGGTGTCGGCTCGTGCGGCACCGCCGCGTACCGGCGGGAGCCGGTCATCGTCACCGATATCGGCACCGACCCGTTCTGGGACGACTTCCGCGCCCTGGCCGAGCGGGCCGGGCTCGCCGCCTGCTGGTCGATGCCGATCCTGGCCCCCGACGGCAGCCTGTTGGGCACCTTCGCCATGTACCACCGCACCCCGCGCGTCCCGCAGGACACCGATCTGGCTCTGGCCCGGGTCTTCGCCGACACCGCTGCCCTGGCCATCGAACGCCACCACGTCGAGCAGGCGAAGACGGCCGCCGAAGCGCGTGCCAAGGCCGCGAACGAGGAGCTGGCCAAGGCGGTCCGCGCCGAGCGGCAGCTGCGCGCCGAGGCCGAGCAGCGCGCCGCCGCCGCCGCGGAACTCGCCGACCGGATACGCGCCGCCGCGGCAGCGCAGGCAGCCCGACCGCATCCCGAGCACTGCCAGCTCGGCGGCGCGCAGGGGTGCACCGCACCGGCGAAGATCAAGATCGCCGACTCGTGGGGTGACGCGGCGTGGGGCTGCGACGCCCACGTCGAGGAGGCAATCCTCAACGTACGGTCGGTGTTCATCGCGAGCGAGGAGCTCGGCGGCCTGGCCGCCTACGTCAACCGCTGACCGCCCCGGCGGGTGCGACGCCCGGGTCAGGCCGCGACGGCCGCTCGGACGTCGTCGGCGGCGGCGCGCAGCCGTGCTGCGGCCTCCTCGGCTGTGCAGTGGGCGAGCAGCAGCACGATTGCCGTCTTGGCGTGCCCGTGCGCCGCCGCGAGCGCCCGCGCGGCCGTGTCGAGGTCGGTGTCGGCGGCCTCGGCGACGATCCGGCGTGCCCGGTCGACGAGCTTCTCGTTTGTGGCGTTCATGTCCACCATGAGGTTGCCGTAGACCTTGCCGAGCCGGGCCATGGTGGCTGTCGAGAGCATGTTGCAGACGAGCTTCTCGGCGGTGCCGGCCTTGAGCCGGGTGGAGCCGGTGAGGACCTCGGGGCCGGTGGGCACCTCGATGGCGACGTCGGCGTGCCGGCTCATCACGGCGTCGGTGTTGCAGGCGACGGAGACGGTCGCGGCGCCGCGCGCACGGGCGTGATCCAACCCGCCGACCACGTACGGGGTACGGCCGCTGGCCGCGAGCCCGACCACCGTGTCGCGGTCGGTGAGGCCGATCGCGTCGAGGTCGGCGACGGCGCGGGTCGGGTCGTCCTCGGCACCCTCGACGGCGACCCCGAAGGCTCGTGCCCCGCCGGCGAGCAGACCGATGACCCGGTCGGGCGTCGTACCGAAGGTGGGTGGGATCTCGACGGCGTCGAGCATGCCGATGCGGCCGCTGGTGCCCGCGCCGAGGTAGATCAGCCGTCCGCCCCGACGCAGCGACGCCACGATGACGTCGACGGCGGCCGCGATGTCCGGTACGGCCCGACGGACGGCGTCCGCAACCGAGCGGTCCTCGTCGTTCATCGCGAGAAGCAACTCGGTGGGCGACATCCGGTCGAGGTCGCTGGTCTTGTCGTTGCGGGTCTCGGTGCCGAGGGTGCTGAGGTCCATCCGGTGTTCGTTCCTCTCGCTGATGTTCAGCTGCCGAGTGCCACCGGGCGCGTCCTGCTGGGCCGACGCGTCCTCTATCAGCAGGCTGAAACCACAGCGTAACCAGCCCGGACGGGCACTGGCAAAAAGTTTCGAGTTACTGTGGGCCAACGTCACTTATTGACAACCGCTGGGTGGGGAGTGAACCGTGCGTCAACTCGACCTTGTCGTGATCGTGCTGTATCTCGTGGTGATCGCCTACGTCGGACTACGCCTGTCCGGGAAGCAGAAATCCGCCAAGGACTACTTCGTGGGCGAGGGCCGCCTGCCGTGGTGGACCGTCTCGTTCTCCGTGGTCGCCACCGAGACCAGCGTCCTGACCGTGATCAGCGTGCCCGGTGGGGCCTACAGCGGTCAGGGGTTCGGCAACGTCGAGCTGGCCCTGGGCTACGTCATCGGTCGCGTCGTCGTGGCCACGGTGCTCATCCCGCTCTACAAGCGCGGTGGGTTCGTCAGCGCCTACCAGTACCTCGGTGAGCGGTTTGGCCTGAAACTTCAGGGTCTGGCCTCGATCACGTTCGTCTTCACCCGGCTGCTCGCCGAGGGCGTACGCCTGTTCGCCTCGGCCATCCCCATCAAGCTGCTCCTCGACGAGTTCGGCCTGCACGTCGGCTACCAGGCCATCATCGTGGTCCTCACGCTGATCACCGTGGTCTACACCTACCTCGGTGGCATCAAGGCGGTCATCTGGACCGACGCCATCCAGATGGGCCTTTACCTCGGTGGGGCGATCCTGGCCATCGCGGTGCTCAGCCACGCCGTCGGCTTCGACGGCTACTCGCAGGCGCTGGACGCGGGCAAGTTCCAGCTCTTCGACACCAACTTCAACCTGGCGCACGTGCTCACCAGCCCGTTCGCCCTGCCGACCGCGATCATCGGTGGCGCGATCTTCGCGATGGCCAGCCACGGGTCGGACCAGCTGATCGTCCAGCGCATCCTGTCCACCCGCACCCTGCGCGAGGGGCAGAAGGCGATGATCTCCTCCGGCGTCTTCGTGGTCATCCAGTTCGCCGCGTTCTCCCTGGTCGGCGCGCTGCTGTGGTCGTACAACAAGGGTCAGACCTTCAAGGAGCTCGGCCTGGCCAGCAGCGACAACCTCTACCCGAGCTTCATCCTGCACGCCCTTCCGGTGGGCATCTCGGGTCTGCTGGTGGCCGGCATCCTCGGCGCCGCGATGGGTTCGCTGTCGTCGGCGCTGAACTCGATGTCGAACTCCACGGTCGCCGACTTCATCCACAGCTTCTTCCGCAAGGTGCCGTCCGACGACGCGATGCTCCGGCTCGCCCGGGTGATGACCCTGGTCTGGGCGGTACTGATGGCGATCTTCGCCTGCGCGTTCAGCTCCAGCACCGGAAACGTCTACCTGACCGGTCTGACCATCGCCGGCTACACCTACGGCGCGCTGCTCGGGGCCTTCCTGCTCGGCCGCCTCGTCAAGCGGGCCAACCAGGTCGACGCGTTCATCGCGTTCCTCGTCACCGTGGCGGTGATGACCTACATCGTCCGCTACGTCAAGATCGATGTGACGACGGCCGGTACCACCACCGCCACCGCCATCGCCGCGCAGTGGCTGGTGCCGATCGGCGTCCTGATCACCCTGCTCGTCGGCACCGTGGCGAGCCTGTTCCACCCGGCGCCGGAGAACCCGTACGACCACGGACGACGCGACGAGGTCGACGACGACACCGCGGCAACGCCGGCCGGCCGGGCATGAAGGAGGACGTGATGCGCGTGATCGGTCTGATGTCCGGCACCTCCTACGACGGCATCGAAGCCGCCGCGGCCGAGTTCGATCTGAGCGGCGACACCCTGCGGATGCGACCGCTGGGCCGGCTGAGCCACCCGTACCCGGAGGAGTTGCGCACCAAGATCGCCGCGGCCCTGCCACCCGCGGCGACCACCACCGAGGCGATCTGCGTGCTGGACACCGGCATCGGCCAGGCCTTCGCCGAGGCGGGCGTGCGGGCCGTCGCGGAACTGTGCGACGGCCGCGCCGACCTGGTCGTCTCGCACGGGCAGACCATGCACCACTGGGTCGAGGCGGGTACGGTCCGCGGCACCCTCCAGCTCGGTCAGCCGGCCTGGATCGCGGAGGCCACCGGCGTTCCGGTCGTGTCCGACCTGCGCAGCCGCGACGTCGCCGCAGGCGGCCAGGGCGCTCCCCTGGTCGCCCTGTTCGACGCACTGCTGCTGCGGGGCCTGCCCGGCGTCCCCGCCGCCCTGAACCTGGGCGGGATCGCCAACATCACGGTCGTCGCGCCGGACGCGGATCCCCTCGCGTTCGACACCGGGCCGGCCAACGCGCTCCTCGACGCCGCCGTGCGCCACTTCACCGGCGGCGCCGAGGAGTACGACCGGGACGGGCGCGGCGCGGCGGCCGGGCAGGTGAACCCGGTCCTGCTGCGGCGGCTGCTCGACGAGCCGTACTACCGGCTGCCCGGCCCGAAGAGCACGGGCAAGGAGCTGTTCCACCTGCCGTACCTGCTCGCCGCCCTCGCCGACGCGCCCACCCCGGACAGGAACGACGTGCTGGCCACGCTCACCCGACTGACGGCTGTCACGGTGGCCGACGCCTGCCGGGCGCAGGGCGTTACCCGACTCGTCGTGTCCGGTGGCGGCGCGCACAACCCGACGCTGATGGGCATGCTCGTCGACGAGCTACCGGGCGTCGACCTGACCTCCAGCGACGAGGTGGGTGTCGCGTCCGACGCCAAGGAGGCGCTGGCCTTCGCGCTGCTGGGCTACCTGACCGTGCACGGGCTGCCGGGTGCCCTGCCCTCGGGCACCGGCGCGCGGCACGCCTCGGTGCTCGGCAGCATCACCCCCGGCCGCCAACCGCTGCGGCTGCCCGCGCCCGTCGACACCGCTCCGGACCGGCTGCTGATCACCGCCGACTGACCGCCTCTTTTCGGGAGGATCCGCCCATGAGCACCGTCGTACCCGCACCTAACGCGGCAGGCGTCCGCGCCCGCGAGGTCGCCGACCTGCTGCGCCCGCGCCTCGACGATCCGGCCCGGGCCAGCGCCGAACTGCCCCGCAGGCTCGCGGCGGCGCACGACGCCTCGCCGTACCTCTTCGAGCCGCAGGCAGTGGTGCGCGCCGCCTCGGCGGCCGAGGTGGGTGCGTTGATGGTCGGCGCCCGGGAGGCCGGCGTGCCGCTGACCCTGCGCGGTGGCGGCACCAGCCTCGCCGGGCAGGCCGGCGGCGCGGGGGTGCTCGTCGACGTTCGCACCGACTGGCGCGACGCCGAGGTCCTCGACGAGGGCCGCCGCATCCGGCTCCAACCGGGCCTGACGATCCGGCAGGCCAACGCCCGGCTGGCCCGCTACGGCCGTCGGCTCGGCCCGGACCCGGCCAGCGAGGCCGCCTGCACCGTCGGCGGCATGGTGGCAAACAACTCCAGCGGGATGACCTGCGGCACCACCGACAACGCGTACCGCACCATGGAGTCACTGCGCTTCGTCCTCCCGTCCGGCACCGTCGTCGACTCCGCCGCGCGCGACGCCGACGACCGGCTGCGCGCCACCGAGCCCGAGCTGCACGCCGGGCTGCTGCGGCTGCGCGACCGGGTGCGCTCGACACCGGGGTCGCGGGCCACCGTCGAGCGGCTGTTCGCCATGAAGAACACCATGGGGTACGGGCTGAACTCGCTGCTCGACCACGACAGCCCGGTGGAGATGCTGGCGCGCCTGATGATCGGCAGCGAGGGCACCCTCGGCTTCGTGGCCGAGGCCGTCTTCCGGACCGTCGAGATCCACAAGCACGCCGCCACCGGCCTGCTCATCCTGCCCGGGCTCAGCGCCGCCACCGACGCGCTGCCCGCCCTGCTCGCCGCCGGCGCGCGTACCGCCGAACTGCTCGACGCGGCCGCGCTGCGGGTCAGCCAGCGCGACCCCGACGCGAGCCCGGCCCTGCGCGGGCTGACGGTCGCCGGGCACGCCGCGCTGCTTGTGGAGTTCGCGGAGGACAGCGCGGAGCGGCTGGCCGCGACGCTTGCCGACGCCCAGCCGGTGCTCGACCGGCTGCCCGCCGTCACCGGCACCGCGCTGACCCGTGACCCGCGCGAACGGGCCAAGCTCTGGCACCTGCGCAAGGGCCTCTACACGGCGGTCGCCGGTGCTCGCCCGCCCGGCACCACTGCCCTGCTGGAGGACGTCGCGGTGCCCATGCCGCGCCTGACCGGCACCTGCGACGGGCTGATCCGCCTGTTCGAGAGGCACGGCTATCCCGACGCGGTGATCTTCGGGCACGCCCGCGACGGCAACCTGCACTTCATGCTTACCCAGTCCTTCGACACACCGGCCGAGATCGACCGCTACGCCCGGTTCACCGACGACATGGTCGACCTCGTGCTGGCCGAGGGGGGAACGCTCAAGGCCGAGCACGGCACCGGCCGGGCCATGGCCCCCTTCGTCCGCCGGCAGTACGGCGACGAGCTGTACGACGTGATGCGCGAGCTGAAGGGGTTGTGCGACCCGAGCGGCCTGCTCAATCCCGGTGTGCTGCTCAACGACGACCCGACGGTGCACCTGCGGCAGCTCAAGGCCGTTCCGACAGTCGATCCCGAGCTGGACGCCTGCGTGGAGTGCGGCTACTGCGAGCCGGTCTGCCCCACTGCCGACGTCACCACCACGCCCCGACAGCGCATCGTCCTGCAACGGCAGATCGCCCTCGCCACCGCCGCCGGGGACGAGGAGCGCCGCCGTGAGCTGACCACCGACTACGAGTACGCGGCGGTGGACAGTTGCGCCGCCGACAGCCTCTGCGTCACCGCCTGCCCGGTCGGCATCGACACCGGCGCGGCGATGAAGCGGTTGCGCGCCGAGCGACACAGTCCACGCGCCCAGCGCACCGCCCGTGGCGTCGCCCGGCACTGGAAGGGCGCCGTGGCCGGCGTCCGGGTCGGGCTGAACGCCGCGCACGCCGTACCGACACCGCTGACCCGCGCCGCCACCGGCGTGATCCGTTCCCTCGGCGCGACCGAACTCGTACCACAGTGGAGCGCCGACATGCCGCGCGCCGGTGGAACCCGTCCCGAGCCGCGCAGCGCGCCGGACGCCCGGGCGGTGTTCTTCGCGGCCTGCATCGGCAGCGTCTTCGCGGCGGAGGACGGCGCGTCCGGCGGCTCGGCGGCGGCGTTCCTGCGCCTGTGCGAGCTGGCGCGCGTGCCTGTCGTCGTGCCGGCCGAGACAGCGGGCCTGTGCTGCGGGACGCCCTGGCAGTCCAAGGGCTACCCGGCCGGCCACCGTGAGATGGCCGAGCGGACCCTTGCCGCGCTGTGGACGGCAAGCGACCAGGGCCGCCTGCCCATCGTTTGCGACGCGTCGTCCTGCACCCACGGGTTGACCCAGTTGACCGCCGCGCTGGCCGAGTCCGACCGCGCCCGGTACGCCGCTCTGCGCTTCGTGGACAGCGTGACCTTCACCGCCGAGCACCTCCTGCCGGCGCTGCCCGAGCCCCGACGTCTGGGCTCGCTGGCCCTGCACCCCACCTGCTCCACGGTGCACCTCGACGGCATCGACGACCTGCACACGGTGGCCCGGGCGGTCGCCGACACCGTGACAGTGCCGGACAGCTGGGGGTGTTGCGCGTTCGCCGGCGACCGGGGGCTGCTGCACCCCGAGGTCACCGCCGGCGCCACCGCCGCGCAGGCCGCCGAGGTCAACGAGCGCGACCACGACGCGTACGCCTCCTGCAACCGCACCTGCGAGATGGGCATGAGCCGGGCCACCGGGCAGTCGTACCGGCACGTGCTCGAGGTGCTCGTCGAGGCGATCGAGCCGCCGGCCTAGCCCGCGCGGCGCAACAGCGCGGCGGCGAGCAGACCGCCGGCCAGCACCGCCGCGGCGCCCACCAGCTGCCCGGTCTCCAGCGCGGAGGCGAACGCGCTGGTCACGGCCGCCCGCTGCGGTCCCTCGGCGGCGGCGAGGGCTGCGGGAAGCGACTGCGCGCCGGCCAGCCCGGCGGGCAGCAGCGCCGCGAACCGGGCGTTCAACACGGCGCCGAGGACGGCGATGCCGAGGCTGCTGCCGACCTCGGTCATGGTCCCGTCCACCCCGGCGCCGGCACCGGCCTTCTCGGCCGGGATCGCGCTCATCACCGCCTCCACGATCGCCGGGTTGGCCAGGGCGCAACCGACGCCCATGACGAGCAGGCCGCCGAGCAGCACCCCGTATCCGTCGGAGGACACGACTGTCACCACCGCGAGGCCGGCCGCGAGCAACGCCATGCCGACGGCGATGGCGGCGGCCAGGCCGAGACGGCGGATCACGGCGGCGGCGACGCCGCTGACGTTGAGCACCACGATGGACAGGGCGAAGGGCGCCATGCGCAGGCCGGCCTCCCAGGCCGGGTAGCCGCGAACGAACTGGAGGTGCTGGGTCAGCAGGAACAGCGCGCCGGTGGCCCCGAAGGTGATCAGGACGACGCCGGAGATCGCACCGACGAACCGGCGGTCCCGGAAGAAGTGCATGTCGAGCATGGGATGGCTGATGCGCCGCTCCCAGCGGACGAACAACCCCAGCAGGAGTACGCCGACGACAGCCGCGCCCACCACCTCGGTCGACGCCCAGCCCCGCTCCGGCCCGGCGATGATCGAGAAGACGACGGCGGTGAGCCCGGCGGTGGAGAGCGCGGCGCCCCAAATGTCGAGTCGGCCGTCGGCCGGAGTGCGGGACTCCGGCACGAGCGCCCGGCCGACGAGCAGGCAGGCCAGCACGATGGGGACGTTCAGCAGGAAGATGGCGCCCCACGGCAGGTGGGCCAGGATGGTGCCGCCGATCGGCGGCCCGACGGCGAAGCCCAGCGCGCTGGTGGCCGCCCAGATGCCTATCGCCCGGGACCTTTCGGGGCCGTCGAAGACCTGCATCGCCACCGCGAGCGTCGAGGTGACCAGCAGCGCCCCACCGACGCCCATCCCCGCCCGGGCGGCGATCAGTTGACCGCTGGTGCTCGCGAGACCGGCCACCAGCGAACCGAGTCCGAACAGGACGAGCCCGGCGAGCAGCATCCGCCGCCGGCCGTACCGGTCGGCCGCGGCGCCCGCCGTGAGCAGCAGTCCGGACAGCACCAGGGCGTACGCGTTGATCATCCACTGCACGTCGGCGGTGCTGGCGCCCAGCTCGGTGGTGAGCACCGGCACCGCCACTGTCAGCACCGTGTTGTCCAGCACCACGACGAGCTGGGCGACGCAGAGGACGGCCAGGACGAGCCAGCGGTGCGGCAGTCGGGTCGCCGCCGTGGGAACGGCGACCGGCTGGACGAGCGTCACACCGCCGCCCGCACGTCGTCGGTCGACGGGCGCTCGGCGGCCGGCTCGGCGGCCGGCGCCGGGTTGGCGTCGGGGGTGCGGGGGAACCGTCGCTGGTGCGCGAGGCCGAGGACGACCCCGGCGGCCACCAGCACGATGGCGGCGACCGCGACCGACGGGTAGCCGATCCGGTCGGCCGCCGCCAGGCCCACCGAGGCGGCCACGAACGAGCAGACCAGGCCGAACGACGACAGGACCGTGAAGTCCGTGCCGCCGGTGCCCGGTCGCGAGTAGTCCATGTTCACCGTGTAGAGCACGACGTTGGCGATCGTGTAGGCCACCATGAAGAAGCAGAGCGCGGCGATCGTCCCGCCGAGTGGCGCCCGGCCGTTCAACAACGGCAGCAGCATCGCCGTCGACACCGCGAGGGTCACACCGCCAGCCACGAGCACCCTGCCGCGCCCGAACCGCCCGATGCCCACCCCGGCGACCAGACCGGCCACGATGGCGGGCGCGCTTGTCACCACTCCGGTCACCACACCGATCCGGCCCAGCGACCACCCGGCGTCCACCAGGGCGGGCGTCACCAGGGCGTACGCCATGCCCGCGCCGACGTAGACAAGCGGCACGACGCCGAAGGTCCACCACCGGCAGCCGGGCTGGCCGAACACCGACAGCAGCGCCCGGTACGCGGTGCCGACCCGGTCCACGCGATCGGTCCGGGCGGGCTCGGAGAACCGCCACACCACAAGCAGTCCGACCGCTGTCAACGCGGCCAGCAGGCCGACCGCCGAAGCCCAGCCGAACCGGTCGTAGACCAGCACGCAGGCGCCACCGCCGAGCAGGTTGCCGAGGTAGCTCGCCGCCACCTGGATGCCGTTGCCGGTCCCCCGGTCCGTCTCGCCGAGCATCCGCACGGCGACGGCGTCCACGGCGATGTCCTGTGTGGCGGAGAAGAAGACGTACGCGGCGCAGATGGCGATGACCGGGCCGAGCGCGTCGGCCGGGCGGGAGAACGGCAGCAGTGCCAGCAGGGCCAGCACCAGGGCGCTCTGCAGGACGAGGAGCCAGGACCGGTAGTGGCCGCGACGCTTCGACCCGAAGCGGTCGAGGATCGGGGCCCAGAGGAACTTGATGGGCCAGATCAGGCCGACGACCTGCAACAGCGCGAGGGTGTCCAGGGAGGTGCCGCCGTCGCGCAGGATGGCGGTCAACCCGACGGTGATGAAGCCGATGCCGAGGTACTGGGTGACGTACAGCGCGGTGAGGGTGCCGAGCCGGCCTCTCACGGAGCTCTCCAGTAGCCGAGCGAGGTCAGCCGGTCCTTGTCGACGCCGAGCGTCCGGCGGATGTGTCGGGTGATGCCGCGGGTGGTGGCCGCCTCGCAGGCCACCCAGTAGTGGGCCGCGTCGTTGGCGGGCAGGTCGGAGCGGACCCGTTCGACGAGGTGTCGACCGTCCGTGTCCCGGGGCACCCAGGTGATGGCGTGGTGTGCCCGGGCACGCGGCGTGAGGGCCTTCTCGCCCTCGTGGGCGTACTCCAGCCAGACCGTCGCCGGGATGTCGGCGTTCGCGTCGAGCAGGCTGTTCACCGCCGGCAGGGACGCCGCGTCGCCGACGAGGTAGAGGTGCTCGGGTGCCGGGTCGGGCAGCTGGAACGCGCTGCCCTGGACTGTGGCGACGATGGTGTCGCCGACCTGCGCCGTGGTGGCCCAGCGGGCCGCGCAGCCGTCGTGGATGGCGAATTCGAGGCTGAACCGGCCGTTCGCCGGGTCGGGGTCAACGAGGGTGTACGCCCGCTGGTGTGCCCGGCCGTCGTTGTCGAACCACAGCCGGACCCACATCGTGGGGTGGACCCCGCACGCCTCCAGCAGGCCGCCGTCGTCCAGGAGCAGCCGCTGGTAGTGCCCGTCCACCGACTCGCTCGCCCGCACCGTCAACTGAAAGTCCCGGCCTCCCATGGCCTTGAGGACCAGGGCTTCCCAGTTCCGTTTCACGCACCCCTCCAGGTAAGGCGAGCCTTTGTTAGGGGAGGGTAACCTAACTCGCGCCACGGATGGAACGCGTGCCCCCCTCACGTCATCCCGGGCGCGCTCACCCCGACCAGCGAAGGATCCCGCGCCATGACCTACCAGGAGAAGATCACCGAACTCGGCGAGCTGACGTTGACGCCCGTCGTACCCGACCGGGACGCCGCGCTCCTGCACGGCTGGGTCACTCTGCCCCGCAACTCGTTCTGGGGCATGGGCGCACACACCGTCGACCAGGTTCGCGAGATATACACCTTCGTCGACGGCCTGCCCACCCACCACGCGTACCTGATCAAGGTCGACGGCGAGCCGGTAGGCCTGTTCCAGAGCTACCAGCCCGAGGCGGACCCGGTCGGCGAGCGGTACGCCGTGCAGCCCGGGGACGTCGGGATGCACCTGCTGCTCTGCCCCGCCCGCCATCTCGCCCGCGGCCTGACCAACGCCGTCGGGCCCGCCCTGGCCCGTTTCCTGTTCCTCGACCCGGCCGCCCAGCGGATCGTGGTGGAGCCGGACGTCCGCAACCACCTCGCACTGCGCCGACTGGAGATCGAGGGTTTCACCTTCGACGCCGAGATCGACATGCCGGACAAGCGCGCGCAACTGGCGTTCCTCACCCGCTCCCGGTTCGAGTCGGACCATCCGACGCCCGCGAGACCAGCACCGGATCAGTTGGCCGGCGGGGTTCCGGTCGCTCCGGGCTGACGTGCGAGAGCGTTCAGCTCGGCGGCCCGCACCTCCTGGATCCGGCCGGCGAGGGTCTTCACCTCCGGGCTGCCCCCGGCGGTCTGCTCGCCCCGGCACAGCACGACTGTCTGCGCGAGGTGCGCCCGGAGCAGACCGACCGCCCGGGAGCGGACCTCGGCCTCGGGGGCCGCGCGCAGCTCGGCGAGAGCGACGTCGGTGACCATGCCGGGCATCTGGTGCCCCGCATGGATGTTCTGTTCCGGTCTGTTGCCGGCGGCCAGCAGCCTGCGCAGTTCCACCGACTCGGCCCGGTGCGCCGCACGGATGTCACCGAGGACGGCACGCAGCGCCGGGTCGCCGGCCGACGGACGGGCGTCGAGGTCGTCGAGCAACGCGAGCGCGCCGTCGTTCATCGGGAGCAGCAGTTGGATGAAGGCGTCATCGGTGCCGTTGAGCAGCACCGACGCGGGTGCCACCGACGCCGGCGCGGCGGTCCGGTCGACGTGGTCCGCGTCCCGGGTCAGACCCACGGCCAGCGCCGTCGCGGCGAGGGTCCCGACGACGCCGACGACGCGCCCGACGCGCCCGGCCCGCCTGTTCACCGCGCGGCCTGGAACGCGCGGCCGATCACTGTCGCCCGGGTGCCGTCGCTGAACAACCCGGACCGGTCCCTGTCGGTGGCGGGCAGGCCGAACCAGGCGTAGCGCTGCACGTACGACAGCTGGCCGAGCATGCCGGTGGCCGCGGTGAGGAAGGCCGCCTGCTGCTCCTGGCTGGGAAACTGTTGACGCCCACCGTCGTAGCGGATCAGCGCGAACTCGGTCAGCCAGATGGGCTTGTGGTACCGCTTGTAGACGGCCTGCAGGTACTCCCGAAGCTGGTTCACCGCCGCCGCCGTCGTGAAGTCGGCGCCGTACCAGTGCAGGGTGATGAAGTCCACCCGGTGACCACGGGCCTCGGCGCCGGTCATGAACCGGTCCAGCCAACCCTGGGGGTCCGCGCCGCCCCACGCGACCGCCGGGCTGCCAAGCCTGCTGCCCGTCGCCATCAGTTGCGGCCACAGGTCCAGTGCCCGCGCGACTGTCATGTTCGCCTGTTCGGGCAGGTCCGGCTCATTGAAGGTGAGCAGGTGGGGCCCGGCGGCCCTGGCCCGCGCCAACTCCGCGGCGGTGACGTTCTCCGCGCTGCGGATCATCGGCACGAACGTCGCGCCGCGGGGAGTGCTGATCCCCGGGTGCTGGGTGCCCCAGGTGTAGTACCAGCCGGCCTTCGAGCTGGCCAGCGCCTGGCTCGCTCCGGCGAAGTTCCACACCCCGACGCCCTTGCGCACGGAACTGACCGCCGGAGCGACAGGGGCCTTCGACGACTGGCGCGCGCTCGGTGACGGCGCGCTGCTGGGAGAGGGAGAGGTGGAGGCGACGGCGGTGGGCGCCGCGGGCGGCGGACCTGCCCACGAGGGCGCGGCGACCGGATCGTCCGGCAGCACCACCACCAACGTGGTGATCGCGATGACCGCGGCGACCACTCCGGCGGCCAGGTACGGAACCAGACCGCGCGGCGCGTGCACCGCGAGCTCGGCAACGCCCGGGGGATGCGGCCCGACTGCCGGCGCGGCCGCCGGGGGCACTGTCGCGCTCGACACGTGGGCGCTCAGGCCGGGCGGTAGCGGCAGCAGCGGCATGCCGGCGAGCAGCCGGTCGATCGGCAGGAACGTGGCGCCCAGGCGTCCGCAGAACGCGCAGTCACGGACGTGCCGGGCCAGCCGCTTGCGCCACAGCGGGCTGGGAGTGCCGTCCCACTCGGCCGTCACCGCGCCCAGGTCCGGGCAGCCGGGACGGGCACGCAGGGCACGGACGACGCCCCGGGCACTCTGGATCTGCTCCTTCATCCGGTGGATCCGGACCGCGACGTGCCCCGGCGACAAACTCGCGGCCTCGGCGACCTCGGTACGCGTCAGCTCGCCGGTCTCCTCCAGCCACCACAGCGAGAGCAGTTCCTGGTCGTCCGGGTCGAGCCAGCGGGTCGCCTCGGCTACCTCACGACGCTGGTCGGTGAGGCCGAGCCGGAGAATCGTCATCCCGGCGAAGTCGGAGGCCGGGTCGGGCACGTTGTGGATCGCGTCGAGCCCGGCGTCCCGGTCGAGCGCGACACGGCGACGCTGGTCCCAGTCGCGCACCTGACGGATGGTGATCGCCACGAGCCAGGACCGGTAGGCCGCCGGGTCGTTGAGCGCGGGCAGGTGCCGGATCACCCGTACCAGGGTCTCCTGGACGACGTCGTCGACGTCGGCGTGGCCGCGGAGCGCGCGCCCGACGATGTTGTAGACCAGCGGAAGCGAGGCCGCCACGACGTCGTCGAGAGCGCGCCGGTCGCCCTGTCGAGCCGCGACGACCAGCCCGGGATCGGGTGCTGCCCGACCGGCTGACGACATGGATCCCACTCCTCCTGCGCTCGGTCCGGGCAGCGCGCGTGCGCGCTGCCCGCCTCGTGATCGGAGACGAGCGGCAGCGGGGTCAGATTACGGTTTTCTCCTCCGAGCGGTCGGGCCGGTCGGCCGGGGCACCGGCCTCGGCTTCCGCCGCGAAGGGGGTACGCAGGCGGGTCATGGACGCGGCACTGATGTCCGCGGTCGGACTGCGCTCGTCGTCGACGACCCTGCCCCCCTCGATGGTGAAGGGGTTCCGGGCGGACGTCATATCGGGCACGAGGTGCTCCAGGAGATGTGCACGGCAGCGCTCGACTCAGTCGTCGGCAGCTTCGAAGCCGTGGAGAGGCGGAGGGGCGGGCCCGGCGATGGGCCATCGGTACCCGCACCCACAGCCTAGCCGCCGAGGGCAACCGGCGGGTACGGGACCAACGTCACCAGCCGATCGCCTGCGGTTTCCGTGCCGACCGAGGCGGGGACGTGAGGTGTCCGACTCACGCTGCCGGGTCGAGTCGGCACGGCTACGGTCGAGATTGCGGAAGCCGTCCCCCGAACCGGGGTCGGTTGGTGCGAACGGACGGGACAGACATGACGCTTCAGATCGATCTCACCGGCAGGACCGCGCTGGTGACCGGCTCGACCCAGGGAATCGGCGCCGCCATCACGGCCGGGCTCGCCCGCGCCGGAGCCCGGGTGGCAGTGAACGGCCGTACCGCCGCCTCGGTCGAGCGCGCGGCCACGACGCTGCGCGGCGAGGTCCCCGGCGTCGAGGTCGTCGAGGTGGACGCCGACGTCTCGACCGACGACGGTACGGCGCGCGTGCTCGACCTCCTGCCCAGCGTCGACATCCTGGTCAACAATCTTGGCGTCTTCGGCAGCACTCCGGCCCTGGAGATCACCGACGACGAGTGGCGTCGCTACTTCGAGGTGAACGTGCTGGCCGGCGTCCGGCTGACCCGCGCCTACCTGCCCGGGATGATGGAACGCGGTTGGGGTCGGGTGCAGTACATCGCCAGTGACTCGGCTGTCGCCATCCCCGCCGAGATGATCCACTATGGCGTCTCGAAGACCGCCCTGCTCGGTGTCTCGCGCGGGTTCGCGAAGGCCGCCGCCGGCACCGGCGTGACAGTCAACTCGGTGCTTGCCGGGCCGACCCACACCGGCGGCGTGGAGGACTTCGTGGCCGAACTCGTCGGCGACAGCCTGCCGTGGGAGGAGGCGCAGCGCGAGTTCATGCGGCAGCACCGGCCGCAGTCGCTGCTCCAGCGGCTCATCGAGCCCGAGGAGATCGCCAACATGGTCACGTACCTCGCCTCGCCGCTCGCCTCCGCGACGACGGGCGCGGCGGTCCGGGTCGACGGGGGCTACGTGGACGCGATCGTCCCGTAACGGTCGGTTCAGAACTGGACGACGTGACCCACCCGCGGCGGCGTACGACCGGCGAGGACGTCGAGCCACGCGTGGCGCAGGGCCTCGGGACCGTCGCCGACCCGCACGTCGACCCACCCGCTCGCCGCCGGGACGAACCGCTGCCAGGCTTCGGTGAACCGCCTGTCGAGCCCGTCACGGCCCCAGTCCTGGCCGCGCTTGCGCATCTGCACCGGCGCGAAGAAGACCTCCCCGGCGGCGTCCGCGTTGGGCGTCTGATTGGTGAGCCCGACCGCGATGTCCCGGACGAGCCGGTCGCCGAGGTGACCGCGCAGCGCGGCCCGGGTCGCGGGCGCGCCGGACAGGTCGAGGTAGACGGTCGGGACCGCGTCGAGGGATTCGATGTCGTCGTACGCGACGACGTCGTCGTAGCAGCCGAGGGACCGCGTGAACGCGACGTTGCCGGGCGAGGTGAGCCCGACCAGGCGCGGGCCGCGACCGTGCAGTTCGGACGCGGCAGCGTACGCCGTCTTGCTCGACGCCGACGAGAGCACTATCGACCGCGCGCCGTAGAAGTCGTTGTCGACGACCTGGTCGGCCAGCATGAACGAGGTGAAGAACAGCGGCCGGAACAGGATCAGCAGGTCCTCCTGCCCGGCCTGGTAGGCCGGGTCCCCGCTGGTCGACCGGTACGCGTTGTACGGCGAGGGCAGCTCGGCCCGGTGCGGGCTCGCGTCGCGGAACCCGGACGCGTCCACCCGGTCCGGCCGGACCACCAGGTGGCCGGCGGGAGGCAGGTACCCGTAGACCCGTTGGCCGACCTCGACCCCGGCAACCGTCGACGCGACCACGTCGGCGAAGCCCCACAGCGGCGGAAGCCCCCACTGCGGCCCGAGCCCGCGCGGGCCCGGCGGAAAGAACTCCCAGTAGCGCATCGCGTCGCCGAGCACCGCGTAGGTCACGTTGTTGGCGGTGAGGCCGACGCGGTCGACGCGCAGCAGCGCCGCGCCGTCGGGCAGCGCGGGCGCCTCGGCGTCGGCGAGCGTGGTGTGGCGCAGGTCGGCACGGTCCACGGCGAAGGTCCACGAGTCAGCCATGGTGTGACGCTAGACAGCCTCGAATTCCAAAGACAAGTGCACTGGGAGTGCAAAATCCCACTCGACGGTCAGGGCTGGGGCGCGGTGACGTGCCGCAGGTGCGCCAGCGGCAGGTGCGGGGGCTGCCACTCCAGGAACAGGGCCGTGGCGTCGTCGTCGAGCTGCTCGTCCTGGTACGCGAGGACGGCACGCACCAGGCGGCGCATCGTCTCCGGGCTGGGCAGCCCGTCGTTGAGGGCACGGTTGACGAAGTCGACGAGCCGGTCCGGCCCGAACCGCTCACCGTCGATGCTCTTCGCGTCGGTGATGCCGTCGGTGTAGGCGAGGATGCGGTCGCCGGGGTGCAGCTCCTCCTCGTACACCTGGGGTCGTGCCTCGGACAGGTGACCCAGGCCGAGCGGCAGCGCGGTCGGCCCCGGCAGCTCCCGGATGGCCTTGCCGTCGCGCAGCAGCATGGCGCCGGGGTGGCCCGCGTTGATGATCCGGAGCCGACCGGTCCGCCGGTCCAGCTCGGCGAGCAGCGCGGTCGCGAAGTAGCTCGGGTGCTCCGAGCGCACCCACCTGTCGATGCTGATGGCCGTGTCGACGAGGTCGAGGCCGGACCGGCGCGCGTTGCGGTACGCGCTGACCACAAGCGAGGCCAGGGTGCTCGCCTTGATGCCGTGCCCGCAGGTGTCGAAGAGCCCGAGGCTGAGCACGTCGCCGTTCAGCGCGTAGTCGAAGATGTCGCCGCCGACGTCGTAGCACGGTTCGAGGATCGCGGTGATCACCAGGTCGTCGGTCGCGAAGGTCAGCGGCGGCAGCAGCCCCCACACGATCTCGGCGGCGACCTGCATCGGCAGGCGCCGCCGCATCCGCTCGACGACATCGCCGTAGAGGCGGCGGTTCACCAGGACCTGAGCGATGTTGACCGCCAACTCCCAGGCCGGCCCGTCCAGCGCCTGGTCGGCGGCGGCCGGCGACACGACCTCCAGCACACCCAGCCGCTCGCAGCCGAGCAACAGGGGCACCCAGAGCCGGTCCGGGTTGTCGGCGGCACGCTGCACGTCGAGAGTCGTGAACGCCCGACCGGCCAGGGTCGTCTCGATCGTCAGCTCGTCCCGGGCGAGACCGGCGCCCAGCAGGGGCACGAGGCAGGACTGGGTGTAGTCGGCCAGATAGATCACGATCTCGGTGGCACCGACCGCCGGTGCAGCCTGGGTGACCAGGAGCGACAACTCGTCAGGCCCGCCCCGGGGTGCGTTGAGCTGCAGCCAACGCGCCGCGTCGCCGGCGTCGACCACGCTCCACCTCCCGTGTCCTGACCACCGTAGAAGCCCGGCGGCCAACTGGCCAATGCGCGGGGGCCCCGGGAGACAAGGAACTCCCCCGCCGGGGCCTGGCGCACACCTCGCGGAGGGACGAATGTCGGCGACCCTGGCAGCCCTTGCGGAAGCGCATTGGTCCACGTGTCGAACGGCGGCAACGACCTGCCCAACCTCATACTTTCGGCTAGCAATAGTTCGAACTTTCGGGTAACGTGCACGCCAGCACCTGAACGACATGACGCGGCGGCGAGGCCCGTGGTTGTGGTCCTGCCGACAGCGCACCGGATTCCTCCGGTCGCCCTGGTCGACGGGCATGCGCGGAGAGGACCAGCCCATGGTCACGACTGTCGAGTCCCCCACCGCCCTCAGCCGACGGAACACCGCCGGCAGCGACGAACTGATCGTCGAGCTGGCCACCACCCCCGCCGACGACCCGCGCCGACCGGCACTGCGGGAGCGCGCCATCGAGGCGTGGTTGCCGCTCGCCCGCCATCTGGCCCGCCGCTACTCCGGGCGCGGCGCCCCGGACGAGGACCTGACGCAGACCGCGATGGTCGGCCTCATCAAGGCCGTCGACCACTTCGACGCCACACGGGGTGTCGACTTCAGCGGGTACGCCATCCCCACCATCGTCGGCGAGATCAAGCGGTACTTCCGGGACCGCACCTGGGCGGTGCGGGTGCCGCGTCGTCTCCAGGAGCTCCGGCTCTCGATCACCGCCGCCAACAGCACCCTGACGCACACCCTGGGCCGCTCGCCCACGGTGGCCGACATCGCGACCTACCTCGAGGTCTCCGAGGAGACCGTCCTGGAGGGGCTGGAGGGGGCCCGCGCGTACCGGGCGACCTCACTGTCCACCCCGATGGGGATCGACGGGGGCATGGAGCTGGGCGACACCCTCGGGGAGGACGACCACGAGTTCGACCGCGTCGACCTCCGCGTCGCCCTCGGCCCGGCGCTCGCCACGCTGCCGGAACGCGAACGACGGATCCTCAGCCTGCGGTTCCACGGCAACCTGACCCAGGCCCAGATCGCCGAACAGATCGGTGTCTCCCAGATGCACGTCTCCCGGCTGATCACCCGGGCGCTGGCCACACTGCGCGGGCACCTCTCCGCGGACTTCGCCTGATCCATCCGACCGCAGCGGCCCGTCGGCCCGACCGCCACATCGGCCGTCGGCACGTCGGCCATCAATCTCGCCGCGCGTCCACCATCGCGGCGAGCAGGGCGGCCACCGGCACGGTGACGAAGCCGACCCGGGCGTCGCTGGCGCCGTACGGCAGCCACAGGTCACCGTCGTGAATGAGCCCGCCGCAGGAGTAGACGACGTTCGGCACGTAGCCGTCCCGGTCGGACCGTTCGGGCGCCAGAAGCACGCCGGGCAGGCGCGCGACCACCCGATCCGGTTGGTGCAGGTCGAGCAGGAGCGCACCGATCGCGTACCGACGCATCGGCCCGACACCGTGGGTGAGCACGAGCCAGCCCGCCTCGGTCTCGATGGGAGATCCGCAGTTGCCGACCTGGATCAGCTCCCAGCTGTCCAGAGGTGCGTGCAGCGGAACCGGTGGCTGCCAACGGTTGTCCGTGTCCAGCACGGTCAGGCCGATGGTCTCGCCGTCGGCGCGGCAGAGCGCCAGGTGCCGCCCGCCGACGGTACGGGGAAACAGCGCGACCCCCTTGTTGCGGGCTCCCGGCCCGCGCATCGGGGTCATCTCGAAGTGGCGCAGATCGGGGCTGGCCAGCGCCCGGGTAGCGATGTTCCGGCCGTCGTAGGCCGTGTAGGTGGCCCGGTAGACCGGATCGGACCCGTCGGTGAAGCGGACGAACCGCGCGTCCTCCATGCCGTTGCTCTCCGCCGGGGTGGCCGGCCAGAGCACCCGTTCGTGCAGGGCCGTCCCGGCCGGGAAGGCGGTGGCGTAGCTGCCGGCATTGGTACGGCGCAGGTGCTCCAGCGTGTCCAGTCCGGTGCTGCGGGAGAGCAGATCCGGCGGCAGACCGCCGAGCACCCGCTCGAAGGTCGCCTCGTCGTACCGGTCGGGCAGCGCGTCCAGCACCGTCGCGGTGATCTCGTTGTCGCAGTCCTTCTCGGCCAGACCGGCCACGAGCAGATCCCTGCGGTGCCGCACTCCCGTCCGCTGTCCGACGACCAGGGGGCCGGACCGGTCGGTGACGGTGAGCTGGTGCCCCGGCCCGAGAACCGCGCTGGCGAACCCGATCGACGACAGGTGACCCTCACCGATCTGGCGGAGGCTGACCGCGACGCGTAGCTGCCCGGCGCTCAACCGGCTCTGGTCGGGGTGGGCGACCATCGACGGGTTGCACAGGGCGGCGGCCTCGACCGCGTACTCGTGGCTGAAGTAGGCGCCGACCAGGAGCCGACTGGCGGGTGAGAGGTCCGTGGCCCGGGCGGCGCGGTGTCGCACCAGGTCGTAGTGGTGCTGGAACGTCGCGGCGAGGTCGCGGTGCCGGGCGCCGAAGCGGTCGAGCGTGGCCCGCAGCAGCCGGTCGGTCTCCTCGTCGTCGAGGCCCGCGACACGCTCGATGAGCGCTCGCGCCCTGGTGCGTACCACCGCCGCGTCCTCACCCGGGACGAAGAGCTTTACGACGACCCGGCGCGGGTCGGGGGTGAGGGTGACGTCCTGGCGGACGGCCAGGACGTCGGTCACGACCACCGCCGGGCGTGCTGGAGCGTGGAGATGAGCGCGAGTGTGGATTCGGCGCCCTGGTTGAGGTTGGGGCCGTGCGCGGTCAGCCCGTCGTAACCGCCACCGGTGCCCGGATCCCACATCGGCGTGCCGAGGTCGTTGTCACCGAGGAACCAACCGATCGCCTGGCGTACCCCGTCGTCCCAGGCCGGGTCGCCGGTGACAGTGGCGGCCGTGGCGCAGGCGTCCGCGAGGGCCGCGACCTCGATCGGCTGCTGGTCGTGGTGGAAGCGCACGGCGCCGCGCCGCCATCCGGCGGCGGGCACGACGGACAGCCGCCCGTCGCGGAGTTGGACGTCCCGCAACCAGGCAAGCATCCGCAGGCCCTCGTCGAGGGGCGGGCCACCGTGGCGCAGCTGACTGGCGACGATGACGACCTCGGCGAGGGCCGCGTTGGCGTAGGTCAACCGCTGCTGCGGCCACGGCCACCTCGCGTCGGTGTCCGGTGCGCCGACGGCGCTGGCCGCGTCCGCCAGCAACGCCGCCGCGGCCACGTGGCCCGGATGGCGACGCAGCACCTCGGCCGCGCCGAGCCCGGCGAAGGCCATCGCGTGCGGCGCGGGGGATCTCCGCGTCGCCCCGCGACTGAAGGCGACAAGCGCCTCCTCCCGAACCCAGGCGGCGGGACTGCGGGCGACGGCCGTGCCCAGCCCCCACAGCGCTCGGCCCCACCAGTCGCCGAGACCGGGCTCGTCGGTCCAGCGCCGGTCGTGCCCGAGCCGATTGTGGAAGGCACCGGCGGAGTCCTGCGCGTGGGTCAGGAACGCGAGGTAACGCTCCGCGAGCCGCAGCAACTCCTCCGTCGGCTCCGGCTCGCGGCAGAGGACGACCAGGCCACGGGCCACGTCGTCGGTGCAGTAGCCGTGCTCGCGCCGGACGATTGCGTGTCGGGCGTGCTCGAACAGGCCCGTGTCGTCGCTCAGCCGGGCCAGGTGCGCGAAGCTCGGCGCGGGCGCGCCCACCCATCGCCTGCCGGAGGTCGTCCGGGAGCGGCCGGCGGTCGCGGTCACGCCGACGCCGCGCTGACCACTGGCGGACGTACGTCGGTGAGCCGTTCGGCGAGCATGCCGTAGCGGGCCGCCACCGCCGGCCAGCGCAGATCCGCGGCCAGCGGCCGGACCCGGCCGGCCAGCCGGGTCGCGAGGCCCGGCTCGGTCAGGACCCGCCGGACCGCCAGGGCCAGCGCCGCCGGGTTCTGATGGGGTACGACCAGACCGGGCCCGCCGGTGAGCAGCTCGACGGCGTGTGGGAACGCCGTGGCCACGACTGGCACTCCGGCGGCCACCGCCTCGATGAGCACGCCGGAGGTGACCTGTTCGCGGGAGTCGTACGGCAGGACGACCACGTCGGCCGAACGGATCAGGCGGGCGAGGTCATCCTGGTCGTGGTAGACGTCCTGGTAGTCCACGGCGTGCGCGATCCCCAGCCGGGCGCCGAGCTGGTGCAGACCCGACCGGTACGTCTCGCCGTGGTGCTCGATCACCTTCGGGTGGGTCCGTCCGGCGACTGTGTAGGTGGGGGTCGGCTCCAGGTCCTGCAACCGGGCGAGGGCGCGCAGTGACCACTCGATGCCCTTCCCGGGGCCGATCAGTCCCCAGGTGAGCAGGTGCGGGCGGGTACGCCTGTCGACGGGCACACCTGTGAGTTCGGCGGCGCCGTGCGGGATGACAGTCACCTTCTCCGCAGGCACGTCGTAGCCGATGAGCAGTCGATCCCGGGCGGTGTCGGTCATCGTGACGACCGCCCCGGCGGTGGCGACGATCTGCTCCAGCAGGGACTTCTGCCGGGCGGAGGGCTCGCGCAGAACGGTGTGCAGGACCACGATGCTCGGGACGGTGAGCCGGCGCAGCAACGGCAGGACGTCCGCGCCGTCGGCGCCCGGGTAGATGCCGTACTCGTGCTGGATGATGGCCACGTCGAAGGTGTTCAGAGCGGAGGCGGCGTCCCGCCACCCGGCCGGGGTCCGCGCCGACCAGGTGTGCACCACCCCGGGGGCCGGCCGCTGGTCGTCGCCGTGGTCGGTGACCCGCACGATCCCACCGCGCGTGCCGTCGGCGGTGAGCTGGGCGGCGAGGGCGGAGTTGAAGGTGGCCAGTCCACACCGCGTCGGCGGGTGGGTGCTGAGGAATCCGTAGCTGGGCATGAACGTCGGGCCTTCCGGTTGTCGGCCGCCACCGCGGTACGGGGGCACGCCTCACGCGGTGACGGCGCACGTCGGTCAGCGTGTGTGACCGGCGGAACGTGTTCGGGGGTGATCAGCTACGGGTGGGGTGTCAGACCACTGTCGCCTGGTCGGGGACGACCTGTCGTTCGACGGGTGCGGCGACGCTGCCGACGAGGCGCTCGTAGACGGCGACGTAGTCGCCGACCATCCGGTCCGCGTCGAAGCGGTGCCGGGCCCGTTCCCGGCAGGCAGCCCGGTCGAGGCCGGCGGCCCGGGTCACCGCGTCGACGGCCTGCTCGACGGTGTGGACGAGGCATCCGGTGACGCCCTCGTCGACGACCTCCGACATGGATCCCCGCGCGTACGCGACGACAGGCGTGCCGCAGACCATCGACTCCACCACCGACAGCCCGAACGGTTCGTCGAACGCGATCGGATGCAGCAGGGCGGTGCTGGCGCCCAGCACCTCGGCGCGTCGGCGCGGGCCGACCGAGCCGAGGAAGACGACCCGGTCCCCGTCGATGTGCGGGGCCACCTGCTCGGCGAAGTACCGCTCGTCCTGCACGATGCCGCAGATGGTCAGGGGTCGGCCGGCGCGACGGGCGATCTCGATCGCGGTGTGGGTGCCCTTGTCCGGGTGGATGCGGCCGAACGCGGCCAGTCCCGGACCGGCGTCGCCGGTGAAGGGCAGCCCGCCGATGTCGACGCCGTGGTGGACCGTGGCGACGTAGTCGAGCTCCGGCGCCCGGTCGGCGTCGGAGATCGACACGTACGACGAGCGGGCTCGGGCGTAGGCGGGCAGGATCCCGGCCCCGGAGAAGCCGTGCACTGTGGTGAGCAGTGGAGCGTGACAGTGCTCCGCGAACGCCAGCGGCAGCCAGTCGAGGTGGCTGTGCACCAGGTCGAACTCCGCCGAGCGGGCGAACGCGTGGGAGACGTGCATCGCCTCCCACACCCGGCCGTCCAGGGCCGGGTCGTCCGCGTACCCCGTGGGGGCGACGCCGTCGAGCCGGGCGGAGGTGACCGAGTCCAGCGTCGCGAAGAGCGTCACGTCCACACCGCGGCTGACCAGGCCCTCGGCGAGCAGGCCGGTCACCTGCTCCCAGGGACCGTAGTGGTGCGGGGGCGTACGCCAGGCGATCGGCCCGAGCAGCGCAACCCTCACGGAGACGGCGCGTCGGCGAGGTCGGCTGGGTCGAGGTGCAGGGTGGCGAGCAGCCCGGAGTGCTTGGCCGGGTCGACGCGCTCGGGCAGCTCACGCTCGACCCAGTCGGCCCGGGCCTGCTGGCCCCGATCGCGTAGCGCGCTGACGATCCTGTGCTTGGCGATCCTCATCTGGTGCTCCCTGGTTGAGCCGTCCGGACCGGTGACGCGCCTGGACTGCGGTGTGAAAGCGCGGGTGGGATGCCGTCTCCGGCAACGCCGCGAACCCGAACGTGCCGTCCTGGGTGAAACCCGACCGGCGGAACGTGGCCGGTGCCAACCACCACGGCACACACGCCGCAGCGATGGGAAAGGACGATCGGTAATGCCCAGACGGGCTGGTGGCGGCGACATCCGGCGGCCACCGGGGGCCCCGGGCGACATGCCCAGCGTACGCCCCGGCCGGTGCCCCTGCACGCGCACCGCGTCCGCGCCTCCGACGGGCCGGCGTCAGGGTTCCAGCACGACCTTGCCCGGCCGGGTGCGAGCCTCGGCGAAGACCAGCGCGGCGGAGACCTCGGTGAGCGGGTAACGGGCGGCGATCTGCGGCACGATCACGCCCTGCCGCAGCAGATCGAGCACGGTGCCCAGGTCGGTACGCAGCCGACGCCAGAACGCCGTGGGGCGGGTGCGGCGGCCGGACCAGAAGTTGTAGAACCCGACCCGGTGACCGTTCGGCAGGGCGTTCCAGGTGTAGAGGCGAGCGAGCAGCTTCACGAAGACCCAGGCGACCGACTGCCCGGTGCCCACGGCGGCGGCGTTGCCGTAGACGACCAGCTTTCCGCCGGGAGCGAGCAGGGCGTACGAGGTGCGTACGCCCGGGCCGGCGATCGGGTCGAAGACAGCGTCGACGCCACCCGGCGACAGTTCACGGATGCGGGCGGCCATTTCCGGGTCGCGGTAGTCGAGCGGTTCGACGGCGAGTTCGCGCAGCCCGGCGTGGTGCCGTGCGGCGGCGGTGCCGATGACTCGCAGGCCGAGGTGTCGGCCGAGTTGGACGAGCACGCTCCCCACGCCGCCGTTCGCGCCGTGCACGAGGATGGTCTGGCCGGCCTTCAGGTCGGCGTCCCGCAGCATCTGCCAGGCGGTCACCCCGTTGACGACGACGGTCTCGGCCGCCGCGGGGTCCAGATCCGCGGGTACGGGGGTCAGGGCGTCAAGGTCGACAAGCGCGTAGGTGGCCCAGGCGCCGGTCTTGGTGACCGCCGCGACCCGGGTGCCGATCAGCGCGTCGTCGCCGCCCGGTCCCACCGCCCGCACCGTGCCGACGAGGTCGTAGCCGGGCACGAACGGAAACTTCGGCTGGCCGGGGTAGAGAGCGTGGCGCATCTGCTGCTCGGCGAACGAGATGCCGGTCGCCTCGACCTCGACGAGCGCCTGCCCGTCGGCGGGAACGGGCATGGCACGTCGGTTGACCTGGAGTCCGTCCGGCTCCACCACGCCGGGCAGCACCACTTCGGTGATCATCCTGTCGGTCGTCATCGGTGTTCTCCTTTTGTTTGTAAGTGTGCACTCACACACATGCTGGGCGGAAAATGTGGGCCGCCCGGGAGCGGCCCGATGGTGCGGACGTCGGGATCAGGGGTGGCGGATGCCTGCGGTCAGCGCACGAGCCCACGGCTCGGCCACCTGCTCCAGCCCGGCGGTCACGATCAGGTGGCAGAGCTGGCCGTACGCGAAGAACTGCTGCACCTGCGCGTCGCTGGCACCGGACCGACTCCGCACGAAGGTGGCGACCCGCTTGTAGCCGGCCCGCACCGCCTCGGCGACCTCGGGGACGTCCGTCACGGCCTGCGCCTGCACCTGGAACAGCAGGAGATCGCGGTCCGCGATCAGCTCGGCGTACGCGTCGCCCATCGCCTCCAGAACCTCCTCCGGTCCGGCGTCGCCGGCACGCTCCGCCCCGGCTTCGAGCGCCACGACGATCCGCTCGAAGCACGCCCCGGCGGCCGCCACGAACAGCCCGAGCTTTCCGCTGAAGAGCCGGAAGACGTACGCCTCGGAGATGCCGGCAGCGGCCGCCACGGCGGTGACCGGTGTGGCGTGGAAGCCGGTGCGCGCGAACGCCGACACGGCGGCGTTCAGAACGGTGGCTCGGCGGGCCTCGGCTGTGGATCGCATGTATGTAAGTGTGCACTCACAAACATCTTGCGTCAACCCCACGGGCCGCTCTCACTCCAGGGGATACAGGCGTGCGGGATCGCCGGCCCGGAGGCTGTCCGTGCCGGCGTCCGGCGCGCTGGCCGCGATCGAGCCGAGCAGCGCCAACGACCGTGCCGACTCCGTACCGGGCTCGGCGTGGTAGATCACCAGGAGCTGCCCCTCGGCGCCGGCGACCGCGAGCTTGTCGCAGTACAGGTCGAGATCACCCACCTCGGGGTGGTGCAGCCGACTCACCACGCCCTCCCGCCGCCGCACCTCGTGCCGGGCCCACAACTGGCGGAAACAGTCGCTCTTGAGCGACAACTCCCCCACCAGCGCCGTCAGTCGCGGGTCGTCGGCGTCGCCGGCCGAGTCGGCGCGCATCTGCCCCACCACGCTCTGCATCGCCTGCCGCCAGTCCCGGAACAACTCCCGTTCCGCCGCGTCCAGGAACACCGCGCGGAGCCGGTTGGCGCCCGGAGCGAGGTTCGGCGACAGAGCCCGCGCCATCCGATTCGACGCCAGAATGTCGAGATAGCGGTTCTGCACGAAGGCCGGCATCGGAAGCTCCCGCACCAGGTGCAGAACACTGGCCGGCACCCGCTCGACGGCCGGCCGGACCGCCCGGCGCGACCGCGGACGCGTCAACCCGATCATGTACGAGGTGGCCTCCGGGTCCAGTCGGAGCACCCCGGCGAGCGCGTCGAGGACCTGCACCGACGGGTGCCGCTCACGGCCCTGCTCCAACCGCAGGTAGTAGTCGGCGCTGATGCCGGCCAGCATCGCCACCTCCTCCCGGCGCAGGCCAGGCACCCGGCGCAGGCCGACGCCCGGGCCGAGACCGACGTCCTCGGGCCGGACCTGTTCCCGCCGCGCACGCAGAAAGTCGCCGAGCTGGTTGGTGGCGTCCATGCCTTTGACGGTAGATCGCCCCACCGCCCGGTGACTGGCCGTGTCACTACCAGGAACGCCTCGCCCTGCCGGTCGGACGGATGCCGACGGACAGTTGTCGCAGGCCGATCTTCGGACCGCCCGCATATCCACGACGACAACGGATAGAGGAACGACATGAGCGACAACCTTCCTGGCGGCTCCCTGACCCCCGCCGACGGCCTCACCCTGAGCCGGATGGGCTACGGGGCGATGCAGCTGGCCGGCCCCGGCGTCTTCGGCCCGCCGCGCGATCGCGCGCAGGCCCTCGCCGTGCTGCGCGAGGCCGTCGACCGGGGCGTCCGACACATCGACACCAGCGACTTCTACGGCCCAGTGGTGGTCAACGAGCTGATCCGCGAGGCACTGCACCCGTACCCCGAGGATCTGCACCTGGTCACCAAGGTCGGCGCGCGCCGCGGCGCCGACCGTTCCTGGATCCCGGCGTTGCAGCCGGAGGAGCTGAAGGCCCAGGTCCGGGACAACCTGCAACACCTCGGCCTGGACGTCCTCGACGTGGTCAACCTGCGGGTCGGCGTGGCGGAGGGCACCGGCGACGACCCCCTGTCCGAGCAGTTCGGCGCCCTCGCCGAATTGCGGCAGGAGGGGCTGATCCGGCACCTCGGGCTCAGCAACGTCACGCTCACCCAGCTCACCGAGGCCCAGGCCATCGCCCCGGTGGTCACCGTGCAGAACCTCTACAACCTCGCGAACCGGCAGGACGACGCCCTGGTCGACAGGTGCGCGGACGAGAACATCGCGTTCGCGGCGTTCTTCCCGCTCGGCGGATTCACGCCGTTGCAGTCCGACATCCTCAACGACGTGGCCACCCGGGTGGGCGCCTCGCCACAGCAGGTCGCCCTGGCCTGGCTGCTGCAGCGCTCCCCCACCACCGTGCTGATCCCTGGCACCTCGACGCTGGCACACCTGCGGGAGAACCTCGCCGCGGCCGACCTGACGCTGCCGGCCGACGCGATCGCGGAGTTGGACACCATCGGCGGCTGACCGCAGCCCACCGGCGCCGGGACGCGGGCCGTGCGCGGCTGTGACGACCTCGGGCCGGCGCGGGCCCGCGCCCCGTGCGCGGCTGTCACCTCGTGCCGGCGCGGGCCGGGGCCGGGCGGTGCGCGCTGTCACCTCGTGCCGGCGCGGGCCGGATCCCAGTGCGGTCGCCGGCTCGGCCCTGGTCCCGCTGCCGGCGGGCCCGGCCTTGGGGCCGGGGCCGGCCCTAGTGCGAGTGCTGGTGCGGGCGGTTGCGGATGAGGGTGAGCGCGAGCACGGCGGTGACCAGGAAGACGATGCCGCTGATCCGCAGGCCGGCCTGGACTCCGGAGGTCATGGCCTCGGCGAGGGCGGCCCGGACCGGATCGGGCAGCGGCTGATCACCTGTCGCGCCTGCGGCCACCGCCGCCTGCACGGCGGTACGGGTGGGTTCGCCGACCTGGTGTGCGGCGAGGCGGTCGGGCAGGTCGGCCAGCATCGTGGTGGTGAGCAGCGTGCCCAGCAGGGACGAGCCCAGCACCGAGCCGACCTGACGGGAGGCGTTGACCGCGCCGGCGGCCATGCCGGCCTGGGCGGGCGCCACGCTGGCCAACGCCGCCGCAGTGGCCGGGGCCACCACCAGCCCGCTCGCGGCGCCGAACAACGCGAACAACGCCCAGCGGTGCTCGAACGTCGTGGTCGGCCCCTGCGCCGCCAGCCCGAAGCTGGCCACCGCGCCGAGCACCAGGCCGACGCTGAGTGGTGCCTTGAACCCGGTGCGCCGGATGGTCCGGCCGGCGGCGAAGGCCACGAGCACGTACGCGCCGAAGAGCACCAGCATCCGCCAGCCGGTGTCCAGCGGGCTGAGCGCCTGGGCGCGCTCGTGGAACAGGACGAGCAGGATCGCCACTCCGGTGAAGCCGAACAGCGACACCGCGGCGACGATCATGACGGCGCTGAACGACGCCGAGCGGAACAGCCGTACGTCCAGCATCGGGTTGTTGCTCCGCAGCTCGACCAGGACGAACGTGACAAGCGCGAAGGCCGAGACGACCCAGGCGGTCCCCACGACCGGGCTGGCGTAGCCGTCGCGTCCGCCCTGGATCATGGCGTAGACGGCGGCGGCGATGGCGACGGTGCCGAGCAGCAGACCGGGCAGGTCGAGTCGTCCGGCGCTGGGCCGCGATTCGACCACCCCGATCGCGGCGACGACGAGGGTGATGACGCCCAGCACGATCACCGACAGGTAGACGCTGTGCCACGAATGGTGACGCAGCAGCGCGCCGGCGATGAGCGGGCCGATCGCCAGCCCGATGCCGGAGGCGGCCGACCAGGCGGTGATGACCTCGGTACGGCGGTGCGGATCGGTGAACGTGGCACCGAGGATCGCCAGGCTGTTGGGCAGGATCAGAGCGCCGCCGAGGCCCGCGACCAACTGACCGACGATCACCCAGGCCACGGTGGGCGCGCTTGCCACGACAGCGCCGCCGCCGATCATCGCGACGACGCCGGCTCCGAACATGCGCCTGCGCCCGTACCGGTTGCCCAGAGTCGCGGCGGACAGCACCAGGCTCGCCACGACCAGGGTGTAGGCGCTGGGGATCCAGATCACGGTGGTCGGATCGACCCGAAGGTCGGCCTGGATCGTGGTCAGGGCGGAGACCGTCGCGGTGATCTGCAGGAAGGTGATCATCGCGCCCAGACACATGGCGATCAGGGTCACCGGCCGGGAGCCGCGAACGGACGTACGGGCGGCGCTGGCCGGCCCGGTCGGAGCGGCGCTGGCCGGCCCGGTCGGAGCGGCGCTGGCCGGCCCGGTCGGAGCGGCGCTGGCCGGCCCGGTCGGGGCCGTGCTGCTGGTGGTCACAAGGTGTCCTCGGGTTGGAGTCCTGCTGGCTTGCCTTTGCAAAAGTCAGCAGCGTCCCAGTGAATCACCTGGCTAGCGTCGACGCAAGTCAGGTAGGCTGGAACACATGGAGGACCTACGGGACGACCGCGATTCCTGGTCGATGGAGAACTGCTCCGTCGCACGGGCGATGGACATCGTGGGCAGCCGTTCGACGATCCTGATCCTGCGCGAGGCGCTGCTCGGCACGCGCCGGTTCGACGACTTCGTCCAGCGGGTCGGGGTCGGCGAGCCCGCCATGGCGGCCCGCCTCAAGGACATGGTCGCCGCCGGCCTGCTCGAACGAATTCCCTACCGGGAGCCGGGACAGCGCACCCGCCACGAGTACCAACTCACCCGCAAGGGCCACGAACTGCTGCCGGTCATCACCGCACTACGCAACTGGGGCGACACCTGGAGCGCCGACGAAGCCGGCCCCGGCATCCTCGCCACCCACCACGACTGCGGCGAACCGGTCCGCGCCGTACTCCGCTGCGCGGCCGGACACGACATCGAGAGCGGCGACATCGACATCACCGCCGGGCCGGGTCTGATCCGCCGCAACTGACAACCGGGCCCGGCCGAGCCGGGCACCGCGAGCAGCCCGACAACTCCCGGCGAGCCGGACACCGCGAGCAGGCCGACAGCTCCCGGCGGGCCGGGTGCCGCGAGCAGGCCGGTCGGCGGCTGAAGATCGATCGATCCTGGTGACTGGAAGTGTCGTACACCTGTTCTATTCTCGGGCCATGGTGGAGGAGTTGACGCAGGCGGAAGGTGTGGTCGCAGCCTGCGCCGGCGGCGCCGCCTGGGCCCTCCCCGCGGACGACCTCGTCGCCGCGCTCGATGCGGTGCACCGCATCGAGCAACGCCTCGCCGCCGTCAAGCTCTCGCTCATTCGCGAGCTGGACTGCCGAGGCATACCTACCGCGCAGGGCGCGTCCTCCACGGCGGTGTGGCTCCGCGAACGACTGCGCTTCACCGTTCCCACCGCCCGTCGCCTCGTCGACCTCGCTGCCGCGCTCGACAACGGCAACCCGGGAGTACGACAGGCGCTGGCCGATGCCGACATCACGCTCGATCAGGCCCGGGTCATCGCCGACACCGTCGACACCGTGCGGAGCACCGCCGGCGCGGCGGTCGCTGACAAGGCGGTGGGTGTGCTCGTGGAATGGGCCGGGCAGTTCGATCCGACACTGCTCCGCAAGCTGAGCATGCGGATCCTCGACCATGTCGCACCTGAGGTCGCCGACGCCGCCGCGAAGACCGCGCTGGAGGCCGAGGCGCGCCGAGCCGCCCGCGACCGCCACGTCACTCTGTCCACCCTCACCGACGGCCGCCTCCGACTCACAGGCATCCTCGACACCGAAGCCGCCGGCCTGTTGCGCGCCGCCATCGACCCCCTGACCGCGCCGTCAGGTTCCGATGATCAACGCTCCCCCGGGCAACGCCGACACGATGCCTTCGCCGACCTCTGCCGGCTCACCCTGCGCACCGGCGAGCTGCCCGAACACGGCGGCGAGGTCGCCCAGCTCGTCGTCACCACCAGCTTCGACGGCCTCGTGGGACAGCTCGACGCGGGCACACTGGACACCAGCCTCGGGCTGACCCCGGAAGCGGTCCGTCGGCTCGCCTGCGACGCCGCCATCCTGCCCGCCGTCCTCGGCGGGGCCGGCCAGGTCCTCGACGTCGGCCGCCAACGTCGGCTCATCACCGGTGCACTCCGCCGGGCACTCGTCCTTCGTGACCGTGGCTGCGCCTTCCCCGGCTGCGACCGCCCGCCACGCTGGTGCGACGCCCACCACATCGACCACTGGGCCGACGGCGGCGACACCAGCCTTGCGAACGCCGTCCTGCTCTGCGGCCATCACCACCGGCACATCCACCACGGCGACTGGACCGTCCGGTCGGCCGGCGACGGCCACCCCGAGTTCACCCCACCCGCCTGGCTCGACCCCGATCAACTCCCCCGCCGCAACCAATACCACCGCCGCACGTAGCCCCGGCGCCCGCCACCTTCCTGCTGCTCGCGGTCAGCCGATCCGCTGGGCCAGCACCTGCCCCGGCCAGGCTCCAGCTTGGAAGGTTTCGGTGGACGTGAACCCGTGGCGCTCGTAGAAGGCCACCAACTCGCCACCGCCGCCCGCCCAGCAGTCGACCCGCAGCAACCGCACACCGGCTCGCCGGGTCTCCTCCACGGCGTGTGCCAGCAGGGCCGACCCGAGGTGTCGACCGGCGAATCGTCGGTCGGAGACCAGCAGGCGGACGTACCGCTCGGGCTCTTCCGCGGGCGCGATCGGTGCCTGCGGATGGGGCCCGGAGTCCAACACCAGGGCGGCGGCCGGTGTGCCGTCCAGCTCCGCGATGTACGGAAGGTTCTCGGTCAGGTACCGATCGACCATCTCGACCCCGCCGGGCTTCTCCGAGAACGGCGTCGTGCCCCACTGCTCGGTATTGCCGCGAGCGTTCATCCAGATCACCGCGGAGTCGAGCATGTCCAGTACGGCAGGTGCGTCGGCCGGGCCACCGCGTCTGATCCGAATGCCGCGGGTGGTGTCGTCCATGGCGGAACTGTAATCCGCCGCCGCGGCCTGAACCGCCGCCG
The DNA here is from genome assembly GCF_049841645.1 of Micromonospora sp. DT43. NCBI lineage: Bacteria > Bacillati > Actinomycetota > Actinomycetes > Micromonosporales > Micromonosporaceae > Micromonospora > Micromonospora sp. DT43. The sequence goes on along the minus strand of NZ_JBNCKR010000006.1, from coordinate 92,661 downwards.
CGGCAGCGGCAGCGGCAGCGGCAGCCCCACCGCAGCGCCAACCCAAATGACGCGCAAAGTACCCGTTGCGTTACGAGCTTGTTTCCAAGGTGTCGAGCAGGTTACGAGTGCTTCTGGATGACCGCCGCCGATCCTACGTTTCGGCAACCGTCATCAGTCGTGGCGGCCGGCACCGAACGTGGAGGCAACGACGTGCCACAACCGATCACACATCGGCCCGGACGGACCAGGCGCGGGGTCAGCATGCTGGCCGCCGTGGCGTTGACCGCGGCCGGCCTGACCAGCCTGCCCACCAGCGCCACCGCCGCCCCGACCAGCAGCGGCCCGACCGCCCGGTACCTGGTTCAGCTCGCCGAGGAGCCGTTGGCGACGTACACCGGCGGGGTTGCGGGGATCGCGGCGACCAAGCCGACGCCCGGCGGCAAGCTGAACCGAACCTCCGGCACCGCCAACGCCTACCGTGAGCACCTGCGGCAGAAGCGTACGGCCGTCCTGGACAGCGTCGGCGTGCCGGCCGACCGCACCCGGGTGACCCTGGATACCGCGTTCAACGGCTTCGCCGCGGACCTGACCGGGCCACAGGCCGCCCGGCTGCGCGCGACGCGGGGCGTGCGCGCGGTGTACGAGAGCCACACGGTGCACGCCGCCACCTCACACACCCCCGACTACCTCGGCCTCACCGGCCGCGACGGCGTGTGGAAGCAGGAGTTCGGCGGAGACTCCCACGCCGGCGAGGGCGTCATCGTCGGCGTCATCGACAGCGGGTACTGGCCGGAGAGCGCGAGTTTCGCGGCGCTGCCCAGCCCCCGTCCGGACCAGGCGATCATCGACGCCAAGTGGAAGGGCACCTGCGACGTCGGTGTCGAGGCGCCCGTCGCCTGCAACAACAAGGTGATCGGTGCCCGCTGGTACAACGACAGCGGAATCGCCGACGCGTTCCCGGACGACTACTCCTCGCCCCGGGACCGCAACGGCCACGGCACCCACACCGCCAGCACCGCCGCCGGCAACCACGGCGTACGGGCGACGCAGGGTGGCCGCGACCTCGGCGCGATCTCCGGCATGGCGCCGGCCGCCCGACTGGCGATCTACAAGGCGCTCTACGACAACGGCGCCGGGTCGGCGTCCGGCACGGACATCGACATCGTGCACGCGATCGACGACGCGGTCGCCGACGGCGTGGACGTCATCAACTATTCGATCGGGGACGACAGCGAGCAGTTCGGCGCCGTCGACGCGGCGTTCTTCAACGCGGCGGCCGCCGGAGTGTTCGTGTCCGCTGCTGCCGGCAACTCGGGCCCGTACGCGAACACTGTCGACAACTCGACCCCGTGGGTGACCACGGTGGCGGCCAGCACCACCGACAGGCAGAACAACCGGACGCTCACCCTCGGCAACGGCACCAGGATCACCGGAGCCGGCCTCGGCGAGACGGGTGTCGGGCCGGCACGCCTGGTCTTCGCGCGGGACAGCGCGCTCGACCCGGACGGCGCGTACGGCGCGGGTCTCTGCGCCGACGACACGCTGGACCCGGCCAAGGTAAAGGGCGCGATCGTGCTCTGCCTGCGCGGTGAGATCCCGCGTACCGACAAGAGCATCGAGGTGGCCCGCGCCGGCGGCGTCGGGATGGTGCTCTACAACGACGAGCTGAACTCCCTCAACGCCGACGTGCAGACCGTGCCGACCGTGCACATCAACGAGGTCGACCTGGCCACCGTCACCGCGTACGTCGCGAAGGGCAACGCCACGGCGACCATCTCGCCGAGCAAGCTGGAGACGGTCGAAGCTCCCTCGGTCGCCGCGTTCTCGTCGGCGGGCCCGTCGAACCTGAACGCCGGCGAGCTGCTCAAGCCGGACATCAGCGCACCCGGACAGGACATCGTGGCCGCGTTCTCGCCGTCCATCGGCGGGGAGGACTTCGCACTGGAGTCGGGCACCTCGATGGCGGCGCCGCACATCGCGGGCATCGCCGCCCTGCTGCTGGCCAAGCACCCCGACTGGTCGCCCGCGGCGGTCCGCTCGGCGCTGATGACCAGCGCCACGGACCGGACCGACAAGGGCAACCCGATCAAGATCGGCACCCGGGACGCCACCCCGCTCAACTACGGGGCCGGCCAGGTCGAGCCGGGCAGCGCCTTCGACCCGGGCCTGGTGTACGACTCCCAGCAGCAGGACTGGATCCGGTATCTCTGTGGGGTGTCCGCCGACCGCGGGGGCGACTTCGGGCTCGGCGACCTGGAGGGCTGCGACACGATCGACGCGATCGACACCGCCCAGCTCAACTACCCGTCGATCGCGCTCGGCCGGATGGTGGGCAAGCAGACGGTCACCCGGACCGTCACCAACGTCGGCACCAGGACCAGCACCTACACCTCCTCGGTGCAGGCCCCGCCGGGCTACAAGGCCAAGGTCACCCCGGCGAAGATGCAGATCCGCCCCGGCAGGTCCGCCAGCTTCACTGTGGAGGTCACCAACACCGGCGGCGCGTTCGACACCTGGGCCGACGGCGCGCTCACCTGGACCGACCAGTACGAGCACCGGGTACGCACTCCGCTCGTCGTGCACAACTCCGGGCTGATCGCCCCCGACGCCGTCACCGGCAAGGGCACCTTCGGCAGCGTCCGGATCGCCGCCGAGGTCGGCTACAAGGGGCAGTTGATCTCCCAGCTCTCCGGCCTGACCTCGGGCACCAGCAACGTGGCGACCCTCGAGGGCGACGGGCCGAGCTGGGACTGGAGCACGTCGAACAACCTGCCGGTGCCGCTGCCGGCCTCGATCAGCAGGACCACCCTGCACGTGCCGGCCGGCACTCGCAGCCCTCTCGTGCAGGTGACGTCGGCGCGACCCACCTGCTCCCACATCGACTGGGACGACGAGGAGGGCGTGATGGAGTGCACGGAGTTCAGCCTCAACGTCTACGACAAGGACGGGAAGTTCGTCACCGCCACGGCCAGCGGTCGGGACGGCGCCAAGGTGACGCTGCCGGACGGCGCCGGTGACTACATCGTGGTCGTCGAGCAGGAGTTCACCGAGAACATCGCGGACGGCGTGAACGCGTACACGGTCACCAGCTATCTGCCGGGCGCGCCCGGCACCTCCACCGGCCGGTTCACCATCGACCCGAAGCAGCGCAGCGTCCAGCCGGGCGCGACGGCGAACCTCACCCTGCGCTGGTCCGGACTCCTCCCGGGGCGGCGCTACCTCGGGGTGCTGGAGTTCCGCAACGGCGACGGTTCGCTCAAGACCGTTCCGGTCACCGTCCAGTCCTGACTGTGGCACCGACCCGGCGGGCCGGCGTGTGACCTGAGTCACCGTCGGCCCGCCGGCCGGTCGACAGTCGACGCCGGGGTGATCTGCTCGCCGCACGGTGAGCGGCGGCGACGACGACAACACGACGCGGGGCGGCGGGGGTTCCACCTCCGTCCGCCCCGCGCGCCTGCGCGGACCCGTCGAGTTCGTCGGGCGGACGGCGGAACTGGCCCAGCTCCGCCGGCTCGTCGACGCGGCGCCGTGCCTGGTCCTGCTGGAGGGCGAGCCCGGCATCGGCAAGAGCCGACTGATCAGCGAACTCCTCGCCACGCTTCCCGGCCGCCACCTGGTCGGCGAGTGCGACGACGTCCCGGAGCCCTTTCCGTTAGGCGTACTGCTGGACGCCATCCGGACGGGCGCGGACCGGCTGGGACCGGTCGACGGGCTCAACCCGGTGGCCGGCGCCCTGGCGCCACTCCTGCCCGAACTGGCTGACGTGTTGCCCGCCGCGCCGCCACCGTTGGCCGACCCGGCAGCCGAACGACACCGGCTGCTCCGGGCCGTCGCCGCGGTGCTGACCGCGCTGAGCCCCGCCACGCTGCTTCTCGAAGACCTGCACTGGGCCGACCCGGCGACCTGCGAATTCCTCGGCTACCTCAGCGCCCGTCCGGTGGACGGCCTGGCCGTCGTGCTGACGGCCCGCACGCCGCCGCCGGGCGGCAGCACACCGATCCACGACGTCTTCTCGCGTACGCCCCGGGCGGTCACCCGCGTTCTGTTGGGTCCTCTGGACGCCGACGACGTACGCCGGCTGGCCGCCCGGACCCTGCGGCTGGACGCCCCGTCGCCCCGGCTCACCGCCGCCCTGCTGGACCGCACCGCCGGCATCCCGTTCGTGGTGGAGGAGGTGCTGCGCACGCTCGCCGAGCGGGGCGGCGACCCGCTGGCCGACGACAGCGTGCCGTTCGTCCTGCAGGACGTGCTGCTCTGGCGACTGCGCCCGCTCGACGACGCCACCCGGGATGTGCTCGGCGCCGCCGCCGTGCTGGGCCGCGCGCCTGATCAGCGCGTCCTCGCCGCGGTGCTCGCCCAGGACCGGGCATCCGTGGGCGCGGCGCTCACCGCCGCGCACCGGGCGGGCCTGCTGCACGACACAGGCGAGGGGTTGCGGTTCCGCCACGACCTGGCCCGCCAGGTGGTGTACCACCTGGTACCCCGGGAGACCCGGCAGTGGCTGCACCTACGCGTCGCCCGGGTGCTGGAGCAGGAGTTGCCCAGGCCGGTCGCCCAACTCGCTTACCACTACCGGCTGGCCGGCAGCGGCGCCGACTTCGTCCGCAACGCCGAAGCCGCCGCCGACCTCGCCACCGAGCGCGGCGACGACGCCACCGCCGCCGATTTCCTGCTCCAGACGATGGACGTCGCCGAGCTGCCCCGGCCGGTACGGGCCCGGCTGGCCGGCAAACTCGGTCGGTCGGCGATCGACGGGCTCAGTCAGGCGACCGCGATTCCCGTGCTGGAGCGGCTGTTGGCCGACCGGCGGCTGCCGCCCGGCACCCGGGGCGAGCTGGGTCTGGTGCTCGGGCGGATGCTGCGCCAGCAGGGCGAGGCTCTGCGCGGGTACGCCGAGATCGAACGGGCCGTGCCGTACCTGCGGGCACCGCGCCGCAGGGCCCCGGCCCTCGCGGTCCTGGCGGCGCCCGACACCGTGGTGGGGCGGCACGTGGACGACCACCTGGCCCGGTGCGCGGAGGCGGAGGCCGCCGCCACGGCCAGCCAGGACCCGGCGGCGCACCTCGCGGTACGCATCGCCCGCGCCTCGCTGCTGCTGGAGCTGGGCGACCCGGCGGCGTGGGCGATCGTCGAGGAGCTACGCGGCGCGGTCGCCCTGGCCGACCGGCCCCGGGAACACGCGCGGGCCTGCCTGAACTGGGCGCAGGGCGCTCTGCACGCCGGGCACCTGGATCGGGCCACCGCACTTCTCGCGGACGGCCGCGAGCTGGTCGAGGAGACCGGCTACCAGCGGCTGGCTCCCCTGGTGGAGGTGACGGAGCTGTCGCTGGAGCGGGCTGCCGGACGGTTCGACGGGTTGGCCGAGCGGCTGTCCCGAGTGGTGGCCAGCGCCGAGCGGATGCCTGTCACCCTGCTCGACGCGCGAGCCGAGTTGGCCACCGTGCTGGCCCGCACCGCTGGCAGGGACGGCGAGACACGGCGCGCGGAACAGGCGTTGCGCGAGGTGGTGACCGACGCCAGGCGGGTCGGGGCGATCTGGCCGCTGGTGCAAGGGCTCTCGGCGCTGGCTCGGTTGACCCTGCCCGGACGGCCGGACGAGGCCGTCCGGCACGCCACCGAGGCGCTGACACTGGTGCGGGCCAAGGGAATCCTGGCGTGGGCCGCAGATGCTGTTGTGGTGCTGGCAGAGGCGGCAGTACTGACGGGCGATCCGGCACGCGCCGCGGAGGCGGTCGCCGAGCTGGAGGCCGGGACCGCGGGTAGGGACGCGCCGCTCGCTCTCGCCGCGCTGCGCCGGTGCCGGGAGCTCGTCCCGACCTGAGTCGCCGCAGGCCGAACCGTGGGTGGTGCGGGTGGCGGGGCGCCCGGGGGGGGGCCCCCCCCCCGCCCCGCCGGCGTTGCGCGATCAGAGGATCAGAAGACCGGGACGCCCTCGCGTACGAGCCGCCAGTTGGGCTGGAAGAAGTCGGCCGGGTTGATCGTCCCCTTGGCCTGCGCCCAGTCGATGAGCAGCTGGCGGATCTCCTGCTGCTCGTTGTAGACCTGGGTCTTCACGATGCCGGGGAAGTTGCCGCCGCCGCTGCGCCGGTAGTTGTTCACCGCCACCACGAACTGCGCGTCGTCCGCGACGGGGGTGTCGGTGCCGGGCAGCACCAGTCGGGTGATCCGCTGGCCGACCGGCTTCGCGATGTCGATGTCGTAGTCCAGGCCGGCGATGACGTCGTAGTTGTAGTCCGGCACCGTCGAGTCGTTGATCTGCTCGGTGTCCACGGGGGCACCCGGGGCGAGGGTCCGGAAGTACTTCGCCGAGTACTCCAGGTACGCGCGCACCTCGGCGCCGCTGAGCACGACCGCCTCGAGGGTGTTGTCGTACACGTAGAGCCCGGCCACGTCGCGGATCTTGACGTCGCCGGAGGGGAAGACCGCGGTGCGGCTGAACGGCGAGGCCTGCGAGAGCACCGGCAGCCCGGCGTACTGCGTGCCGGCCAGCGCCTTCGTGACGGTCTCGGCCTGGACGTGGTTGATGAAGTCCAGGATGGGGGTGTCCCTGTAGCGGGACTCCACGGCGGACATCTCCACAGTGGCCTGGGCCACCACCTGGTTCACGTACGCGATGGTCTTCTGGTGTTGCGCGCGCACGGCGGCGAGCACCTTCGGGTCCTCGACCACCGTGTTGGTGTTCAGCATGGTGGCGGCCTTCTTGGTGATCGTCCACCGGCCGTGCTCGCGGGCGAGGGTGAAGTCCATCCGGGTCAGCCGCTGGCCCCACTTGGACGGCTCGGAGAGCAGCACCTGCGCCCCGGTCCGCGCGTTGGTGACGAACCGCTCGACGACCTCGTTGTGGGCGTGCCCGAACAGGATCGCGTCGATCCCCGGCACCTGCTCGGCGATGAGCGCCACCGGGTTCTCGTTCGGCAGTTCCGGGCCGTAGCTGGAGGTGCCGCTGTCGCCGCCGTGCGCGGAGATCAGGACGAGGTCCGCGCCGCGGGCCCGCATGATCGGCACCCACTTCGCGGCGGTCGCCACCATGTCGTCGAAGCGTAGCTTGCCCTCGACGTTGCCCCTGTCCCAGATCGCCACACCGGGGTTGGTCAGGCCGAGGATGCCGACCCGCAGGGTGGGCGCCGCGAAGCCGAGGGAGACCTTCTTGATGACGTACGGCAGGAAGGCGGGCTTGCCGGTCTTCGCGTTGATCGCGTTCGCGGCGAGGGCCGGGAAGCCGAGCTGGCGGATCCACAGGTCCAGCAGCGGCAGGCCGTAGTTGAACTCGTGGTTGCCAAGCGTCACGGCGTCGTAGTCGATGACGTTCATGGCGCGGGCCATCGGGTGCTTCTCGCCGGTGGCGGTGATCGGCTCCTGCTTGGCGTAGTACGTGGCGAGGGGGGTGCCCTGGATGGTGTCGCCGGCGTCGAGCACCAGCGTGGCCTTGCCGCGCCGCTCCCGACGGATCTGGTTGATCAGGGTCGCCAGCTTCGCGACGCCGATGTCGTTGTGCTTGCTGTCGTCGTACTCGGCGTCGCGGTAGTAGTCCCAGTTGTAGACGTTGCCGTGGGTGTCCGACGTGCCGAGCAGGGTGAGGTCCCAGGTGCGCGGGCGGGCCGGGCCCGCCGCCTGCGCGGGGGCGGCGGCGATCAGCGGGGCGGTCGCCGCCGCGGCGGCGCCGGCGAGCACCTGGCGACGCGACGGACCGGATCCAGAGGTCATGACGTGCCTTTCCATGGGGGTGGACGCGCCTCGTGAGCGCCTCGCGCACCATAACCAGCGCCTGTCACTCCCGCCACGCCAGCCCCGGTTTCCGCAGCCTGCGCCCGGGTAGGGCGGTGGGGGAACGGTTGTCGCGGGAGCGGACCCGCGCGGTGCGAGGAGATGTCGGTGAGTGAGGACCAGCACACGCAGCAGGACCCGACCAGCCAGTACGGCCAGCAGTCCGGTTCGCCCAGTCAGCAGCAGGCGCCACCCGGCTCGACAGGGGAGATGACGCCGAAGCCGGACCACGGCGAGGAGTCGTACCGGGGCAGTGGGAAGCTCGACGGCAAGCGGGCGCTGATCACCGGCGGTGACTCGGGGATCGGCCGGGCCGTCGCGATCGCGTTCGCCCGGGAGGGCGCCGACGTGCTCATCTCCTACCTGAGCGAGGAGGAGGACGCCGACGCCTGGGAGACCGTCCGGCTCGTCGAGGGCGCCGGGCGGCGGTGCATCGCGGTCCGCGGCGACATCACCGACGAGGCGCACTGCCAGGAGCTGGTCGACCGGGCGGTACGTGACCTCGGAGGCCTCGACATCCTGGTGAACAACGCGGCGTACCAGATGTCGCAGGACAAGGGCATCCTCGGGATCAGCACCGAGCAGTTCGACCGGGTGCTCAAGACCAACCTGTACGCCATGTTCTGGCTCTGCAAGGCGGCCATCCCGCACCTGGCGCAGGGGTCGGCGATCATCAACACGGCGTCGATCCAGGCGTTCGACCCGTCGCCGCAGTTGGTGGACTACGCCACCACCAAGGCGGGGATCGCCAACTTCACCAAGGCCCTCGCGGCCGACCTGGCCGAGCAGGGCATCCGGGTCAACGCGGTCGCCCCCGGCCCGGTCTGGACGCCGCTGATCCCCTCCACGATGCCGAAGGAGAAGGTGGAGCAGTTCGGCACCGACACCCCGGAGGGCCGGCCGGGTCAGCCGGCGGAGCTGGCCCCGGCGTACGTCTTCTTCGCCTCCCAGGAGTCCAGCTACGTCACCGGCGAGATCCTGGGGGTCACCGGCGGTCGACCGACGAAGTGATCGCACCGCCGGGTGGTCGCCCGTGGGTGACCACCCGGCGGTACGGGTTCGCGGGTGCTGGGGTCAGCGGGGCCAGGTGGTGAAGCGGTGCCGTACCCGCGCGACGTCGTCGGCGCTCAGGCCGTAGCGGCCGAAACGCGTGTCGGACAGCCGGTCCAGGTAGCGCCCGGCGGCTCGCACGTCGGCCGGGTCCAGCGCGGGGTCGACCTGCCGGGCGAGCACCAACAACTGCGTCACGTCGTAGTGTTCCAGCGCCGCGGCCACGTCGATGAAGTCTCGGACCTCCCGTCGGTTGACCAGGGCCGCGATCTTGTTGGCGACCAGGTCGCGCACGTCCATCACCGGGCCGAGGTCCATGACCACCGGGCTCTGCTGCCGGTCGAGGCGGGCCAGGCTGAGCCGGATCTGTCGTCCGTCGCGGCTCACCACGAAGTCCTTCATGTCCTGGCCGTAGCCGTCGAACAGGTCGGCGAGCTCGCTGTCGGGGTCGGCGTCGGTGACGGTGAACCCGGCCCGCTCGAGCGCGACGCGTACCCCGGCGGTGGCCGCCGCGGCAGCGCCCTCGACGTCGGCGAAGAGGTCCACGTCCTCGGTGGGCCGGGCGACCAGGCCGTGCGCGGCCCAGGCCACCCCACCGCCGAGCACGAACCGGTGGGGCCCGGCGGCGGTGAGCGCCACCCGGGCCACCTCCCGGTAGAACTCGTGCAGGTGGGGTGCGATCACGCCGCGCGCAGGCCGCGGTGCCGGCTCTCCCAGGCGAGGCGGACGCCCCGGGGCAGGTTGAGCAACCGCCAGACCCGGCGCAGTGTCCGCCCGTTGATCAGCGTGCGTAGGTCGTCGGTGCTTGCGGTCTCGCGCAGCACGTTCTCGTACATCCAGAGCAGTTGGTCGGGGTCGCCGAGGTCGAAGGTGCGCTCGGCGTTCCACATCAACCGCACCGGCAGCTCCACGACGCCGCGGGTGGGGCCGGTCAGCTCGGTGAGGGTGCGCGCCACGACGGCCGGACGACCCGGGCGGGCCAGGAAGGCCACGCCGGTCGCGGTGGGCGAGACGGCCTGCATGCTGTCAGGGTAACCCCCACCGGTCCCGGTGTCGCTCAGCTACGTTCCTGGGCCCGCGCGGCGGGCGGGCCGAGGAGCCCGCGCCGGCGGTGATGAGTTCTCGCGCCCGCACCCGTCATACCTACGACGGGACACGACGAGACGGGAGCGGGACGTGACAAGTGCCTACACGCGGGAGCCTGTGGACGTGGATGGTCTGGGTGGGGTCGACGAGGCGGCGTTCGCGGGGCTGACGGCTCGGCACCGGCGGGAGCTGCACGTGCACTGTTATCGGATGCTCGGGTCGTTCGAGGACGCCGAGGACGCCGTGCAGGAGACGTTGCTGCGGGCGTGGCGGCGGCGGGAGACCTTCGCGGGGAGGTCGTCGCTGCGGGCCTGGCTGTACCGGATCGCCACGAACGCCTGCCTGGACCTGCTTGCCAGGTGCCGTCCGGAGCCTGCGACGGGTGGCGAGGTGCGGTGGTTGCAGCCGTACCCGGACCGGCTGCTCGACGAGCTGCCGGCGGGCGACGCGGACGAGCCGGAGAGCCTCGCGGTGGCGCGGGAGACGATCGAGCTGGCGTACCTGGTGGCGGTTCAGCACCTCGCGCCGCGCCCACGGGCCGTGCTGATCCTGCGGGACGTGCTGGGCTGGCCGGCGAGGGACGTCGCGGAGCTGCTCGGGGACTCCGTGAACTCGGTGAACAGCGCGTTGCAGCGGGCCCGCGCCGGTATGCGTGAGCATCTGCCCGCCGAGCGGCAGGACTGGACCGGCGGTGACGGGGACGCGCAGACGCGCGAGCTGGTGCGCCGCTTCACCGACGCGAGCGTGGCCAAGGACATCGACGGGCTGGCCGCGATGCTGCGCGACGATGTGCGCTGTTCGATGCCGCCCACCCCCGGCGTCCACGTCGGCCGCGACGCGGTGGTGCACGACTGGGTCGAGGATGGTTTCGCGGACCTGGGGCGCCTGCGCGGCGTACCGACCGCGGTGAACCGGCAGCCCGCCGTCGCCTTCTACCTGTGGCGGGAGTCCGAGGACGCGTACCTGCCGCTGACCATCGACGTCCTGCGCGTCACCGGCGGGGCGGTCGCCGAGATCGTCACCTTCCACGACGACCAGTTCCCGCTGCTCGGGCTGCCGCAGCGCCTGCCGGCGGACGGTGCACGGTGACAGTCGCGGCCCGGGCCGGCCGCGTCGGCCGACTGCGTGGGCTCGCCGGCACCGGCGTCCTCGCCACGCTCGTGGCGATGGTGGTCACCACAGTCGCGGCCGCGCTCGCCCGGGCCGTTGGCGTCGACTTCGAGGTCCCCGACGGTGGGGAGGCGATTCCGCTGCCCGGGTTCGCCGTGGTGACCGGGTTCTTCTCGGTCGTGGGCGTCGTCATCGCCGCCGCTCTGCTGCGGTGGAGCGCGCGTCCGGCCGCGCGATGGGTGTGGACGGCGGTGTCGCTGACCGCGATCTCGCTGGTCCCGCCCCTGGTCAGCGGGGCGAACGCCGCCACCGCCGCCGCCCTCGTCGGGCTGCACCTCGTCGCCGCGGCGGTGCTGGTCCCGGCCGTGGCGTGGCGCCTGCGCGCCCGCGCCGACTGACCATTCGCGACCCGGCGCCCCCTCGATTCGCGAAGAGTCCTCGTCTGACCTATGTTCGTGGGGTCGCTCGCGTGGGAGGGGGTGTCGGGGATGGGTCTGCGGACGTTCATCGAGGGTTGGCCGGTGTATCGGCAGCTCACCGGCACCGACCCGTTGGGCCGGGGCGCTGCCGCCAAGTCGGCGCGCTCGGCCGGTCTGACCGCTCGCACCGAGGCCGCCGAGAGCGTGGCCCGGTCCGTCTGCCCGTACTGCGCCGTGGGGTGTGGTCAGCGGGTGTACGTCGCCGACGGGCAGGTCACGCAGATCGAGGGTGATCCGGACAGTCCGATCTCGCGGGGTCGGTTGTGTCCGAAGGGCGCGGCGAGCAAGAGCCTGGTGACCAGTCCGCTGCGGCAGACGACTGTCCGCTACCGGCGGCCGTACTCGACGCAGTGGGAGGACCTGGACCTCGACACCGCGCTCGACATGATCGCCGACCGGATGCTCGCCGCCCGCGAGCAGACCTGGGAGGACGCCGACGAGCAGGGCCGGCCGCTCAACCGGACACTGGGTTTCGCCAGTCTGGGTGGGGCGACGCTGGACAACGAGGAGAACTACCTCATCAAGAAGTTGTTCACCGCGATGGGGGCGTTGCAGATCGAGAACCAGGCCCGTATTTGACACTCCGCCACCGTCCCCGGTCTGGGGGCCAGCTTCGGTCGTGGCGGTGCGACGGATTTCCAGCAGGACATCGCCAACGCTGACGTCATCGTCATCCAGGGTTCGAACATGGCGGAAGCGCATCCGGTGGGGTTCCAGTGGGTGATGGAGGCCAAGCGCCGTGGGGCGAAGGTGTTCCACGTCGATCCGCGGTTCACGCGGACGAGCGCGGTGGCGGACGCGTACCTGCCGATCCGTGCCGGCACCGACATCGCCCTGCTCGGCGGCGTGGTGCGCTACATCCTCGACAACGAGCTGGACTTCCGCGAGTACGTGCTGGCCTACACCAACGCGGCGACGATCGTCAGTGAGCGGTTCAGCGACACCGAGGACGGTGACGGGTTCTTCTCCGGCTTCGACCCGGAGACCGGCACCTACGTCCAGGACAGCTGGCAGTACGAGGGCAACGAGGACTCCTCCGGCAGTGGGCACACGGCCAAGGAGCGCGACAGCGCGGCCGGGCTGGAGCACGAGTCGCACGGCGCGCCGGTGGGCGGCCAGACCCAGCGGGACGAGACGTTGCAGCATCCGCGCTGCGTCTACCAGATCCTCAAGCGACACTTCTCCCGCTACACGCCGGAGATGGTGGAGCGGGTCTGCGGCATCCCGCAGGACAAGTTCCTGGAGCTGGCCCAGGCGTGGACGGCCAACTCGGGCCGGGACCGCACCGGCATGCTGATCTACTCGGTGGGCTGGACGCAGCACAGCGTGGGCGTGCAGTACATCCGTACCGGGGCGATCATCCAGTTGCTGCTGGGCAACATGGGCCGCCCGGGTGGCGGGGTGATGGCCCTGCGCGGGCACGCCAGCATCCAGGGCTCCACGGACATCCCGACGTTGTTCAACCTGCTGCCCGGCTACCTGCCGATGCCGCACCACGCCGACCACCCCACGTTCGACGAGTGGGTGGACAGCATCCGGCACCCCGGGCAGAAGGGCTTCTGGGGCAACGCCCGGTCGTTCGCGGCCAGCTTGCTCAAGGCGTACTGGGGTGACGCGGCGACACCGGAGAACGACTACTGCTACGGCTACCTGCCGCGACTGACCGGCGACCACGGCACCTACCAGCAGGTGCTCAACATGATCGACGGGAAGATCAAGGGGTACTTCCTGCTCGGGCAGAACCCTGCCGTGGGCTCGGCGCACGGGCGCGCGCAGCGCCTGGGCATGGCCAACCTGGACTGGCTTGTCGTCCGGGACCTGTTCATGATCGAGAGCGCGACGTTCTGGCAGAACGGGCCCGAGGTGGCCACCGGCGAGATCGTGCCCGAGGAGTGCCGAACCGAGGTGTTCTTCCTGCCCGCCGCCTCGCACGTGGAGAAGGAGGGCACGTTCACCCAGACGCAGCGCCTGTTGCAGTGGCGGGAGAAGGCCGTCGAGCCGCCGGGCGACGCCCGCTCCGAGCTGTGGTTCTTCTACCACCTCGGGCGCAGGCTGCGCGAGAAGTTGGCCGCCTCGCCGCTGCCGCGCGACCGGGCGCTGCTCGACCTCACCTGGGACTACCCCACGCACGGCCCGCACGCGGAGCCGAGCGCCGAGTCGGTCCTTCGCGAGATCAACGGGTACGACGTGACGACCGGGCGTCCACTGTCCAGTTTCGCCGAGGCCCGTGCGGACGGCTCCACCGCGATCGGCTGCTGGATCTACACAGGTGTGTACGCAGACGGCGTCAACCAGGCCGCCCGGCGCAAATCCCGACACGAGCAGGACTGGGTGGCCGCCGAGTGGGGCTGGGCCTGGCCGGCGAACCGCCGCATCCTCTACAACCGTGCCTCGGCCGACCCGGACGGCAACCCGTGGAGCGAGCGCAAGCGCTACGTGTGGTGGGACGCGGAGAAGGCCGAGTGGACCGGCTACGACGTGCCGGACTTCGAGAAGACCAAACCGCCGTCGTACCGGCCGCCGGCCGGCGCGTCCGGTACGGAGGGCATCGCCGGTGACGATCCGTTCGTCATGCAGGGCGACGGCAAGGGCTGGCTGTACGCGCCCAGTGGCGTGCTGGACGGCCCGCTGCCGACGCACTACGAGCCGGTGGAGTCGCCGGTGCGTAACCCGCTGTACCGGCAGCAGGCCAACCCGACCCGCAAGTCGTACGCGCACCCGGTGAACTCGGTCAACCCGAGCCCGCCGCAGGAGCACAGCCAGGTCTTCCCGTACGTGTTCACTGTCAGCCGGCTCACCGAGCACCACACCGCCGGTGGGATGAGCCGCACTGTGCGTCCGCTGGCCGAGCTGCAGCCGGAGATGTTCGTCGAGGTGTCACCCGAGTTGGCCGCCGAGGCCGGTCTGGCGCATCTGGGGTGGGCGCACCTGATCAGCGGGCGCGCGGTCATCGAGGCGAAGGTGCTGGTGACCGACCGGCTCACTCCGCTGCGGGTGGACGGTCGGATCATCCACCAGCTCTGGTTGCCGTACCACTTCGGTTTCGAGGGTCTGGTGACCGGCGACTCGGCCAACGACCTGTTCGGCATCACCCTCGACCCCAACGTCCTCATCCAGGAGAGCAAGATCGGTACCTGTGACGTCCGGTCGGGCCGCCGGCCCACCGGGAAGGCGTTGCTCGACCTGGTCGCCGACTACCAGCGGCGCGCCGGGATCACACCGGGCGGACACGCGCCTGCCGTCACCACCGACCAGGACGTGGAGGGGCGCGATGGTTCCTGACCCGAACAGCCTCTACGGGCCGCTCGATCCGGCGCCGGACGCCGGCTACACGAACGCGCCGCCGCGGATGGGGTTCTTCACCGACACGAGCGTGTGTATCGGGTGCAAGGCGTGCGAGGTGGCCTGCAAGGAGTGGAACGGCGTTCCGGGAAGTGGTCTGGATCTGCTGGGCATGTCGTACGACAACACCGGCGCGTTGACGGCGAACTCGTGGCGGCACGTCGCGTTCATCGAGCAGCCGCGCCCGACGGGGCACGGCAGCGCGGCGTTCGCGGGCACACCGACAGGCGCGACGGTCAGCGCGGCGTCGGCGGCGGTCGCCGCCGGCACCGCCGGCCCGACCGGCACCGAGCCGGGCCTGCCGCCCGGGTCACCGTCGGCCGCCGCGCGCATGACCAACGGCACCCGGCCCGACGGCACCCCGCCCGGCACCGGCCACGATGGCCGGCTCGACGTGCTCGGCGACCCGGTAGGCGCGCACGACCCCGGCGCACACCCCGTCACGGGCCACGGCCCCACCGCTGCGGCCGGGACCACCGGCGGCGCGGGCCCGCAGTTCCTGGGGATGCCGGGTGGGCAGCCTCCGGGGCGGGGTACGGGTGTGGAGCAGCGGTCGGATTTTCGGTGGTTGATGATGTCGGATGTGTGCAAGCACTGCACGCATGCGGCCTGCCTGGACGTCTGTCCCACTGGGTCGTTGTTCCGGACGGAGTTCGGGACGGTGGTGGTGCAGGAGGACATCTGCAACGGCTGTGGTTACTGCATTTCGGCGTGTCCGTACGGGGTGATCGATCAGCGTAAGGATGATGGTCGGGCGTGGAAGTGCACGCTGTGTTATGACCGGTTGGGTGCGGGGATGACGCCGGCGTGTGCGCAGGCGTGTCCGACGGAGTCGATCCAGTACGGCGAGCTGGACGAGTTGCGGGAGCGGGCCGCCGCGCGGGTGGCGAAGCTCCACGAGCATGGAGTGCCCGAGGCGCGGTTGTACGGGCACGACCCGAACGACGGCGTCGGTGGTGATGGCGCGTTCTTCCTGCTGTTGGACGAGCCGGAGGTGTACGGGCTGCCACCGGATCCGATCGTGACGACCCGGGACCTGCCGGCGATGTGGAAACGTGCCGGCCTCGCCGCGCTGGCCATGACGGCGGCGACCGTCGCCGCGTTCGTCGTCGGAGGATCCTCGTGAGCGCACGCCGCCTTGAGGTGGGCGACCGGTTCCGCCGTTTCCGCGACCGGCTGGCCGCAGACGGCCCACCGCTGCCGACGCCTACCGGCCACGATGCCCCGACGAGCAGTGGCCCGGTCGACGCCGCGACCGGCCTGGCGTCGCGCACCGGCAACGGCAGCCGGGCCGGGACCAGCGGACCGGACAGCCGGCGGCCCCGTCGTCGGGGCGGTCGCCGTGGTGGCGGCGGCGAGGAGCTGCGGGTCCCGGAGGCCGAGTTCACCTCGTACTACGGCCGGCCCGTCCTCAAGGCGCCGGTCTGGAAGTGGGACATCGCCGCGTACCTGTTCACCGGTGGGCTGGCCGCCGGCTCGTCGCTGCTCGGCGCGGGAGGGCAGCTCACCGGCCGGCCGGTGCTGCGCCGCGCCGGCCGGGTCACCGCGCTGGGCGCCGTCAGCGCCAGCGCCGTCTTCCTGATCCGGGACCTGGGCCGCCCGGAGCGGTTCCACCACATGCTGCGGGTGGCCAAGCCGACCTCGCCCATGTCGGTGGGCACCTGGATCCTCACCGCGTTCGGGCCGGCCGCCGGGGTGGCGGCGGTCGCCGAGGCCGCCGGCTGGCTGCCCCGACGAGGGCTGCTCGGGTTGGTCGGCCGGGCACTGCCGCCGGCCGGGCACGCCGCCGGGCTCGTCGCCGCCGCCACCGCGCCGGCGCTGGCCACGTACACGGGGGTGCTGCTCGCCGACACGGCGGTGCCGTCGTGGCATGAGGCGTACCCCGAGTTGCCTGTCATCTTCGCGGGCAGCGCGCTGGCCAGCGGCGCCGCGGTGGGGCTGCTCGCCGCGCCGCCGGCGCAGGCCGGGCCGGCCCGCCGGATGGCGGTGGCCGGTGCGGCCCTGGAACTGTTCGGCGCGCACCGCGTGGAGACGCGCCTGGGGTTGCTCAGCGAGCCCTACCGGTCGGGGCGGCCCGGTCGGCTGCTGCGCGCCGGTCGGCTGTTGACCGTCGCCGGTGTGGCCGGGGCGCTGCTCGGGCGGCGCAGTCGGGCGGCGGGCGCGATGTCGGGAGCTGCGTTGCTGGGCGCGTCGGTGGCCACCCGGTTCGGCATCTTCTACGGCGGTGTCGCGTCGGCGCGGGATCCGCGCTACACGATGGTGCCGCAACGCGAGCGGGTGAACGCGCGGCGGACCGGGGTGGATCCGGCGGCTGACTGAGCGGCGGCTCCGGCGTTGTGATCGAATGTGCGACGGAGGCGTTCAGGCGGCTGGTGCCCCTCCCGGTCTTCAAAACCGGTGTGGTCCGGGACCCGGGCCAGGCGGGTTCGATTCCCGTCCGTCTCCGCCAACGGCGGCAGGAGTGACGTGATGGGCGACGGCAGCGTGGACCCGCGACGTCGGGTGCCCCGCACCGACACGCTGCTCGCCGACCCGAGTCTGGCCGCGGCCGTCGCGACCCTCGGCCGGGACCGGGTCAAGGCCGCCGTCGTCCAGGCGCAGGAGCGGGCCCGCCGCGGTGAGATCGAGCCCGACGAGGTCCGCGACGCGGCACTCGCCGGACTGCCCGCCTCGGGTCCCCGCACGGTGCTCAACGCCACAGGCGTCGTGCTGCACACCAATCTGGGCCGGGCGCCGCTGTCACCCACCGCCGTGGCCGCGGTCGTGGCGGCCACCGGGCACACCGACGTCGAGCTGGACCTGCGCACGGGCCGGCGGGCGCGTCGCGGCCGGGACGCGCTCGACGCGCTGGCCGCCGCCGTGCCGGACGCCGCCGCCGTGCACGTGGTCAACAACGGTGCCGCCGCGCTGGTACTGGCCGCCACCGCGCTGGCCGCCGGTCGGGAGATCGTGGTCAGCCGCGGCGAACTGGTCGAGATCGGTGACGGTTTCCGCCTGCCGGACCTGCTGGAGAGCACCGGCGCCCGCCTACGCGAGGTGGGCACCACCAACCGCACCACGCTCGACGACTACGCCGCTGCCGTCGGCCCGCAGACCGGGTTCGTGCTCAAGGTGCACCCGTCGAACTTCCAGATCACCGGCTTCACCTCGGCCACGCCGGTACGCCAACTGGCCACGCTCGCCGTGCCTGTGGTCGCCGACATCGGCTCCGGGCTGCTCGCGCCGGACCCGCTGCTGCCCGACGAACCGGACGCCGCCGGCGCCCTGCGCGCCGGCGCGACGCTCGTCACCGCGAGCGGCGACAAACTGCTCGGCGGCCCCCAGGCCGGTCTGCTGCTCGGCGACGCCGCCCTCGTCGAACGGCTGCGCCGCCACCCGCTGGCCCGGGCGCTGCGTGTGGACAAGCTGACCCTGGCCGCGCTGGCCGCCACCCTGCACCGCCCGGACACCCCGACGCGGGCCGCGCTGCACGCCGACCCGGCCGCCCTGCGCCGCCGGGTGGAGCTGCTGCGGGACCGGCTCGGCGCGGACGGCCGCAAGGCGGAGGTCGTCCCGGCGGTCGCCGTGGTCGGCGGCGGCGGCGGCCCCGGCGTCGAGTTGGACTCGTGGGCGCTGAGCCTGCCCGAGCGGTACGCCGTGCCACTACGCACCGGGGACCAACCGGTGCTCGGCCGGGTGGTGCGGGGCCGGCTCCTGCTCGACCTGCGCTGTGTTCCCGTCGACGCCGACGAGGCGGTCCTGGCGGCGGTGCTGCGCGTTCCCGGAGACGACTGAGCATGTTCGTCGTCGCCACCGCCGGGCACGTCGACCACGGCAAGTCGACACTGGTCCGGGCGTTGACCGGGATGGAACCCGACCGGTGGGCCGAGGAACGCCGCCGGGGCATGACCATCGACCTGGGGTTCGCCTGGACGACGCTGCCGTCCGGCGCCACCATCGCCTTCGTCGACGTGCCCGGGCACGAACGGTTCGTGCCGAACATGCTCGCGGGGGTCGGCCCGGTGCCGGCCGCGTTGCTCGTGGTCGCCGCCGACGAGGGGTGGATGCCACAGTCCGCCGAGCACCTCGCCGCGCTCGACGCGCTCGGCGTCGGGCACGGACTGCTGGTGGTGACCCGCGCGGACCTGGCCGACCCCGCGCCGGCGGCGGAACACGCCCGCGCGGAGATCGCGGCGAGCAGCCTCGGCGCGGTGGAGACGGTGGCCGTCAGTGGACTGACCGGCGCCGGCCTGCCGGAGTTGCGCACCGCGCTGGACCGGCTCGCCGCCCGGCTGCCCGCCCCCACCGTGGACGCTCCGGTGCGTCTCTGGGTGGACCGCAGTTTCACCGTGCGAGGCAGCGGCACCGTCGTCACCGGCACCCTGGGCGCCGGCCGGGTGCGCGTCGGCGACGAGTTGGAGTTGGCCGGGGCCGACGAGACGGTGCGCGTTCGCGGCCTGCACTCCCTTGGCGAGGCCCGCCCCGAGGCGACCGCCGTGGCGCGGGTCGCGGTCAACCTGCGCGGTACGCCCCGCGACCGGCTCGGCCGCGGCGACGCGCTGCTCACCCCGGGCCGGTTCCACCGCACCGACGTCATCGACGTACGGCTCACCGGCGACCCGGCCGCCGACCTGCCCGCCACCCTCACCCTGCACGTGGGGTCGGCGGCGGTGCCGGTGCGCGTACGACCGCTCGGCGCGGACACCGTCCGGCTGCGGCTGGCCCGCCCGTTGCCGCTGCTGGTCGGCGACCGGGCGCTGCTGCGTGACCCCGGCCGACACCACGTGGCCGGCGGTGTGCGGGTCCTCGACGTGGCGCCGCCGCCGCTGTCACGTCGAGGTGCGGCCGCCGCCCGCGCGACGGTCCTGGCCGGCCTCGACGGTAGCCCCGACCTGGCCGGTGAGCTGCGCCGCCGTCGGCTCGTCCGGGTCGGCGCGCTGCGGCGGATGGGTGTGCCGGTGCAGGCCACGCCGGTGGCCGGTGACTGGCTGGCCGACCCGGCGCACTGGCAGCGGCTCGGCGTGCAGCTCACCGAGGAGGTCGGCCGCTACGCCCGGGAGCACCCGTTGGAGCCGGGCATGCCCGTGGACGCGCTGCGACAACGCCTCGCCCTGCCCGACCGGGCGCTTGTCGAGGCGCTGATCCGCCCGCCGCTGCGGGTCCACGGTGGCCGGATTGGAACGGCCGCCGTCGACACCCTCCCGGAGCCGGTGGCACGGGCCGTGCGGCGGCTGCGCGCCGAGTACGCCGACCGGCCGTTCCGCGCCCCCGAGGCGGACCGCCTCGTCGACCTGGGCCTGGGCCCCCGGGAGATCGGTGCGGCGGTACGCGCCGGCGCGCTGCTGCGGCTGGCCGACAGCGTGGTGCTGCTGCCCGACGCGCTCGACGCGGCGGTGCCCGTGCTGGCCGGGCTGCCCCAGCCGTTCACCCTGTCGGCGGCCCGGCAGGCGTTGGACACCACCCGCCGGGTGGCGGTCCCGCTGCTGGAACTGCTGGACCGGCGTGGCGCCACCCGCCGCCTGCCCGACGACGCCCGGATCGTCGTCACCTGAGCGTGCGACGCGCGGCCCGGTCGCGGCGTTCTCGGGGCTGACGGGAGTGCGTCCGGCTGCCATGGTGGGGGGATGATCGAGCTGTCTCCGGCCCCAACGCGGCCGTCCGGCGGCCGGTGGCGGGGCCTCGTCCCGGTCGCGTTGCGGTGGGCGTTGCCGGTGCTGTGGGTGCTGTGGGCCTCGCTGGCCTGGTGGGTAGCGCCACGTGAGGCGACAGCGGCGCAGCTTGACCGGGATCTGGCGGCCGGCCGGGTGGTGACCTTCCAACGGGCGTCGGGCTGGGTCGACGACGACGCGTACTGGGGCAGCCGCCCGCAGCCCCGGTACGACACGCGGGGCGGCATGCTCGCCTGGAGCGTGCCGAGCGGCCAGGTCCGGTACGCCTTCGTCGAGCCACCCGAGGAGCAGGCGGACCCCGGCGGGCCGGAGTCGACGGAGCAACCCGCCGGGTCGGACGCGCGACTCGCAGCGGTGGCGGACCCGTGGCAAACCAGCGGCGTTGCCGCGCATCGGATCGCCGAGACGGCCGGGCTGCTCGCCGGCGCGGTGACCCTGCTGTGGCTGGTCCGGCTCGTCGGGGGCGCCCCACCGTTGGTCGGCACCCGCTGGTTCTGGTTCTGGATCGGGCTCCTCCCGTTCGGGGTGGGCGTGCTGGCCTGGTCGTACCGCGAGATGTGGAGACCACCCTCGGAGCCGCCGCCCGATCGCGGCTCGGGGTGGCGCGGTGTCGGTTGGTTGCTGCTCGCCGGGCTCGGCATCGCCGCCCTGGTGTCCGCCGCGCGTGCGCTGCTCGGCGTCGCGGTGGTGCCGGGCTGATCCCCGGTGCCGGGCTAACCGGCCCCCCGACCGTCGACGGTCACCTACGGTGACGCCATGGACCCTTCGGCGGTCTGGCGGGACCGGCAGCACCGGTGGCGGATCGAGGCGTACCGAGCGCCGGACCTGCGGTTCGCCATCTACGCGACAAACGGTCCCACCGAGTCGGTGCCGCTCTGGCTGTTCGGCATGTCGGCGCTGGCCCGGTGGTTGATGACCCACGCCATCTCGCTTGACGACCTGGAGGTCGACTGAGGGCCCGGACGGCCGGAAACCGGACCCGGAGCCGGGCACGCTGCGGTTAGGTGACCTGAGGTGGTCAACGGGGGTGCGCGGTGGGCGGTCAGCTGGGGCAGGTGGCGCTGGTGGCCGTGCTGGTGCTTGTCAACGCCGCGCTGTCCGGCAGCGAGATGGCGCTGGTGACGTTGCGGGAGGGGCAGCTGCGGCGGTTGGGTCGGCGCACCCGCGCCGGTGAGCGGCTGGTCCGGCTCTCCCGCGACCCGAACCGCTACCTGGGAACCATCCAGCTCGGCATCACCCTGGCCGGGTTCCTCGCCTCGGCGGCCGCGGCGGTGTCGCTGGCGCAGCCGCTTGTCGCTCCGTTGGGCTTCCTCGGCGCGGCGGCCCGCCCGGCCGCGGTGCTGCTGGTGACGGTGGCGCTGACCTTCGTCACGCTGGTGCTGGGCGAGCTGGCGCCCAAGCGGCTGGCCATGCAGCGCGCCGAGCGGTGGGCGCTGCTCAGCGCCGGGCCGCTGGACCTGCTCGCCCGGGTGTCGCGTCCGGCGGTGTGGCTGCTCAGTTGGGCGACCGACAGGGTGGTCCGGCTGGCCGGCGGGGACCCCCGGGCCAGCCGGGAGGAGATGACCGAGGAGGAGCTGCGGGAGATGCTTGTCAGTCAGCGGGGCCTGTCGGCGCAGCAGCGGGAGATCCTGACCGGGGCGTTCGACATCGCCGGTCGGACGCTGCGGGAGATCCTGGTGGCCCGCCGGGAGGTGACCACGCTGCCGACCGACCTGCCCGCCGACGAGGGGGTACGCCGACTGGCCGGCGCGGGCCGGTCCCGTGCCCCGGTGACCGGCCCCGGCGGTCTGGACGAGGTGCTCGGCGTGGTGCACATCCGCGACCTGGTGCGGGCCGGTGCCGGGACGGTGGGGGAGCGGGTCCGGTCGCCGTTGCTGCTGCCGGTCACCCTGCCGGTGGCCGACGCGCTGCGCCGGCTGCGCCAGGAACACCAGCAACTGGCCCTCGTCGTCGACGAGCACGGCGGCATCGACGGCATCGTCACGCTTGAGGATCTGCTGGCCGAGGTCGTCGGCGAGCTGTACGACGAAACCGACCGCGATGTGCGCGGCGTGATCCGGGAACGGGACGGGTCGCTGCTGGTGCCCGGCGACTTCCCCCTGCACGACCTGCCCGATCTGGGGGTGCGACTGAGCTTCCCGCTGTCGCGGGAGTACACGACGGTGGCCGGGCTGGTGCTGGCACGGTTGGGTCACCTGCCGGGAGAACCGGGCGAGACGGTGCGGTTGCCCGGCCTGACCATGGAGGTGGTGGAGGTCGCCGACCGGGCCGTGCGGCGGGTGCGGCTGCGCGGCTTCGTTCCGGACCACTGACCGTGTCGCCCGGACGGGGGACAGGACGCCCGAAAAGACCCGCCGTGGTTGCCCGCTGCCTACCGTGCGGTAGGTGAAGGACCGAGGTTTGCGTACGTTCGTCACCGTGCTCGCCGGCCTCGCGGTGATCTACTTCGGCAGCGCCGGCCGCAGCCCCGAGGAGGGCCGTGGCATCTCCGGCGGGGTGATCATCCTGGCGCTGCTCGCCGCGCTCGGCGTGTGGCACCTGACCCGACCGGGTGACAAGACCGTCAAGTGAACGCCTCACCCGGCGGCGACGCGGGTGACCTCGCCGGCGGACTCCTCGCCGAGCGCCACCCGCACCAGCGCCGAGGCGAGCCGACCGAAGTCCGGTTCGTCGACCAACCCGGCCAGCCGGTCCGGTGAGCCCGGCAGGCCCAGCCGCTTCGCGCCGGCGAGGGCGCGACGGTCGGCGTACGGGCGGAGGTCGGACCACACCGTCTGTGCCTCGCGCAGGTAGATGTCCGCGCCGGTGGGTCCGATGCCGGGGAATTCGGTGAGTCGTCGACGAAGCCCGGCCGGGTCGCCCTGGGCGTCGCGGTGCAGCCGCCGGAGGTCGCCGTGCCAGCGGTCCAGACACAGGCGGGCACCGGTGCCGAGCATGGTGGCGGTGCGCTCGTCGTAGCGGCGGTAGTGACCGCGGCCCAGCGCGTCGACCCGTTGTTGCCAGCTCGCGGCCTCCATCGCCTGCGGTGTGCGGTAGCCGGCCGCGAACAGCTCCCGCGCGGCGTCGATCGCCACGCACGCCCGGATCCGTGTGCTCAGCAGGGTGGCCAGCACCAGCAGCTGGTACAGCGGACCGGGGCGGTCGGACAGCCGGATGCCGGCCTCCTCCGCGTACGTGTGGCGGCGCCGGTCCAGCAGGACCCGCACCACCGCTCGATCGTCACCCACACCGCACGGGTACCCGCCCCGGGCCCGGCTAGCCCTTCCGAGGCGGGCCGGGACCGGAATGGCACCGGTTCGGGCGGGTATGCCGCCGCTGGAGGCGGTCGATGCCGACTGCCGTACCGGGAGGAGACGCTCGTGGTCAACCCGCAGCAGGAGGAGTTCCGGCGTAACGCCAAGGGAGCGACGAGTCAGGACAGCAAGGGGCCCCAGCCGACCGGGCACCCACGCAACAGTGGCACGTCGCGCGGCGACGCCGGCCGGCCGGTGCCCAGGGGGCAGGTGTCGCCGTACGGCCCGGCGGGTGAGCCGGTCGCCGAGGACGACAGCGACACCCGCTCCTAACGTCAGCGATCGGACGGCCGCCGCAACCTGTTCCAGGTGGCGGCGGCCGTCAGACCGTACGCCAGGTGCGGGATGATGTCGGAGATCCAGTCGGAGCGCCGCCAGGTGCGCGGGTCGCTGATGCCCAGCACGGTGATGGACCCGTCGGTCATCGCCATCACGCCGGCGCCGAGCAGGCCGGTCGCCAGCGGCAAGGGCTGACGCCGACCACCGGCGTAGGCGGCGAACGCCACGCCGGCGGCGATGCCCAGCCCGTAGCCGACCAGGGCACCGAGCCCCGAGCGGCGGTTCGCCGCCCGGGGCCCCGACCCCAGGTCCACGTGCGCGATGCCGGCGAGCCTGTCGACGGTCTGCTCCGGCGTGCTGCTCGCCGGTCGTGCCCGCAGGGCGATGTCCAGGAAGCCGACCACGTTGAGCGCGGTGCTGCCGACGGCGCCCGCGATGGCGCCGTCGGCCAGGTCGACCGCCCTCACTTCGGGTCGCCCGGTTCGCGTTCACTCTTGGGGCCGTAGGTGCGCTCGCCGCGGACGACACCCCGTTGGCCGCGATCCTCCTGCAGGATCCGGTTCGCGACCTGGTTGGCCTTGCCGTCGGGTACCCGGCGTCCGGAATCGTCGATAGCGTTGCGCATCCGCGCGCGCTGCTTGTCGTACGCGTTGCTGCCCGGCCGTGGTCCTGGCATCTGCTGCCTCCTTCGTCGCCGTTGGCGTACCGCGGCCGTCTACCCGTCTGGCGGCGGTACAACCCCGGGGTCAGCGGGGCCAGCGGACCACGGCGACCGGGCAGCGGGCGTGGTGCAGCACCGACTGGCTCACCGACCCCAGCAGCAACCCGGTCACCTCGCCGCGCCCCTGCCCCCCGACGACGATCAGTTGGGCGGTGCCCGACGCCTCCGCGAGGACCGCGCCGGCGCGGCCGTGCGTCGCCCGCCAGGTCAGCCGCAGTCCCGGGTGGCGCTCGGTCAGCCCGTCCAGCCAGCCGGTGAGCATCCGTTCCTGCTCGCCGTGCAGCTGCGCCTCGTCGTACACCAGGGGTTGCATGTCACCGGGGCCGCTGCTGCCGGGGTGGCGGTAGGCGTGCACGGCGCGCAGCGGCACGCCGCGCGTCAGCGCGGTCTCCGCGGCGAACTCGGCTGCCAGCCGGGACGCCGCCGAGCCGTCCATCGCCACCACCACCGGTTCGTCGGGCCGCTGGTCGCCGCGGGCGACCAGCACCGGGCAGTCGGCGTACGCGCAGACCTGCACCGCGACCGAGCCGACGACAAGCGTGGAGAAGCCACCGAGCCCGCGGTCGCCGAGGACGACGAGCGCGGCGGTGGGGGACTCGCCCACGAGCACCGCGGACGCCTCGCCGTCGATGATCTCGCCGGAGACCGTCAGGCCGGGTGCGGTCGCCTCGGCCTCGGCCACCGCGGCGCGGACCAGTTCCTGGGCCCGCTGGCGCAGTCCGGCGCCGGGCGGGGCGTCGGGCGCGGGGGAGACGGGCACGTGCAGCAGCGGCCAGACGAACCCGTGCACCACCCGCAGCGGCCGGTGCCGGCGCACGGCCTCGGCGGCGGCCAGGCGCACCGCGCGCAGGGACGGCTCCGAGCCGTCCACGCCGACCACCACCGCCGCGCTGTCCGCCGAGTTCACCGTGCACCTCCCGCCGGGCCAGTATCGCGGGCGTGGCGGCGCGGCGGAGCGATACCGCAGGTCGGGATCGTCCCGGTGCACCGGTGGCGGCTCGCCCGCCGACGTGCCGGGCGCCGTCCACGGCGTCCTCGCGGCGCGGGGTGCCGGCTGACCCGCGGCGACGGGTTGTCCGGCGTCGTCCGTATGATGCTTGCCCTGTAGCAAGCTTCTGGAGGGACGACCAACCATGGTGGACGCGCCGGACGGGGTGTCGCGCGCGCTGCGTGAGGCCGCGCCCGACCAGTTGGCGGAGGCGGCGGACCGGGCGATCCGGGCGGCGTTGGGCGCGTTGCGCACCGACGTGTTCGTCGCCGACTACCGGATCAGCGGGCTCTGGCCGGTGCTGGATCCGGACCTGCCGGCGGCCGGAGCTCTGGCCCGGCACACCGTGGCGCAGCGCTGCTTCTCCAGCCAGCAGCCGGTGCGCGACGGGCTCGAGGACGGCGCGTGCCGCCTCTACCTGCCGCTGACGGTGTGGGGGGAGCGGCTGGGTGTGCTGCTCATCGAGCTGCCGACCGTGCCGGGCCCGGAGGTCACCGGCCGCGCCACCGACATCGCCGGCGACCTGGCGGTGGCGATGCGGGCGGCGGACCGGGAGACCGACCGCTATCGGCGGGCCCGTCGCCGGGAGCGACTCAGCATGGCCGCCGAGATGCAGTGGGACCTGCTGCCCGGTCGCAGCGTGGCGCACCGCGCCTTTCACCTGGCCGGGCAGCTGGAACCGGCGTACACCGTGGGTGGCGACCACTTCGACTGGTCGTTGGACGGGGACCGGCTCACCCTGACGGTGCTCAACGGCGAGGGCAGTGGCCTGGCCGCGTCGCTGCTGACGGCGGTCACCGTGAACGCGATGCGCAACGCCCGCCGCTCCGGCGGTGGCCTCGTGGAGCAGGCGGAGCTGGCCTCGGACACGGTCTACTACCAGCACCGGGGCCGTCGGCACGTGGCCACGTTGCTGCTGGAGCTGGACATCCACACGGGGCGGGTGCGGGCGGTCGACGCCGGTTCGCCGCATCTGCTGCGGATGCGGGGCGCGACAGTCGAGCCGATGAAGCTGGAGCAGCAGCTGCCGCTGGGCATGTTCGCCGAGACCCGCTACGAGGTGCAGGAGTTTCCGCTCGCCCCGGGTGACCGCGTGTTCGTCGTCAGCGACGGGGTGTGGGCGGCCGAGCCGGCGGGGCGGGAGCCGTACGGGCAGCGGATGATGGCCCGTTCCCTGCGGGCCACGCGCTTGCAGCCGGCGACCGAGGCGGTTGGTACGGTGATGCGCGAACTGCACGTCTACCACGCGGACTCGGATTTGCGCGACGACGCCGTCGTCGTCTGCCTGGACTGGCATGGTCCGCGTGAGCGCGACGGCGGATGAGGGTCGCCGGGGTCGTGCCGGGCGGGCACCAGCGCGACGACGGCAGGGGACAGCGGGTGGAGCGACAGGCGGATCTCGCCTCGGCGATCGACGCGGCCGCCGAGACGCTGATCGCCGTGCTCGACTCGGTGGCGTCGCGGCATCAGGTGCCACCGACCCAGCTGCGGGTGCTGATGCTCATCAACGGCCGGCGGGAGACCAACGTCAACGGCCTGGCGGAGCTGCTGGACGTGGTGCCCTCCTCGGCCAGCCGCCTCTGCGACCGGCTGGAGGCGACCGGGCTGTTGCGCCGGGTGGCGGACCCGCGCGACCGGCGGGAGGTGCGGTTGGTGCTGACGTCCGCCGCCCTGACCCTGCTGGGGGAGTTGGCGGAGCGGCGGCAGCGCGCGGTGCAGGCCGTGCTGGACAGGATGCCGCCACGGATGCAGCACGATCTGTTGCTGTCGTTGCTCGCCTTCGGCCGGGCGGCGACGCAGACGGTGCCGGAACAGCAGGTGGACCAGGCGGTGCAGACGGCCTGATCCGTCACCCCTCTCGACTAGCGTCCTAGGACGACTTACACGTGGTGATCCACGCCACAAAGCGACAGCACCGCACCAACAGGACGCGGCGGCGACCGGGGCGCACGGGGGTGGCCCGATATAGTGGCAGCGCACTCAACCGGCCCGCGATCACCACGATCGCGGGCCGCATCAGAGCAGAGGTCCCGTCCCGGGGCCGCAGGGGCGCCGGCGGTTGCCGGCCCGACAGCGCGTACGACCTCCGCCGCGCCCGATCTCGGTCTGGCGTCGGGGCGTGCGGTGGAGGAGGTTCGGTGTCGCGTCGGCCGGCTCGGGCAGAGCATCCGCGGGACACCGGTGACCAGGCTCCCGGTGACCAGGTCCTCACCCTGCCCAACCTGATCAGCTTCGGGCGCCTGCTGGGCGTACCCCTGTTCCTCTATCTGTTCCTGGTGGCCCGCGCGGACGTGGCGGCGGTGGTGGTGTTGGCCATCGGCGGCACCACCGACTGGGTCGACGGCTGGATCGCCCGCCGGCTGCGTCAGGTGAGCCGGCTCGGGGAGCTGCTCGACCCCCTCGCCGACCGGCTGTACATCCTCGCCACGCTGCTCGCCTTCACCGCCCGGGAGGTGGTGCCGTGGCAGTTCACGGCGGCACTGCTGGCCCGCGAGGTGCTGCTGCTCGGCTCGCTGGCGGTGCTGCGCCGCTACGGGTACGGGCCACCGCCGGTGCACTACATGGGCAAGACCGCCACCTTCCTGCTGCTCGCGGCGTTCCCGGTGCTGCTGTTGGCCACCGAGTGGAGCGCGGCGGCGACGGCGACGGCCGCGATCGGCTGGGGTTTGGCGTGGTGGGGGCTGGTGCTCTACTGGGTGGCCGGCGCGATGTACGTGGTGCAGGCGTCGCGGCTGGTCCGCGCGGCGCGCGGCGCGGGAGCGGCCGCGTGAGCGCGAGGCCGCCGGAGCGTCCCCGCCCGGATCGGGTGTACGCCCCGGACTTCCTCACCGAGCTGTTCCGCAATCCCCTGGACCCGGGGTACGCCGACGCGGCGGCCGCGCGCCGGCGGGTGGCGTCGTCGCCGGACGAGTCCCGGGGTTGGCCGGCTCGGGCGGTCGGCCTGGTCGTGGTGGTGGTGCTGGGTTTCCTGTTCGCGGTGGCGTATCGCCAGACGATGGCGGACGAGCCGGGGCGTGCCCAGGCGCGCTCCGGGTTGGTGGCGCAGATCAAGGAGCGGGAGAGCCAGACCGACCGGTTGTCGACGCGCGCGGACCAGCTGCGCGAGGAGGTCAGCCGGCAGCGGGACGCGGCGTTGGGCGGGCCGACCGCGGCGCGCCTGCGGGACCTGGAGGCGGTCACCGGGCTGGGTCGGGTGCGCGGTGACGGTGTGGTGGTGCGCCTGGCGGACGGCCCGGGCAACGCGGACGCGGTGACCGGCAAGGGCGCGGGGCCGTCGCAGGTTCTGTACAGCGATCTGCAGGGTGTGGCGAACGCGTTGTGGAGCGCCGGTGCGGAGGCGATCTCGATCAACGGTCAGCGGTTGACGTCGACGTCGACGATCCGTACGGCGGGTGAGGCGATCCTGGTGGATTTCCGTCCGGTGACGGGGCCGTACGAGGTGTCGGCGATCGGGCCGGGGTCGATGCGGCGCAAGTTCGAGGACAGCCGGAGCGCTGCGGTGATGCGGGAGGTCGCGCAGAAGACCGGCCTGTCGTTCGGTGTGCGTAAGGCGGAGGACCTCGCCCTGCCGGCGGCTCCGGAGCCGCAGCTACGCTACGCCAAGCCGTCGGTCAGTCCGAGCCCTTCTGGGTCGGGTGTCCGGTCCGGCAGTCCTGGGTCGTCGGGTTCGCCGGGGACCGCTAGCCCTTCCGGAGGTGGCGGATGATCGCGGTGCTGGCGTTGCTCGCCGGTGTGGTGCTGGGCGTGTGGCTTGATCCCACGGTGCCTGCGGCGTTGCAGCCGTACCTGCCGATCGCGGTGGTCGCCGCGTTGGACGCGGTGTTCGGTGGGGTCCGGGCGAAGTTGGACCGCATCTTCGACGACAAGCAGTTCGTGGTGTCGTTCATCTCGAACGTGCTGGTGGCTGGCCTGATCGTGTACCTGGGTGACCAGTTGGGGGTGGGCGGGCAGTTGTCCACCGGTGTGGTCGTCGTTCTGGGTGTGCGGATCTTCGGAAATGTGGCGGCGATCCGTCGGCACCTGTTCCGGGCGTAGGTTTGACAGCGATGAGCGACGAGCAGGCGGAGACGGGGACGGGTTGGCCGCAGCCGGCGGGGCCGGCGCGACCGGGTGGGCCGGCGGGTGAACCGGATCCGCGGCCGGACGCGCCGGATCCGGACGAGTTGAGTCCGTTGGCGCCGAGCGGTCCTGCCGAGGAGCCGGAGTCACCGGGTGCGGAGCCTGAGGTGGTGCCGGCCGATGACGGTGCGACGGTGGACCTGAGCGCGGTGTCGCGGGCGGGTGCGTCGGTGGACGAGCCGGTCGTGGAGTCGGCGGCGCCGGTGGCTGCGGGTCGGTCGCGGTTCAGCGCGGCGGGTTTGATGATCGCGGCGTTGTTGGCGTTGCTGGGGTTCACCCTGGTGGTGCAGTTGCGGACGACGTCGGCGGATCCGACGTTGGGGGCGACGCGCCAGGAGGACCTGGTGCGGATCCTGTCGGATCTGGATGCGCGTGAGAATCGTCTTCAGCAGGACATTCGGGCGCTGGAGGACAGTCAGCGGCAGTTGGCCTCGGGTGCGCAGGGTCGGCAGGCGGCGTTGGACGAGGCGACCCGTCGGGCGGACGAGCTGGGGATTCTGGCGGGTACGTTGCCGGCGGTGGGGCCGGGGTTGACTGTGGAGTTCACCAGCAACGGGGTCAAGCCGATCACGGCGGACCGGGTGTTGGACGCCGTGCAGGAGTTGCGGGGCGCGGGCGCGGAGGCGATGCAGATCTCCGGTGGTGACCGGGCGACGGTGCGGGTGATCGCATCGACGTACTTCCTCGATGGGGACAACGGGTCGTTGATGGTGGAGGGGCGTCGGTTGACGGGGCCGTTCACGATCACGGTGATCGGTGATCCGGCGACGATGCGTACGGCCTTGAACATTCCTGGTGGGGTGGTCGCGACGGTCCGGGGTGACGGCGGTAACGTGACGTTTGGGGAGCGTGAGGTTGCCGAGGTTTCGGCGCTGCACGTGCCGACCAAGTAGGAACACGCCCGTCCGGTCTCCTGGCCGGCGCGGCCGCGCCGGGCCCGGGTGGTCCGGTGCACCGATGGATGAGGACGCGTCTGGTGATACCCGAGGATCTGCGATACACCGCCGAGCATGAGTGGGTGGCGGGTGACGGTACCGGTTCGATCCGGGTCGGCATTACGCACTTCGCGCAGGACGCGTTGGGTGACATCGTGTATGTGCAGTTGCCGGAGGCGGGTGCGGTCGTCGCGGCCGGTGACTCGTTGGGCGAGATCGAGTCGACCAAGAGTGTGTCGGAGATCTACGCGCCGGTGGCGGGTACGGTGGCGGCGCGTAACGACGCGTTGGGTGACACTCCTGAGCTGATCAACACGGATCCGTACGGTGCGGGTTGGTTGGTGGAGATCACTCCGAACGATCCGACGGCGACGGACGGGTTGCTGACGGCGGGCGCGTACCAGAAGATCACCGAAGGCTGAGTGTGCTTGATCCGGTGTGCGGGATGTCTGCGCGCGTCCGGTTGCCCTGCATTTCGGCGCTGGCTAGGCTCGCCCAGTCGACCGAGAAGAACCCATTAGTTGAGCGTTGCGGAATTGCCTTCCCGGGCACGGGGAGCCAGCCGCCGGGTGAACGATCGCCCGGCGGCCAGACCCGCCATTACCCGACGCCGACCGAACAGATCCGTGAGGTGGTCCCATGACGCGCCCAGACGACGAGTTCCCCCCGCTCGACGTCACCTCGACGCTCAATCTCGGCTCGCTCGACGAAGTGCTGGAAGGGCCGGACACCGATGTGGTGCCGAGCCGGATGTCCGGTTCGTTGCCGCCGGGTATGGCGTTGCTGGTGGTTCGTCGCGGTCCGAATGCGGGTGCCCGGTTCCTGTTGGACCACGATGTGACGACAAGTGGCCGGCACCCGGACAGTGACATCTTCCTCGACGATGTGACGGTGTCGCGCCGGCACGCGGAGTTCCACCGTGATGGTGGGACGTTCACGGTGCGGGACGTGGGTAGCCTGAATGGCACGTACGTGAATCGTGAGCGGGTTGAGGCGGCCACGTTGAGCAATGGTGACGAGGTTCAGATCGGTAAGTTCCGGGTGGTGTTCATCGCCGGTCCGCGCCCGGAGGAGGAGGCCGGCCGGGGGTGAACGAGCCTGCGGCCTCCACGCCACCCGGGGCGGCCCGGTCCCAGCCGCTGATGAGCATCGGTGAGGTGCTGGGTCAGTTGCGGGTTGATTTCCCGGACACGACCATTTCGAAGCTGCGGTTTCTTGAGGCCGAGGGGCTGGTGGAGCCGCAGCGGACGGCGGCGGGTTACCGGAAGTACAGCTGGGATGATGTGGCGCGGTTGCGGTTCGTGTTGACCGCGCAGCGGGACCGGTATCTGCCGTTGCGGGTGATCCGTGAGCAGTTGGCGCAGTGGGATTCGTCCGGTGAGCAGCCGGAGCGGTCGCGGCCGGCGTTGGTCGCGGTGGGGCCCGATGGTGCGGTGCCGGGTCGGGAGTCGGCGGAGCCGGCCGAGTCGTCGCAGGTGCGGCTCGGCCGGGCTGAGCTGGTGGCCCGTAGTGGGATCGACGAGTCGACTCTGGTGGAGTTGGAGCGGCTCGGTGTGCTGGTGTCGGATCCGCCGGGGTGGTATGACGCGGATGCGTTGATCATCGCGTCGGCGGTGGCGGGTTTGGCGGCGTACGGGTTGGAGCCGCGGCATCTGCGGGGTTACCGGAGTGCGGCCGATCGTGAGGTCGGGTTGTTCGCGCAGTTGGTGGCGCCGTTGGCGCGGCAGAGTGATCCGGCGGCGCGGGCGCGGGCGGCGGAGACGGCGCGGGAGTTGGTGGCGTTGTCGGAGCAGTTGCACGCGGCGTTGGTGCGGGTGGGGCTGCGGTCGACGTTGGGTCGGTGAGGGTGCCCGGCAGGTGGCGGTGGAGCGGAAAGATCTCTTCTCCGAAGCGTGCCGTAGGCTTGCCGGGGTAACCCCTTTCTGGCGCGGGCGTGGTGCTGTAGCGCATACGACGGCCGTGTTGCGGTCCGTGTACCGTGCAGGGAAGGGCGCGGTGCGGCGTAGGTGACAACGACACGGAGGCGGCGGTGCGCGAGCTGAGCGTGGTCGGAGTTCGGGTGGAGCTGCCCAGCAACCAGCCGATCGTCCTGCTCAGGGAGGTCGAGGGCGACCGCTATCTGCCGATCTGGATCGGCGCGGTCGAGGCCACGGCTATCGCTTATGAGCAGCAGGGGGTCAAGCCGGCTCGTCCGTTGACGCATGATCTGTTGCGGGATGTGTTGGCGGCGTTGCAGGCGCCGTTGCAGGCGGTGGAGATCACCGAGCTCAAGGAGAATGTCTTCTACGCGGATCTGTTGATCGGCGATGGGGTGCGGGTGTCGGCGCGGCCGAGCGATTCGATCGCGTTGGCGTTGCGGGTCGGTGCGCCGATTCGTTGTGCGGAGCAGGTCCTCAGTGAGGCGGGGATCGTTATCCCCGATGAGCAGGAGGACGAGGTGGAGAAGTTCCGCGAGTTCCTGGAGCAGGTGCGTCCGGAGGATTTCGCGGGCTGAGTGGCTCGGTCCGTGCTGGTGTCACGGTGGGGTGACGTCGGCGCTGGTTGGTGATCTTTCTCGGTGGCTGCGCGGCGTGTCGCGTCGGTTCCTCCGTGGTAACCCCTGACGGTGGCGTTAGGGTTGCCGTGTCGAGGGGTGCGCGTCGGAGGAAACGGCGCGTCGCCGCACTGACGGGGAGGTTGTCCGGATGCACGAGCCGCAGGATTCCGATCCGGGTACACAGGTGGGCGAGTCGGGTGTGGTGTCGCCGGGTGCGGCGACTGAGAGTGACGGCTCGGTGGGTTACCGCGGTGTGACGGCGTGCCACGCGGTGGGCATCAGTTATCGGCAGTTGGATTACTGGGCGCGGACGACGCTTGTGGTGCCGAGTGTGCGGGACGCGTCGGGTTCGGGGACGTCTCGCTTGTACTCGTTCCGCGATCTGGTGGTGTTGAAGGTCGTGAAGCGGTTGTTGGACGCGGGGGTGTCCCTGCAGAACATCCGTAAGGCGATCGAGGCGTTGCGGTCGCGGGGTGTGGAGGATCTGGCCGGGATCACGTTGATCTCCGATGGGACGACTGTGTACGAGTGTCGGTCTCCGGAGGAGGTGGTCGACCTGTTGCAGGGTGGGCAGGGCGTCTTCGGGATCGCGATCGGTGGGGCGTTCAAGGAGATTCAGGGGTCGTTGTCGCATCTGCCGGCGGAGCCGGCGGTGAGCGGCCCGGCGGAGCCGGTGGTGGGGTCCGCGTCGGATCCGGTGGGTGACGAGTTGGCGGCGCGGCGGGCGCGGCGGCGCGCGGGCTGAGTGGCGCGGCGCGACTGTCGGTGCCCGGCCCATCGACGTCTGTGACAATTTTGGTTGCGGCCGTCTGATGACTGTGGGTCAGGTTGTTGGGCGCGGGTTCCGGTTGTCCGGGTCGTCGGTTCCACTGTGGACACTGTGGGTTGTCTCCTGGTTGCGGTGGGTGGATCATCGGGTTGTTGGTGGTGACGGTGCGTGTGCGTCAACTGTCGGGAAACCGATAGGGGGGCCCTGACCGGAGGTCGTGGGCACGCTATGGTCCGTCACGGTCCCCGGTGTGCCGCCGTGGCTTGACGGTGTGCCGTCGGTGGCCGTTGCCCCTGCGCGTCACCGCGCGCGCGACCTGTCACCCCGGAAGGAACGACCGTGACGGTTACGGAAGAGACCGCTCCCCCCTCGAATTACGACCGCATCGGCGGTGCGAGTTCGGTGAAGGCGGCCGTGGAGCTGTTCTACGACAAGGTGCTCGCCGACGCAGAGTTGGCGGGTTACTTCGCCACTGTGGACATGGCGGGTCAGCGTCGGCACCTGGCGTTGATGTTGACGGTGGTGTTGGGCGGCCCGAACGAGTACACGGGTCGCGGGTTGGCCGAGGCGCACCAGCCGTTGGGCATTCCGGTGGCGCACTACACCAAGGTGGGTGAGTACCTGATCGCGACGCTGTCCGAGTTGGGTGTTCCGGCCGATGTGCGGGACGACGTGCGGGCGGTGCTGGCGCAGGTGCAGGACCAGGTGGTGGCCGCCGGAGAGCGTCCGGGCGTCTGAGCGTGGACGCGGCCCGACTCAAGCAGAGTTGGTCCCTCGTCGCCGGGCACGGCGACGAGGTGCCGCTCTACTTCTATTCGACGTTGTTTCTGGCGCATCCCGAGACGCGGCAGATGTTCCCCACGAACATGGCGGGGCAGCGGGACCGCCTGGTCACCGCGTTGGGGCACATCGTGTCCCATGTGGACCAGGTCGATCGGCTGGTGGGTTTCCTGCAGGACCTGGGCGCGGATCACCGGAAGTTCGCGGTCCGCGCGGAGCACTATCCGGCGGTCGGTGAGGCGCTGTTGGCGACGTTGCAACACTTCCTCGCCGAGCAGTGGACCGATGAGCTGGCCCAGGACTGGGCGGCGGCGTACGGGCTGATCGCGCAGGTCATGATGGAGGCGGCGCAGGCCGCGGAGGCGGTGAACCCACCGTGGTGGGTGGCGGAGATCGTGGCCCATGAGCGGCGGGCGTTCGACGTGGCGGTGTTGACGGTGCGCCCGCAGTACCTGTTGCCGTTCACGCCGGGTCAGTCGATCGGGGTGTCGCATCCGTCGGTGCGGTCGTGGCGGTACTACTCGCCGGCGAACGCGCCGCGCGCGGACGGCACGCTGGAGTTGCATGTGCGGGCCGCTCCGGGGGGCGCGGTGTCGTCGCGGCTGGTGTACGGGTCGGCGGTGGGGGACCGTGTGCATCTGGCCGCGCCGGTGGGGGAGCGCCTGGGGTTGTGGGCGGCGGGTTCCAGCGATCTGTTGCTGCTGGCGTCGGGTACCGGCTGGGCGCCGGTGAAGGCGTTGGTGGAGCAGGTCGCCGCGGAGGGTTCCCGTCGTCGCGTGGACCTGTATGTGGGTGCGCGCTCGCCCAGCGAGTTCTACGACAGCGACGCGATCGACAAGTTGGCGTCGTCTTTTGCGTGGTTGACGGTGACGTACGTGGTGGGCGCGGACGTGCACCGGCCGGGTGAGTTCGTGCAGGCCGTGGACCGGGCGTTGGCCGATGGTGACTGGCGTTCGCGGCACGTGTACGTGTGCGGGTCGGACGAGATGGTGTCGCACGCGGTGCAGACGTTGGCCCGCGCGGGCTATCACGAAGGTCAGGTGCACCACGAGGGTCTGGGCACGCAGTGGTACGGCCCGGCGTGGCGTACGGCGGTTCAGCAGTCGAGTGAGGGGCGCACGGGCCCCGCTGTGGCGAACGAGAGGCGTGAGCGGTGAGCGCGACCCCGATCAGCCGGTACGACGGTATGCAGGTGTCCGGTGGTGTGCAGGTGCGGATGACCTCCGACCGGGTTCGGCGGTGGGAGTTCGGGACGGCGCCGTTCGCGCGGCGTGGTTACGACAACGCCGATGTGGATCGGTTCCGGGTGCAGGTGGCCGACGAGTTGGATCTGTTGGCGACGCAGATCGCGAACCTGCGGGCGGAGAACGAGCGGCTCACCGACCGGGTGGAGTTGCACCGGCACGGGGTGATTCCGAGCGCGGGGGCGGCGGCGAAGGTGCCGGCGGCCAAGGAGGTGAATCTGCTGTCGGCGGCGCAGCGGGAGGCCGAGCAGATCATCGCGCAGGCGCACGACTACGCGCGGCGGGTCGCCGAGTACGCCCGGGTGCAGTACGAGAGTTACATGCGGGCGGCGGCGGAGGAGGCGAAGCAGGAGGCTGAGCGGGCGGTGGCGGAGTACCGCAGTTCGGCCGGGTCGAGCTTCGACGACACGGTGGCGACGCGGGAGGCGTTGCGGATCTTCGGGGAGATGATGGTGTCGCACATGCAGGCGGCGGCGCGGCATCTCGACGACGGCAGTGAGCAGTTGGCGCGCACGATGGACCGGATCGCGGCGGAGACGCCGGGGGCGTCCTTCGTGGGGGGCGCGGCGGGTCAGGCGGCGTTGCCGCGTCATCACCAGCGGTGACGGGCCGGGGTGGGGTCCGCGTAGGGCGAGCCCCACCCGGGTGGCGTTTCAGTTGCCTCGTTGCTCGGGGTGCACGGGAATGTCGGTCGTTCGTGTCGGCGAGGACGGTCCATGGGGGAGCACGGCGTACACACCCATGCCCAGTCGGGTCAGCGCGAGAACGGCGGCCAGGGCGATGACGACCGTGATGCCGTGTCCGATGTCTGGTGCCCACAACTGGAGTTTGACGAGTCCGGCGCCCTTCCAGAAGGACGGCACCAGCCAGGCGGCGCAGGCCGCCACGGTGGCGCACGCCGCCACCTGGGCGGCGGTGCCGGCGAGTGTTCGGGCGCGCCGGGTGATGCTCTGCCGCCGGCCGCGGACCAGGCCGATCCAGGAGTGGGCCAGGGCGGTGAGCAGCAGCGCGGTGACAGCGGCCAGCCCGGCCAGGACCCGGGAGTGGGTGGGGTCAGCGCTGACGGACGTGGGTGCGCCGCCGTGCAGGATGCGGGTGAGGTTGAACGCCCCGGCGCTGAGTTGGGCGTCCATCGGCAGGCCGTAGACGTTGGTCATGATGATCACGGCGAGGTTCGCGTCGGGGGCCAGCACGATGTGGGTGAAGTAGTCGGGGGTCGCGCCGGCGTGCCAGACCATGCGGATGCCGATGCCGTCGAGGGTGCTGTTCTTCCAGCCGAACCCGTAGGTGCCGTGACCGGTGGCCACGGTCCCGGTGTGCATCTGTCGGGTGCTGTCAGGGCCGAGGATCCGGGTGTCGCCGTAACGGCCGCCGCCCAGCTGTGCGATGGCGTAGTGGGACAGGTCGTCGAGGCTGGCGGCGAGGAAGCCGTAAGGCACTCCGGCGGTGTCGAAAGGCGCAGCGAAGCGCTGTGGCCGACCGAGGTAGTAGCGGTGCCCGGCCGGAATGCCGATGGCGTGGGCCTCGTCGGCGGAGCCTGCGGAGTGCGTCATCCGCAGGGGGTCGAGCACGTGTCGGCGCAGGTATGCGCCGAAGGTGTCGCCGCTGACGTTCTCGACGAGCGCGCCGAGAATCATGTAGTTGGCGTCGCTGTACTGATAGGTCTGCCCGACAGCGGTGGTGGGCCGCAGGGTGGCGAGGTCACGCACGGACTGGGTCAGGCCGCCGGGGCGGTTGTCGTACCGGTCGGTCAGGGTGGTGCTCCACACCTGCGGGAGTCCGCTGGTGTGGGTGAGAAGGTGGCGGATGGTGACCGTCCGGGCGGTCTGCGCGTCACCGAGGCGCAGCCACGGGAGGTAGGTGGACGCCGGGGTGTCGAGGTCGACGCGGCCGGCCTCGGCCAGTTGCGCCACCGCCAGCGCGGTGAACGACTTGCTCGTCGACCCGAGCAGGAACGGCGTCTGTGTCGTGATCGGCCGGCCGTCGCCGTCGAGACCCCATGCGCCCCGGCTGAGCACCTCGTCGCCGCGGACGACCGCGTACGCCAGGCCGGGCGCTTTGATCTTGTCCATGTAGGCGTGCAGGTAGTTCTCGCCGGCGGTCAACTCGTCGGCGGTGGCGACGCGGGGGACCGCGGGTGGGGCTGCGATCGGAGTGGCCGCCGTGGCCACCGCTAGAAGGGCGGCGGCACCGGTCAGGCGCCGGGTGTGTGTCCGCAGTCGAGCCCATGTGGTCATGTCGCAGGTCCTCCCCGGCTCGGCACGTCAACCGATCTGACTCAGGAGCTTTTCCAGTGCGGCCAACCGTTGCCGGACTTCGCCGAGTTCGTCGCGCACGCCCTTGAGTTCGTCCGCCACGGCGTGGGCGCTGTCGGCGCTGCGCTCGGCGAGCACCCGATAGCCTGTCTCACGGGCCGCCCCGTGCCGGGCGCGGTAGAGGCCGATCGCGACGAAGGCGGCGATGGCGATCACCGTCACCACGACCACGGTCGAGGCGATGGTGGAGGTCTGCGCCATGTCTGAGGCCACCTGAGGGGTCATTGCTCACTCCCGTTCTACGGCCGGCACCGGGCCGGTCAGGGTCTGCGCGGCAAGCGCGATCGCGTCCAGGTCCAGGGCCACGGTGAACGGCACGGCCTGGACGTACTTCACCGAGCTGCCGTCGGGTGCTGTCACCAGTTCGCCTGTCACCAGACCGGCTGCCTCCAACTTCTGCAGGTGCATGTAGAGCAGCGGCCGGTTCATGTGCAGGCGTCGTGCCAGTTCGCTGACGTAGGTGCGTCCCTGCACCAGGGCGGCAAGGATCCGCAGCCGGTGCGGGTTGGCCAGCGCGGCCAGCAGCGGCACCAACTCGTCGCCGGTCGGCGGGGTGCCGCTCATCCAGAAAGTCCCTCCTCCGAGCGGGTGTCAGATTTCTCTGACACCCGGTGTCAGAAAAGTCTGACAGGGAGGGTTCGTGGTGTCAACGTCGGGGCGGCGACCGCGCCCACGCACGTGAAGCCGCCCGGCGCTCCCCAGCGCCGGGCGGGAGGAAGGCCGCAGGGCGGCGGGGTACGCCTCAGCGAGCGGCGGCGCGGATCGCCTCGGCGATGGGTGTCGGTCCGCCCACGAGTTCCAGGGTCGCGCCGGCGGTGGCGGGTTCGTCGAGCAGGGCCGCGAGGACCACTGCGACGTCGGCGCGGCTGATGGCGCCGCGGCCGGCGTGTCGGGTGAGAGTGACCTGCCCGGTGGGTTCGTCGTCGGTGAGCCGGCCGGGTCGCAGCACCGTCCAGGTCAGGTCGCGGGCGCGTAGGTCGTCCTCGGCGGCGCGTTTGGCGCGCAGGTAGGCGGCCCACACGTCGTCGGTGCCGGCGGCGGGTGGGTTGTCCACGCCCATGGAGGAGACCAGCAGGTAGCGGTGGACGCCGGCCCGGGTGGCGGCGTCGGCGAGCAGCGCGGCGGCGGCCCGGTCGACGGTGTCCTTGCGGGCGGCGCCGCTGCCGGGGCCGGCCCCGGCGGCGAAGATCACCGCGTCGGCGTCGCGCAGATGGGCGGCGACCTCGTCGACGTCGACGTGTTCCAGGTCGCAGACGACGGGTGTGGCGCCGGCGGCGCGCAGGGCGTCGGCCTGGTCGGGGTTGCGGATCAGCCCGACGGCGGTGTCGCCGCGGTCGGCGAGGTGCCGCTCCAGCAGCAGGGCGATCTTGCCGTGGCCTCCGGCGATGACGACGCGCATACACCCAACCTACCGGGAACGGCGGCCTTGACCTTGACCGTGGGGCAACCCTCAGCCTGGTGCCTGCCGGTCGGGGTGACCGGCGCGAGGAGGATGCCGACGTGGAGCTGTTGACCATCGGGGCGTTCGCGCACGCGGCGAGGCTGACGCCGAAGGCGTTGCGCCTGTACGACGAGGTGGGGCTCCTGCTGCCGGCGGCTGTCGATCCCGAGTCCGGCTACCGGCTCTACGACCCGGCGCAGGTGCCGCTGGCCCGGTTGGTGGCCCACCTGCGTCGCATCGGCATGCCCCTGGCGACGATCCGCGTCGTGTGCGCCCTGGAGCCCGCGGCGGCGGCCGAGGCGGTCGCCGCGTACTGGCGGCGGGTCACCGACGACACGTCGGCGCGGGCGCGGCTCGCCGCCATCCTCGTGGATCACCTGTCCGAAGGGGGCACCACCATGTCGCAGACCAGTCCCACGGTTGCCGTCCGCTGCGCCGCCGCCTGTGAGACGGGGGCCGTGCGCGACAGCAACGAGGACGCCGCGTACGCCAGCGGGCGGTTGCTCGCCGTCGCCGACGGCATGCGGGGGCCGGGTGGCGCTGCCGCCAGCGCCGCCGCGATCGACGCGCTGCGGCCGTTGGAGCTCACCGCCGTGCCGGCCGTCGAGCTGTTGACGATGGTGGCCGGGGCGATGACCGACGCCGACACGATCGTGCGGGGGCTGGCGACCGGCGAGCACCGGCCGGCGACGACACTTACCGCGCTGCTGCGCAGCGGCACCCAACTGGCGTTGGTGCACGTCGGTGACACCCGGGCGTACCTGCTGCGCGACGGTGAGCTGTCCCTGCTGACGCAGGACCACACCTGGGTGCAGGCCCAGGTGGATCAGGGGCGCCTCGACCGTGACGAGGCGGGCGCACACCCGCAGCGGGCGCTGCTGGTGCGCGCGCTCGGCGGCGGTCAGCAGGTCGAGGCCGACCTGGCGTTGCGCACGGCGCTGCCCGGTGACCGGTACCTGCTGTGCTCCGACGGGCTGTGGGCTGTCGTCGACCGGGCCGCCCTGGCCGCGACCATGAGCGCGGCGGCCGATCCGCGGGACGCGGTGCGGGACCTTGTCGCCGCGGCGCGGGCCGCGGGGGCGCCGGACAACATCGCGTGCGTCGTCGCCGACGTCGTCGCGGTGTGAACGGCGGCGGGTGACCGCTGCCCGGGTGTTCGGCGTCGGCGGGTGCGCTGAGGCAGCATGGAGGGGTGACGAACAGCCTGGAGGCGTTGACCTCGCTGGTGGCCGGTGGTGGCGTGGTGGTGCTCAGCGGGGCGGGCCTGTCCACCGAATCGGGCATCCCGGACTATCGGGGGCCCAGCGGTGTGGCCCGCCGGCACACGCCGATGACCTACCAGGCGTTCACCCGCGATCCCCTGGCGCGGCGGCGGTACTGGGCGCGCAGCCACCTGGGGTGGCGGCTGATCGCGCGGGCGGCGCCGAACGACGGGCACCGGGCGGTGGCGCGGCTGCAACGCGCCGGCCTGGTCGACGCGGTGATCACGCAGAACGTCGACGGGTTGCACGGCGCCGCCGGCAGCGACCGGGTGGTCGAGTTGCACGGCCGCCTCGACGAGGTGGTGTGCCTGGACTGCGGGAACCTGACCTCCCGGGAGGAGGTGGACCGGCGGCTGCGCGAGGCCAACCCGGACTTCGTGGCCCGCGCCGCCGCGGTCAACCCGGACGGTGATGTGGATCTCCCTGACGAGCAGGTGGCCGGGTTCCGGCCGGTGGACTGCGGGATCTGCGGGACGGGCATGCTGAAACCGGACGTGGTGTTCTTCGGCGAGACGGTGCCGCCGCAGCGGGTGGCGCGGTGTTTCGCGCTTGTGGAGCAGGCACGCGCGGTGGTGGTGCTCGGGTCGTCGTTGACTGTCATGTCGGGGCGCCGGTTCGTGATCCGCGCGGCGAAACGGGGCATTGCGGTGGCGATCGTCAACCAGGGGCCGACCCGGGGTGACGGGTACGCCACGGTGTGCGTCGACGCGCCGCTCGGGGCGGTGCTGCCGGTGCTCGCCGACCGGGTGGCCGGCGGGGCCGCGCCGCTGGCCGCGCCGGCCGGCGTGTGACGTCACAGGGGTAGGACATCTGCCGGAAACACCGGCGCTGGTAGCGTTGACCATGCCGGTAGCACCCACGTGGGAGAGACCGCCCGACAGCAGCAGGGGCGGCGCCGAAGGGGCAAATCCTCCCCGGAACCTCTCAGGCAAAAGGACCTCGTGGGCAGGCACTGTGGAGCGCTGTGCGGGCGCGACAGAGGGGGAGGCCGATCCGTCGACCTCGCCCGGGAGCACCCCTGATGTCCGTAGAGCAATTCGCCACCCGTCACATCGGTCCCGGAGCGGACGACGAGCGCCGCATGCTGGAGGCCGTCGGGCACGACTCGATCGACGAGCTGATGGACGCCGCGATCCCCGAGGTGATCCGCTGGCACGGCACCCTCGACCTGCCCGATCCGGCCACCGAGGCCGAGGCGATCGCCGAGCTGCGGGCCCTCGCGGCGCGTAACACGGTCGCCGTGTCGATGATCGGTCTGGGCTACCACGGCACGCACACCCCGGCGGTGATCCGCCGCAACGTCCTCGAAGACCCCGCCTGGTACACGGCGTACACCCCGTACCAGCCGGAGATCAGCCAGGGCCGCCTCGAGGCGCTGCTGAACTTCCAGACGATGGTCACCGACCTGACCGGCCTGGCCACCGCGAACGCGTCGATGCTCGACGAGGGCACCGCCGCCGCGGAGGCGATGACCCTCGCCCGCCGCGCGTCCAAGAGCAAGAGCCGGGTGTACGTCGTCGACGCCGACGCCCTGCCGCAGACCATCGCGGTGATCACCAGCCGGGCCGAGCCGCTCGGCATCGACGTGCGGGTCGTCGACGTGCAGCGCGACGAGCTGCCGGCGGAGTTCTTCGGCCTGCACCTGCAGTACCCGGGGGCGTCCGGGGCGGTCCGTGACCACGCGCGCCCGGTCGAGGCGGCGCACGCCGTCGGTGCCCTCGTCACCGTCGCGGCGGACCTGCTGGCGTTGACGCTGCTGCGCGCGCCGGGGGAGATCGGCGCGGACATCGCCGCCGGCACCACCCAACGTTTCGGCGTACCCATGGGCTTCGGTGGGCCGCACGCCGGCTACCTGGCGGTGCGCTCCGGTCTGGAGCGGATGCTGCCCGGCCGCCTCGTCGGGGTGTCCCGCGACGCCGACGGCAACCCGGCGTACCGGCTGGCGTTGCAGACCCGCGAGCAGCACATCCGCCGGGAGAAGGCGACGAGCAACATCTGCACCGCGCAGGTGCTCCTCGCGGTGATGGCCGGCATGTACGCCGTCTACCACGGCCCGGACGGGCTGCGGGAGATCGCGACGCGTACCCACGCCATGGCGGCGCGGCTCGCGGCCGGGCTGCGCGCCGGTGGCGTCGACGTCGCGGACGTCGCGTTCTTCGACACCGTCACCGCGCGCGTGCCAGGCCGGGCGGC
Source organism: Micromonospora sp. DT43 (assembly GCF_049841645.1). NCBI lineage: Bacteria > Bacillati > Actinomycetota > Actinomycetes > Micromonosporales > Micromonosporaceae > Micromonospora > Micromonospora sp. DT43. The sequence goes on along the minus strand of NZ_JBNCKR010000006.1, from coordinate 49,325 downwards.
GCAGGTCGTGGAGGCCGCCGCCGAACGGGGCGTGAACCTGCGGCTGGTCGACGCCGACCGGGTGGGGATGTCCTGCGACGAGACCACCACCGACGCGCACCTGGCGGCGGTGTGGGAGGCGTTCGGAGTGCAGGCGTTCGACGGCGACGGCGACCCGGCCCTGCCCGTCGACCTGACCCGCACGAGTGACGTCCTCACCCACCCGGTGTTCCGCAGCCACCACTCCGAGACGGCCATGCTGCGCTACCTGCGGCGGCTGTCGGACTTCGACTACGCCCTGGACCGGGGCATGATCCCGCTCGGGTCGTGCACGATGAAGCTGAACGCCACCACGGAGATGGAGCCGGTCAGCTGGGCGGAGTTCGCGAACATCCACCCGTTCGCGCCAGACACGCAGACCGCCGGGTACCGGGACATGATCGGGCAGTTGGAGTCGTGGCTGGCCGAGGTGACCGGCTACGACGCGGTGAGCGTGCAACCCAACGCCGGCTCCCAGGGTGAGCTGGCGGGCCTGCTGGCCATCCGCTCCTACCACGCGTCGCGGGGTGAGACGCACCGCGACGTGTGCCTCATCCCGTCGTCGGCGCACGGCACGAACGCCGCGTCGGCGGTGATGGCCGGCATGCGGGTCGTCGTGGTGGCCTGCGACGACAACGGCAACGTCGACCTCGTCGACCTGGACGCGAAGATCGACAAGCACCGCGACGCGCTCGCCGGGATCATGGTGACGTACCCGTCGACGCACGGCGTGTACGAGACGGGCATCGCGTCGCTGTGCGCGAAGGTCCACGACGCCGGCGGTCAGGTGTACGTCGACGGCGCGAACCTCAACGCCCTCGTCGGGTACGCCAAGCCCGGCAAGTTCGGCGCGGACGTGTCACACCTGAACCTGCACAAGACGTTCTGCATCCCGCACGGCGGCGGCGGCCCCGGCGTCGGCCCGGTGGCGGTCCGCGCCCACCTCGCGCCGTTCCTGCCCGGTGACCCGCTCGGCGCGCACGCCGACGCGACGCCGGCGATCTCGGCGGCGAAGTACGGGTCGGCGGGCATCCTGCCGATCCCGTGGGCGTACCTGCGGATGATGGGCACCGAGGGCCTGACCCGGGCGACCGGCGTGGCGGTCCTCGCCGCGAACTACGTGGCGGCGCGCCTGCGCGGGCACTACCCGGTGCTGTACGCCGGCAACAAGGGCCTGGTCGCGCACGAGTGCATCCTCGACCTGCGGCCGTTGACGAAGACGACAGGGGTGAGCGTCGACGACGTGGCGAAGCGGCTCATCGACTACGGCTTCCACGCGCCCACGATGTCGTTCCCCGTCGCCGGGACGCTGATGGTGGAACCGACCGAGAGTGAGGACCTGGCCGAGCTGGACCGGTTCTGCGACGCCATGATCGCGATCCGGGCGGAGATCGAGCAGGTCGCGTCGGGGCAGTGGCCGGCGGGGGACAACCCCCTGGCCAACGCGCCGCACACCGCGGCGATGGTCAGCGGTGACGAGTGGCCGCACCCGTACCCGCGGTCGGTGGGCGCGTACCCGGCCGGGGTGGACCGGGCCGGGAAGTACTGGCCGCCGGTGCGGCGGATCGACGGCGCGTACGGCGACCGGAACCTGGTCTGCTCGTGCCCGTCGCCCGAGGCGTTCGAGGACTGACAACGGCGAGCCGGGGCGGGCGGTATGGCCGCCCCGGCAGCCGCTGCGACCTGGGCTGCGACGTCCCGTACCGGGGGACTAGCCTGGGTCGGCGGCGGCTAAACGGTGACGCTGGGTGGTCGTTCAGGCCACGAGAGCGTGGCGGGCGGGGCCGCGGTGCGGTGCGATGCTGCTGCCGTCGGGGAGCAACTCGCCGGTGTCCTCGAAGACGATGACACCGTTGCAGAGCAGGCTCCAGCCCTGCTCACGGAAGCAGGCGAGGACCCGCGCGGCTTCCCGGTCAGTAGCTTCAGCGGAGGGGCAGGTCGGTTGGTGCTGGCACATCGGGTTCTCCGGACTGTGGGGGCACTGTGTCATGGTTCACATGACCAGTGACGCACAGTACCAAGCGAAAGTGTCCAGCATCGAGCAGGAGTCGGCCTGGCACACGGGAAATCCACTGAACGGATGAGGAAGGTCGAACCATACGTCGTGGAAACGCTCCCACAGGTGCTGGTCAATGCGCCCGCCGCACCCCCCGCATGCCGCGACACACTCGTCGAACGCACCCGCCTGCACTGGCACCGCACCGACGGCGGCGACCCCGCCGCACTCGCCGAGGACTTCCTCGCCGCACACGGCCTGAACCTGCGCGACCTCACCCGACCCACCACCGGCCACCACCACACCGGGCCCTGCGGCGCCGCCCTCTACCTCTCCGCCGCCGCCGGAGCGCTGCTCGCCGACGCCCCCACCGGCGCACCCGAACCCGCCCCGACCCTGCCCGACCTCGCCGTCGTCATCTACGACCACGGCCCCACCCGACGTGCCCCCGCCCGTGTGGCGACACCCTGGTGGCTCGGCGACTGGACCGAAAGCTGGACACCCCGCCAACACGCCGCCGCCGTCGACGCCGTCCGCGCCGCCATCGCCCGCGGCGACCTCTACCAGGCCAACCTCGTCGGCCACGCCAGCGCCCCCTACACCGGCGACCCGCTGCCCGCCCTACGCCGCCTCGGCGCGCTACCCGGCGCCCGCTACGGCGGCGTCCTCACCGGCGACACCTGGGCCATCGGCTGCGCCTCCCCGGAAACCCTCATCGAGCTCACCGACGGACACCTCATCACCCGACCCATCAAGGGCACCCGCCCCGCCACCCCCACCGGCCGCACCGAACTCCTCACCAGCGCCAAAGAACGCGCCGAACACATCATGATCGTCGACCTGGAACGCAACGACCTCGCCCGCATCGCCCGCACCGGCACCGTCACCGTCGACGAGCTGTTCACCGTCCGCCGCTGGTGCGACCTCTGGCAGGCCGAATCCACCATCCGCGCCACCCCCGCCGACGGCCTCGGCCTCGCCGACCTGCTCCGCGCCACCTGCCCCGGCGGCTCCGTCACCGGCGCACCGAAACTCGCCGCCCTGACCCACATCGCCGCCGCGGAACCCGTCGGCCGAGGCGCCAGCATGGGCGCCCTCGGCTGGGTCACCCACGGCCACATCGACCTCGGCCTCACCATCCGCACCGCCGCCGCCGACGGCCAACACCTGCACACCTGGGCCGGCGGCGGCATCACCTGGGACAGCGACGCCGACGCCGAAGTCGCCGAAGCCGCGGCGAAAACCACACCCATCCGCGCCACCCTGGCCGGACACTGACCCCACCACCAACGGCGATACGCTGACCCCCATGACCATGCGGCCCATCCGGATCATCGGCGACCCCGTCCTGCGCAGCGAATGCGACACGGTCACCACCTTCGACGCCGACCTGCGCGCCCTGGTCACCGACCTGATGGACACCCTGCTCGGCGAACCCGGCCGAGCCGGCGTCGCCGCACCCCAGATCGGCGTCAGCGCCCAGGTGTTCGTCTACGACGCCGACGGCCACCGCGGCCACCTCATCAACCCCACCCTGGAACTCTCCGACGAAACCCAGGACGACGAGGAAGGCTGCCTGTCCATCCCCGGGCTGTACTTCCCGACCGTACGGGCCCTGCACGCCACCGCCCACGGCGTCGACCAGCACGGCGAACCCCTCACCATCACCGGCACCGGATTCCTCGCCCGCGCCCTGCAACACGAGACCGACCACCTGCGCGGCACCCTCTACGTCGACACCCTGCGCGGCGACACCCGCCGCCGGGCCCTGCGCGAAATCCGCGCCGGCCGCTTCGACTCACCCAGCCGCCGCGCCTAGCGGGCTTTTGACACAGGCCCCGGGCCCGCCTCCGTCAGCGGGCCACCCACTGGTCGTGACCCAACTTCGCGACCAACGCCAGCACCACCACCAGCAGCACCACCCGCACGAACCCCGCACCACGACGCAACGCCATCCGCGCCCCCAGCACCGCGCCCGCGATGTTGCACACCGCCATCCCCGCGCCCAGCAACCACCACACGTGCCCGGTCACCGCGAACACCACCAACGCACCCAGGTTCGTCCCCGCGTTGACCACCTTCGCCATCGCCGACCCGTGCACGAAATCCGCACCCACCAGCGTCGTGAACGCCAACACCAGGAACGTCCCCGTACCCGGACCGATCAACCCGTCATACAGCGCGATGCCCACCCCGGCCACCGCGATCGCCACCACCACCCGCACCGGCGTACGCCGCCCCGGTAGGGCCACCACCCCCAGACGCGGCCGCAGCAGCACGAACACCGCCACCGACACCAACACCACCAACACCACAGGCCGGTACGCCGACGCCGGCACCGCCCCGGCCAACGCCGCACCCACCCCCGCGCTGACCACCGCCAACCCCGCCGCCGGCCCCACCACCCGCCAGTCGACAGTCGTCCGCCGCGCATACGTCACCGCCGCCGTCGACGTACCGAAGATCGCCGCCAACTTGTTCGTCCCCAGCGCCGTGGCCACCGGCAACCCCGGCGCCGCCACCAACAACGCCGGCAACAACAGCAACCCACCACCGCCGACCACGGCGTCCACCCACCCCGCCGCCGCGGCGGCGACCAGCAACGTACTCAACGAAACGGCGTCCACGGGCGGCAATTCTCCCCACCGATCCAGGGCCGACCCGCCCCCAAGTGGCAAGCCTCACCTCAACGACCCCGCGAACGCCGCAACCACACCCCCAACCCGCCCACCGCCACGAACACCAGCATCGAACACAGCAGCACCTTCACCACCCGGCAACCCTGCCACGGGGACGTAGGGTGCAGGAGTGCGCCTGGCCACCTTCAACCTGCTGCACGGCCGATCCCTCACCGACGGACTCGTCAACCCCGACCGACTCGCCGCCGCCATCCGCGACCTCGACGCCGACGTCCTCGCCCTTCAGGAAGTCGACCGCGACCAACACCGCAGCGGCAACCACGACCTCACCGCCATCGCCGCCCACGCCCTCGACGCGCCACACCACCGCTTCGCAGCCGCCGTCGTCGGCACCCCCGGCGAACAGTTCCGCCCCCTACGCCACGACGACGACGGCCACGGCGAACCCTGCTACGGCATCGGCCTCATCAGCCGCCACCCCGTCCGCAGCTGGCACATCACCCGCCTCACACCCGCGCCCGTCCGCTCACCGGTCTACGTCCCCGGCCCCGGCGGCGGCCTCATCCTGCTGCACGACGAACCCCGCGTCGTCCTCGCCGCCGTCCTCGACACCCCACACGGCCCCCTCACCGCCGCCGCGACCCACCTGTCGTTCGTGCCCGGCTGGAACGCCCGCCAACTCCGCCAGACCGTGCGCGCCCTGCGCGCGCTACCCGGCCCCCGCGTCCTGCTCGGCGACCTCAACCTGCCCGCCGGCCCGGCCCGCCTCATCTCCGGCTGGCGACCCCTGGGCCGCCGACCCACCTACCCCTCCGGGCAGCCCCGCGTGCAACTCGACCACATCCTCGCCGACCGGAACGCCCTCGCCCAGCTCCCACCCGTACGAGCCGTCACCGCCCCACCGTCCACCATCTCCGACCACCGCCCCCTGCTGGTCGACCTCGGCTGACTCCCGGTCAACCGGTGGCCTCCCGCCCCGGGGTCAGAGCCGCCAACGCCCGGTTGGTGCGGTTGGCCCGCACCGCCTCACGCTGCTGCCCGGCCGTCACCTCGATGTACGTCTGCGACGACGCCAACGACGCGTGCCCCAACAACCGCATGATCTCCGCCGCGCTCGCCCCGTCCTCGGCCAACCGGGTAGCGAACGTGTGCCGCAACGCGTGCAACCGCGCCCCACGCGGCACCCGGTCACCGATCCCCGCCCGCCGATAACACGACTCCACCAGATACTGCAGACCACCACGGCGTAGCGGCTCACCGTGCCGGTCCACAAGCAACGCCGAGTCGGGGCGTACCGACCGCGACCCGAAACGCCGACGCCGACTGTCCAGGTAGTCCGCCACCACCCGGTCCAGATCGGCCTCGATCGGCACCACCCGCGGACGCCCGCCCTTGCCCGCCACCTCGATGCGCCGCTCACCCGGCCGACCCGCCACCGAGCCGACCCGCAGCGCCAACAACTCCGACAGACGCAGCCCCGCGCACAGCGCCACCGCCACCACCGCCACGTCCCGTTCCGGCCACGGATCACGCTGCCGGCCGTCGTCACGGGCGACCGACGCGAGCAGCACCTCGGGGGTGTCCGCACCGCGCAACGGCTTGGGCTGGGGGAGTAGCGCCCGAGGTCGCCCGACCGCAGGCATCGGATTGCCCGCCACCACCTGATCGGCGACCAGGAACGTGAAGAAGCTGTTCCAGGTGGACCAGGCGCGGTGCACCGACGCGGGTGCCCGGGGCGCGGCGAACCGGGCGAAGGCCGCCCGCAGCACGCGGGGGGAGAGGTCGGTGATCGACAGCGCGTCGAGGGGGAGGGGAGCGGTGTCATCCTCGGCGACCAGCGCGGCCACCGCGTGCAGATCCCGCCGGTAGGCCGCCAGGGTGTGCGGGGAGGGCTTGCGGGTCGCCCGGGCGGTCAGGAACTCCTCGATCAGCACTCCGAGCGATTCGTCCTTTTTGTCATGCATAAGGGATATTATGCAGCATTTTCGCGTTACCCGAAAGGGGCGCAAGAGGGGGAGAAGATGCCAGAACCCCGGCGGTACGTCCTGACCGGAGCGCCCGGCGCCGGCAAGACGACCCTCGTCGAGGCGCTGCGCCATCGGGGCCACGTCACCGTGCGGGAGGCCGCCACCGACATCATCGCCGCGCGCCAGGCGCAGGGGTGCGCCGAGCCGTGGCGCGAGCCCGGGTTCCTCGACGCGGTGGCCGCCCTCCAGTACCGCCGTCAGGTCGCGGCCGACAGGCGTGGGCCGGTGCAACTGCACGATCGATCACCGCTGTGCACCCTGGCGTTGGCTCGCTACCAGCGCAGGTCGATAGGCCCGGCGCTGCGGGCCGAACTCGACCGGATCATGCGGCTGCGGACCTACCAGCGGCTGGTGTTCATGATCAGTCCGCTGGGCTTCATCCGACACACACCCGCACGCCGGATCAGCTACGCCGAATCGCTGGCCTTCGCGCTGGTGCACAGGCAGGTGTACGACGAGTACGGACACCATCTGGTGGACGTACCGGCCGGACCGCTCTGGAAGCGGGTCGCGGTGATCGAGAGGCACGTATCGTGGCCGACGTGACGTCGCCTGCCGCGAACTGCTCCACCTGCGGTCGGCCCCGCCTGCCGATCATCTACACCGAGCACGGCGACCAGCCCGAGCGGGCCTGCCCGGAGCGGCATGAGGAGCCGGCTCGTGGCGAGCCAACGGCGGTGCCAGCCGTCGTCCCCGACGGTCACGACGAACGCGGCCCGGCCACCAGCGCGCAACCCGTACGCACCAGCGACGGGCGCAGCTGGCGGATCGGCACGGCCAGCGACATCGGCTGGATCGCCGGGCACACCACGCCAGGCCTCTCGGTTACCGCGGCGGTCCCGCCGGTCTTCGACGCGTACGCCACGTTCCATCCGCCCGGCGGCGCCAGCCTGGAGGCCCACGAACACGCCGTGGTCCGCGACCTCGCCGCGGCCACTCCCGAGCAGCCCTGGTGGCTGGGTTATCTCGACACCGGCGCCCACGACGTCGTCTTTCCACGCGCGGCGAGGGTGTCCCTCTACGAGGGCTGGTCCTACGTGCTTGTCGAAGCCGGCCCCGAGCAGGCGCTCACCTGGCGGACCGGTCACCTGCGCGGCGACGGGGCGCTGCCCGACCTCTTCTTTCCGGCGGATCACTCGTGGCTTGTCTCTGCCCTCTGGGACGACGCCTGGACCGACGTCGGCGGCAGCGCGCTCGTGCTCGCGGGCCTGCGCCGCAACCCGCTGGTCAACGCGCGCCTCGTCCGACCGGACGAGGACGCCTGCCCGCCTGGTCTGACGCGCCACTAGTACGGCAGGCGGTGTCGTCTGCGGATGGGGAGTGGCTTGCCGTGCGTGCTGGGAACCCCCAGTCCGGTCGACTTTACATAATGTGCATTATCGAAGGTACGTTGCTCCGCTGGGGAGAACGTTCGTCCAGGCTGACGCTCGTCAATAAATGGGCGGACACGTAGATCTTCGGTCGCTAGAGTTCGAGCTGTTGCGGAACCGTCCACCTGGGAGTCGAGGAGCACTGATGTCTGAGTCATCGGCTGGAGCTTCCATTCGCCCCTCGGTGACCACAGTCGCAGGCTCGTGACGCCGCACGTGTAGCGGACCCAGCCCACATCCCGGTCGCCGGGGCGAGGTGACACGTGTCACCGGCCCTTGGCGCCTTTCGGCGTCTCCGTCCGCCCTTTCGGGAGCCCTGCTGTGTCCGCTCGTCGTTCCTCCACCCACCGCGTCCTTCTCATGCTCCGACGCCTGATCACTTCCCCGTTCGGGACAAGAACTCGACGGCTCGGGTCAGCTCCGGCTGCTCCGAACCATGCTGACGAGACCGTCAGCCGTAACGTTCGCCTGCTGGGCTGGTTCAACTTCCTCGGCGACTTCCGCCTGTACGGGCCAATCATCATCATCTACTTCGCGCAGGTCACCGGCTCGTACGCGACCGCCGCAAGCCTGATGGCGCTGAAGAAGCTGTCCTCCGCGGCGTTCGAAGTCCCCACCGGCGTGCTCTCCGACCGGCTCGGGCGTCGCGGCACGATGATCGCCGGTGCCGTCGTCATGGTGGCCGCCCACCTCGGGTACGCCGGCGCTTCCGGCTACGGCCTGCTCGTCGCAGCTGTTGTCCTGGAGGGACTGGCGGCCTCGCTGTGGAGCGGCAACAACGACGCGCTCCTGTACGACACTCTGCTCGGAGCCAACCGGGAGGAGGAGTTCCCCCGGCACTCGGGCCGTGTGAACTCGATGTTCCAGCTCGCGCTCGCGCTGGCGGCGGCCATCGGTGGCGTGGTCGCCGGCGCGTGGTCGCTGCGTGCGGTGGTCGTGCTGTCGGTCGTGCCACAGGTGCTGTGCGTGCTCGTCGCCCTGCGGGTCCGGGAACCGTGGGTACGCGGCCCGCTGGCATCGAACCTGCTGGTGCATCTCCGATCGGCCCTGCGCGGCATCCGTCGTAATCCGGTGCTCCGCCGGATGACTCTGGTGTCGGCGCTTCGCTACAGCGGCGAAAGCGCGGCTCAGTTGTCGCCTGTTTTCGTGGCAGGTCTGTGGCCGCTCTGGGCTCTGGGCCTGTGGCGTACCTTCGGCCATGGCGTGGCCTTCGTCGGCTTTCGGGTCAGTGGTTGGGTGATCGGCCGGGTCGGTGCGGCCCGCACTCTGCTGTTCGGTGAGCTGTTCGACAACGTGGCGAACTTCGCGGCGCTGGTCAAGCCGACGGTGTTCTCGCCCGTGCTGCTGGGGTCACCGGCCTACGGCATGTCGACAATCGCTCAGCAGACGTTGCTGCAGCGCGAGTTCACCGATCGGGAACGCGCGACGATGGGTTCGCTCGGGTCGCTGCTCGGAAGCGTGCTGTATGCGCTGGTCGCCGTGGGAGCCGGCCTGGTGGCAGACCGTTGGGGCATCGTCGCGGCGTTGCTCGCGATCCAGGCAGTGGTCCTGGTCGCACTTCCGCTCGCCTGGTCGGTGCACGCATACACTCCCCGACCGGCCGCCCGCGTGGTCATCCGTACGCCCGGATGATGCGGCCGGTGTCGTCACCTTCGACGCAGCGCAGGTAGTGGCCGACGAGTTCGTCCATCGGCACCGGACGCATGCCGGGGAATTGTTCGGCGAAGGTGTCGAGGGAGTCGCCGATCATCGTGGGGCTGACCACGTTGATCCGCATTCCCCGCGGTAGCTCGATCGCGGCTGACAAGCCGAAGCTGTGCAGGGCGCCGCTGATGACGCCGCCGCCGGTGACGTGCGGCCATGCCTGGTCGGCGAAGATGCCGGAGGTCAGGGTGAAGGAGGCGCCGTCGGCGCAGTGGTGCTGGCCGGTGAGAACCAGATCTGCCTGCCCGAAGAACTTGGCTCGCATGTTCTCCAGCAGCGCGTCGGTTGTCAGCGTCGTGAACTCGTCGAGCGCGCCGTGCGCTGCGATGCTCACGACGCTGTCGACCGGCCCGACCTCGCGGTACATGGCCTCGATTGTCGAGTGTGAGGTCAGGTCGACGTGGACGTCGCCTGAGGTGCGTCCGGCCACGACAACGTCGTGGCCGCGCGAGCGCAGCGCGGGCACCACACGTCGTCCGATGGTGCCGGCGCCGCCGACGGCGACGATCCTCATCGTGTTCTCTCCTTCCGGGACGGGGTTTCTGGTGCGAGGCGTCGTTCGAGGCTCTGCGCCAGCAGGGTGAGCGCGTCGGCGTCGGAGGTGCCGGGACGCGCGTAGAACAGGCCGATCTGCTGGTCATCGTCGGGCAGGGTGACCGTCTCGTTGGCCAGGGTCACTCGCCCGATGACAGGATGGTCGAGTTCTCGTAGGTGGTACGAGCATGTTCGGACGGGGCGCCGTACCCACATTCGCGCGAACTCCGGGCTGTCGACGGTGAGTTGGCCGACGAGTTGTTCGAGTTCCGGGTCGGCTGGGTGGCGCGCGACCGCCTGGTGCAGGGCCGCGACGGTGATCTGTGCCTTGGCGTGCCAGTCGCAATACAACGCGCGGTGGTGCGGGTCGAGGAACAGCATTCGGGCGATGTTCGGTCGAATCCGCGTGTCCGGGGCGTCGGCGTCGACATGGCCGGCCAGCAGGGCGTGTCCGAGGCGGTTCCACGCGAGGACGTCGGCGCGGTGGTCGATCACGATCGCCGGTGTTCCGGGCATGGCGGCGAGCAGTTCACGTATCGAGTGTCTGAGCTTGCTTCTGCGGGCACGAGGACGAGTCGGTCGTCGCGGAGCAGCAAGGATCCGCAGATGTTCGTGCTCAGCCGGAGAGAGCTGCAACGCCGCGGCCAGCGCGTCGATGACGGCGCCCGACGCGCTGGCGCTGACCCCCTGCTCCAGGCGTGTGTAGTAGCCGATGCTGACCCCGGCGAGTTCGGACAGTTCTTCCCTGCGTAGTCCCGGGACTCGCCGGCGAGTGGCGCCGGGTTCGATACCCGCGGCGTCTGGCGTCAGGCGTTCGCGTCGGCTACGCAGGAAGCCGCCGAGATCGTTCGCGCCTTTGGTGACCACCAGCCCATCGTCGTGCCGATCGCGGATTTCTGCCTGCCCCAGACAGGGATACCGTCGCGGGCCTCCGTGTCTTACGTGCTCCCCCAGCTCGGAGCGGCGTATCGCAGGTGGTCATTCGAAGTGGTCGGCCAGCTTTCGCAGTTTGCTGACGTACGCCGACCAGTCGTAGCTGTCGGGGACGCTGGCGCTCCCCCGCTGCCAACCGATTGCGCCGTCGTGCTGCTCACGCATGATGTCGGCGTGACCGGCGTGCCGGGCGATGTCGCAGGTCACGTGCGCGATGACCCGGTGCAGCGTCACGTCCTGGTGGCCGGGCCGCCACCAGGGAACCTGTCCGGGCGCGTCGAGCGGCAGCTGGTCGATCGTCTCGTCGGCGAACACCGCGACGCGGCGGTACAGGTCGGTCAGGCCGTCCTTCGTCTCGTCCTCGCGGGCGTACCAGTCGACCTGCGGGTCGTCGTCGAACGCTTCCACGGGGACGAGTTCCTCGGGCGTCGGGAAGTGGCGCCCGAAGGTGGGCCCGAAGTAGGCGGCTTCGACGTTGAGGCAGTGTTTGACGATTCCGAGCAGGTTGTTGCCGGTCGCGGTGCGGGGTGTTCTGGCCTCGCGTTCGCTCAGCCCGTCGAGCTTCCAGAGGAGGTCGTCGCGGTTTCTGCGCAGGTAGTAGTGCAGTGGGGCCTTCGTGTCGTCGAGGTCAGCCATGCTCGCCATTGTGGCGTACGGACTGCGTCGTGGTGTGCCGTGGCGAGGGTGGGGTCAGCGCGCCCGGCGCAGCCAGTTCTGGGTGAGCGCGCGTAGCAGTGCCGGTTGTTCGTAGGGCAGGTAGTGCCCGGCCTCGTCGAGGACGGTGTAGGTGCCGTGGGGGTAGCGGCGCATGGCGTGGAACTGGTCGGTGTAGCCGACGATGTGGTCCTGTCGGCCGGTGAGCACGCTGACGGGGCCGTCGTAGGGGGTGTCGGTGGTTTCGTCGGGGAGCGCGTATCCGGGGCTTGTGCGCAGGGTTTGTTGGAAGGTGTCGTCGCCGGGGCCGCCGGAGCGCAGGGCGGCGAGGACTGTGGCGACGACTGTCGGGGTGCGGTGGCCGAGCGCGGTGTCGAGGTGGGTGCGCAGTGGGGTGGGGGCGTCGTCGAGCCAGCCGGCGGGTCCGGGGGGTGGGCGGTGGTCGGGCAGGGTGCGGCTGGCCGGTGCGATGGTGATGCCGGGGCAGACGAGGAGGAGGCCGCGGACGAGGTCGGGTCGTTGGCGGGCGATGCCGGCGGCGAGGTAGGCGCCGTAGGAGGCGCCGGCCAGCAGGACGGGTGCGTCGGTGTGGTGGTCGAGCCAGGCGCAGACGGTGTCCAGCAGGGCCTGGGAGGTGGGTGGGCAGGCGGGCGGGCTGTCGCCGTGGCCGGGTAGGTCCAGGTACGTCTCGCGCAGGTCGGCGCCGGCGAGGGCGGGGCCGAAGGCGGTGGCAGTGGCGGTGCGGGTCATGCTGAACATCGGTAGGCACACCACCTCGGGGCCGGCTGTGGTGGATCGGTCGGCTGCCAGGTTCACTGCGGGGTCCTCCCCTGTCGCGTGGAGTGTCGCTGGGCGTCTTCGGTCGTGGCGTATCGGCGGGACGGGGTGGAGCGTCGGGGTTTGCGAGCCATAGGATGATCGAGAATGGTCGATCGGGTTGGGTGTTGCCCGCGTCACGCCTGATCGGCGGGCCTTTTCAGGGTGTGCGCCGTCGCTGTCGCCGACCTCACGTGCGTCGTTGCCGGGGAATTCTTCCAGTGGGCCGTGCGGTTGTCCGTTCGGAAGATCAGGTTTCCACATGATCGGATGGAAGTGCCATGGCCGTGCGCTCAGACGCGGTAGTGCTGTTCGGCGTGACAGGCGATCTCGTCTCGAAGAAGCTCTTTCCGGCGCTGTACGAGTTGACCCGCCGTGGCCGTCTCGATGTTCCGGTGATCGGGGTGGCCCGCTCCCCCTGGGATGATCAGCAGTTGGTCGCGACGGCCCGTAAGTCGGTGGCCGAGGCGAGTGACGAGGTGGATGACGAGGCGTTCGACGCGCTGGCGGGCAACCTGTCGATGATCTCGGGAGACTACGCGGACCCGGTGACGTATCAGCGGCTGGCGGAGCGTCTGCGCGACGCGGAGCGGCCGGTGTTCTATCTGGCGATTCCGCCGATGGTGTTCGATTCGGTGGTGCGGGGGTTGGCGGCGGTCGGGCTGGCCGATCGTGGTCGGGTGATCGTGGAGAAGCCGTTCGGGCGGGACCTGGCGTCGTCCGCGGAGTTGGATGCGACGTTGCGGGGGGCCTTCGATCCGACGCGGGTGTTCCGGATCGACCACTACCTGGGCAAGGAGGCGGTGGAGGGTCTGTACGCGTTCCGGTTCGCGAATCGGTTGTTCGAGCCGTTGTGGAACAGCGAGCACATCGACAACGTGCAGGTGACTCTCGCCGAGGGGTTCGGCACGCAGGGTCGTGCCGGGTTCTACGACACGGTGGGCGCGATTCGTGACGTGTTGCAGAACCACATTCTTCAGGTGGTCGCGTTGATCGCGATGGACGCGCCGGAGGGTGACGACACGGACGCGTTTCGGAAGGCGGAGGCGGCGGTGTTGCGGCAGATCGAGCCGTTGTCGCCGGAGTTCACGGTGCGGGGGCAGTACGCGGGCTACCGCGACGAGCCGGGTGTCGCGCCGGATTCGAACACGGAGACGTTCGTGGCGACGCGGTTGACTGTCGATTCTGCGCGGTGGGCGGGTGTGCCGTTCTATCTGCGGACGGGTAAGTCGTTGCCGGGGACGGCGACGGAGGTGGTGGTCGAGTTCAAGCAGCCGCAGCGTCCGTTGATCCCTGCCGCGGGTGGGGTGGCGGGGTCGGCGAATCTGCTGCGGTTCCGGTTGGGTCGTGGGGACGGCATCACGATGTCGATCCAGGCGAAGAGCCCGGGTGCGGAGGTGGCGAGCCGTCCGGTTGACCTGTCGGTGGATTTCGGGGCGGCGTTGGGTCGCCGTCAGGAGGCGTACGAGCGGTTGCTCGACGATGCGATGGACGGGCAGCATCTGCGTTTCGCGCGGGCGGAGACGATTCGGCAGGAGTGGCGGATCGTCGAGCCGATCCTGGATCTGTCGTCGCCGGTGCAGGCGTACGACAGGGGCAGTTGGGGTCCGGCGGACGCCGACGCGTTGGCGGGCGGCTGGCACACCCCGGACCTGGGCTGAGTGACCGCTCAGCTCACCGGAGGGACCGTCCGGCGACGGTGAGGTTTGCCCCGTGCGTGGGGTGTGGGCATGTGGAGGGTGTCTCACGTCCTCGTCGGAGAGGAAGCAGCGCATGCTTTCCGCACTCGATCGTCGGCACACCGTCGCGCCGCCCGGCTACAGCCGGTGGCTCATTCCCCCGGCGGCGTTGGCCATCCATCTCTGTATCGGTCAGGTCTACGCCACAAGCGTCTACAAGAACTCGTTGATCGCGCACTTCGACACCGGTCAGACGGCGATCGGGGTGATCTTCAGCATCGCGATCGTGATGCTGGGGTTGTCCGCCGCGGTGGCGGGGACGTGGGTGGAGGCGAACGGGCCGCGTAAGGCCATGTTCGTGTCGGCCTGTTTCTGGGCGGCGGGTTTCCTGGTGGGGTCGCTGGGCATCGCCACGAAGCAGCTGTGGCTGCTGTATCTGGGCTATGGCCTGCTCGGTGGCATCGGTCTGGGCATCGGGTACATCTCCCCCGTCTCGACGCTGATCAAGTGGTTCCCGGACCGGCCGGGTCTGGCCACCGGTTTGGCGATCATGGGGTTCGGTGGTGGCGCGATGGTGGCCTCTCCCCTGTCGCGGCAGCTGCTGTCGTTCTACGACCCCGCCTACGACCCGTCGAACGCGGGGTCGACGGCGTCGGGCAGCGCGTTGGTGTGGCTGTTCGTGACGCTCGGCCTGGGCTACTTCGTGATCATGATGTTCGGGGTGGCGAACGTGCGGGTGCCGGCCGACGACTGGCGTCCGGCGGGCTTCGACCCGGCGGCGGTGGCGGCGAAGCCGCTGGTCACCACGGCGAACGTGTCGGCGGCCAACGCGGTGAAGACCCGCTCGTTCTGGCTGCTGTGGGTGGTGCTGTTCTGCAACGTGACTGCCGGTATCGGCATCCTGGAGCAGGCCAGCCCGATGATTCAGGACTTCTTCCGGGACAACGGCACGTCGGCGGTGTCGGTGGCGGCGGCCGGCGGGTTCGTGGGTCTGCTGTCGCTGTTCAACATGGCGGGCCGGTTCGTGTGGTCGTCGACGTCGGACGTCATCGGCCGCAAGCCGATCTACCTGGTGTACCTGGGTGTGGGCATGGTGATGTACGCGTTGCTGGCCGTGTTCGGGCAGACGGCGACGGCGCTGTTCGTGTTGTTCGCCTGCGTGATCCTGTCGTTCTACGGCGGTGGGTTCGCCACGGTGCCGGCGTATCTGCGGGACCTGTTCGGCACGTATCAGGTGGGTGCGATCCACGGGCGGCTGCTGACCGCGTGGTCGGCGGCGGGGATCGCCGGGCCGCTGATCGTCAACGGGTTCCTCGACGCGCAGGGCAAGCCGGGCACGTTGACGGCGGCGGCGTACCGGCCGGCGCTGTTCACGATGGTGGGCGTCCTCGCGGTGGGCTTCGTGGCGAACCTGCTGGTGCGGCCGGTGCCCGAGCGTTACCACGAGCCGGCGGCGCAGCAGGGCGTGGACGAGGACGAGGCGGCAGTAAGGGGTGGTACGCGATGAGTGACGACGGTCGGCAGGGGCAGCAGGCGCGGTTGTGGATTTCCTGGCTGGTGGTGGCGGTGCTGCTCGGCTACGGGGTCGTGCAGACGGTGATCACGGCGGCGAAGCTGTTCACGCACTGAGGGTGTGAGCCGGGGCGTCGTGCGCGCCCCGGCTCACAGGCCGCCGGAGACGCGCATGACGGTGCCGGTGGCGTAGGAGGCGTCCGGGCCGAGCAGCCAGGCGATGGCGGCGGCGATCTCGTCGGGCTCGCCGGCGCGACCCAGCGGGATGCGGCCGGCGGCGCTGTCGGCGCGGTCGGGTACGCCGGAGTCGGCGTGGATGTCGGTGCGCACGATGCCGGGGGCGACGGCGTTGACGCGGATGCCGCGCGGGGCGAGTTCCTTGGCCAGGCCGACGGTGAGGGTGTCGGTGGCGGCCTTGACGGCGGCGTAGTGGACGTACTCCCCCGGGCTGCCGAGGGTCGCGGCGGCCGAGGACACGTTGACGATGGCGCCGCCGTCGGTGAGGCGGCGGGCGGCCTGCTGGGCGCAGAGGACGTACCCGATGAGGTTGACGTCGACGACGCGGCGCAGGTCGTCGACGCGCAGCTCGGTGAACGGGCCGATGGGGCTGGTGACGCCGGCGTTGTTGACCAGCCCGGTGAGGGGGCCGAGCTGCGCGGCGGCGTCGAACAGGGCGGCGACCTGGTCGGGGTCGGTCGTGTCGGCGCGCACGGCGATGGCCTGTGCGCCGGCCGCGTGCAGGTCGGCCAGGACGGTGTGGGCGGCGGTGTCGTCGCGGCGGTAGCACAGGGCGAGGTGGTGCCCGGCGGTGGCGAGTCGGCGGGCGGTGGCCGCGCCGATGCCGCGACCGCCTCCGGTGATGACGGTGACGGGTGCCACGAATGCCTCCGGACTGTCGGGTGGGGTGGGCCGACGTTACCGTGCCCGGCGTGGGTCGGTCGTCGAGAGGCGGGTCACATGCGGCGCGGGCCGACGAGGTGTTGGCGCTTCGGGTGATCGCTTACGCTCACCGCGCGTTCGATCGGACAACGGAGGTGCGCGGTGGCGGGTGTGGGTGTCGGCGATGTCGTGGAGGACTTCGAGCTGCCGGATGAGACGGGCACGCCGCGGCGGCTGTCGGAGTACCTGGCGACCGGTCCGGTGGTGCTGTTCTTCTATCCGGCGGCGATGACCCGGGGGTGCACGGCGGAGAGCTGTCACTTCCGGGATCTGGGCGCGGAGTTCACGGCGTTGGGCGCCTCAAGGGTGGGCATCAGCCGTGATCCGGTGGCGAAGCAGGCGGAGTTCTCGGCGTTGCACGGTTTCGACTATCCGTTGTTGTCGGATCCCGACGGGACGGTGGCGCAGGCGTTCGGGGTCAAGCGGCGGGTGCCGTTGGGGCCGTTGAGCACGAAGCGGATGACGTTCGTCATCGGCGCGGACCGGCGGGTCATCGAGGTGATCCATAGTGAGGTCAGCATGAACGACCACGCGGACCGGGCGCTGCGGGCGTTGGGCGGCTAGGCCCTGACCCCCTTGCGGTGGGTGTCGCAGGCGGCTGGTATCAAGACAGCAATCAAACAGGTGTACGGAAGAGGGTTGTGATGGATGCCGGCCAGGGTTTGTCCACTGACGAGGTGCAGAGCATCCGGGAGGCGTTGGCGGCCGGTCGTAAGCCGCGGGTGGTGTTCACCGCGTCGGCGGGGCAGATCGCCGGTCAGGTCGGTCAGGTCGTCGAGCTGACCGACCCGCAGGTGTCCGACGAGTTCGTGGTGGTGCGTTTCGGCCGCGACGAGTTGCCGTTCTCCCCCGCCGATCTGGCGGTGGCGCCCAAGGGCGCGGGTCGTCGGGTGGCGGAGCCGAAGGCGGAGCCGGAGCCGGCGGCGGCGCCGGTGGTGGCCGAGCCGGAGTTCGTGTTGGACACGCCGCGGGTGCCGGCGCAGCGACAGGAGGAGCCGAAGGTGGAGCAGGCGGAGAAGGCGACGCCGGCGCGGCGGGCGGTCAAGGCCGTCAAGCCGAAGGGGCCCGCGGGTCTCACGGTGACGCTGGCGTACGCCGACGGCGAGTGGACGGTCGCCGCGCAGCAGGGCAGTAAGGCCCTCGCCAAGCCGTACGTGGTGAAGCCGGCGGAGGCGTTGAAGATGGTGGCGCTTGTCGACGTGCCCGGTGTGCAGGAGGCGGTGGAGCAGATCCTCGGCACCGAGCGGGCCGAGGCGGAGCAGCAGGCCGAGAAGCTGCGCGCGGAGCTGGCCGAGATCGAGGCCCGGTTGGCGGAGCTGCGCGAGGCCCGCTGAGCGGTGTTCAGCGCCGGGTGTGGTGGTCCAGCAGCCGGGTGAGCAGTCGGGTCAGCTGGTCGCGTTCGGCGGTGGACAGGGGGGCGAGCAGGTCGTCCTGTACGCGGGTGACGGTGTCGGTCATCCGGTGGGCCTCGTCGGTGCCGGTGTCGGTGAGGCTGATGACGTTGCGGCGGCGGTCGGCCGGGTCGGGGGCGCGCACGACGAGTCCCCGACCGGCCAGGTCGTTGACGGCGGCCACGACGTCGCTGCGGTCGATGCCGCAGCGGCGGCCGAGGTCGGCCTGGCTGGCGGGGCCGTCCTCGGCCAGTGAGGCGAGCAGCCGGTAGTGGTAGCCGCGCAGGTGGTGGGCGGCGAATCCCTCGGCGAGCAGCCGGCCGGCGTGGCTGGCGGTCTGGTTGAGCAGCCAGCTCGGTGTGGTGCGCAGCCCGGCGGGTGACTGCGGGGCGGTGGCGTCCATGGGCGGCAGCCTAACAGGAATCGTTGGCGCGACCCACGAAGCGTGCTACGTTGGCCTCACCAACGTTGGTTCAGCCAATGGTTTCCAGGAGGCGTCATGTCCACCACTCCCACCCTCACCGGCCAGGCCATCGGCCAGGCCCACTACGCCACCCGGGCACTGCTCGAACGGGCCGTCGCGCCCCTGGGCGTCAGCTTCGGCCAGGTCCTCGCCCTCAACGTCCTCGCCTCCGGTCCCGTCGAGCCGGCTCACCTCGTGCGCCGGATCACCAGCACCCTCAAGGTCGACGAACCAGCCGTGCGCGAGGTGATCGCCAGCCTCGTCGACGCCGACCTCGCGCACCTCGACGAGGCGTCGGTACGGCTCACCGACTCCGGTCGGGCCACGCAGGCCCGCATCGCCGACGCCGTCGCGGGCATCACCGCCCGGCTGTACGGGGACATCCCGGCCGACGAGGCCAGCGCCGCCGCCCGGGTGCTCACCCTGATCACCCAGCGGGCGAACGCCGAACTGGCGGCGACACCGGTCTGACCGCACGCCACCGCCGGACCGCGCGGCGGCCGGTCAGAAGTAGTCGAGCAACTGCGCCGGGCCGCCGCAGCCCAGCAGGTCCAGGGCGTCCGGCTCGACACCTGTGGTGTGCAGCAGACCCGCCTGGGCGACCGACCGGGCGCGGGCGGCCCCGGCGTACAGCATGGCGAAACCGCGTACGTCCAACCGCAGGCCGGCGGCGGAGTCGATCCGGGTCAGCTCGGCGGCTCCGTCGGCGACTGTCAGCCGCCACGTGCCGGTGTTCCATTCGGCGAGCGCGTCGGTGAGGGTGAAGTCGACGACACCCCGGGCGTGGTCGGGCCACCCGCGCGCGGCCACCGCCGCGACGACGTCCACCGGCCGGTGCATCCACAGGCTCCGCTCGTGGTCACGTGCCGCCTCCAGCGGCAGGACGGTGCTCACGGCGTCACCGTCGAGGGGGCACAGTCGCAGCGTCGGCGCGACGCTGGCCCAACTGGCGAGCACCCCGACGAGTTCCCGGGCCGCCTCGGCGGTGGTGGCCAGGGCCTCGTCGACGGTGAGCACCGAGTCCGCGCCGTAGCCGCGGCCCCGCTGCCAGGTGGCGTAACCGACCAGGTCGCCGTCGGCCTCGACGAGGGTGAGCCCGTCGCCGGGCAGACCCCGGTCGGCGGCGAAGTGGTCGAACAGCTCACCCCGGCGCGTCAGCATGCCGTTGCGGTGCCGGGTGACGCGCTCGTAGAGGTCGGCGACGGCGGGCAGGTCGGCGAGTGTGCCGGCGCGGACCGTCAGGTGCGCGGCGGGCCGGTGCCGGGGCAGCGCGGCGGTGGTCAGGTCGACGGTGCGCAGCACACCGGCGGTCTCCCACCCGCAGGCCCGGTACGGGGCGGCGACGGTCGGGTACAGGGCGCTGACCGCCGCGCCGCGCTCCCGGGCGCCGCGCAGCAGGGCGGTGAGCAGGGCGCGGGCCACGCCCCGACCCCGGGCCTCGGGGGCGACCGCCACCCCGCCGACGTCGGCGGCCGGCACCGCCCGACCCGACCACCACTGGTCGTGGCTCAGGTCGACGGCCTTGCCGACGAGCCGACCGCTGTCGTCGAACGCGCCGTAGCGGGTCATGCCGGGCACCTCGACGCTCGTCGACGCCGGGCGCTCCGCGGTCGAGCCGAACGCGAAGCGGCCCAACTCCCAGGCGGCGTCGAGGTCGGCGAGGGCGAGTTCACGAACGTGCACGGGGGCGGGCATCGGCACACCCTAGCGAGAACGCAGTGGTGGGTGGCGAGGGGCGGCGTTGCATGTCGGGCACCACAGGTCCATGATCGGCGGAGCGGGATGGGCACGCGTGGGTCCGGGTGCGCGCGCTCAGGCAGGCGCGTCGGTGAGCCCGAACGCGGTCAGCACCTCGATGAGCGCCTGCTGGTCGTGCGCGAGCTGTGGAACGTACTCGGTGATCCCCACGCCGACCACGTCGTGGCGGGCACGCAGCGCGGTCAGCGACCGCGCCAGCGCGGCGGCGGTCAGGCCGCCGGGGGCGGGAACGGCCACGGCCGGCAACACGGACGGATCCAGCACGTCCAGGTCGAGGTGCACGTACACCGCGGCGTCGGGCGGGGGCAGCGCGGCCAGCCGGGTCGGCTGCGCGTCCAGCGTCGGGGCATCCAGCACCGTCAGCTCGTGCCGGCGGACGTACTCGACCTCGGCCGGGTCGAGATCCCGGACCCCCACCAGGGCCACCTGCCTCGGCGAGAGACACGCGGGCGTCGGCAGCGCGTCCTGCGCGTCGTCGTCGAGCAGCAGCCGCAGGGGCATGCCGTGCGCCGTCGCGCTCGGCGAGCTCGCGGGTGTGTTGAGGTCGGCGTGCGCGTCGATCCACAGCACGAACAGCCGTCGCGCGTACCGGCCCGCGAGGTGGGCCACCGACGCGACCTCCACCGCGCAGTCCCCGCCGAGGGTCAGCAGCCGCCGTGGACGGTGCCGTGCGAGCACGTCTCGGTGTGCGCGGTAGGCGTCGACGACCGCGGCCCGGTTCCGGACGCCGCCCGCGCGCTGCGCTGCGCCGGCCGGGACCGGCACCGTGACCCGCCGCGCCCCCGGAGCGGTGAGGGCCGCCAGCGCGGCCGGCCCCTCGCGCACCCGGAGGTCGTCCGCGCCCTGCCACATCGGTACCAGCACGTCGAGATCCCGGCTCCACATGAGGACGATCCTGCCAGCGCCGCGACTTCCCGCCGACCCGTCGCTCAGTGCTGGGGGATGTTGGCCACGCCGATGCGCTTGCGGAACACCCAGTACGTCCAGGCCTGGTAGCCCAGCACGACCGGGGTGAAGATCACCGCCACCCAGGTCATGATCTTCAGGGTGTACGGGGTGGACGCCGCGTTGGTGGCCGTCAGCGTGCCCGCGGCGTCCAGGGTGGACGGCAGCACGTTCGGGAACAGCGCCGCGAACAGGGTCGCCACGGCCAGGCCGATCGCCACGGCGGTGCCGGTGAACGCCCAGCCCTCCCGGCGTACCCGGGCGGCGGCCAGCGCGCCGAGCAGGGCGAGGGCCGCGCCGACGGCGAGCACGACGGCGGCCGCGCTGGAGCGGATGCTCAAGGTCCAGGTGAGGAACCCGACCGCGAGCACGGCGGCGCCGACGCCCAGGCGCACCGCGAGGGCGCCCGCGCGCTCGCGGACGTCGCCTGTGGTCTTCAGGGCCAGGAACACCGCGCCGTGGGTGGCGAACAGCGCGAGGGTGGTCGCGCCACCCAGCAGGGCGTACGGGTTGAGCAGGTCCAGCAGGCCGCCGACGTACTCGTGGTCGGCGTCCAGCGGCACACCGCGCAGGATGTTGGCGAAGGCGACGCCCCACAGGATCGCCGGCACCACCGAGCCGACCACGATCGCCGCGTCCCAGCGGCGCTTCCAGGACGCCTCGGGACGCTTGTGCCGGTACTCGAAGGCCACGCCCCGGGCGATGAGGGCCAGCAGGATCAGCAGCAGCGGCAGGTAGAAGCCGGAGAACAGGGTGGCGTACCACTCGGGGAACGCGGCGAACATGGCGCCGCCGGCGGTGATCAGCCACACCTCGTTGCCGTCCCAGACCGGGCCGATGGTGTTGATCAGGACGCGGCGTTCCCGGTCGTCGCGGCCGAGGACGGGCAGCAGCATGCCGACGCCGAAGTCGAAGCCCTCCAGGATGAAGTACCCGGTGAACAGCACGGCGACGAGGAGAAACCAGATGGTGGTCAGGTCCACGATGGGCTCCGGGATCAGTAGGCGAAGGCGAGCGGGCGCTCGGCGTCGTCGTGGGTGTCGTCGATGGGGTGCTCCTCGCTGACGTCGGGCACGCCGGCCCTGGCGTAGCGCAGCAGCAACTTGACCTCGATCACGGCGAGGGTGGCGTAGATGAGCGTGAAGGCGGTGAACGAGGTGAGCACCTCGGCCAGCGAGACGCTGCGGGACACGCCGTTGCGGGTGAGCATCTCGCCGAAGACGATCCACGGCTGGCGGCCCATCTCGGTGAAGATCCAGCCGAAGGAGTTGGCCAGCAGCGGCAGCACCGGCATGGCCAGCCCGGCGCGCAGCAGCCATGTGCTGCGGGGAGTGCGGCCCTTGCGCTGGCTCCACAGCACCAGCAGGGCGATCGCGCCGGCGGCCAGCCCGAAGGCGACCATGAAGCGGAAACTCCAGTAGGTGACCGGGATGATCGGGGTGTAGCTGCCCGCGCCGTACTGGGTGGCGTACTGGGCCTGCAGGTCGTTGATGCCGTGCACGGTGCCGTGCGGGTCGCCGGTGCCCAGGTACGACAGCAGGTAGGGGATCTTGAGGGCGAACACCTCGCGGCTGCCGTCGAGGCTGCCGATGGTGAGCACGGAGAACGAGGCGGGGCTCTCGGTGGTGTAGAGGCCCTCGGCGGCGGCCATCTTCATCGGCTGCACGTCCGTCATGATCTTGCCCTGGATGTCGCCGGTGAACAGCACGGCCGCGGAGGCGACCAGGACCACCCAGGAGCCGAACTTGGTGGCGAAGCGGTACGCGCCGGCGTCGGCGGAGTCGCGGTTGCGGATGACGTGATAGAGGCCGACCGCGACGATCAGCGACCCGGCGACCAGGAAGGAGCCGGCCAGGGTGTGCGGGAAGGTGATCAGGGCGACCTTGTTGGTCAGCACCGCCGGGAAGTCGGTCAGCTCGGCGCGTCCGCTGTCCGGGTTGATCCGGAAGCCGACCGGGTTCTGCATGAACGAGTTGGCCGCGAGGATGAAGTACGCGGACAGGTTGGTGCCGATCGCGGCGGCCCAGATGCTGGCCAGGTGCGCCCGCTTGGGCAACCGGTCCCAGCCGAAGATCCACAGGCCGATGAAGGTGGATTCGAGGAAGAACGCGACGAGCGCCTCGATGGCCAGGGGCGCGCCGAAGATGTCGCCGACGAAGCGGGAGTAGTCGCTCCAGTTCATGCCGAACTGGAACTCCTGCACGATGCCGGTGACCACACCCATGGCGAAGTTGATCAGGAAGAGCTTGCCGTAGAACTTGGTGAGCTTGAGGTAGCGCTCGTTGCCGGTGCGGTGCCACATCGTCTGCAGGATGGCCACCAGCACCGAGAGGCCGATGGTCAACGGCACGAAGAGAAAGTGGTAGACGGTGGTGACACCGAACTGCCAGCGGGCAACGTCCAACGCGTCCACCTGAGAACCCCCTGCCATTCGTACTACCAGACGTAGTAAATACTACTGCTCGTCGTAGACGCTCGGGTGGCCCGACACCGCCCGGAGCCATGACCCTGATCACCCCGACCCGACCTCGCGATCACCCCGCCGCGTGCGACGATGGCGCGCTGATGGACACCGCACACTCCCCCTGGCAGCCGCCGCTGATCTGGCGAGGCGCCCTCCTGCTGGCCCGCGCCCTGGTCGGTCTGCTCGCCCGCCTCGAGGTCACCGGCGACGTCCCCGCGCACCTGCGTCGCGGTCCCCTGGTGCTGGCCGCCAACCACATCAGCCCGTTCGACCCGGTGGTGATGGTCGCCGCCTGCCAGACCCGCGGCATCGCCCCGCGGATCATGGCGACCGCCGGGCTGTTCCGCGCCCCGGTGCTCGGGGCCGCCATGCGCCACGCCGGGCACATCCGGGTCGACCGGGGCACCAGCGCCGTGCACCGGGCCCTCGACGACGCCGCCACCGCCGTCGCGGCCGGCTCGGTGATCCTCATCTACCCCGAGGGGCGCATCGGCCTGGACCCCGGCATGTGGCCCGAACGGGGCAAGACCGGCGCCGCCCGACTCGCGCTGGCCTGCGGCGCCCCCGTCATCCCGGTCGCCCAGTGGGGCGCGCACGAGGTGCTGCCCTACCGGGCGCCGAAGGGGATGCTGCGCGGCGTCGCCCGCGCGCTGTGGCGCCGCCCGGTGATCCGGGTGCACTTCGGCGCGCCCGTCGACCTGGGCGAGACGGCGGCCGCGAACCCCGGCGCCGCCCGCCGGGCCACCGACCGGATCGTCGACGCGCTCACCGACACCCTCGCCCCGCTGCGCCCCGACGAACCCGACATGCCCCGCCACGTCGACCCAGGCCGCCCCGCCGACACCAGCCGGGCGCACCGCCGCCGGTCGGGCTGACCCGGGCCAACCCGACCGGCGGCGGGGTTCAGCCCGCCGCGTCCAACAGCGGCACGAGCTGCTCCTCCTCGTACGCCAGGTGCGCCAGCACCTGGTCGGTGAGCCGGGCCACCTCGCGGCGCAGCACCTCCCGGTCCGGGTGCGGGGTGCCCAGTGCGGTGCTCAACTCGTCCAGCACCGCCGTCATCGACCGGTGCTCGGCGTCGAGGAGGGCCAGCACCGGGGCCAGCTCGGGCCGCTGGTAGGCCAGCCAGGCGAAGAGGCCCTGGTCCTCGCGCTGGTGGTGCCCGCGCAGCCCCTGACACAGGGTCAGGCAGTTCACCCGCAGCTGCGCGCCGACTGCCGGCCCCGCACCGTCCACCTCCCGGCGGATCAGGGCGAGCTCCCGCCGGAACGCGTCATGCACGGCGACCAGAGCCGCGCCCGGCGGACCCGGCGGCGGCGTCGGCGGACCCGGCAGCGGCTCGAGCGCCACCACGGGCAGCACACGTCCCGCCCGGTCCTGGTACTCGCCCCAGCCCGGGTCCGCCGCCACGGCCCGGGCGAAGACGGCGTCGCGTTCGGCCCCGGCCAGCACCTCGGCGCGGGCCCGGTAGGTGAACACCCCGTCCTCCACCGTGACCAGCGGATCGGCCAGCAGGTTGCGGAACCACTGCGGATCCCGCGGCGCGCCCCCGGCGGAGGCGACGACCAGGACCCGCTCGCCGCCGTCGGGCAGGTAGCCCAGCGGGGTGGTGTGCGGCGCGCCGGTGCGGGACCCGGTGGTGGTCAGCAGGAGCAACCGGGCTCCCTCGAACCAGCCGCCGACCCGGCCGCCGTTCGCGCGGAACTCCGTGATGACGTCGTGATTGAAGCTGTGTGGCATGTGACTCCCGAAAAAGAGTGGGTCGCCGCGCCAGGCAGGGCACGGCGAGGAAGGCGACAGGGCATCGATGGCGAAGCCACGCGGCGGGCGACGACACCGCCGCGTGGGCGCGAACCCACGAACGGGGCGCGCAAGGAATCGGATTCATCGACGGCGGGCCTCGGGCCCGCCCGGGGCTCACTCGCCCGCCGGGTGCCCTGTCCGCTCGTGGCCCATGGCCGACCCGGCAGTCACGGCACCGAACCTAGTAGCACCCCCCGGACGGCGGCAACCCGCCCGGACTTGCCGCCGAGCACCCTGCGAGGGTGAAACCCTGCCCCCAGGCGTCAACGAGGAAAGCAGAAGATCATGAGCGAGCAGACGGTGCTGGTCACCGGCACGTCCACAGGCATCGGCCTGGAGATCGCACTCGGCTGTGCCAACGCCGGCTGGCGCACCGTTGCCACCATGCGCGACGTGGCCCGCGCCGACCGGCTACGCGAGGCCGCCAGCGCCGCCGGGGTCGCCGACCTGATCGACGTACGCCGCCTCGACGTCACCAACCCCGACTCGGTGACCGCCTGCGTCGAGGAGGTAATCGGCACGTACGGCCGACTCGACGCGGTGGTCAACAACGCCGGCGCCGGGCACGTGGGCACCCTGGAACAGGACACCATCGACGACGTACGAGCCGTCATGGAGGTCAACTTCTTCGGCGTCCTGCACGTCAGCCGCGCCGCCCTGCCGCACCTGCGAGCCAGCCGGGGCCGGCTGGTCACCGTCTCCAGCGTCGGCGGGATCGTCGGGCAGCCGTTCAACGAGGCGTACTGCGCGGCGAAGTTCGCCGTCGAGGGGTACATGGAGTCCCTCGCCCCGCTCGCCGCGACCACAGGCGTACGGGTCACAGTCGTCGAGCCGGGCGCGGTGGCCAGCGAGTTCGTCACCAACATCGGCATCGACGCCGACGCCGCCATCGCCGCCGCCGGGGCGTACGGGCCGGCGCTACGCGCCTACCTGGCTCGCACCGGGCAGGCGTTCGCCGCCGCGCAGTCCCCCGCCGACGCCGCGGCGGTGGTGCTCGCCGCGCTGACCGACCCGACGCCGCCGGTACGGGCGCAGACCTCCGACGGCGCCCGGCAGTTCGTCGGAGTCAAACTCGCCGACCTCGACGGCTCCGCGGTCGCCCGGCTGACCGGCGGCTGGCTGGCCTGACGCCGCACACGTCCGCGCGCGTCGGCCCGCCTGGGGGAAATCCCCCAGTGCGGAACGGCTGCCAGCCGGCTTCTGCCCGGACCATCGCGCGCCTAGCGTCATCTCTCGTGCCGCCGGCCAGGCGGGACGCTTGAGCAGGAGGCCGGGCGGGCGGGGAGGAGGATGACGGGCATGGGCCCTCCGGTACGCACGTCGACCGCGGCCCCGCCGCCGGACGACCGGAGGCAGGGCAGGCGTTCGTGGCGGGGCTACCGCGCGGCGGCCGTGGTCCCGTTCCAGAAGCGTGCGGGTTGCGAGCTGGTGTTCTGCGTCGCCGGGCTGCCGTTCATCGTGCTCAACCCGGTGGCACTCTTCGTTGTCGCGGTGGACCTGAGCTGGTTCGTCAGCAACGGTGGGCGGGACAACCCCACCCCGACCGACCTGGGCATCGCCGTTGTCAGCGTGGGACTGCTGGCCGTGCTGCTGGTCTCGACGACGGCGGCCCGCAGGCTTGGCGCACTGCACCGCATGCTCGCGACCCGGCTGCTCGGAGTCCGGGTCGCGGCGGCGCCGCCAGTGCGCGCGAGCCCCGCCGGTCGGGCCTGGCCCGGCTCCCGCGACGGGGCCGGTTGGCGGGTCGTCGGGTACCTGCTGGCCAAGCTGCCGGCCAGCCTGATCGAGCTGTACGCCGTGTTCTTCTGGATCGGCGGGCTGGTCAACCTGAGCTACCCGCTCCTGTGGGGAGCCTTCCGCAACCACCCGCCGGGGGTCCGGCTGGACCCGGTGCCGGTGTTCACGCCGTTCGGGTTGTTCGGCGACGGCACGTTCCGCGTCGCGACCCTGGGCGGCACGTTCGCCGCCGCCGCGGCGGGAGCGGCGATGCTGGTGGCCGCGCCGTGGGTGACCAGAGCCGCCACGTCCGCCGACGCCTGGCTGATCCGAGGTCTGCTCGGGCCGGGGCCGCTGGCGCAACGGGTCCACGAGCTGGAGCTGAGCCGGGCATCCGCGGTGGACGACTCCGCCGCCCTGCTGCGCCGGCTCGAACGCGACCTGCACGACGGCGCGCAGATCCGGCTGGCCACGCTGGCCATGAACCTCGGCATGGCCCGCCGGAAGCTCGGCGACGGCGACGAGGTCGCGGACGCCGCCGCCGTCCGCGAGTTGGTCGACGCCGCGCTGCGCAGCGCCAAGGACGCCCTCGGCGAACTGCGCGCTCTGACTCGCGGGATCCACCCGCCGGTGCTCGACACCGGGCTGCCCGACGCCCTCGCCTCGCTGGCCGCCGACAGTGCGATCCCGGTCGAGCTGGAGATCGGCATCCCGGTCCGGCCCACCCCCGCGATCGAGAGCATCGCTTACTTCTGCGCCGCCGAACTACTGGCCAACGCCGCCAAGCACAGCTTCGCGAACACCATCGCCCTCCGGGTGACAGGCGGGCGGGGGGCGATGCGGCTCAGCGTCGCCGACGACGGCATCGGCGGCGCCGAGCCCACCCGGGGCACCGGCCTGTCCGGGCTGGCGCAACGGGTCGCCGTGGTCGACGGCACGCTGAGCATCGCGAGCCCACCCGGTGGCCCGACGACGATGACCGTCGAGCTTCCGCTGCGCGCATGAGGGTGCGCGTGGTGATCGCCGAGGACGCCGCCCTGTTCCGGGCCGGGCTCACCCGCCTGATCGAGGACCACGGCCACCAGGTGTGCGCCGCCGTGGGCGACGGCGAGACGCTGCTTGCCGCGGTGGCCGAGCATCAGCCCGACGTCGTGGTCGCCGACATCCGGATGCCGCCCACCCACACCGACGAAGGGCTGCGCGCCGCACTCGAGATCCGCCGCCAGCACCCCCGCACGGGGGTGATGGTGCTGTCGCAGTACATCGAGACCACGTACACGGCCCGGCTGCTGGAGGGCAACGCGGCGGGCGTCGGGTACCTGCTGAAGGAACGGGTGGCCGACGTCGCGGAGTTCGCCGACGCGTTACGGCGGGTCGCGACGGGCGGCACGGCGCTCGATCCGGAGGTCGTCGGTCAACTGCTGCGCGTCAGCCGCCGAGCCGGCGGCGTGGCGGCGCTGACCCCACGCGAGCGTCACGTGCTCGCGTTGATGGCGGAGGGGCGCTCGAACGCCGGCGTCGCCGACGCGCTCACGGTGACCGGCGGAACGGTGGAGAAGCACGTTGCGAGCATCTTCGACAAGCTGGGGCTGCCCCCGGACGAGGCCGACAACCGCCGTGTCCTCGCGGTCCTGCGCCACCTCAGTTCGTAGGTCGGCACCAACGCGCGCTGGCGCCGAGACTGGGGGCTAACCCCCACGTCGAGGCTGGGGTTTTCCGGTTGGTGCGGACATCGAGGCTCTTCATACCGTTTGGGCACAGTGTTTTCCCGAAGGGAGCCGTGAGATGAGCGTGGTTTTCGCAGTACGGAAGGCAGTGCGGTGGCGTGGCGTCGTGGCGGCCGCGACCGTGGCGGTGGTGCTGGCCACCACTGTCGGCCCCACGGCCGGGTCGGCCGCACCGCGCACCTCGGATCACCTGTTGACGGCCACGGTGCTCCGGGAGGGCCTGGACGACTTGCACGGTCTGGGCGTGTCCGGGACGCAGGGCCTGGTCCGCGACGAGGGCCAGGTGACCCTCGCGGGCAGCGGTGTGGCCGACCTGGCCACCGGCGCGCCGATGCCTGTCGACGGGTACTTTCGGATCGGCAGCACCACGAAGACGTTCGTGTCGGTAGTGGTGCTGCAACTCGTCGGCGAGGGCCGGATCCGGCTGGACGACCCGGTCGAACGCTGGCTGCCCGGCGTCGTCACCGGCACCGGCAACGACGGTCGGCACGTCAGCGTTCGCCAGCTCCTGCAGCACACCAGCGGCCTCTACGACGCCACCGGCGACCTCGCCGCCCTGCGGTCGGCCGACGAGTTCGAGGCGCACCGCTTCGACCACTACACCGAGGCGCAGCAGGTGGCGACCGCGATGCGGCACGCGCCGCTGTTCGTCGCCGGCACCGGCTGGAGCTACTCGAACACCAACTACCTGCTGGCCGGGATGCTCGTCGAACGGGTCACCGGGCACCGGTGGGACACCGAGGTACGGTCCCGGATCCTGCTGCCGCTGCGCCTGACCCACACGTTCTATCCGGGTGACCGGCCGACGCTTCCCCAGCCACACGCCAACGGGTACCGGCAGTTCGAGCCCGGCGGGCCGCTGGTCGACACGACCGTGTTCAACCCGACGGTCACGGCGTCGGCGGGCGGCCTGGTCAGCACCCCCACCGACCTGTCCCGCTTCTGGCAGGCGGTCGGCCACGGTCAGCTACTGCGGCCCGCGCAACTGGCCGAACTGCGCCGGACCGTGCTGGCCGCCGGGTTCCAGGGCATCCGGCCGGGCATCCGGTACGGGCTGGGCGTCATGTGGATACCCAACCGGTGCGGCGGTTCCTGGGCGCACGTCGGCTCCATGCCCAGGATGAGCACCCTCGCCGCGGTCAGCCCGGACGGGCGCCGCTCGACGGTCCTGTACCTGGCCACCGAGCTGGCTGACCCGGGTCCGGCGGTGGCGGTCATCCAGCGGCAGATGACCCTGCTGGACGACCTGCTCTGCGGCTGATGCCCAGCGCGGCCGCTGTACGCGCGCTCGGGACGCTCAGGGGGTCTGTAGTCGCTGCGTGATGAACATCGCGGCGCGGTCCAGGGCGTGGTCGGCTTCGTCGAGCTGACCGATGAAGGACTGGAAGACGTGCGGAACGCCGGCGGTGATGTCGAGGATGACGTCGACCTCGGCGTCGCGGGCGCGTTTCGCCAGCCGGACCGAGTCGTCGAGCAGCAGTTCGTTCGTGCCGACCTGCAGCAGGATCGGCGGGAAGCCGGTCAGGTCGGCGAGCACGGCGGGCGCGGCAAGCTCCTGGTTCGGGTCCTGGCCGGCGAGGTAGAAACCTGCCGTGTGGGCCATGCCCTGCCGGGTGAAGAACGGGTCGATGCCCTCCTTGGTGTCCATCGACTCGCCCGTGCGGGTGTGGTCCAGGCCCGGCGAGAACGCGACGAGCGCGCCCGGCAGAGGCAGCCCGGCGTTTCGGGCGGCGAGGGTGGTGGTCACCGTGAGACCACCACCGGCGGAATCGCCCGCGAACGCGATCGACTCGGCGGCGACGCCGCTGTCGAGCAGGGACCGGTACGCCGCGAGGCAGTCCTCGATGGCGGCCGGGAACGGGTTCTCCGGGGCCAGCCGGTAGTCGAGGGAGAAGGCCCGCACTCCTGTCCGCGTGACCAGACTCGCGGTCAGGCCCATCGCGGTCTGCGGAGATCCGAGCGCGAACGAGCCGCCGTGGAAGTACAGGATCGTGCCGGGGCGCGCTTCGCCCTCCGGTTCGACGAGCACCGCCGGACGGCCGCCCAGGGTCAGCTCCGAGGTCCGCGCAGCAGGCACCGGGAACGGCGCCATGAGCGCGGCGAAGCTCTCCCGCATCGTCTCGACCGGCTCCGGCGCGAAGCCCTTGGGCCCGCCGCCCAGCATGGCGCCGATTGCCGCGCGCTGTTCCCTGCTCATGTCCGACGCCTCCCACAGGCGATAAAATAGCTGCCGTGGAAGCTAATATACCTGCCACGGCATCTTTCTCCGGCGTTGGGCCCGCCACACTCGCCCAGGTCTTCAGTGACCTGGTCCGCTGCGAGACGCGGCTCTACAACGCGTTGAACGACGCGTTGCGCCGCAAGCACGGCATCGTGGCGTCGCAGTTCGAGTTTCTGGCCTACCTACGGGACCATCCTGGTTCGCGGGTCGCCGACCTCGCCGAGTTTTTCGCAATCGGGGTCGGGGCGACCAGCAAGGGCGTGGGCCGGCTCGAGGCCCGGGCCTGGGTGCGGCGCGTGCCGAACCCCGCCGACGGCCGGTCACTGCTGCTGGAGTTGACCCCGCAGGGCACCCAACTCGTCGGCGACGCCGAAGAGACCTTCCAGGAGCACCTGGCCACGCACATCGGTCGGTCGATCGCCCCGGCCCAGGTCGCGGAACTCGGTCACACGCTGGCACGGCTGCGCGCCACCCTGGAGTACGGCGGTGTCGGCACCCCCGTGGGCTGAAAGCCGCCAGGTCCGCGCGAGAGGGCGACAGACGCCGGCCGGCCACCCGCAGGCCACCAACCGGGGGCATACTGCGTCGCGTGCTGACCCGATTCGGCTATCTGGACGCGCCCGCGCCGCTGGCGTTCGCCCATCGCGGCGGCGCCGCCGACGGCGACGAGAACACCACCGAGGCGTTCGCCCGGGCCATCGGGATGGGCTACCGGTACGTGGAGACCGACGTGCACGCCACCGCCGACGGGGTGGCGGTGATCTTCCACGACCCGACGCTCGCGCGGGTCACCGGCGAGGCGGGACGCATCGTCGACCTGCGCTGGGCCGACCTCGCATCGGTACGCGTCGGCGGCGCCGCCGTCGTACCCCGGCTCGACGAGGTCCTGGGCGCCTGGCCGCAGGTCCGCTTCAACATCGACGTGAAGGCCGACGGCGGCGTCGCGCCGACGGTCGCGACAGTCACCCGGACCGGCGCCGGCGACCGGGTGCTGCTCGCCTCGTTCAGCGACGCCCGACTGACCCGGCTGCGGGCGCTCACGCAGGGGCGCGTCGCCACCAGCCTCGGCATGCGAGGCGTCGCCCGGCTGCGGCTCGCCTCCCTGCACGGACGCCCGCTGCGACTTCCGCCGTCGGTGGTCGCCGCACAGGTGCCGCCGCGCTACGGACGGGTGCCGGTGGTGGACCGCCGGTTCCTCGACTACTGCCACCGCCTCGGACTGCAGGTGCACGTCTGGACGATCGACGAACCCGCCCAGATGCACGACTTACTGGATCGAGGCGTGGATGGCATCATGACCGATCACGTCGGCGTGCTGCGCGACGTCTACCGCAGCCGCGGCCACTGGGCCGCCTGACCATCATCGAAGGACCCCCGATGGCCGAGACCGTGACCCCCACGGTGGACGACACCCCGCCCCCGGCGAGCACCCGCCGCGAGCGCAGCGGCTGGTACATCTACGACTGGGCGAACTCGGCGTTCCAGACCACCGTGATCACCGTGTTCCTCGGCCCGTTCCTGACCACCGTCGCCGAGCTGGCCGCCGGCTGCGAGTTGGGCGCCGACACCTGCGACGGGTACGTGCACCCGCTGGGCATCCGCGTCGCGGCCGGCTCGTACTACCCGTACCTCATCTCGCTGTCGGTGTTCCTCACCGTGTTCGTGCTGCCGGTCATCGGGGCGATCGCCGACCGGTCGGCGCACAAGAAGCGGCTGCTCGGCGGGGCCGCGTTCACCGGCGCGGCCGCGACCATCGCGATGGCCTTCGTCACCGGCGACCGTTACCTCGTGGGCGGGGCGCTGTTCCTGATCGCCAACATCTCCTTCGGCGCCGCGGTCGTGGTCTACAACTCGTTCCTTCCGCAGCTCGGCGGCCCCGACGAGCGCGACGGCATCTCCAGCCGCGGCTGGGCCCTGGGCTATCTCGGCGGTGGCGTGCTGCTGGCCCTGAACCTGGTCGCGGTCACAGTGCTCAGCGAGGACGACAACCCGCAACGCACCCTGGACCTGGCCCGCTGGTCGATCGTCTCCGCCGGCGTGTGGTGGGCCGCGTTCACGCTGGTGCCGCTGCGCTGGCTGCGCGAACGCCCCGCCGCGGCGGCCCTGGTGGCGCGCGGCAACGTGCTCACCGACGGGTTCCGGCAGCTCGGCCACACCCTGCGCGAGGTCAAGGCGTACCCGCTGACGTTGTTCTTCCTGCTCGCGTTCCTCGTCTACAACGACGGCATCCAGACCGTCATCACCCTCGCCAGCCAGTACGGCACCGAGGAGTTACGGCTGGAGCAGAGCACCCTGATCGTCACCATTCTGCTGGTGCAGTTCCTGGCCTTCGGGGGCGCGCTGAGCCTCGGCGCCCTGGCCCGGCGCATCGGCGCGTGGAAGACGGTGCTGCTCAGCCTGGTGCTGTGGACCGGTGTGATCCTCGGCGCGTTCCGGCTGCCCGCCGAGGCGCCGGTGCCGTTCATGGTCCTCGGCGCGGCCATCGGCCTGGTCCTCGGCGGCAGCCAGGCGCTGAGCAGGTCACTGTTCAGCCAGCTCATCCCCACCGGCAAGGAGGGCGAGTACTACGGCTTCTACGAGATCAGCGACAAGGGCACGAGTTGGCTCGGTCCGCTCGCGTTCGGGCTCGTGTTCCAACTCACCGCCTCCTACCGCGTGGGCCTGGTCTCACTGCTGATCTTCTTCGTGGTCGGGTTCCTGCTGCTGGCCGCCGTGCCGATCCGCCGGGCCATCGTCGCCGCCGGCAACACCCCGCCCCGGGTGCTCTGAGCACGCATCCCGCACCCGACAGATCCGGGCCTGTCGATCGGCTAGGCTGCCCGACCGTGACCGACGAAGCCGCTGCCGCCCCAACCTGCCTGGCCCACCCCTTCCCCGGCCAGCCGCACGCACCGGCCGGCTGCGCGGCCGCGCGAGGGCTCGACGGGCGTCCGGTGCACGCCGCGGCGTTGAAGTTCTTCTGGGGCCCGATGGACTGCGGTAAGTCCACGATGGCGTTGCAGATGAACTACAACCACGCCCGGCAGGGCCGGAGAGGGTTGGTCACCACCCGCATCGACAGGTCGCTGGGCCCGCAGGTCACCACCCGCATCGGCCTGGCCCACGAGGCCATCGAGGTCACCGACGACCTGGACCTGAGGGCGCTCGTACGCGGCCGCTGGGCCGACGGGGTCCGCGTCGACTACCTGATCTGCGACGAGGCGTGCTTCTACACCGTCGAGCACGTCGAGCAGATGGCCGAGCTGGTCGACAGCTACGACGTGGACGTGTTCGCGTTCGGCCTCGCCACCGACTTCCGGTCCTGCCTGTTCCCCGCCGCGCAACGCCTGTTCGAGTTGGCCGACGAGGTGGCCCGCATCCAGGTCGAGGTGCTCTGCTGGTGCGGCCGCGAGGGCCTGCTCAACGCGCGGGTCGTCGACGGTCGGGTGGTCCGCGAGGGCGCGCAGGTCGTCATCGGCGACACCGTCGACACCGCAGACGTGCGCTACCAGGTGCTCTGCCGCCGGCACTACCGCAGCGGCGACCTCGGCCCCCGCGACTGAGGCGTTCCCCGCCCCGACATCCAGTCCGCCCCGATCACCGTTGCCGTGACCAGCAGCGCCGCCCCGACGGCCAGCGCGACAGGCACCCGCAGAGCGACCGCCACCGGTATCAGCGCCACCAGCAGCAGCGCCGCCGCGGCCCGGGCGGCCACCCCCGGGTGACGAAGCACCAGCTGGTACGCGCCGTGCCCGGCCAGGAACAGCGCCGGACCGCCCAACACGACCAGCGCGCCCGCCCACCCGACCGGCTCACCGGGAGCGTGCAGCAGCCGCTCGTCCCCCACCGCCGTGACGACGATGCCGGCCACCATCACCGGGTGCAGATAGTTGAACACCAGCCGCGAGAGCCGCCCGGCCCGATCACCCGCCGCGGCCAGCGCCGCCATGACCGCCTGCGCCCGGTCGAAATACACCCACCACAGGGCCACCGAACCCGCGAAGGCGAGCAGGAACGCGGCGATCGTCACCCGGTCCAGCCGCTGCGTGAGCGTACTTCCGGTGATGAGGATCGACTCGCCCAGCGCGATGAGGATGAACGCCTGGCAACGTTCGGCCAGGTGCCCACCCTCCACCTCCCAGTGCTCCGGGGTGCTGCGTCCCAACCCGGGCACCGGAAACCCGGTCGCCAGCCCGGTCGCGTCGACGGCGATCACCGCGATCCAGATCACCTCCCGGGCAGGGCTGTCCACCAGCCCACCGACGACCGCGAGCGTGCCGGTGCCGGCGATCCAGACCACGCACTGACGGAAACTGTCGCCGAGCCACGGCTGCCCACGGATCGCCCACAGGGAGAAGACCGTCCGCCCCACCTGCACCGCCGCGTACGCCACGGCGAAGAGCAGACCGTTGACACCGAACGCGGTAGGCAGCGCCGCGGCCAGCAGCAGGCTGCCCAGCGTCACCAGCAGGAGCGTGGCCCGCACCGGCGCCCGATCCGGGTGCAGCCAGTTGCCCGCCCACACCGTGTAGATCCAGACCAGCCAGATCAGGCCCAGCAACACCGCGGTCCGCCCGGCGCCCCGCCAACTGAGATCCTCGCTCAGGTAGTGCGACAACTGGGTGATCGTGAAGACGAACACCAGGTCGAAGAAGAGTTCGGTGGAGGTGGTCCGCTCCACACCGCGGCGCGGACGCAGCAACTGCGGGTGGACCGGCCCACCGTCCGGTCCTGGCCCGGTCACCGCGTGCCCCGCCGGACCTGAACCCGGTCGGCGACGATGACCCCGACGGTCACCACCAACGCCCCGGTGGCGCACGCCGCGACGGTCGCCCCCAGCCACACACCGACCGGCGCCAACGCCAGCAGGACCAGCACCGCCACGATCCGGCTGGTCGGTAGGGTCCGCCACAGCACCGCCATGTAGGCGGCGTGCCCGGCGAGGAACAGCGCCGGACCGACCAGGGTGAACAGCGCGGCGGTCATGGTGGCGGGGGCGCCCGGCTCGCGCAGGAGCTGCTCGTCGCCCGCCGAGGTCACGATGACGCCCGCGACGATCACCGGGTGCAGGTAGTTGAACCCCACCCTGCTCAACGCGCCGGTGCGTACGCCGGCGCGGGCGATGACCTCCGTCGCGGCGGGAGCCGACCTGGCGAAGTACACCCACCAGAGGGCCACCGACCCGGCGAACGCCAGCAGGAACGCCCCGGACGTCACCCGGTTGACGTGCGACGTGAGGGTCGTGCCGGTGACCAGGATCGACTCGCCCAACGCGATCAGCACGAACGCCCCGCACCGCTCGGCCAGGTGCCCACCCTCCACCATCCACCGCTCGGGGCGGCTCCGCCCGCGCCCGGGCAGCGGGTAGCCGATCAACAGGCCCACCACGTCCAGCACGACCGCCGCCGCCCACACCACCTCCCGGACGGCCCCGCCGACGAGGCCACCGACCACCACGAGCGCCGACGTCCCGGCTATCCACGGCAGCGACTTCTGGAAGCCGTCGACCAGCCATGGGGTGCCCTGCACCGCCCACAGCGCGAACACGGTGCGGCCCACCTGCACGCTCACGTAGACCACCGCGAACAGCAGGCCGGTCCCGGCGAACGCCTGCGGGATCGCCGCCGACAACAGCAGGCTGCCCAGCGCCACCCCGATCAGCATCGCCCGCACCGGACCCCGGTCCGGGTGCAGCCAGTTGGTCAGCCAGGTGGTGTAGATCCACACGAACCAGACCAGCGCCAGCAGCAACGCGGTCCGTTCGGCGCCACGCCAGTTCGGGTGCTCGATCAGGTAGTGCGACAGCTGGGTGATCGTGAAGATGAAGACCAGGTCGAAGAAGAGTTCGGTCGAGGTGGTCGGCTCGACCCCCTGCCGCTTCCGCAGCCACCGGGGATGCGCCGGTTCGCCGTTCGGCGACTCAGAACGGGTCACCGCACACCTTCCAGTCGCCGCCTTCGCGGACCACCGGCAGGCGGCGTTCCTCGCTGATGCCGCCGTCGCGGGTCACCTTCACGGTCACCGTGCCGCGCGGACGCCCACCCTTGGTGGACACCGACACGTCGGTGATCTCGTAGTCGGTCACCATCGGTGGCGTCCGCACCCAACTGGTGAAGCCGATCGCGCTCCAGCGGGTACGCGCGTCCGCGCAGAGCCGGTCGTACGCCTGGTCGCTGTCGCCGAGAGTCACCTCGCTGAGGAAACCGTCGGCGGTCTCCCGGATCGGACCGGCGGCCTGCCGCACCGTCTGCAGGTTCCACGCCCCCAGCCCGGCCACCCCGACGCAGCACAGCGCCATGCCGAACCCGGCGAAGGCCAGCCCGACGTGCATCGGGCGGCGTCGCCGGGCCGATCGGCTCCACGACTGACCGGCACCCACGACTACCGACCGTAGAGAAGGTCATCGCAAACAGGCGTGACATGCCGGAAACTGGGCCCCTATTCGACGCGGTCACCCATCGTCTACCGTCGGCGCACACCCCCGCAGCGCCAGGGAGCCGATCGATGAGCCGCTTCGTGCAGCCGGTACCACCCCCCGCCGACCCGTACGCCGGTGACGCCCTGCTGCG
The DNA here is from genome assembly GCF_049841645.1 of Micromonospora sp. DT43. NCBI lineage: Bacteria > Bacillati > Actinomycetota > Actinomycetes > Micromonosporales > Micromonosporaceae > Micromonospora > Micromonospora sp. DT43. The sequence continues at coordinate 11,468 of NZ_JBNCKR010000006.1, read as the reverse complement.
GTCCTGGCTGGAACGTCACCTCGGCCCGGACGGACACGCGGCCGCGAAGGGCCGCCTCGCCGACCTGGCCGCCGACGTCACCGGGCCGCTGCGCGCGGCGCACGCCGACGCCGAGGCACACTCGCCGACGCTGGTCCGCTACGACCCCTGGGGCGCCCGCGTCGACCGGATCGAGGTGTCCGCCGGCTGGCAGGCGCAGCGCGCCGCCGCCGCCCGCCACGCCGTGGTGGCGCTGCCCTACCTTCCCGACGCGCGCGGCACCTGGGGCGCCGCCGCACGGGTCGTGCAACACGCGCTGCTGCACCTGTACGGGCCGGAGTCGGCGACGTTCTCCTGCCCGGTGGCGATGGCCGACGGTGCGGCGGCGCTGCTCAGCCTCCCCGACGTCGACGACGGTGTCCGCGACGCGTGGCTGCCCCGGCTGATCTCCACCGACCCGGCCACGGCGATCACCAGTGGGCAGTGGATGACCGAGGCGCAGGGCGGCTCCGACCTGGGCCGCTCCGCCACGATCGGCCGACCCGCCGCCGACGGTTCGTGGCGGCTGACCGGGGAGAAGTGGTTCTGCTCGGCCGCCGACGCCGCGATGGCGGTGGCGCTGGCCCGTCCCGAGGGCGCCGGGCGCGGCAGCCGGGTGCTCGCCCCGTTCCTCGTACCCCGCTACGCGGTCGACTCGCCGCTGATCGGTGGCGGTGCACCGGACGGGCCCGCCCCCGGTGTCATCGTGCACCGGCTCAAGGACAAGCTCGGCACCCGAGCGCTGCCGACCGCCGAGATCGGCCTGCGCGACGCGTACGCGGTGCCGCTGGGCGACCCGACGGTGCCCGGCCTGGTCCGGGCGATGACCCTTGTCGTGGTGACCCGGGTGCACAACGCCGCCGCCGCGGCCGGCGGGATGCGACGGGGCCTCGCCTACGCCCGCGCCTACGCCGACGCGCGGCACGTGGCGGGTGGCGCGTTGGCGTCCTCGCCGCTGCACCGGGCCACGCTGGGCACCCTCGCGGTCGACGCGGCGGGCGCGTTCGCCCTCGCGGGACACGCGTTCGCGCTGCTCGGGCGGGTCGAGGTCGGCGCCGACCCGGAGGCCGCGGCGGAACTGCGCATCGTGGCGCCGCTGGCGAAGCTGGCCACCGGGCGGCTCGCCGTCAGCTCCGCGAGCGAGTACGTGGAGAGCTTCGGCGGCGCCGGCTACGTGGAGGACACCGGCGTACCCCGGCTGCTGCGCGACGCGCAGGTGCTGCCGATCTGGGAGGGCACCACGAACGTGCTGGCCCTGGACGTGCTGCGCGCGCTGACCCGGGAGGACGCCGGCGCGCCACTGCTGAGCCGACTGGCCGCCGCCGTCGACCTGGCCCGGCCGCTGTCGCCCGCCCTGGCCGACACCCTGGCCACCGCCGCCGCGCAGTTGGACGACACCATCGCGGCGGTGACGGCCGACCCGGGCTCGGCGGGGGTGCTCGCGGGCGCGCGCGGCCTGGCGTTGCGCCTGGCGTACGCGCTGACCGCCGCCCTGCTCGTGGAGCACGCCGCGTGGGGCGACGAGCAGGCGGAACTGGCCGCCCGGCTGTGGGCGCGACGGTGGCTGCGCCACGACGACATCGCCGAGGACGCCCACCACCACCTGGACCTGCTCTGCTGAGCGTCGCTGCGGGCCGGTCGAGGAACCGCCGACGTACCTGACACTGGTTGGCAGGTACGTCGGGGCAGACTGCCCGCATGACAACAACCGCCGACCTCGCGATGGTCAACCTGGACAGCTCCGACCCGGCCGCGCACGCCGCCTTCTACCACCGGGCGCTGGGCTGGGAGATCACCCACAGCCAAGCCGAGTACGCCATGATCAGCGGTGGTGGCGCGTCCATCGGCTTCGGCCTGGTGGAGGGCTACCAGCCGCCGGCCTGGCCGGACCCGGCCGCACAGAAGCGCTACCACCTCGACCTCTACGTCGACGACCTGGCGGTGGCCGAGAAGGAGTTCGTCGCCGCCGGCGCGTCGAAGCCGGAGTTCCAACCCGGCGGCGACCGCTGGGTGGTGCTGCTGGACCCGATCGGGCAGCCGTTCTGCATCTGCCCCCGCCCGCAGGGCTGACCTGAGGCAGGGCGCTCAGCGCAGCGGGCCGCGGGCCACCGCGGCCCGCATCGCCGCCGGGTCACCCACCGGGACGTACTCCAGCCACCAGGTGGCCCCGGCGGCGGCCAACTCACGGTGGTAGGCCCGCTCGGCGCGCTCGTCCGGGCGGCGGCGTCGCCCGCCGATCGCCACGTCGAACGGCTGGCCGTCGGCCCGGGTCGAGGGCAGGGCCGCGACGAGGTCGCGGACCTCGTCGGGGGTGAAGTCGGCCCAGCCGTCGGTGTCGGTGAGCTTGTACGGCACGATGCCGTCGGCGCGGGCCGCCCGGCGGCGCACCGCCCCGGCCTGCGTGCTGCCGCCGACCCAGACCGGCACGCGGGGCGACTGCACGGGCGGTGGCCGCAGCGCCACCTGCTCGGCGCGGTAGTGGGTGCCCCGATGGTCGACCCGCTCACCACCGAGCAGGCCGGTCAGCAGGTCGAGACCCTCGTCGAGCATCGCGGCGCGCACGGCCAGCTCGGTCGGCTCGCCGAACGCGGCAAGGCCCCGGTCGCCGGGGTCGCCGACACCGACGGCCACGGTGGCCCGGCCCGCGCTCAGGTGGTCGAGGGTCAGCACCTCGCGGGCCAGCTTCGCGGGGCGGCGGCGGGGCAGCGCGGTGACAGTGGTGCCCAGCCGCACCCGGTCGGTGCGCCCGGCGATCGCGGTGAGCACCAGCCACGGGTCGTAGGTGGACGGGTCGTCGCCGGAGTAGTGGATCACGTAATCCTCCAGGAACACCCCGTCCCACCCGGCGCTCTCGGCCAGCTCACCCAGCTCGACCAGGGTGGACACCGCGACGTCGCCGCCGCCGCAGGGAATCTCCAGTCCGTGTCTCATCCGCCGACCGTAGGCCGGGGGTCAGACAGTCAGCCGCGGCGGCGCGACCGGGCGGCCCACACCGCGTACGCCGGGTCGCGGTCGAGGTTGTGCCGGTCCCGGTCGTAGCGGCGGGTGGTGCGTGGATCGGCGTGGCCCATGGCGTCCTGCACGTCTTCGAGGGGAACACCCTCGGAGCGGGCGGTGGTGGCGAACGCGTGGCGCAGCGAGTGCGGGGACAGCCGCGCCCACGCCGGGATGCCGGCGGCCCGGGCGAGCCGGCGGACCATCCGGAACACCGAGTGCCTGTCGAGCCGGGCGCCGCTGGCGGTGACCAGCAGGGGCCCGGTCAGGTGTGTCACCGGTACGCCGGTCGTGGCGGCCCGCTGGGCCAGGTACGCGTCCACCGCGTAGGCGGTGCCCGGGGTGAGGGCGCGGCGACGCTGCTTGCCGCCCTTGCCGACGAAGCGCACGCTGCGGTGCCCGCGTTCGGTGCCGAGGTCGGTCAGGTCCAGCGAGACCAGCTCCCCGACCCGCAGGCCGAGATCGGCCAGGAGCGCGATCGCCGCCCGATTGCGGGCCGCCGTCGGGCCGGTCTCCGCGTCGGCGGCGGTGAGCAGCGCGTCCACCTCCTCCGGGGTGAGCCCGACGGTGGCGGAGTGGTCCCGGTCGACGCGGGGCCGGTCCGCGCCGGAGACCGGGTTGGCCGGCACACCGCCGAGCTTGACGAGGAAGTCGTACCAGCTGGACAGCGCCGACAGTCGGCGGGCCACTGTCGCCGGGGTCAAGGGTCGGCCGCTGCGGGCCACGAGAGTGGACTCCAGCGCGCGGGCGTACTCGTTGACGTGCAGGAAGGTGGCCCGCAGCGGATCCAGATCCCGGCCGGCGCACCAGCCGAGCCACCCGGTGACGTCGCGCCGGTAGGCGTCGCGGGTGTGCTCGGACAACCGACGGTTGCGCAGCCACGCCTCGGTGACGTCGACCGGCCCGCCGGACAGGGCCGGTCGGGCGGAGGGGCGGGAGAGCACGGGAGCGTCGGAGGACACCATGTGAAAAAGGTTCTCAGCAGCGGATGGGATTGCCACGCAGGCGCGCCGAGGCCGGCGCGTGCGGCGGCGCGGACGGTGTCGGCTACCGTCGCACGGTGCGTGCCAGCCGGCTGGTCTCCCTGCTGCTGCTCCTGCAGGCCCGGGGGCGGATGACCGCCACCGAACTGGCCGACGCCCTGGAGGTGTCGGTTCGCACGGTGTACCGCGACGTGGAGTCGCTGGGGGCCGCCGGCGTGCCGGTGTACGCCGAGCGTGGCCCGACCGGCGGTTACCGCCTCCTCGACGGCTACCGCACCCGGCTCACCGGCCTGACCGCAGGTGAGGCCGAGGCGTTGTTCCTGGCCGGCATGCCCGGCCCGGCCGCCGAGCTGGGCCTGGGCTCGGTGCTGGCCACGGCGGAGCTGAAACTGCGCGCCGCGCTACCGACCGACCTCGCCGACGGGGGCGCCCGAATCCGGCAGCGGTTCCACCTGGACGCGCCGAGCTGGTTTCGCGAACCCGAGCCGACACCGCACCTGGCCGCGCTGGCGACGGCCGTGTGGGAGGACCGTCGCGTCACCGTGCGCTACCAGCGGTGGCAGGCGCCCCCGGGAGGTGACCCGGACCCTCGACCCCCTCGGCGTGGTGCTCAAGGCCGGCCGCTGGTACCTGGTCGCCGCCGCGTCCGGGCAGGTGCGCACCTACCGGGTGAGCGCGATCCTGGACCTGACGGTCCTCGACGAACCCGCCGAGCGGCCGGCCGGGTTCGACCTGGCGGGCGCCTGGCAGGAGCACGCCGCGCGCTACGAGCAGGGCGTGTACCGCGCCGAGGCCCGGGTGCGGATGACCGTGGCGGCGCTGGCGCAGACGACCTACCTGTTTCCGCCCGTGATGAGCCGGGCGGCGCAGGACCGGGCCGACGCGCCGGACGCGGACGGCTGGGTCACGACGACCGTGCCGATCGAGTCGATCCGACACGGCTGCGTGGAGATGCTCAAGCTCGGCGCGCAGGCGGAGGTGCTCGCCCCGCCCGAGTTGCGGGAGCGGCTCGCCAGCACCGCCCACGCCCTCGCCGCGCTCTACCCCCCGCCCGCCGTTGAGGCTCTCAGGCGTTGATCTGCCGGCGCGCGTGAAGGTGATGAGTTCGCGCGGCCGTCAAGCGGTCAGCTCAGGCGCTTCTCGAACCAGTGCTCGGCGTACGGGCCCTGCGAGTACGCGGGGATCTCGGCGTAGCCGTGCCGGGCGTACAGGGCGCGGGCCTCGACCAGGTCGGAGCGGGTGTCGAGGCGGATCCGGTCCGCGCCGGCCGCCCGCGCCGACTGCTCGACGGCGGCCAGCAGGGCGGCGCCCCCACCCGCGCCCCGATGCGCCTGCCGAACGAACACGCGGGTCAGCTCGGCCCAGTCGGGATGCCACCGCAGCCCGGCGCAGCCGGCCAGGACCCCGTCGCGGTAAGCGAGCAGGAGCAGACCCCCGGGGTACGCCAGATCGTCGCTGGGCATCTCGGTCAGCGCCTCGTCGACCTCGCCCGGTCGGGCCGGGCGGCCGTGGTAGCGCACCACCATCTCCGTCATGTACTCGCGCAGCAGGTCTGTCGCGTCCGGATGGTCGGGACGGACGGTGGCGGTCACCCAGGCGGGCCGAATGGTAATGGTCACCTGTCGATCATCAGTGCCCGGTCAACGGCTTTTCCTCCGCGACCCGCTGGTAGATGCCGTGCTCGCGGGTGAGCAGCCGTTCCTCGACGAGGTAGCGGCGCAGGGTGGCGTGGTCCGATCCGCCGGCGGCGCACCACGGCTTGAGCGCGTCGTCGACGGCCCGCTCGGGATAGCGCGTCCCCGGCTCGAACGAGTGTTGCGCGATGTGCGCGAGCAGCACCCGCCGCCGGCCGCGCTGCGCCGGCAGTCCCACCAGGACGCCCGCGCGTAGGAACGTGCGCAGCACCGGATCGTCGGCCGGCTCGGCGTCGTCGGCCGGGCGACCGTCGCGCGCAGCCGCCCGCAGCGACGCCTCGTCGACAGTGAGCGCGCCGTCCGCGCCGGCGACGAGGCCCGCGTCGGCCAGCCGGCGCAGCCCGGTGAGCACGGCCCGCGTCGGTAGGCCGGACCGCTGGGCGACCTCGGCCGCGCTTGTCGACCCCAGCACGATCGCCGCGAAGATCCGTCGCCGTGCGTCGTCGGCCAGGGCCCCGGCCAGAGCATGGGCAGTCATGCCGGTCACCCTCGCATCAGGGGTACGCGGACCGCCACGCGATTTTTCCGGTGTACGCGCTACCGCAGCGGGCGGAAGAAGGTACGCAGGTCCTGCACCAGTAGGTCGGGCACCTCAAGGGCCGGGAAGTGACCGCCGCGGTCGTGTTCCATCCAGTAGCGGATGTCCGGGTAGCGCCGGGTGGCCCAGCGGCGGGAGGGTCGCGGCACCTCGGCGGGGAAGATGGACGCACCGACGGGCACGTGGATCGTGTCGGTGGACGCGCCGCTGATCCAGCCTGACACCGTGTCGATGCTCTCCGCGTAGAGCCGTGCCGAGGACGCGGCGGTGCCGGTCAGCCAGTACAGCGTGACCTGGTCGAGGATCTGGTCCCGCGACAGCGCGCCCGGTAGGTCGTCGGCCCGTCGGAGGCTGTGATCGCTCCAGGCGATCAGTTTCTCGCCCATCCAGGCGCACAGCCCGGCCGGGGAGTCCAGCAGGGCGTAGCCGACGGTCTGTGGAGCGGTGCGATGGATCTCCGAGTACGCCGACGAGGTTCGTCCGCGTTCCCGCATCCGGTCCAGCGCTTCCCGTTCGGCGTCGGTGAAGTCGTCGTCCGTTTCCGAGTCCGGGCCGGCGAGGGGCGGAACGAGATGGATGCCGGCCACATGTTCGGCGTCCAGCGCACCGAGCATGCTGGAGATGCTGGTGCCCCAGTCGCTTCCGGTCGCGCCGTAGCGGGTGTAGCCAAGGCCGGCCATCAGCTGTGCCCAGGTGGCGGCGATGCGCTGGACGCCCCAACCACTTGTTGTCGGTCTGGTGCTGAAGCCGTACCCCGGCACGGAGGGGATCACCACGTCGAAGGCGTCGACGGCGGCACCGCCGTGGCTGACCGGGTCGGTCAGTGGCGCAACGAGGTCGAGCAGTTCGAGCACCGAGCCGGGCCAGCCGTGGGTAAGCACGAGCGGCAGCGCGCCGGGGTGTGGGGAGCGGGCGTGCAGCACGTGCACCCGCGTCCCGTTGACGTCGACCAGGTACTGCGGGACAGCGTTGAGCCGCGCCTCGGTGGCGCGCCACTGGTAGTCCTCGGTCCAGTACCGGCACAGGTCCTGCACCACTTCCAGCGGCATCCCGTGTGACCAGTCGGGGGTCGGCGCTGGCTCGGGCCAGCGGGTGCGCGCCAGCCGGGTGCGCAACTCGTGCAGGTCGGATTCCGGTACCCGCACCTGGAAGGGTTGGATGTGGAGGGACATCGAAACTCCCTTCGTTGCTCAGAGGTCGGCCAGCAGGAGGGCCTGCTGGGGTGCCAGCCGGACGGTGCCGCGACGCGGGTGTGCCGGCGTGACTGTGGGGTCGTCGGTGTCGTAGACGGCCGGCGCGGTGCGCCCGCTCGATGGCCGGTCTACGGCGCGTCGACCGGTTGCTCGCTGACGAGCAGCACGCGACGCAGCAGGTCGGACAGCAACCGCCGCTCGGTCGGCGTCAGCGCGCCGAGCAGTCGGTGTTCCTCGGCGCCCTGGACCTTGATCGCCCCGCGCCATGCGGCCTCGCCCGCGTCGGTGAGCTCCACGTCCACCCGACGACGGTCGACTGTGGACGGAATGCGGCGCACGAAGCCCCGCCGCAGCAGGGTGTCGACGCGGGCGGTGATTGAGGCGGGGGCCACCGCCAGGTCCGCGGCGAGGTCCGAGGGAGCTGCCCGGCCGCGCCGGCCGGCCAGGGCGTGCAGGGTGTCGTACTCGTGTGGCGGCAGGTCGAGGTCGGCCAGGACCCGCTCCTTCACGGCGCGCAGGTGCCGGGTCAGGTGGATCATCCGGGTCACCGCGCCCTCGACGTCCACGTCGAGGTCGGGCACCACGGGTAGCCAGCGCTCGACGTGCCGGTCGACGGCGTCCGGGGTGTCGGTCACGGGCGCCAGCTTAGCTCACCGACGAAATATTCATTGCCGAAAGGTTTGGCGTCGAAGTATGTTGCTCGGTATGGCTCACCCCCTGCGCACCCGCCCCTTCCGGCTGCTGTTCCTCGGCCGTACCGTCTCGGCCGTCGGGGACGCGGTGGTGCCCGCGGCGCTCGCCCTGGCCGTGCTGCGCGCGACCGGCTCGACCGGGGCGTTGGCAGTCGTCCTCGCCGCGGCGATGGTGCCCCGGCTGCTCCTCCTGCCGCTCGGCGGCGTCGTCGCCGACCGGTTCGCCGCTCGCCGCGTCGCCCTGCTGGCCGACCTGGTCCGCTGCGTGACCCAACTGGCGGTCGGCGTGCAGCTGCTCGACGGTGACCCGTCGCTGACCACAGTCGTGGTGGCCTCCGCGCTCGGCGGCACCGCGTCGGCGTTCGCCATTCCGACCGCATCGCCCCTGGTCGCCGGCACCGTCGACCCGGCCGACCGGCAGCGGGCCAACGCCCTGATGGGGGTCACCGCCAACGCCAGCCGGCTGCTCGGGCCCGCGTTGGCAGGTGTGCTGATCTGGGCCGCCGGGCCCGGCTGGGCGTTCGTCATCGACAGCGGGTCGTTCGCGCTCAGCGCCGCCCTGCTCGCACTCGTGCGGGTCAGCCACGTTCCGGTGCCGCGCCGCTCGATCCTCACCGACCTGCGCCACGGCTTCGGCGAGGTTCGCGCCCGCGACTGGTTCTGGACCAGCCTGCTCGGGCACGGTGTGTGGAACGGTGCTGCCGCTGTGCTGATGACCCTCGGGCCGGCCATCGCCATCGACCGTCTCGGCGGGGAGGCGACCTGGGTGCTGCTGTTACAGGCCGGCGCGATCGGCATGCTCACCGGCTCGCTGCTGGCCGGGCGGGTCCGGCTCCGCCGGCCGGTGCTGCTGGCCAACCTCGGGCTCGCCAGCTATGCCGTGCCGCTGTTCCTGCTCGCCGTCGCCGCGCCCGCCCCGGCCGTGATCGTCGCGTACGCCGTGGCGCTTACCGCCCTCGGCTACCTCAACCCGGTCTGGGAGACAGTCGTGCAGCACCAGTTTCCCCCCGAGGTCCTGGCCCGGGTCACCTCATACGACTGGCTGGTCTCGATGGGCGCGATGCCGCTGGGCTACGCGCTGGCGCCCCTGGCCGCCGAGGCGTTCGGCGCGCCCGTACCCCTGGCGGTCGCCGGCCTGCTGGTCCTGGCCTCCTGCGCCGGCACGTCGCTGGTGCCCGGCGTACGTCGGCTCACCTGGCCGACGGGCGTGCCACCGCAGGCGGCCGAACCGGCCGGCGTGCGGTGATCACATCGGGTCGGCCCGTGCGGTGCGCGCGATGTGGACGGTCAGCGGGCGTCGCGTGCCCTGGCGACGAAGCTCCGCCACGCCTGCGGACTGAACGTGAGCCTCGCGCCGTCGCGATCTTTCGTGTCCCGGACGAGGACCACGCCCGGGAGGTTGTCGGCGACCTCGACGCAGTCACCACCGTTGCCGCCGCTCTTCGTGCTCTTGCGCCACCGCGCCCCGGTCAGGTCCATGATGCCGCCGCTTCTCTGAGAAGGTCCAAGGAACGCCCTCGGGGCAGCGCCTCGCCGCGAATGCGCTCCCACCGCCGTTCCAGGCTAACAAGCTCCGATGTCTGGTCGAGGATCTGCGCCTGTGCGGCGCTGTCGACGTGCGCGACCCGCGAGCCGTCCGGCAGGTCCGCGATGCTGAACGGCCCGTCGAGCCCGGGGTAGCTGGGCGCGTCCGACGGCACGATCTGGAGCTGCACGGTGTCCGTCTCCACGTAGTCGAGCAGGCGCGTGAGCTGCGCCGCCATCAGCGCGCGGTCGCCGCCGACGCGCCGGCGCAGCACCCCCTCGTCGAGCAGGGCGATGAGCAGCGGCCCGTCGGCGTCCCGGTCGAGAATCGACTGCCGGCCGATCCGCGCCGCGGTGAACTCGTCGACCGCGTCCGGCGTCAGCACGCCGCCGGCCAGGGTCGCCCGGGCGTACGCCTCGGTCTGGAGCAGCCCCGGCACCCACGCCAACTGGAACGACCGCAGCGTCACCGCCTCACGTTCGATGTCGACCCAGGGCCGGAACCACACCGGTTCGCGACGACGAAGGGCATCCGGCCACAGTGCCTCGGCGTCGCGCGCCAGCAGCTCGGCGACGCTCGCGCGGTGCCGGCTCTGGGGCACGTGGCCCGGGTTCGCCCACCGGGCAACGGTCTTCGGGTGCACGCCGATCCGATCGGCGAGGCTCTCGGCCGTATGACCCGCCTCGGCGAGCGCTGCGACAAAGGCATGGTTCATGCCGTTCCTTCCTGGGAGCAAAAGGGCTGCGCCAAGGAGATTACGTAACGCTGTGTGCTTGTCCAGAGACTCACGGGAAAGTGCGGTATAGACGGCGCGGCCGGCAGGGATCCGAACCCGGCGGACGCGTTCGTGGCGGGGCCGCTTCCGCGACCAGAGGCGGCCCCGCTTCCAGCAGCCGACCCAGGAGGAGAACCCGTGCCACACACCGAAGGAAGGGCCAGGAGGTCGACGCACTCCCCCTTGCGCCCGTCGTGGCGCTGCCCGGCCTGCGGCATCCTCTGGCCGTGCTCGACCGCGAAGCTGCGTCTGCTCGGCGAGTACCGCGAGGATCGCCCAGGTCTGTTGACGCACCTGGCGACAGTCCAGAAGCAGGCCGAAGCCGACCTCACCGTGCTCAACCCCGGTGTGGCGCTACCCGACCTGACCCCGCGTTTCGTCGGCTGGGCGCAGGCCCGCTGAGTGGATTCGGCGCCCGTACCCCTGGCGGTCGCCGGCCTGTTGGTCCTGGCCTCCTGCGCCGGCACGTCGCTGGTGCCCGGCGTACGCCGGCTCACCTGGCCGCCGACCCCGCAACCCGCAACCGGCCGAACCCGCCGGCGTCCGCTGACCGGCGCCGGCGTTAATCACACGCTCTGCGACGCCGCAATGGCTATCTTCATCCGGAAGGCTGGTCGGTGAACGGCGCTGTTCGTGGCGCATCCGCGCCCCGCATCGGTGCGGCAACGGCAACACGTTTCGTGCCCCTGCTCACCTCCACGAATCGGGGGAACTCACGATGTCCGGCGCAGCGGCAGGCGGTGACTCGCTGCGCCCCACGCAACTGCTTCGCCGCAGTCGACCCTTTCGCGCTCTGTTCTCGGCCCGGCTCGTCTCGTACGCAGGCGATTCACTCAGCCTTGTCGCGCTCATGTTCCACGTCGCCGAGACGACGGGGAAGGCACTGGCGGTCTCCCTCCTGCTGCTCGTCGGAGATCTCGCGCCGTCGCTGCTGGGCCCCTTCAGCGGCGCCCTCGCCGACCGGCTCAACCTCCGGCGACTAGCCCGTGTTTCGTAAGTGGGCGTGGGCCTGGTGAGGTCACGGCGTGGCGATGATCGATAACTGAAGAGGTCTCC